>NC_019673.1:0-631818 GCF_000328705.1 Saccharothrix espanaensis DSM 44229 | reverse complement strand
GTAGACGGTGAAGTGCGGCGCGAGCGCCTCGGCCAACTGCTTGGCGGGGCCGAACTCCCGGTAGCACAGCGCGCCGTCGACGACGATCAGCGCGGGCCCCGAACCGACCTTGCTGTAAGCGATACCGGTGCCGTCCGCGGACGTGACCTGACCCATGTTCGACGTTCTCCTCAGACTTCGGCGCGCAGCTTCAGCGCGACCGCGGACACCCAGAGCCAACTCACCACTGCCACCGCGTACAGCAGCACCGTTCCCCACTCCGAACCCATGAAAGCCATGGGCGCCATGGAGATCACCCCGGTCGCCGCGCAGTACCACGACCACCCGCCACGAAACCGCCGGGCGAACACGAAGCACGCCGCGATCAGCGCCGGGAACGCCGCGAAGAACGCCACCCCGTGCAGGGTCCCGTGCCACGAGAGCGATTCCGGCTGCCCGTCCGGCGCGCCGACCGGGAACCCGAACGCTGGGTCGGCCACGAAGACGCCGCCGCCGACCATGCCGACCGCGAAGATCCCCAGCAGCACCGGCCCCCACGTGCCGCCGCGCTGTCCCTTGATCGCCCGCCGCACCCCGAAGACCATGGCCAGGAACAACAACCCGGTGAGCACGAAGTTCGCGACCTGCACCCAGCCGCCGTCGCCCAACGAGAGGAAGCTGAACGGGTGCCGCCGGAGGTCGAAGCCGTCCCGGGTGAACGCTTGGGCGAACCCGGTGGCCAGGTAGAGCGGCCCGGCGAGCACCCCGCAGCCCAGCAGCAGACCGGTCACGTCGGTGCCGGACCGCTGCCGCGTTCCCAGCGCGGTCACGACAGCCCGCCCATCCAGGAGGACCAGCTGCGCTCGTCGCGCTCGTCGTCGGCGAAGACGTGGTGCATCGCGATCAGCGAGCCACCGAGACCTTGGAAGAACCGGTACATCGCGTCGGGCGTGCGGATCCCGATCGTCTGCCCGTTGGCGTAGTAGACGACGCCGGGGATCCCGTCGACGGTCACCGCGTCACCGCGCCGCGGCGCGGCGGTCAGGCCCAGCGCGCGGTGCAGCGCGGCCCAGCGCTCGGCCCAGTCCGAGACCTGCGGGCCGGGCACGGTCACCGGGCGGGCGGTGCGGCCCGCGAAGTGCTCCAGGTACTCGATCAGCGTGCGCCAGAACATCGCGCCGCCGGCCAGCATCGCCTCGAACTCGTCGTGCCAGTCGTCGCCGGGCAGGAAGCCGCTCGCGACCATGCGCAGCACGGTGCTGCCCCGCTCCCGGCCCTCGATCAGGAACTCGTAGGCGATGAACCGGCCGTCCGGCTCCTTCTCCCCGCCGTAGGCCAGGTGCTTGCCCGGTTCCCACGCGGTGACGCCGTGCGTCGGCTGGTAGCCGCTGAACGCGCCCTTCACCGCGACGCCGGCCTCGACCTCGTTGCTGCCCATGAACCACGAGTCGATGCCCGGCCCGGTGGCGATCGCCGCCCAGACCTGCTCGGGCGTGACCGCCAGCTCGACCTCGTTGGTTTCCTCGTACGCGTGGCCCATCAGGACTCCTTGGGAATGCTGGGGTGCACGGCGACGACGACGCGATGCGCCCGCCCACCCTCCGCCGTCTCGTCGTGGTACTTCGCGACCAGCCCGGTCACCGCCGCGGCCAGTTCCTCGGCGAACGCGGCCCGGTCGCCCGCCGTGGCGAACCGGACCTCGCCGTCGATGGCGAAGGTCGCCACCCTCTTGCCCGCCTTCGCGCCGCCCGTGAGCAGGTTGCCCACGTCGCGCACCAACCGCGCCGCCACCGCGAGCAGCCACCGCGCGGACAGCCGGTCGGGCGACCGCTCCGGGTCGGGCTGCACGGCGGCCAGCGCCATCGGCGAGATCACGTAGGACGCCGCCGTGGCGCGCATGACCCGCTCGGTCATGTTGCCCTTGCGGCGCTCCTCGGCCAGCTCGACCAGCCCGTGCTGCTCCAGCGTGCGCAGGTGGTAGTTGACCTTCTGCCGGGGCAGCCCCACCTTGGCCGCCAGCATGGTCGCCGAGCTCGGCTCGGCCAGTTCGGCCAGCAGCCGGGCCCGCACCGGGTCCAGCGAGACCTCGGCCGTAGCCGCGTCCTCGATCACCGCCACTTCAAGCATGGGAGAACCCTCTCACCGACAACTTCGTTTGTCAAGACAACTCAATTTGTCGGTGAGGCGGGTGGCCGGTGCGGTGCGGGCGGTGCCGGGGCAGGGCGGCTGAGCTGCGCTGTCAGGGTTCGGTGCGGGGTCGGTCAGCCGGGCCGGCCAGGCTCCCGGGCATGGTGGACACACAGGTGAAGCAGAGTTGGTGGCGACAGCACTGGGTGCTGCCGCTGGGGGTCCTGGTCGCCGCGTTCGTGGCGTTCTCGCTGCCGAGGTACCTGACGTTCGACGCCGCGCAGACCCGCGTGCCCCAGCCCGGCAACCACACGTGGCACTACCCGTTCCTGGTCGCGCACGTGGTGTTCGGGGCGATCGCGATCCTGACCTGCGTGCTGCAGATCTGGCCGTGGCTGCGGCAGAACCACCCCGGCTGGCACCGCCGGGCGGGCCGCGTGTACGTGTTCGCGGGGGTCCTGCCCGGCGGCGTGCTCGCCGTGGCGATCGGCGCGGTCAGCCCGTTCGGTCCGATCAACCAGGTCGGCAACGTCCTGATGGGGACGCTCTGGCTGGGCGTCACGATCGCCGGCTACCGGATGGCGCGGCAGCGCCGCTACGCCGACCACCGCCGCTGGATGCTGCGCAGCACCGCGCTCACCCTGTCGATCATCTCCAACCGGTTCTGGGCGGCCGGGCTGGGGTTCACCCTGCCCGACCAGCTGCACACCACGTTCGGCGGCAGCGAGGTCGCGCTGATGCAGGCCATCACGGGCATCACCGCGTGGATGGGCTGGGTGCTGCCGTTCCTGTTCATCGAGTGGTGGCTGGACCGGGGCAAGTCCCGGCGGCGTCAGCCGGGCGCGACGACGGACAGGCCCAAGGTCGGTGTCTGAGACTCGAAGTCCAGCAGCTGCCGCTTGCGGGCGATCCCGCCGCCGTACCCGGTCAGGTCGCCGCCGGAGCCGACCACCCGGTGGCACGGCACGATGATGCCGATCGGGTTGTGCCCGTTGGCCAGGCCGACCGCCCGCGCGGCGGTCGGCCGCCCCAACGCCGCCGCCAGCTCGCCGTACGACATCGTCGCGCCGTACGGGATCGCGCACAGCGCCGTCCACACCGAACGCTGGAACGGCGTGCCGATCAGGTCCAGCGGCACGTCGAACTCCGTCCGCGTGCCCGCGAAGTACTCCGCCAGCTGCCCGACCACGTCGTCGAACAACGACGCGTCCCGCGCCCCGAAGCTCTCCTCCGCCGGCCGGTACCTCTGCTCCGTCATGTACAGCCCGGACAGCACGCCGTCCTGGGCCACCAACGTCAACGGCCCCACCGGGCTGTCGACCACCGTGTGCGCTACCACCGCGAACTTCCTCTCACGCCTGGCTCACCAGGCATCACGCCGGCAACCGGTTGACCGCGTGGTCACCGGTCGCCCACAGGTATTGGACGGCGTAGGCGCGCCAAGGGCGCCACGCCTGTGCACGGGCGACCAAAGCACCCGGTGTGTCCGGCATCCCCAACGCCCGCGCCGCCACTCGCACGCCCAAGTCGCCCGGGATGAACGCGTCCGGGTCACCCAGCGCGCGCATCGCGATCACCTCGACGGTCCACGGCCCGAACCCCGGCAACGCCAGGAGCTCGGCGCGCGCCTTGGCCCAGTCCGCGCCGACCCCGAGGTCGACCGCGCCCGAGGCCAGGGCCTCCACCAGCGCCCGGAACGCGACCTTGCGCGCGTTCGGCATGGCCAGCACCGCCGGGTCGAGCGAGAGCAGATCGTCGGGGGTGGGAAACAGGTGGGTCAGGCCGACGTCGGCGATCGGCGTGCCCGCCGCCGCGACGATCCGCCCGGCGTGCGTGCGCGCCGCCGCCGTGGACACCTGCTGGCCCAGCACCGCCCGCACGGCGAACTCCGCCGCGTCCACGGTGCCCGGCACCCGTCGGCCCGGGTCCTTGTCCACCAGGGGGCGCAGGTCCGGGTCGGTGCGCAGCCGGTCGTCCACGGCGACCGGGTCGGCGTCGAGGTCGAGCATCCGCCGGCACCGGGCGATGGCGATCGACAGGTCGCGCAGGTCGGTCAACGCCAACCGGCACGCCACGTGGTCGGGCTGCGGCGACAACGCCACCACGGCGTGCCCGTGCGGCAGCCGCAACGTCCGCCGGTACGCCCCGTCCCGCCACTCCTCCACGCCCGGCACGGCGGTCGCCGCGAGGTGCCCGAACAGGTTGTCCGGGCACAGCGGCGCGCGGAACGGCAGCCGCAGCGACAGCACGCCGGGCGTGTCCGCGACGGCCCGCCGCCGGGTGCGCAGGTCCGTGGGCGAGAGGGCGAACACCGAGCGCACGGTCTCGTTGAACGCCCGGATGCTGGCGAAGCCGGCCGCGAGCGCCACCTCGGCCATCGGCAGCGCGGTCGTCTCGATCAGCAGCCGCGCGGTCTGCGCCCGCTGCGCGCGGGCCAGCGCGAGCGGACCCGCGCCGAGTTCGGCGAGCAGTTGGCGCTCGACCTGGCGGACGCTGTAGCCGAGCCGGGCGGCGAGTCCCGGAACACCTTCCCGGTCCACCACTCCGTCCGCGATCAACCGCATGGCCTGGGCCACCGAGTCGGCGCGGTGGTTCCACAACGGGGAACCCGGACTGGCGTCGGGCCGGCACCGTTTGCACGCCCGGAATCCCGCTTGTTGGGCCGCGGCCGCACTCGGGTAGAACCGCATGTTCTCGACCTTGGGCGGCGCTACCGGACAACTCGGACGGCAATAGATGCGAGTGGTCAGCACCGCGGTGAAGAACCACCCGTCGAACCGCGCGTCCTTGGACTGCACGGCTCGCACACACCGTTCCGGGTCTTCGTGCACGTGGTCCAGCATCGGGGAACGCCGGGCCGGTGGCCGGCAGAAATCCGACATCGAGGGAGCGGCCCGGTCAGGTCGCACGGCGTTGTGCCGACCCGGCCTGGGCGGGCAGCGGTGCGGCGAGCCTGGCCAGCAGGACCAGCCTCACCTCGGCCCGATCCCGGGCGTGCCCGTCGAGCACGGTCCGCAGGATCGGGCAGACCCGTGCTTCAACGGGTATCCCCCGGTCCTCACGGGCCGTGACCGGCACCGGGCCGGTCGCACCGCTCTCAGTCCCGGCCGACATGACAGGTCGCCGCGCCGTTCCACCGGCCGGGCCGGTTCGGCGCGTCCCGCTGAGAAGACCCCCAGGACCCCTCAGCGGAGAACGTCGCGACACTCGCGGTAGTTGCTGGCGAAACCACTTCGACCGGTCCCTTCGCCCAACCTGACGACATCGGCGGAACGTCCCGGGCAGCTTGGCAGCCGAAGTCGTTAGGGTGGATGGCCTGGTGCCGCACCGGTCCACAAACGACCTGTTCACGCGCTCACATCCGGTTTTCCGGTCCGGAAGACCGGACCCGAGGAGGTCAGCCGCGGATGGCTGGTTCTGGTCAGGGGTCAGGGCCCCGCGCCGTTTTCGCGGAGCGGTTCGCGCTGCTCTACGCGGAAGCCGGCGACCCGCCCCTGAAGCGGGTGACCGAGTCGGTCGGGCGCGCCCGGCGCACCGACGAACGCGGCCGGCCGGTCCGGGCGACCGCCCAGCGGGTCAGCGACTGGCGGCGCGGCCGCAACGTGCCGGCCCGGTTCTCGGCACTCTCGGTAGTCCTCGAAGTCCTCATCGGCGAGGCCCGCAAGTCCCGGCCGAAGCCGCCGGCGGCGGGCCTGTACGACCTGGCGGCGTGGCGCGCGCTGTGGGAGGAGGCGCTCGCCAGCCCGGCCACCGCGCCCGAGGACGAGGAGCCGCCCAGCTCCGACGAGATCGGCGTCTGCCCGTACCGGGGCCTGGCCGCGTTCCAGCCCGAGGACTCCTCGTGGTTCTTCGGCCGGGAGCGCAGCACCGCCGCCCTGGTCTCCCGGCTGGGCGCCGCCGCGGATTCCGGCGGAATAGTGGTGCTGGTCGGCGCCTCGGGCGCCGGCAAATCGTCGCTGGTCCGCGCCGGGGTCATTCCGGCCATTCGCGACGGGGCGCTCGGGCTGCCCGATTCGCAGAATTGGCCGGCCGTCGTGGTGACGCCCGGAGCGGACCCGGTGAAAGAACTCGTCCGGCAGATCCCGGAATTGTCCGAGGTGCTCGGGCTGGCGATGGAGGGAATGGCGGGGCAATTCGCCGAACACGCGGCCGAGCACCCGTCGGACGGCCCGGAGACGTTCCTCGGGCAGACCCTGCTGGGGGTGCTCCGGTTCGCCGGGCAGATCCGGGCCGCGTTCGGCGCGTACGCCGCCCGGCACGGCGCCGAGCGCGTGGTCGTCGTGGTGGACCAGTTCGAAGAGGCGTTCACGCTGTGCGGTGACGAGAGCCTGGCGCAGGTGTTCGTGCAGGCCCTGCACGTGGCGTGCACGCCCGCGGTGCCCGGCGGCGTGCCGCCCGCGCTGGTCGTGCTGGGCGTCCGGGCCGACTTCTACGGCCGCTGCCTGGCGTTCCCGGAACTGGCCGAGGCGCTCCAGGAGCGCCAGATGGTGCTCGGCCCGATGACCTCCGCCGAGCTGCGCGAAGCCGTGTCGCGCCCGGCCAGGGCGGCGGGCCTGCAACTGGAACCGGGCCTGATCGAGCTGATGCTGCGCGACCTCGGCGTGCGCAGCGGGCGGGCGCAGGGCCGGGCGGGCCAGGGCGCGTACGACGCGGGCGCGCTGCCGCTGCTCTCGCACGCCCTGCTGGCCACCTGGCAGCGCCGCACCGGCGGCAAGCTCACCATCTCCGGCTACCGCGCGGCGGGCGGCATCCAGGGCGCGGTCGCGGCGACCGCCGAACGCGCGTGGGCCGACCTCGCCCCGGACGCCCAGCTCGCCGCCCGCCCGCTGCTGCTGCGGCTGGTCCGGGTCGGCGAGGACACCCAGGACACCCGCCGCCGGTCCACCCGGCACGAGCTGGTCGACCAGGCCGCGAACCGGGCGGCCGGCGAGGAGGCGCTGGAGGTGCTGGCCCGCGCCCGGCTGGTCACCCTGGACTCCGGCTCGGTGGAGATCACCCACGAGGCGCTGCTTCAGGCGTGGCCGAGGCTGCGCAGCTGGATCGACCAGGACCGGGAGGGCCAGCTGCTGCGCCAGCGGCTGGAGGAGGACGCGGCGACCTGGGCCAACCAGGACCGCGACTCGTCCCTGCTGTACCGGGGCGCGCGGCTGGAGACGGCCCGGCACTGGGCCGACGCAGCCGGTCCGGGCGGCCTGACCGGGGTGGCGCAGGACTTCCTGTCGGTGTCCACGCAGTTCCGCCGGCGCGCGCTGTGGGGCCGGCGCAGCGCGGTCGTGGTCGTGGTGGTGCTGGCGATCATCGCCGTCACGGCCGCCGTGCTGGCCGTGCGGCAGCGCGACGACGCGGTGTTCCGGCAGGTCGTCGCGGAGGCCGACCGGCTCCAGGAGACCGACCCGTCGCTGTCCGCGCAGCTCGACCTGGTCGCGCAGCGGATGCGCCCGGACGACCAGGAGGTCTACACCCGCATCCTGTCCACCCAGGGCACGCCGCTGGCCACCCAGCTCGTCGGCCACGAGGGCGCGGTCTACCTGACCTCGTTCTCCCGGGACGGCAACACCCTGGCCACCGCCTCCTACGACTCGACCGTGCGGCTGTGGGACCTGCGCGACCGCGACAACCCCAGGCCGCTGGGCCCGCCGCTGCGCGGGCACCGGAGCTGGGTGAGCTCGGCGGTGTTCAGCCCGGACGGCACCACCCTGGCCACCGCCGGCGACGACGGCACGGTCCGGCTGTGGGACGTCACCGACCCGAGCCGGCCGCGCGCCCTCGGCCAGCCGCTGGTCGGCGAGCACGGCACGATCTACCTTGTCGCGTTCGCGCCGGACAGCAACACCCTGGTCACCGCCAACGAGGACCACACCGCGCAGCTCTGGGACGTGGCCGACCCGACCGCGCCGGCCCCGCTCGGCGCCGCGCTCGGCCTGCACTCCGGGCAGGTGCGGTCGGTCGCGTTCAGCCCGGACGGCAGGCTGCTCGCCGTCGGCGGCGACGACAAGACCGTGGTCCTGTGGGACGTCGAGGACCGCACCCGGCCCCGGCCGCTGGGCGCGCCGCTGGCGGGCTACGACGGGATCGTGCGCTCGGTGGCGTTCAGCCCGGACAGCCGGGTGCTGGCCACCGGCAGCGACGACCACACCATCCGGCTGTGGGACGTCGCCGACCCGGCCGCCGCGCGGCTGCTCGGCCGGCCGCTGACCGACCACACCGGCGCGGTCTGGTCGGTGGCGTTCAACCGGGACGGCCGGGTGCTGGCCAGCGGCGGCGGCGACGGCACCGCCCGGCTGTGGAACGTGACCGACCCGGCCCACCCGCTGATCATCGGCCAGCCGCTGACCGGGCGCAACGGCACCATCTACGCGGTGGCGTTCAGCCCGGACGGCCACCGGCTGGCCACCGGCAGCCAGGACACCGCCGTGCGGCTGTGGTCGCTGCCCAAGACGGTGCTGATCGGCCACTCCGGGCGGACCGTCGGCCCGGTGTCCACCCCGGACGGCAAGCGGATGGTCACCGGCAGCCGGGACCAGAGCATCCGGGTCTGGGACCTGACCGACCCGCACGAGCCGCACAGCGCCGCGCTGGCGGTGACCGGCGACGAGGCGGGCGTGTGGGGGCTGGCGATCAGCTCGGACGGCACCACACTGGCCAGCGTCAGCGACAAGGCGGTCCGGCTGTGGGACCTGTCCGACCCCGCCGCCGTGCGCCCGCTCGGCGCACCGCTGGAGCTGCACACCCGCTACAGCGCGCCGGTCGCGTTCAGCCCGGACGGGAAGGTGCTGGTCACCGGGTCCAACGACGATTCGGTGCAGCTGTGGGACATCACCGACCGGGAACGGCCGCGCGCGCTCGGCGAACCGCTGGTCGGGCACAGCGGGTACGTGCACTTCGCGGTGTTCACGCCGGACGGCCGGTCGCTGGTCACCGGGAGCGCGGACCAGACCCTGCGGCTGTGGAACGTCGCCGACCCGGCGGCGGCGCAGCCGCTCGGCCAGCCGCTGACCGGCCACGCGGGCGCGGTCCGGGCGGGGGCGGTGAGCCCGGACGGCAAGGTGCTGGCCACCGCCGGCGACGACAAGTCGCTGCGGCTGTGGGACCTGTCCGCGCCGACCCGGGTCCGGCCGATCGGCTCGCCGCTGACCGGGCACGTCGAGGCGGCCGTGACGATCGCGTTCAGCCCGGACGGCAAGACCCTGGCCAGTGGCGGCGACGACCGCGCGATCCGGCTGTGGGACGTGCGCGACCTGGTCCGCCCGCGCCCCCTCGGGCAAGCGCTGACCGGCCACGACGCCGGGTTGCAGGACGTCAGGTTCACGCCCGCCGGGATGCTCGCCTCCACCAGCCTGGACACCACGGTCCGGCTGTGGGACCTCGACCAGCAGCGCGCGATCGGCCGCATCTGCGCCAAGACCAAGGGCGTGCTGCCGGAAGAGCTGTGGCGCAAGCACCTGCCGCAGCTCGATTACGAACCGGTGTGCTCGTAAGACCACGTGCCGGGTGGCGTGGTGCCGTGGTGCTGGGGTGCAGAGGTGGCGGGGTGCCGTGGTGTGGAAGCGGGGGTGTCCGTAGCCAGTCCGAACCGTTGACGGTGGGTGACGTGGGTGATCGTCTCAATCGGCACTGTTCGTGATGGACTTCTCACGGGCCGTGGACAAGTCTCAGCTCATGCGTCTACTCGGCCGGGTGGGGAGCCCGCAGGCCGTGGTCGCGGTGCTCACCGCGATCACGGGCGTCTACATGGGGCTCGTGGTGTTCGGGAACGTCACCGACTACGAGACCAACCGCGCGTTCGTGCAGCACGTGTTCGCGATGGACACGACGTTCCAGTCGCCCAACACGATGTACCGCGCCATCACCGACCCGACCCTCGTGACCATCGCGTACGTCCTGATCATCGCCTGGGAGGCGGTGACCGCCGCCGTGCTGCTGACCGCGCTGGTGGCGTGGCTGCGCGGCCGGCCGGCGGCCCGCCCGCTGTCGACGGTCGGGTGGGTCATGCAGGTGCTGCTGTTCGGCGGCGGGTTCATCGTGGTGGGCGGCGAGTGGTTCCTGATGTGGCAGTCGAAGGACTGGAACGGGCTGTCCGCCGCGTTCCAGAACTTCGTGATCGCCTCGGTGGGGCTGATCCTGCTCCGACTGTCCACTAAGGACGTCCAGTGACCCGGTCCCAGAACGGGAGCCGGTGCTCGGCGGCGTAGTCGACGGGGCCGATGCGGTCCGGTGCCAGCGACTGGACGTGCCCCTCGCCGAAGGTGGGCCACGCCGGCAGCCCGGCGGTGTTCGGGTCGCCGGTCCGGGCGAACGCCGTCCAGTACCGGATCATCTGCTCGCCGAGCGGCCGGTGCTCCCCCGCCGCCGGGAACAGGTAGGGGATGTCGGAGCTGTGCGTGGCCCCCTGCCCGGTCGCGCCGGGGTCGGCGAACTCGAACGCGTACGCCGTGGTGTGCGCGGAGAGGAGCTGGTGCTGCCGGTAGGTCCCCCGCGCCCACATCCGGTCGGTGAGCACCTGCGCCCACGCCAGGGCCGGTGTGGCGTAGTCGCCCAAGGGGTACTCGGCGGCCACCTCGTCCGCGCGGTCGCCGAACGCCGCTGCCAGCAGGCGCGGGTAGTCCTCGGCGGCCACCTCGCCCCGGAAGATGTCCACGAGGTTGCGGTGCTCGTCCTTCGTGGCCCCCGACAGCACCGGCACACGCGCGAACTTCCCCTGTGCCAACAGCTCCGGCGGCGGGGTGTCGTACCCGAACGACTGGAACAGGTTCATCACGTGCGGGTGCTCCAGGATCTTCGCCGCCGGTAGCGCGCGCAGGCAGGCCACGTCGGCGCAGCCCAGTTCGGCGGCGACGCCCTGCCCGAGCGCCTCGATCTCCGAGCGGTGCCGCCACGCCAGCCACGGCAGCGCGTCCAGACCCGGGTACCAGGCCTCGGCGGGCAGGTCGATCAGCGTGAACGCGCTGTGCATGATCGCCCGGTGGAACAGGCCCTCGGACTCGGGCGCGACGAGGTGCGCGGCGACCGAGGTGGCCCCGTACGAGACGCCGAACAGCGTGACGTTGCCGGGGTCGCCGCCGAACGCCGCCGCGTTGCGCCGCACCCACTCCAGCGCGGCCCGCTGGTCCTGGAGGCCGAACGTGCCGGAGCCCGCCAGGCCCGGCAGGCCGAAGCCGCCGAACACGCCGAGCCGGTAGTTGATCGTCACGACGACGACGTCGCCCCGCACGGCCAGCCGCGCGGCGTCGAAGTAGTGGCCCGCGCCGATCGCGCCGTCGCCGTGCAGCCACACCATGACCGGCCGGCCGGACACCCGCCCGCCGGGCTCGCGCCGGGTGGGCGGGCGCGCGGCGGGCGTGGTCACGTTGAGGAACAGGCACTCCTCCTCGGACACCTTCACCTCGGAGTAGGACGACCCGACCTGCGGGCACGGGCTGCCCGGCCGGGTGGCGTCCAGCACGCCGCTCCACGGCGCGGGCCGTCGCGGGGCCGCCCAGCGCAGCTCACCCCTCGGCGGAGCTGCGTAGGCAATCCCCTGGTACAGCACGTGATCGCCGTTCACGACCCCGCGCACGGCCCCCGTGTCGATCCGCACCACTTCGTTGTCCACCGCTGTCCCCCCGCATCCCGCGACGATCAGTGCCGCGACCAGTGCCCACGTCCCCCGACGCATGCCGATCCCCCCCTTGTTCACCCGACGACGGCGAGCTCCACCACCGTCCACAACTCCCGTTCGCACAGGTCCAGGTCGAGCCCCGGGTCCTCGGCGGAGCGCGCCAGGACCCCGTTGCGCAGCGCCAGGACGAAGATCGCCACGGTGTCCGCGTCGAACGCCCGGAACTCGCCCGCCGCCTGGCCCGCCCGCAGCAGGTCGGCCATCCCGCGCAGGTCGTCCTCCGGTCCCGGCCCGGAGGCGTGCGGCCGGACCTGCGTCAACGCGACCATCAGCGTCCGGTGATCGCGCATGAACCGCAGGTTGGCCCGCAGGAACGCGCGCAGCTCGCCGGTGGCCGTGTCGGAACGGTCGAGGAACCCCAGGACGAACTCGGCGAACCGCCGCAGCACGTCGGCGGACACCTCGTCGACCAGCTCCTGCCTGCTCCGGAAGTGGTAGGAGATCAGGCCGGTGCTGCTCAGCCCGGCCCGCGCGGCGATCAGCTTGAACGACATCGCCGCGTACCCCACCTCGGCCAGGACCTCGACCGCCGCGCCCACGATCTGGGCCCGCCGCGCCTGCTCCGTGACCGACTTTGCTCGCATGAGCAAAAATTAGCACACGCGAGCAAATCCGTCACTCGTCGCAGGTCAAGCCCCTCCTGGGCGATGGGGGTGTGAACACCCACCTCGCGCCCACCGAAGCCCGCGTTCCCGCTGTTGGACCTCCACGACGCCGCGCTGCCGCAGGTGTACGGCCACCTGCCGCCGCGGCCGGTCACCGGCCGTGGCTCTGGCAGCAGGGGTGAAGGAGGGTCAGCCGATGATCTGGCGGAGTTGGTCGAGCAGTTCCGCGCGGCTCGTGCAGCCCAGGCGTTGGCGGATCCGGGCCACGTGGTGCTCCACGGTCTTGGCCGAGATGAACAGCCGGTCGCCGACCTGCTTGTAGGTCAGCCCGCCGACCACGAGTTCGGCCACCTCGCGCTCGCGGTCGCTGAGCTTGCCGGCGTCGGCGGGTTCGGCGGCGGGCTCGGCGGGTTTGCGCGCGGTGCCGGTCGGGCGGCCCTGCAACAGGCGCGCGCAGTCCAGCAGGCGCACCATGGCCTGCCGGTCGGAGGTCCTTATCGCCGCCTGGCCCGCGAGCCGGGCCGCGTCCCACCACTGCCCGGCGGCGTGCAGGCCGCGGGCGGCGCCCTCCACCTGGTCCGCGTCGACCTTGCCCGCCACCACGTCCAGCCAGCACTCCGCCGCGGCCGACACCAGCGCGCTGTACCGGCCGCGGTGCGCGGCGGCGGCCAGCGCCGCCGCGTGCTCCTCGGCGGCCGACGTCTCCTCGGCGATGATCGCCGCGTGCAGCAGGCTCCAGTGCAGCGGCCCGGCCCACAGCGGTGGATCTCCCAACTGCCGCAACAGGGTCCGGGCCGCGACCAGGTGCGGCGCGAGCCGGTGCTGGTCGCGCAGCCGGGCGGCGGCCGCGGCGAACTCGCCCAGCGGCAGGAACGTGTAGAGGTCCACCGGGTGTCGCAGCACGGCCTCGCACGCCTGTTCCCAGGTCCGCTTCAACGCGGCCAGGTCGCTGGTGCGCCGGGCCACGCCGACCTCCAGCGCCACCGCGAAGATCCAGTCCCGGGGCTCCAGCGGCCGGCCCGACTTGCGCAGTGCGATCAGGGTTTCCCTGGCCTGCACGAGGTTCCCGCGGGCCATCGCGGTCCACGCCCGCAGCAGCCGGTGCCGGACGGTCATCAACGTGCCGCCCAACGACGTGGCCAGGGCCCGGTCCAGCACCGACTCGGCCACCGCGAGCTCGCCGGCGTGCAGCGCGACCAGCCCGGCGAGCGCGGCGGGCGTGTCCGGCAGCAGCACCGCGCGCCCGGCGGGTTCCAGCAGGCCGACGGCGCGGACCAGGGTGGACAGCGCGGTGGTCGGCGCGTCCCCGATGGACTCCAGCACGCCGTGCGCCATCAGCGACGCGCCGCCGTCGAGCATGGTGGGCGGCGCGACCGGCAGCGGTCCGGTCGGCACCCGCCCGGTGCCGACCTGGCCGACCACCGCGAACGCCGCGGACGTGGCGGTGGGCGACCAGCGGTGCAGTTCGGTGCTGCGGGCGAGCTGGCCCCGGTGTGCCAGCGCGATCGCGGCGACCTCGGCGGCCGCGCCCCGGTGCTCCTGGTCACCGGCCGTGATGACCCGGTCGGCCAGCCGCAGCGCGGCGTCCAGGTCGCCGGACATCGCCGACGCGGCGGCCTGCCGGACCGCCACCTCGGCGTCCGGCGTGCCGACGGCGGCCAGCAGCCGGGCGGACAGCGCCGGGTCGGTGGGCAGCGCTTCCCGTGCGGCGGCTTGGAAGGCCTCGGCCACGGCGGGTCCGCCGACGCCCGTGCCCAGCAGCGGCCGCACCAGGTCGAGCACCGGTCCGCCGGAGCGCAGTTGCAGCTCCGCGAGCCGCTGCCGCACGGCGATCCGCCGGTCGGTGCGGCTCAGCGCGGCCACGGCGGTCCGCGCGACCGGCAGCAGGCTGCCGTCCGAGGCGAGCAGCCCGGTGGCCCGGCCCGCCTCGATCACCTCGCCGACCGCGTCGGAGTCCTTGTCCAGCAACGCTGCCAGCAGGTCGAGCCGGAGCCCCGCGCCGGCCTCGGCGGCGAGCAGGAACTTCTGCACGTCCGGTTCCAGCCAGTCCAGGTCGGCCCGGAACGACGCGATCACGTCGGCCGGCACGTCGGTCGAGGTGAGCCCGGCCAGCCGCATCACGAACCGGGGCACGCCGCCGGTCTGCTGGTGCACGAAGTCGGCCAGCGCGCGCCCGGCGGCGGGCAGCGCGGCCCGCACCTGCTCGCGGGTGAACGGCGCGGGCATCAGCGGCGCGCGCACCCGGCCGAGCGCTTCGGCCAGCGCCGCCAACGCCCGCGACCGGGGCCACGGCCGGTAGGCGACGACGATCGTGGCGTCGGCCCGTTCGACGGCCGCGCGCAGCGACCGCAGGTCCGCGTCGCCGAGCAGGTGGGCGTCGTCGACGATCGTGACGTCGGCGGCGTCCCGGTAGGCCCGCTCGACCTCCCGCAGCACGGTGGTCTTGCCGTACCCGCCGGGCGCGAGCACGCCCAGCCGGAGCACGGCGTCGGGCGCGGCGGCGATCTCCGCCAGCACCTGGCGGGTCGGGTCGGACAGCAGAGGGCGTTCGGAAGTCATGCGGGGGCTCAACGGCCGTCCTCGGCTCGGTCGCGGTCACGGGACCGCCCGGTTGCCGCCAGCCCGCGCACGGCGCGCTTCACGGAGCGCCGTTCGGGCAGGTCCAGCGGCGTGATGTCGATCGGCGGGCGGGGCGGGGGCGCGCTGAACTCCTCGTCGGACGCGGGGGAGAACTCGCCGACCGGGAAGCGCAGCAGCGGGTCGTCGTCGCGCACCAGCACGGAGGTCTCGATGGGCTCGGGGTCGTCCGGCCCGAGCAGCAGGTGCCGCCCGGCCAGCGCCGCGCCCTTCGCGACCGCCGTCTCCGGCGCGGCCTCGAACACCACCCGGCCGGGCAGCAGCGACGAGATGAGCGGGATCCGCGCGCTGCCGCCGACCAGCGCGGTGACCTCCAGCGGCGTGCCGCGCACGACCCGTTCGAACACCGCCACGGCGTGCTCGACGTCCGGCCGGACCAGTTCCTCGAACCGGGCCCGGGTCAGCGGCACCTCGACCGCGCCGGAGGGCAGGTGCACCGGGATGGCCGTCTCGAACGTCCCGGACAGCACCCGCTTGGCGGCCTCGCAGTCCCGGCGCAGCCGGGCGTGCAGGCCACGCGTGCGCGGGTCGTCCGGGTCGAGTTCGGTGAACGCGCGCCCGAGGGTGCCGCGGACGTGCTGGAAGACCAGGTCGTCGAAGTCCGCGCCGGCCGCCTGGTCCACGCCCTCGGCCCAGGACACCAGGTCGAACGGCGGCCGCACGACGGCCGCGCCGAACGCGTGGCTGCCCAGGCTGAACACGCCGACCGGGCCGCGCCCGAAGCAGGCGGCGGCGGCCAGCGGTTCGGCCAGCAGGGTGACGTCGGGCAGGCCGACCGAACGCAGAGCGCGGTGGACGAGGTTCTTGGCGTGCGGTCCCCAGCCCGCCGGGTGCGCCAGCACGATTCGTGAAGCGGCTTCACCTTCACCGTCGGCGACCCGGTCGGCCACCCACCTCACCAGCAGCGCGGTCAGCTCCTCCGCCGGGTACAGCTCGGACCCGAGCGCGACGGGCACCTCGTCGCCGACCCGGCGGGCGAAGCCGGTGGCCGTCCAGCGCGGGTCACCCGGCTCACCCACGGCGAACGCGCCGTCGGCGGTGAGCTGCAAGGACGTCGCGACCCCGCCACCGGGGCCGCCGAGCCCGACGAGTTCGGGCTCGGCGCGGCCGGCCCCGCCGAGCCGGCAGACGGCGGCGGCGGTGCGGGTGGTGCCCACGTCGACCCCGAGGACGTACGGCAACTCGGAGCCTCCTCGCCTCGGCCGGTCGCGGTAACGGGTCCCAGTACGTACACGGGGCTACCGAGGAGTCACAACTGGATCCCCTAACCCCCTAGGGAGTGAACGAGAACCACCCCATCGTGGTTGCGGGATCTACTGGGAGTAATCCCCGATGGCCGCGGCTCCCCCGGTCAATACCTTGATCGTCGTGGCTGGACCTCCCCCTGCCGGTCCTGCCTTCCCCGACCGATTCGACCAGGAGACACCCATCATGGGCACCAGCCCCACCACGCTGCACGACTTCGTCCTCGACCTGCTGGGCAACCCCGCCCGGCTGGCCGACTTCCAGGCCGACGCCGAGGGTGCCTTGGCCGACGCGGGCCTGAGCGACATCAGCGCTCTGGACGTGCAGGAGGTCCTGCCGCTGGTCCTCGACTACGTGCCCGCCGGGAGCCTGCCCGCTCTCGACGGCGCGGTGCTCAACGACCTCCCGCTGGACGCGGTGGACGCCACCGGCGCCATCGGCCAGCTACAGGCCGTGGCCCAGCAGCTGTCCCTCTCGGGCGTGTCCGGCACGTCCGACGTGAACCTGGCGGCGGCGGGCGCGCTGAGCGCCGACGCCAACGGCCTGGAGGTCTTCGGCGGCCTCTCCGGCTGGGGCCTGGCGGACGTCGTCGGCTCCGTCGACGCGTCCGTGGCGGGTGACTTCTCCGCGGTCGGCGACGTGACGCACACCCTGGACGGCACGTTGCCCACCGCCACCGGCCCGGTCCACGACCTGGCCGGCACGGCGACCGGTTCCCTGGACGTCGCCCACGCGGGCGGGGTCACCGGCGCGCTGCCGGGCACGGACGGCCTGACCAGCCCCGTGTTCGGCGCGGTCGACACGCTCACCGGCGTGGTCGACGGCGTGACCGGTGGCCTCGCCGGCAACCTGACCGGCTCGCTGGCCCCGAACCACCTGACCGGCGCGCTCGACGTGGACGGCCTGGCCGGGCTGCCCCAGCGCGAGCTGGGCCCGGAGACCGTGGTCGACACCGTCGAGGACACGGCGGGCCACCTGTCGAACGCCACCGGCGTGAGCGGGATCACCGACCAGGTCGGTGCGATCGACGTCCCGCTGCTGGGCGCGGGCCTCAACGACCTGCCGCTCGTCGGTGGTGGCGACATCAGCGACGCGCTGTTCTAGAACACCGGCGACGCGCTGTTCCAGGGCTGTCGCGAGCGGTGGTGTGAGAGTGGGGGCCGGTGTCGTCCAGCGGGCGACGCCGGCCCTCTTTCACCTCACCGGGTGAATACAGCAGACTCTTCCGGGTGATGTCCGCACCCTGGCTCGACGTGCTCGACGACACGATCCGGTCCTGCGCCGCCCACAACCGGCCGGACCTGGCCGCACGGCTGCGCGAGACACGGAGCCGCCAGCTCGACCCGAAGCTGCGGGTGCTCGTGCTCGGCGAGCCCAAGCAGGGCAAGAGCCAACTGGTCAACGCCATGGTCAACGCGCCGGTCTGCGCGGTGGGCGACGACGTGACCACGACCGTGCCGACGTTCGTGCAGCACGCCGAGACCCCCAACGCGACCCTGGTCCGCACCATCGCGAACACGCCGACCGAGCGCATCCCGGTGCCCATCGACCAGCTCGCCGACCAGGTCAGCGCGGGTCACACCGGTGAACTGCTCAGAGCCGAGGTCGGCATCCCGCGAGCCCTGCTCACCTCCGGCCTGGTGCTGATCGACACGCCCGGCGTCGGCGACCTGCGCCCCGCGCACACCGCCAGCACGTTCGCCGCGCTGCTCCAGGCGGACGCCGTGCTGATGGTCTCCGACGCGACGGCCGAGCTGACCGCGTCCGAGATCGAGCTGCTCAAGCAGGTCATGACGTCCTGCCCGAACGTCACCGTGGTGCTGACCAAGATCGACATCGCGGCGCAGTGGCGGCGGGTGGTCGAGCGCAACCGCGCCCACCTGGCGCGCGCGGGCGTGGCCGCCAAGCTGATCCCGGTGTCGGCCGCGCTGCGCCTGCGCGCCGCGAAGACCGGCGACACGGCGCTCAACGCCGAGTCCGGCTTCCCGGAGCTGCTGGCGTGCGTGCAGCAGGACATCGTCGCGGCGGCCGACGTGCTGGCCCGCCGCACGGTCGCGGTGACCGCCGCGTCCGCCATCAAGCAGCTGGTCGCGCCGGTCCGCGAGGAGCTGACCGACCAGGGCCCGCAGACCACGATCGCCAAGCTCACCGAGGCCCAGCGGCGGATCGACGAACTGCGCCGGCGGTCCGCGCGCTGGCAGACGGTGCTCTCCGACGAGATGGCCGACCTGGTGTCGGACCTGGAGTACGACCTGCGCGACCGGACCCGGCGGATCCTGCGCGAGGTGGACAAGACGTTCGAGACGGCCGACCCGGCGCGCGGCTGGCAGGCGTTCGAGGACTGGCTGGAGGACAACCTCACCGAGGCCGCCGCGACCAACTTCACCTGGTTGCTCGACCGGTCGGAGTGGGTCGCCGAGAAGGTCGCGCGCAGCTTCCCGGTGCACCGGGAGGACCTGATGCCCGAGTCGGTGTTCCCGGCCGACGTGCTCGACCGGGTGTCCAAGATGGACAAACCGGTGATCGAGCGGTTCACGGTGAGCCAGAAGCTGTTCACCGGCCTGCGCGGCTCGTACGGCGGGGTGCTGATGTTCGGCCTGGTCACCAGCCTGGCCGGGATGCCGCTGATCAACGTGATCTCGCTGGGTGCGGGCGCGCTGTTCGGCGGCAAGTCCATCCTGGACGAGAGCGACCAGCGGCTCAAGCGCCGCCAGGCCGCGGCGAAGGTCGCCGCCCAGCGGCACGTGGACGACTTCTTCATCAAGTTCAGCAAGGACTTCCGGGACGCGGCGCGCACCATCCAGCGCAGCCTGCGCGGCCACTTCAGCACGCTGGCCGACGACCTCCAGGAGACGCTGCTGGAATCGGCCCGCAGCGCGCGCAGAGCGGTGCAGGCCGACGCCGCGGAACGCGAACGCCGCGCCCGCGAGGCGAAACGCGAACTGGACCGGCTCGTCCAGCTCTACCAACGGGTCCAAGCTGTCGCGGGCAGCGCCCCACCCCTCGGGATCAGCGCATGACCGCTGGGTTCCGGCGCACGGGTGCTGGGCGGTCTGTGGGTGCTGGGCGAAGGGCAGGGCGGCGCGTGGGTGCTGGTCGGCGCGTGGGTGCGGGTAGGAGCGGGGGCGGAGGGTGAGCCTCGCCGACGAGGTGTGGGTGTTGGTGGAGGAGGCGCTGGCGGTCTACCGGGACAGCCCGCGAGCGGTGGCGTGGCTGCGGGGGCACCAGGCGCGGTTCACCGAGCCGGTGCGGGTGGCCGTGGCGGGTGCGCCGCGCAGCGGCAAGTCGACCGTGGCGAACGCGCTGATCGGCGAGGAGTTCGTGCCCACCGGCGCGTTCACCTGGTACCGGGACGGCGAGCGCCCGCGTGCCGCGATCGGGCCGCACGAGGTGCCGATCGCGCGGCGGGACGGCCGGGCGTTCGTCGACGCGGGTGACGCCGACCGGGTCGACGTGCAGTGGCCGTCGCGGTCGTTGCGGGACCTGACGCTGATCGACACGCCCGCGGGCGCGCCGGTCGAGCAGGTGTACGGCGAGGCGGACGCGGTGCTCTACCTGACCAGGCACGTGCACAGCACGGACCTGCGCTACCTGCGGACGGCGCACGACCACGCGGTGGCACGGGCCGCGCCGGTGAACACGGTGCTGGTGCTGGCACGGGCCGACGAGATCGGCGGCGGTCGGATCGACGCGCTGTCGTCGGCCAAGCAGATCGCCCGCCGCTACCGGCGCGAGGCGCAGGTGAAGCCGTTGTGCCAGAACGTGATCGCGGTCGCCGGGTTGCTGGCCGTGGCGGCCCGGACGTTGCGCCCGGACGAGTTCACGGCGTTGACGTCGCTGGCGTCGTTGGCGCGCACCGAACTGGACGACCACCTCCTGTCGGCGGACCGGTTCGTCGGCGACGACTTCCCGGTGCGCCTGGACCCGGCCGTGCGACGAGGGCTGGTGGACCGGTTCGGCATCTTCGGCGTGCGCCTGACCACGACCCTGATCCGACAGGGCTTCGACACCCAGGTGCGGCTGACGGGCCAGCTGGTGCAGCGCAGCGGCCTGGGCGAGCTGCGCGAGTCGATCGGGGCCTACTTCACCGAACGGCAGGACGTGCTGAAGGCGCGTTCGGCGTTGCTGGGCCTCGACGTGGTGCTGCGCAACGAACCCCGCCCCGGCTCGGTGGGGTTGGCGGCGGCGGTGGAGCGGATCCTGGCTTCGGCGCACGACTTCCGCGAGCTGCGCCTGCTGGCGGCGTTGCAGAGCGGCCGGACGAAGCTGCCCGGCGAACTGGACGGGGAGGCCACCCGCCTGGTCGGCGGGCTGGGGACGAACGTGGTGGCACGCCTGGGAATGGACTACCAGCCGGACGAGGCCGAGCTGCGCCACGTGGTGCTGGACGCGGTGGGCCGGTGGCGCGAACAGGCCGCGAACCCGGCGTACGACCAGGGACAGCGGCGGGCGGCGGCCGTGGTGGTGCGCAGTTGTGAAGCGATGCTGGTCGGGCTGTCCTGACGGCTGTCTGGGCCAGGAGGGAGGAGTGGAGTGTCCTCGCACCAGTGCGTGGGTTGAGCGGTGTGGTGGCGGGTGGCTGAGCGGTTGTGGCGCTGTCAGCTGAGGGCGTCGGCGACTGTGCGGACGGCGGCGGAGGGGGTTCGGCGGGGGTCGGTTACCAGGAAGAGGGTGCTGTCGGGCAGTTCCCGCACGCGGTGCAGGGTGCCCGCGTCCAGTTGTTCGGAGACCGCGACGCGGGGCAGGACAGCCCAGCCCAGGCCCGCCACCACGCACGACCTGACCGCCTCGATGCTGCCGAACCGGGTGATGTGGGGGGTCGCGGGCAGCTCGCGGACGAAGCGTTCGGTGTAGGAGCAGCCTTCCTCCAGCAGGAAGTAGCGCTCGTCCAGTGGCACGCCCGGCGCGGCGACCAGTTCGATGGGTTCGACGGCGATGGCGTTGACCTCCAGGCCGGGGGCCACCACCGAGTCCTCCAGCACCAGCCCCAGGTCCAGTCCGCCGCCGCGCACGCCCGTGATCGCCTCCCGGGTGCCCACCGGGGTGAGGTGCACGGTGATGCCGGGCCAGCGCAGTGCCACGTCCGCGATCCGTTGCGGCAACCGGTAGGCGCACACCGATTCCGGCGCGCCGATCCGGACGTCGCCCTCCACCGCCGTGCTGCCGCGCACGGCGTCCCGCAGGCGTTGTTCGGCGGCCAGCACCTCCCGCGCGTTCTCGACCGCCCGCCGACCCGCCTCGGTCAGCCGGGCCCCGCTGGGCAGCCGGTCGAACAGGCGGGCGCCGAGGTGTCGTTCGAGCGCCTTGACCTGGCTCGTCACCGTCGACTGCACGAGGTGCAGCTGGGTGGCGGTGGCGGTGAAGCTGCCCGTGCGCGCGAGAACGAGGAGTGTGCGCAGGAGACGGGTGTCCATGTCATCGACAGTACCGATCGTGCTCATCGCAGAGAATCGTTTGATTCGATATGTCGGGTGATGGAGGCTGGAGCCCATGACAGACGTGCTGCGCTACACCGCCTTCACCACCGACCCGGCGGGCGGCAACCCGGCCGGCGTGGTCCTCGACGCCACGGGCCTGGACGACGCCGGGATGCTGGCGATCGCGGCCGAGGTCGGCTACTCCGAGACGGCGTTCGTCCTCCCGCACGACGAGCCCGACGCGTTCCACGTGCGCTACTACAGCCCGGAGGTCGAGGTCCCGTTCTGCGGGCACGCCACCGTGGCGACGGCCGTCGCCATGAACCGCACCGGCACCCTGGCGTTCCACACCAGGGCGGGCCGGGTCGCGGTGGACACCGACGGCCGGACCGCCACCCTGACCAGCGTCCCGACCTCGTCCACGCCGGTGCGCCCGGAAGACCTGGACCGCGCGCTGGACGTGCTGCGCTGGGAGCGCGACGACCTCGACCCGCGCTACCCGGCGCACTGGGCGTTCGGCGGGGCGCGGCACCTGGTGCTGGCCGTGAAGACCCGGGAACGGCTGGCCCACCTCGACTACGACTTCGACGGCCTGCGCGACCTGCTGACCCGCAACGACGCCGTCACCGCGCACCTCGTGCACCAGCGGGAAGAAGACGTGTTCGACGCCCGCGACCCGTTCCCGGTGGGCGGTGTCGTGGAGGACGCGGCGACCGGCGCGGCGGCGCTGGCGTTCGGCGGCTACCTGCGCACGCTCGGCCTCGTGCCCCGGCCGCGCACGCTCACCATCCACCAGGGCGTGGACCTGGGCCGCCCCAGCCTGCTGAGCGTCGACGTGCGGCCCGATCGGGACCAGGTGCGGGTGACGGGCGCGGCCGTGCCCCTGTGAGCGGATCGGACCCGGAGGAGGCAGAGGAGCCGGGGAGGTCAGAGGACCCCACGAGCGCGACCGGGTGGGGGCAATGCGGGACGTTCATGGCCGCGCCGGGGGTGTTCTGGCGCGGCCATGAGGCGTTCGAGGGGGCTGTGTGGGCCGGCTCTGGCGGTGCGAGGGGGTGTCAGACGCGGTCCAGGACGACCACGGGGATCTCGCGGTCGGTTTTCTTCTGGTAGCCCTCGTAGTCGGGCCAGACCTCGTTCATCAGCTTCCACAGCTCGGCGCGTTCGTCGCCGGAGGTGGTGCGGGCGGTGGCGGTGAACTCGTCCGCGCCCACCTGGACGTCGACCGTCGGGTTCGCCTCCAGGTTCTTGTACCAGGCCGGATGGTCCGGCGAGCCGCCGTAAGACGCCACGATCACGTACGCGTCACCGTAGGGCTGGTAGATCAACGCGGTGCGACGAGGTTGTCCGGACTTTCGGCCGATCGTCGTAAGGAGCAGCGTGTAGACGCCGGACCGCCACTCGTGACCTTTCGCGCCATCGGATTCGATGTAGTTGCGGATGTGCTTGTTCACCCAGCCGACGGGGCTGTCAACTACTGCCATGGTCTCGACGCTACCGAGAACGCGGCGGGGCCGCCGGTCGCTACTCCGCAGTCACGACCGGCGGCCCGCAACGGGGTGGGGACGTCCGCCTCGCACCCCCTTGGCCAGTCACCGGCTCCCCGGCGTTTCCCGATACCTCCGCCCGCGTAAACGGTGTTCGGGTCGCTCGACCACGTCCGTGGTGGCACGTGGGGGGGTGGGACGGGACGGCCACAGCTGTGTGGCATCCACACTCAGTAGATCTGGCTGGCGCGCATGGCTTCCTCTCCACTTCACGGGGACTTCGCCAACTATGGCGGCCGCGAGGGGTGGCGGCTCATTCAAAAGGGGGATAGAAGAGCGTTATGCCCGAGCTTGAACTCCGCCACCTCCGCGCGGTGTGCGCGATCGCCGAAGAGGGAAGTCTCACCAAGGCCGCGATCAGGCTGGGCCTGACGCAGCCCGCGATGAGCGCCCAGCTCCGGACGGTCGAACGCATCGTGGGCGGGCAGCTGTTCGATCGCACACCGGGTGGCAGTGTTGCCACCGACCTGGGCAAACAGGTCGTCGGCACGGCCCGGTTGGTGCTCGACGAAGTGGAACAACTGGTCAGCCTGGCGAAGGAGAAGACCCGCGACGGAACACCCGGACCGCTCATCGTCGGTGGCGTGCCCACCCTGTTCTTCGGCCACTTCGTGGAGGAGCTGCGCCGGACCATCCCGTGTTCGGAGATCCGCACCGAGATCGCCCCCGGCGGCTCGGACCTGCTGGAACTGCTGGTCAACGGCCAGGTGCACCTGGGCCTGATCGACCGGTTCGAGGGCATGGAACGCCGGGAGCTGCGCGGTCTGGAGATCCGTCGGCTGATCGCCGAGCCGCAGTTCGTCGCCCTGCCCGACTGGGACCCGCTGGGCGAGCAGGACGAGGTCGACCTGGCCCAGCTGGCCGACCGGGACTGGGTCGCGCCGCCGGACGAACTGGTCGGCAACCGGCTGCAGATCTTCAGCGTGTGCGCCGAGGCGGGGTTCACGCCCCGGCTGACGCACCACGTCAACGAGGCGTCCAGTGCCCGCAGCCTGGTCGCCAAGGGCGCGGTGTCGTTCGCGCTGCCGCAGTCGCGCAGCGGCGACGGGATCATCATCAAGTCGCTGCGCGGGGCCCCGCTCGTGGTGGACCTGATGCTGGCGACGCGGCGCGAGGGTCCGGCGGCGGGGCGGGCGCACGACGTGTTCGCCTGCGCGGCGCGCGCCTACCACGCGGTGCTGCCCCGCAACCCCGGCTACGCGAAGTGGTGGGCGGAAAACCCGCAGGCCCATCCGGAAATCGACGCGGCGCTGATCCTGGCGGGTGACCGGTAACCGACAACGTCCGGAACGGGAAACTCCGAGGTCCGTTTTCCGGGCCTCGGAGTTTCCTCATTGACGGGTCGGGGGTCAGGCGAGCGCGGCGCGCACGGCGTCCTCCACCGGGGTGGCCGGGCGGCCGAGAACCTTCTCCAGGTCTGGGCGGACCTCGGACAGGGCGCCCCCGGCGATGGTGACCTCGATGTCGGTCAGCAGCTCGGCGACGAACGCGGGCAGGCCGAAGCCCTCCAGGGCGGCCGTCCGCTGCTGGGCGGTGACGCGCTGGTGGGTGGTGCCGGCGAGGGCCGCCAGTTCGTCGAACGTCCACGCGCGGGGGCCGGTGAACTCGTGGACGGTGTTCTCGTGGCCGGCGGTGGTCAGGGCGATCGCGGCGGCCAGGGCCAGGTCGTCGCGGGAGGCGCTGGCGATCCGGCCGTCGCCGGCGGCGGTGACGATCGGGCCGTGGCCGAGGTTCCGGGTGTAGTTCTCGTGGTACATGCCGTTGCGCAGGAACGTGTACGCCAGGCCGGTCGCGCGGATCAGCTCTTCGGTCGCCTTGTGCACCTTGGCCAGGCCCAACGGGGACGTGTCGGCGTCGGATACCGACGTGTAGAGGATGTGCCGCACCCCCGCGTCCACGGCTGCCGCGACGGCCGCGCGGTGCAGGCCGATGCGCACCTCGTCGGGGCCGTCGGCGGAGACCAGGAGCAGCTTGTCCACGCCGGCGAAGGCGGTGGCCAGGGTCTCCGGGGCGGCGAAGTCGCCGTGCCGGACCTCGACCGGCAGGTCGGCCCTGGCCGGGTCGCGGACCGAGACGGCCAGGTCGGCGGCGGGCAGCCGGTCCAGGGCGTGCTTGACGACGAGGGAGCCGAGGTGGCCGGTCGCGCCGGTGATCAACGTGGTCATGCCGGCAACGCTAGGGTCGACGCTAACTATTCGTAAGTACCCACTTTTGCGTGGGGTACTTACGTCTGAGGAAGTGTGCAGGTAGGGTCGTCGCCATGGGCATGAGAGGTGACGTGTACGACCGCAACTGCCCGTCGCGCGAGATCGCGAACCACGCGACCAGCCACTGGGGCAGCCTGGTGCTGGGCAAGCTGGTGGAGGGCACCAAGCGGTTCAGCGGGCTGCGGCGCGCGGTGCCGGGGATCAGCGAGAAGATGCTCGCGCAGACCCTCCAGGCCCTGGAGCGCGACGGGCTGGTGCTGCGCGAGGTGCGCCCGGTGATCCCGCCGCACGTCGACTACACGCTGACCCCGCTGGGCACCCAGGTCGCGGAACAGATCCGAGGACTCTTCGGGTGGATCGAGGACAACCTGCCCAGCCTGCTGGCCGCTCAGCAGGCGTACGACGCGCGGCGCGTCGATAACGTGTGACAGGTCACGTCTACCCCTCCGATCTGGATCGGTCCACCGGGCGCGGGCGAGGGGTGCGGAGCGGCTTGGTCGACGCAGAGATCGGATGTCTGGCCTGTCAGACAATCCCAACATGGCGTGAATTCCGGGTGAGCTTTGCCAGAATGGGCCCATGACGCAGCCCTTCACGGACGATAGCCACCCGGCCGAGCCCTACCCGGGCGCTCGGCCGGGACACTGCTTCGTGCACCTCGACGGGGCGGGCTGGCCGGTCACCCCGGACCCCGGCGCCGACTCCGGGTGGCGGGTCGCGCCCGACGGCCAAGATCTCGACGACTGGCTCGCCGACCACGGCGAACCACCCCTGGCGGACCGGATGCCGGTGCTCGCCTACGGCTCCAACGCCAACCCCGCCAAGGTCACCTGGCTCCGCGAAGAACTCGGCCTCACCGGCCCCGCCGTCGTGCTGCGGGCCCGCTGCGAGGGCCTCTCGGCGGTCTGGGCCGCCGGGCTGCGCAAGACCGACGGCCAGCGCCCGGCGACCCTCGCCGCCGCCCCCGGCGTCGAGGAGGAGCACGCCGTGTGGTTCGCCACCGCCGACCAGCTGCGCGTCCTCGACCGCTGCGAGGGCCGCGGCCTGCGCTACCGCCTGGTCCGCGTGCACACCGGCAAGGTCACCCTGTTCGACGGCGCGGTGGTCGACTCCGTGCTCGCCTACACCGGCGCGGGCACCCGCCGGATGCCCCTGCTCGCCAACGGGCGGCAGGTCCGCTGCTCGGAGGTCGACCAGCGCGGCGCGCGCACCCTCGGCGGGCGGCCCGCCGAGAGCGACGGACTGGAGGTCACCCCAGTGCACGGCGACCCGTCATCGGACGACTGGCCGGACCGCCTGTTCGTCTACGGCACCCTCCAGCCCGGCATGGTCGCGTGGCACCTCGTGCGGCCTTACGTGACCGGCGAGCCGGAGCGCGCGACACTGCCCGGCACCCTGCTCGACACCGGCCGCGGCTACCCCGCGCTGCGCCCCGGCGACGGTCCCGGCGTGCCGGGTCACCTGCTGCGGCTGGAGTCGCCCGAGGACGCCCTGCCCGTGCTGGACGAGTACGAGGGCGAGGAGTACCGGCGGACCCGGGTCACCATGCCGGACGGCCGGGTGTGCTGGACCTACCTGTGGACCGCCGACGCGACCGGTCTGGTGCCGCTCCCCGGCGGTTGGGTCGAAAACCGACTGTGACGCGCCCGATACGGTGAATTCCTGTCGAAGCGACCCGCCCTTGCGCCGAATGGGTACGTCCTCCTGGTAGGACCACGATCCAGGAGGTGGACATGAGGCGACTCGTCCTCTGTGGCGCGCTGGTGCTGCTGGGCTCCGCGTGCGGCAGTCCCCAGCAGGCCGCGGACACGTCGACGCTCCCGACCGCGCCCGCCACGACCACGACCCCGCCGAGCGGGGGCAGCGTCGTGCCCGTGCCGCCGACCACGGGCGCGCCGGAGACCCCGGCGTCCACCCGGTGCACCGCGTCGTCGCTGGCCGGCGAGGTCGGGTCGGTGGATTCGGGCGCGGGCAACCGGTACGCCAAGTTCGTGGTGGCCAACAACGGCTCCGCCCAGTGCACCCTGAACGGCTACAGCGGCTTCCAGCTGCTCGACGGCGCCGGGCAGCCCCTGCCGACGAACCTCCAGCGCACCGAGGACCCGGCCCCCGTGCCGATCACCCTGCCACCGGGGGCGCAGGCCGCGGCGAACCTGCGCTGGACCGTCGTGGCGACCGGTGACGAGCCCGTCGAGGGCCCGTGCGAGCCGGAGCCGGCGAAGGCCGCGGCCATCCCGCCGGACGAGACGCAGCCGATGACCGTGGCGTGGAGCCACGGCCCGGTGTGCGGCGGCGGGAAGATCGAGATCAGCGCGTTCTACCCTGCCTAGGTGATCCAGTCGAACGTGCCCGGCCACGCCGGGGAACTCGCCGTGCGGACCTGGCCCAACCTGGAGCCGTCCTGGCTCGCCGTCCTGGTGCACGGGTACGGGGAGCACAGCGGCCGCTACGGGCACGTCGCCGAGCGCCTGGTCGAGGCCGGCGCGCTGGTCGTCGCGCCGGACCACGTCGGGCACGGGGAGTCGGCGGGCGAGCGGGCGCTGATCCCGTCGTTCGACGGCCTGGTGGCCGATGTCGGCGCGGCGGTCGAGTCCGCGGCTGCGGACCTGCCGGTGGTGCTGGTCGGGCACTCGTTCGGCGGGCTGGTCGCGACCCGGTACGCCCAGCAGCGCCGGGTGTCGGCGCTGGTGCTCTCCGCGCCCGTGCTCGGCACGTGGGAGGGCTTGGACGTGCTCGGGCTGGACGAGATCCCGGACTCACCGATCGACCCGGAGGCGCTGTCGCGCGACCCCGAGGTGGGCAAGGCGTACGCGGCCGACCCGCTGGTCTGGCACGGCCCCTTCAAGCGGCCGACGCTGGAGGCCGTGGAGCGGGCGCTGGACGAGGCGAACTACGGGCCGACGCTGGAGGACCTGCCGACGCTGTGGCTGCACGGCGACGCGGACCCGCTGGTCCCGCTGGCCGACACCCGGACCGGGACGGACCGGATCCGCGGCCTGCTGTTCGAGGAGAAGGTGTACCCCGGCGCGCGGCACGAGGTCTTCAACGAGACCAACCGGGACGAGGTGCTCGACGACGTGGTGGCGTTCGTGCGGCGGGTGCTGGAGCAGCGGTAGTTCCGGCAGCGGTGGTTCGAAACTTCATCCGATTGAGGCACGCTCACAACCTTGGTCCGGTACGCACAACGTGGCACGCTGGAGTCGTGAGACCGCCGTTGTTGCTGCAACACGGCTTTCCCGACAGCCCAGCGGAGGTCCGTCCATGCCGAGGAAGGCGGCCGGCGCGCACGAACGCGCGCTGGGAGCCGAGCTGCGCGGCCTGCGCGAGGCGACCACGCCGAAGCTGACCGTGACGGCTGCCGCCGCGCGGCTCGGGTGGAGCAAGTCGATGCTGTCGAACTTGGAGAACGGCAAGCGCAAGATCTCCGGCGCGGAGGTCGACGCGCTGCTGGCCGTGTACCGGGTCGCCGACGACCGCCGCGCCGCCCTGGTGCGGCGGGCGGAGCGCGGGCAGGGGCCGGGCCTGTGGGAGCACGACCTGCCCGGCCTGCCGCCGGAGACCAACGCGCTCGCGGGCTACGAGCAGGAGGCGACCCGGATCGTCGACTGGGAGCCGCTGCTGGTGCCCGACCTGGTGCAGACCATGGAGTACACCCGGGCGTTCCTCACCGGCGACGGGGTGGACGCGCGGGACGTGGAGGTCCGGTTGATGGCCCGGCTGCGCCGCCAGCAGGTGCTGGGCGGCGGGGTCGAGTACGTGGCCCTGGTGGGCGAGGCCGCGCTGCGCACCGCCGTGGGCGGGCGCAGGGTGATGGCCGACCAGTGGCGGCACGTCCTGCGCGCGACGGAGATCCCCGGTGTCCGGTTCGGGATCGTGCCGTCGGCGGCCGTGCACCCCGGCCTGATCGGCCCGTTCCGCCTGCTGGAGTTCCCCTCCGCGACCCCGGTGGCACACGTGGAACTCCGCCGCTCGGCGGTGTTCCTGGAACGCGCCGAAGCCACCCCGTACGTCACCGCCGCCACCCGCGTCGAGGCCGTGACCCTGGGCCTGGGCGACTCGTTCCGCCTGGTGTCGGCCCGCATCACGGAACTGGAAGGCTACTGAGCCGACCGCCGCCGAGCCGGGCGTCCGTCGAGCCGGGCGTCCGTTGAACCGGGCGTCCGTCGAGCCGGACAGTCTTGTGCCACAGGCGATCAAGCCGACGGCAGCGCGGCCTCGGCGGGATCGGCGAGCAGGACGACGAGTCCGCCACCGCACCAGGCCGAGCCACGTCGGGGCGGGCCATGTCGGGCGGGGCCGGTGCGGTGGCGGTGGGTTACCAGGTCTGGTCGGTGGGGCGGACCAGGAGTTCGTTGACGGCGACGTGGTCCGGCTGCTGCACCGCGTACAGGACCGCGTTGGCCACGTCCTGCGGGTGCAGTTGGCGCAGGTCGGCGATGCGCTGTTCGACGGCTTCGCGACCGGCCGGGTCGGTGATGTGCTCGCGCAATTCGGTGTCCACGACGCCCGGCTCCACCACGGTCACCCGCACCCCGCGCCGGGTGACCTCCTGGCGCAGCGACTCGCTGAACGCGTTGAGCCCGGCCTTGGTGGCGTTGTACACCCCGGTGCCCGCCCGCACGACCCGCGCCGCCGTGGACGACACCTGGACCACCGCGCCGCGGCTGGTCAGCAGGTGCGGCAGGGCGGCGTGGGTCAGGAACATGACGCCGAGGAGATTTGTCGACACCATCCGCGTCCAGTCGGTGGTGTCCGCGCCCTCGATGTCGCCCAGCAGCATCACGCCCGCGTTGTTCACCAGGACGTCGAGCCCGCCGAACGCCTCGACCGTCCGCGCCACGGCGGCCCGGCACGCGGCCTCGTCGGTCACGTCGAGTTCCAGCGCGAGCACCTTGACGCCCTCGCCCGCCAGCCGCTCCTCCAACGCCGCCAACCGGTCCACCCGGCGCGCGGCCACCACGACCGACGCGCCCGCGCGCCCCAGCGCGACGGCGGTGGCCTCACCGATGCCCGACGACGCCCCGGTGACCAGTGCGACCCTGCCCTGAAGGTTGTTCGACATGTCCCCCAGCAAACACGCTGGAGCGTGCTCCAGGTCAAGCCGGTGACCTGCACGACTCCACTCGGACGTCGGCACTGGGCCAAGCCGGGGAAGACCGGGCGCGGGCGTTCGTGGACAATTTCCCCTGCGATGGTGGGAGAAGACCTGGAGCTGCTGATCACCGTGGTGGTCGCGGCCGACGACGAGCGGCAGGCACGGGCAGCCTGTGCCGGCCTGCTTCGGCGCGTCGGCGGTCAGGTGGTGCAGGCGGGCGACTGCTCCGACGAGGAGCCCGGCTGCTGGTCGGTGACCGTCAGCCGGTCCAGCGGCGAGCGCGCCACGCAGAACGTGGCGGGTGCGCTGGCCAGGGCCGTCCGGACGTTCGTCCGCTCGCTGGGCGAGCAGTTCCCGATGCCCCGGGTGGCCTGCGAGCCGCCGACGGCGTGGACCGTGCTGGAGGACCCTGGCCTGCTCGACGAACTCGTGCCGGGCGCGGAGCGGCTGCTGGTGGAGGCCTGGGCCGGTGGCGACCCGCAGCGCCGGGACGCCGTTCCCGAACCCGACGCGGGGGTTGCGGCGGAGCCGGAAGCGGGTACCCGGCTGCTGTTGCGGGTCGACGTCGCGACGGACCGGTCCGCCGGTGCGGAGTGGCAGGCGCGGGCGGTAGCCAGTCGGGTGGCGCGCAGTGGCAAGATCACCCGAGTGGCTCCAAACGGGCATCTACTGAGCGTGCACGTCGATCTCGGATCGAGTGTCAATTCGCCCACGGTCGCGCTACTGGACGCGGTGTCCTCGTTGGGCCGTTCGGGATGGACGCCCGTGCGGTGGGCGGGCGACTCCGCTACGACGCGCTGGTCAGCCCTACCTGTCCCACCAGCCGGGATCACCGAGTTGGAACTCACCGCGACACCGGCCTCGGCATTCGTGTGGACGGTGCCCGACTGAGATCAGCATGACTAATCCGATCGAGTGGATTTGCATTACCACCCGGTCAGCCGATCTTGCTTGTGAAACGCGCGACCTTCGGTACTACTTTCAACTATAGGAACTCCGGCGTTATGGGAGGGGCGGGATCCGACATGGCCAGCATCGAAGAGGTTCGCGCCGCGATAGACCAGGCCGTCGACAAGGCCACCCAGAGCCAGCAGGCCCTCCAGCAGGCGGCCGACCTCGCCGAAGACGCCCAAGCGCTGCTCAGCACGGCGACCCAGGGCAGCGTCCAGGCCGACGTGGAACAGGCCAACGGGCAATTCGCCGAAGTGGTGAGCGGGGTGTCCGACCTCCAGAAGTTCCTCAGCGCCGGCATTTCGCAGGCCGAAAGCATCAACAGCAGGCTGTGAACACGTGACGTCGGTCGGCGAGGTCAAGCTCGCGCTCGAACAGAGCTGCGAGTTCCTCCGCGATGCCTACCGCAGCGTCCGGGAGGCGCAGGCCGCCCTCGACGAGGCGGTGGACCTGCTCGTCGAGGCGAGCGCCAACCACCACGAGTCCCTGGTCCCCGCCGGGTTCGTCAAGGCCCGGGAGCGGTTCGCCGACGAACTCGACCTGATCGTCGGCAGCCTGGACCTGGTCCAGCGGCTGGCCGTGGAGCTGTGACGTGATCAGGCGCGACGAGCGCCGGCGGCGGATCGAGGACTCCTTCGAGGAGTTCCGCAGAGCGGTGGCCGCCGCTCTCGGCAACGCCTCGCGCGAGCTGCGCCAACTCGCCGACGACCGCGCCCGCGACATGTTCGAGGTGATGCTGCGCGGCGAGGGCGTCGACCGCGCGCTGGCCGACCCGCTGCTGGCCAAGGCGTTGCGGAAGGAGGCGTTCGAGCAGCAGCTCGCCCGGACGCTGATCGACCGGGTCGAGGCGTTCCGCGAGTGGTCCGAGGCCGGGCCCGCGCAGCTGACCGCCCTGGTGAACGCGGTCGCGCCCGGCCCGGCGTCGTGGCCGCCGGAGGTGTGGCTTGGCCGGCCCGGCACGGCGGACGGCAGCGACGGCGTGCCCGAGCTGTGGCGGATCGGCACCGGCGTGGTGCGCGGCGCGCCGGAGCCGCAGTCGTTCCCGGTCGCGGTGCCGCTGCTGGACCACTCGCACCTGCACGTGTCCTCGGTGCCCGACAGCCGCGGCGCGGCCGACGCGCTGGTGGAGAACCTGCTGCTGCGGCTGGTCAGCTACTTCCAGCCCGGCCTGGTGCACGTCCACGTCTGGGACGTCAACCAGCTCACCGGCTCGCTGCCCGGCCTCTACCCGCTGACCCGCGCGGGCCTGCTCACCGTGCACGACCCGGCGCGGCTGCACGAGCTGCTCGACGAGCTGTCCGACCACATCCGCCGGGTGCACACCGGCGTGCTGGTGGAGGGCCACCAGTCGGTGCGCGCGGTCGGCGGCCGGCGGACCGAGCCGTGGCGGGTGGCGGTGCTGTTCGGCAACCGCCAGGCGCTCAAGGAGGAGCACCAGCAGCAGTTGCAGCGCGTGGCGCGCAACGGTCTGGCCTGCGGCGTGCAGCTGTTCATCGTCGACATCCCGGTCACCGTGAACTCGCCGATCGAGACGGTGTCGATCGCCGCCGACCACACCGCGACGTGCACGATGACCGGCAAGCACGTGACGGTGGAGCTCGACCCGCAGTTCCCGCAGAACCAGGTGCCGCTGGCGTGCGCGGAGATCGCCAAGAAGCGCGAGGAGCGCCGCACCCGGCTGAGCACGTTCGCCGACCTGCTGCCGGAGTCGCTCTGGCGGGAGAGCTCGGCGGCCGGCGTCGTCGCCCCGGTCGGCTACGACGAGGGCGAGCCGGTGCACGTGGGGCTCGGCGACACCTCGCCGCACGCGCTGATCGGCGGCCCGAGCGGCTCGGGCAAGACGAACTTCCTCTACGCGATGCTCGGCAGCCTGGCCGCCCGCTACCACCCCGACGAGCTGGAGCTGTACCTGCTCGACTTCAAGGAGGGCGTGTCGTTCGCGCAGTTCGCGCCGGGCCGCAAGGACCCGACGTGGCTGCCGCACGCCCGCCTGGTCGGCGTGAACGTCAACACCGACCGCGAGTTCGGCGTGGCCCTGCTGCGCTTCCTGGCCGACGAGATGCGCCGGCGCGCGGACGCCGCCAAGCGGCACGAGGTCACCAAGCTGGAGCAGCTGCGCGAGGAGGACCCGGAGGGCCACTGGCCGCGGATCGTCGCCGTGGTGGACGAGTTCCAGTACCTGTTCGGCGAACGCGACCAGGTCACCCAGCAGGCCACCCAGCTGCTGGAGGACGTGGCGCGGCGCGGCCGGTCGCAGGGCATCCACCTGGTGCTGTCCAGCCAGGACGTCTCCGGCATCGAGGGGTTCTGGGGCAAGTCGGCGATCTTCGAGCAGTTCACCGTGCGCATCGCGCTGCCCAAGGCGCGCCGGGTGCTGGCCGAGCCGCAGAACGACGCCGCGGTGGAGCTGCCGCGCTGGCACGCCGTGGTCAACCACGAGTCGGGCGTGCGGCCGGGCAACGAGATCGCCCGCGTCCCGGACTCCACCGGCAGGGGCACGTTCGACCGGCTCCAGGCGGAGCTGCACGCCCGCCGCCCGGCCGAGCTGTCCGAGCCGATCCTGTTCGACGGCAGCAAGGTGCCCAACCTGCACACCCTGCCGGACTTCCAGGCCCTGCGGCCCGGCGAGAACCCGACCGTGCTGCTCGGCCAGGTGATCGACGTGGCGGGCAGCGCGGCCAAGGTGCGGTTCGCCCGCACCCCCGGCCGCAACATCGCCGTGATCGGCTCGCTGCCCGAGGACGCGGCGGGCGTGCTGAGCGGGGCCGCGCTCTCCCTGGCGCGCCAGCACGAACCCGGCCAGGCGACGTTCAGCCTGGCCTGCCTGGCCGAGGACGCCTGGCCGTACGCGGACAAGCTGTGCAAGCAGCTCCAGAACGCGGGCCACACGGTGGAACTCTCCGGCCTGGGCGACATCCGCAAGCTGCTCGACTCGAGGGCCGCGCGACTCACCGCGGCGGTCAAGGGCGAGACGGGCATCGCGCTCGACCCCCACTACCTGGTCGTGTACGCCGTCGACGGCGCGCACACCCTGCTGGAGAAGAAGGACGACACAACCCGTCTGTCCGGAGTGGACAGTCTGCGCACGGTGCTCAAGCACGGTCCGGAGAACCGCACCCACCTGCTCGGCTGGTGGCGCGGTCCGCAGCGGCTGAAGAACAGCCTGCCGCCCGGCGTGTACGACGACATCGGCGCGTGGCTGGCCTTCGACGTCCAGGGCAAGGAACTGCTGTCGTTCGGGCCGGAGCAGGTCATGGCGTGGTCGCCCCGACCGCGCCGGGGCCTGTTCTTCGACCGGTTCGAGCATTCCCGTCCGCAGGTGGTCATTCCGTTCGACACCGGGGAGGAATCATGATCAGCCACGCATCGGTCGTGCCCGCGCAGCGCAGTGGCGACACCGGGTCCGAGGTGGCCGAGGTTTCCGCGGTGGAGCGCTACAAGGAGATGGTCGGCCTGGCCGGCGCGGCGGTCGAGAAGATGCGCGACCAGGACCGCGACCGGGTGCGGGACCTGCTGGCCCGGCTGGCCGCCTCGCAGGACCGGATGGCGGAGCTGATCGAGCAGGAGAAGCTGACCCAGGTTGGCGTGCGCCTGCTGTGGGAGGCCGCGGTCGAAGCGCTCTGGGAGGAGCGCTGGATGCAGATGAAGCCGGTCCCGGAGCCCGACGAGTCGGTGCCGGCCCGCGACCAGCGCGACTACCTCACCGCGATGGACGTGGCCTACCAGTCGCTGGAGGACACCCTCCAGAAGCGCGGCCTGTTGCGGCGCAAGAGTTCCTAGCCGGCCGGCTGGACAGGCGTCGCGGCCCGGTCATCCGGAGACGAGCCGCGACACCCACGTCCCACCGTGGCGGGCGGCGCAAGGGCGCGCAATGCCCGCCGCCCGCTCAGCGCACGCCGGGTGGGCCGTCCGGGCACCGGGCGCCCCGGCGGCGCGGACACCGGGTGACGGCCTGCGCCGCGCAGGTGAACCCGCGGGCCGTCGGAACGGCCGGTCGACACCGAGGGCAGGCGGGTGTTCTCCCGCCGGGTCGCCGACGACGAAACTGCGCTGTCGACCGGATGGCGGCCGTCCTCCCGGCGCTGGAACGCGCTCTCGACCTGACCACCCAGGGGCCGTTGGTCCTGCTGACCGGCTTTCCAGACCCCGGCCGCGCTCCGGGAGGTCGGCGTCGACGCCCTGACGGTCTGGCTGCGCGGCCCGCAGATCCGCGGTGACGATCCGATCAAGAGTCGTGGGCCGTCAGAACGTCCAGGACAGCGACACGGTCGGCTCGGCCTCGGCCTTCACCTTCGCGTAGGTCGCCAGCGCCGCCGCGTTGTCCGGCTCGGTGGCCGTGAACGCGCCGAAGCACCCGCGTTCCCGGGCCAGCAGCAGCAACGCCTCGACCAGTGCCGTCGCGATCCCGCGCCGCTGGAACTCGTCCTCGACGCCGAGTTCGTAGACGAACATCTCGGTGCCCTTGTCCGGGTGGGTGGTCTCCACCCCGGTGACGAAGCCCGCCGCCTGCCCGTCCACGTACGCCACCAGCAGGTGGTTGCCGTCCTCGGCCAGGAACCGGCGGGTGGCGACCTCCCGGGGCGGCTCGTCGAACAGCCGGCCGGCCGCCGACACCGCGTCGAACGAGGTCACCCGGCGGATCTCCATGCCGGCGAGGGTAGACCGTCGGCGATGATGCGGTCATGCGTGTTTTGCGGAACCCGGACGAGGTGGCGGCGGCGAACCCGGACCCCCTCGTCCGCTGGGCGGCCCAGTGCGTGCGACCGGGTCGGGGCGGGTTGGCGTGGGCGCACGGCGGCGCGGTGGGCGTGCTCGCGCCGAACCTCAACCGGCGCGACCGGCTGGTGCTCGCCGGACCGGTGGACGGCATCGCGGCGATCCTGCGCGCCCGCGCCCGCCCCGGCGTGGGGCCCCTGGTCCTCGCGGAGGTGGCCCGCGACCTGCCGGAGTCCCCGGCGCGGGCCACGTTCGGCTGGATGGAGCGCACCGGCGCGCTGGACGTCCCCGACCTGCCCTGGCTGGACCAGACGGCCTGGGACGACGTGGAGTCGTTGCTGCGCAAGGCGAGCCCGAACTCGTACGCCTGGCCGTACGAGCCGGGGCCGTGCCGCTGGACCGGGATCCACGACGAGGACGGCACGCTGGTCGCGGTCGGCGCGGACGCGTGGTCGGCACCCGGCGTCGGGTTCCTCGCGGGCGTCGCCACCCACCCCGACCACCGCGGACGTGGCCTGTCCAGCCGGATCTGCGCGTTCCTGACCAGCGCGCTGCTGCGCGAGCACGGCACGTGCGCGTTGATGGTCGACGGGGGCAACTCTGCGGCGATCAGGGTCTACGAACGGCTCGGCTACGCGTACCGGAGCGTGTCGGTGTTGCGCGACGCAGGTCACACTGACTGACCGGAACACCTCGCGGACGCGCCGGGGTTGACGAAGTCATGACCGTCCCGAGCACCGCGCACGAGATCCGGCTGGCGTCGCGCCCCGAGGGCTTCCCGACGCCGGAGAACTTCGACCTCGCCGAGGTGCCGGTGCCCACACCGGGTGCCGGCCAACTGCTGGTGCGCACCCTGGTGATGAGCGTCGACCCGTACATGCGCGGCCGGATGAACGACGCCAAGTCGTACGTGGCGCCGTACGAGGTCGGCAAGGCGCTGGAGGGTGGCGCGGTCGGCGAGGTCGTCCTCTCCAACGCGCCCGGTTTCGCGGTCGGCGACACGGTCCTGCACGGCCTGGGCTGGCGTGAGTACGCCGTCGTGGACGCCGAGCAGGCCGCGAAGGTCGACCCGCAGCGCGCGCCGCTGGGGGCGTACCTGGGGGTGCTGGGCATGCCGGGGCTGACCGCGTACGCGGGCCTGGTGGACGTGGCGGGCCTCAAGGAGGGCGACGTCGTGTTCGTGTCCGGCGCGGCGGGCGCGGTCGGGCAGGTCGCGGGCCAGGTGGCGAAGCTGCGCGGCGCGTCGCGGGTGATCGGCAGCGCGGGCACCGACGCGAAGGTGGAGTACCTGATCGACGAGCTGGGCTTCGACGCGGCGTTCAACTACAAGGACGCCCCGGTGGCCGAGCAGCTGGCGGCGGCCGCGCCGGACGGCGTCGACGTGTTCTTCGACAACGTCGGCGGCGACCACCTCGAAGCTGCGATCGCCTCGTTCACCCTGCACGGCCGCGCGGCGCTGTGCGGCTCGATCTCGGGCTACAACGCCACCGAGTCGACCCGCCCGCCCGGCCCGCGCAACCTCGGCCTGGCCGTGGGCAAGCGGCTGACCCTGCGCGGCTTCCTGGTGTGGGACCACGCGCACCTCCGCGACCAGTTCGAGCGCGAGGTGACCGCCTGGATCGCCGAGGGCCGGCTGCGCTACCGCGAGACGATCACCGAGGGCGGCCTGGCGAAGGCCCCGGAGGCGTTCCTCGGCATGCTGCGCGGCGAGAACACCGGCAAGGCCCTCGTCACGTTCTGACCCACCCGCCGGACGCGGACCCACCACCCCCGGTCCGGCCACCCCGTCCCGACCACGCCGCACCCGCTCAGGGCCGGCCGGTCCGGCCGGACCGGGGCCGCACAGTCCGGCCGAATGGGGGCGCACGGCCGGACTGGGTGGTTGGCCGAACCGGAACCGCACCACCAGCCGAACGGGGGCCGCACGGCCGAACCGGGGCGGTCGGGGGCGGACCTGGGGGTCGCACCCGGTCGGCCCGCTTGACGCGATCCGGACGGGCAGGGGCGCGTTGCGCTTGGCGCGCTCCGGGGACGGGATCGGGGGTCGGCTGGGTTAGGTTCACGCGGGTGGAGAACCTGCTGCACGCCTATGGGCGCGCCACCGACACCCCCGCACACCTGGCCGCGCTCACCGGTGACGACGACGACGCGCGCAAGGCCGCGCTCTACCACCTGACGTCGGCGATCATCCACCAGGGCACGCCGTGGAGTGCCACGCCGCACGTCGTCCGCGAGGTCGTCGGAGTGCTGGACGACCCCCGCGCCGCGCTCGCCGTCCCCGGCCTGCTGGCGTTCCTGGCCGAAGTGGTCGAGGTCGTCGCCCCGGAGCACCGCGCCGAGTTCGTCACCATGGCGCACCCGGCGGGCCGGGACGTCGACGCCGAGGTCACCGCCCTGCTCGACGAGGAACCCGAAGACGACGACGAGGGCGCGGCGGTCTACGAGGACGCGGAACTCGCCGACGCCCTGTTCGCCCGCTCCATGCTCGGCATCGAAGAGCTGGTGCCCCACGTCCTGGCCGCCGTCGAGCCGCTGACGACCGATCCCGCCGTCGGACCGCAGGCCGCCGAACTGGCCGACCTGTGCCGGCAGAAGATCTGACCCGCCGGCCCGACCGCCGGCGTCAGACCAGTTCGCCGCCCGCCGCGACGACCCGCCCGCCGTGCACGACCAGGGTTCGCGGCGCGCGGTCCATCACCGCCGCCGTCACCGTGTCGCCCGGCACCACGACCAGGTCGGCCGGGGACCCCTCGGTCAGCCCGTGCGGCCGGCCGACGACCGCCGCACCGCCCCGGGTGGCGATGTCCACGCACATCTCGACCAGCGCGTCCTGCCGGAACCCGTTGCGGTAGGCCAGCTGCCAGGCCCGGTCGAGCATGTCGCCGTTGCCGTAGGGCGACCAGTAGTCGCGCATCCCGTCCTGCCCCAGCCCGAGCCGCACGCCCGCCCACCGCAACTGCCGCAGCGGCAACGGTTCCCGCACGCCGGGCGCGACCGTGGTCACCGCCACGTCGTGCTCGGCGAGCAGGTCCACCAGCTCGCGCTGCCGCTCGGCGTCCACTGAGGACAGCGCGAAGGCGTGGCTGATGGTCACCTTGCCGCGCATGTCCAGCGCCGCGACCCGCTCGCAGATGAGCTCGACCTGGAACGCGCCCAGCGACCCGGCGTCGTGCAGGTGCACGTCCACGCCGCGCTGGTGCTTCTCGGCCAGCCCGAACACGACGTCGAGGTGCCGCACGGGGTCACGGTCGTAGCCCGCCGGGTCGAGGCCGCCGACCAGGTCGGCACCGGCCCGCAGCGCGGCCTCCAGCAGGTCGGCGGTGCCCTTCTCGCGCAGGATGCCGCACTGCGGGAACGCCACGACCTGCACGGTCGCCCGCCCGGCGTGCGCTTCGCGGGCGGCCAGCACGCCCTCCAGCTTGTCCAACCCGGAGTCGACGTCGACCTGCGCGTGGCTGCGCACGATCGTCGCGCCGGCCGCGATGGTCAGCCCGAGGGTGTGCGTGGCGCGCTCGGCCACGCCGCGCTCGGCGGACCGCCAGTTGCGCCGGTCGTTGTCGATCAGCTCGCCGAGCCCGGCGCCGGCGCTGTGCGGCCGGAACGGCAGCCCGAGCCGGGTCGAGTCGAGGTGCGCGTGGACGTCCGCGAAGGACGGCAGCAGCACCCCGCCCGCGCCGTCCACGACGGGCACGCCCGGCGGCGCGTCCACGTCGGCGCCGATCGACGCCACCAGCCCATCAGTGCACAGGACGTCCACCGCGGGCACGTCAAGGCTGTTGGGCCACGGCCGCACGGAACGGATCAGCAGATCACCGGTCACGTCCGTGAAGCTAGCCCGGACGGGAGGAGCTTGCCAGGGTTGAGCACCCCGGTCGGGTCGAGCGTCCGCTTGACGGACGCCAGCACGTCCAGCCCGAGCGCGCCGATCTCGGTCTCCAGGTAGGGCGCGTGGTCCCGCCCGACGGCGTGGTGGTGGCTGATCGTGCCGAGCCCGGCGATGGCTTCACTGGCGGCGGCCTTGGCCACCTGCCACTGCCCGATCGGGTCGGCGACCGACCGCGCGGTCAGGACGGTGAAGTAGAGGGACGCTCCGGTCTCGTACGCGTGCGAGATGTGGCACATCACCACGCAGTCGCCGAGCGCGTCGCGCAGCGCCTCGCGCACGACGGCCCGCAGTTCGGACACCCGGGACCAGTGCGTGGCGGTCTCCAGCGTCTCGACGCACACGCCGACCTCCATCAGCGCGTCGCGCTGGCGGGGCCCGTTGAACCGGCCGTGCCGCCACGCCTCGCCCAGCGGTCGTCCCAGCGGGACCAGGCGCAGGCCGCGCACCGTCTCCCGCCGCTTGCGCCGGACCTCGTCCTCGGACGCGCCGTGCCAGCCGAGCACGAGCAGGCACGGCCGGGCGAGACCGCGGGCCCGCAGGTAGGTCTTGAGCGCGGCGGTCTTCCAGCCGCCGGCCAGCGACAGGGACACCTCGGTCTCGTCCACATCGGACAGCCGGGTCACGTCGGCGAGCACCCGGCGCTGCGCGAGCGCGCGCACCACGTCCGACCCGCGCGCCCACCCGTCGACGGCGAAGCCCTCGTAGCGCTCGACCACCGGCCGCGGCCGGACCCGCAGCGACACCTCGGTGATGACGCCGAACGCGCCTTCGCTGCCGATCACGAGCTGCTTGAGGTCGGGTCCGGCGGCCGACGCGGGCGCGGCTCCCAGCCGCCACTCGCCGACCGGTGCGGCCAGCCGCACGCCCTCCACCAGGTCCTCGAACCGCCCGTAGCCGGCCGACGCCTGCCCGGCCGACCGGGTGGCGGCGAACCCGCCGATGGTGGCCCGCTCGTAGGACTGCGGCACGTGACCGAGGGTGAAACCGTGCGGTGCCAGCAACTTCTCCGCCTCGGGCGCGGGCAGGCCGGCTTGCAGCACGGCGATCCGGGACACCGGGTCGACCGACACCAGCCGGTCCAGCCGGGCCAGGTCGAGCGCGATCACCGCGGCCTTGTCACCGCGCAGCGCCGCGACCCCGCCCACCACGGACGTGCCGCCGCCGAACGGCACCACGGCCACGTCGTGCTCGGCGCAGGTCCGCAGCACCTCGACCACCTGTTCCGGCGACCCGGGCAGCACGACGGCGTCGGGCACCGCGAGGGCGCCGTCACCCCGCTGCTCCAGAATGTCTACATAGGACAGACCGCCGGCCCGGCCCAGCCGGGAGTCCCGGTCGACCCGGACGAAACCGGGACCCACCACCGCGTCCAGCGCGGTGTGCGCGGTGTCGGACAGCGCGGACGCGGGCACGGCGGGCGTGCGCGCCGGGGTGCGGACCTCGGCCAGGCCGGTCCGCTGCCGCAGCCACCGCAGGGCGTGCGGCGGCAGTTGCGCCGTGGTCGGGGTCCACCTGCCCCGGAGGGTGTGGTCGATGCGCTCGGTCACCGCTACAGTGTGACACATGACGCCCCAACGTCACAGTGATGACGCGCTCCTCGACGCGGCCCGCGACTGCGTGGTCGAGGTCGGTGTCCGCCGCACCACGCTGACGGACATCGCCAAACGCGCCGGCGTGAGCCGGATGACCCTCTACCGCCGGTTCCCGGACGTCCGAACCCTGGTCAGAACCTTGATGACCAGGGAGTTCGGCGCGCTGCTGCGGCGCGTGGAAGAGCCCGGCCCGGACGGCGCGAACGCCCGCGAGTGCCTGGTCGGCCGGGCTGTCGCGGGCATCCGGCTGCTCGCCGCCGACCCGCTGATGCGCCGCGTGCTCGACCTCGACGCCGAACTGATGCTGCCCTACCTGGTGCAGCGCCTGGGCAGCACGCAGCTGCTGGTCGAGGCGTTCCTGCGCGCCCAGGTCGAGGCGGGCCACGCCGACGGGTCGATCCGGCCCGGCGACGCCGCCGCCCAGGCCCGCCTGGTCCTGCTGACCACGCAGTCCCTGGTGCTCTCGATCCGCCCGGCCACCACCGACCTGGACTTCGAGGCGCTGCTCGCCGAACTGGCGGTCTTCCTCGACGCGGCCCTGTCGTGAGCACGCCCCAGGCGAGCACCTCGCTCGACGCCGCGCGCCGCCGCCGGGACCTCGCCGAGGTGGCCGAGCGGACGGTGGACCTGCTGGTCGTCGGCGGCGGGGTGACCGGCGCGGGAGTCGCGCTGGACGCCGCCGCGCGCGGCCTGGACGTGTGCCTGGTGGAGGCGCACGACCTGGCGTTCGGCACGTCCCGCTGGTCCAGCAAGCTGGTCCACGGCGGCCTGCGCTACCTCGCGCGGGGCGAGGTGGGGCTGGCGTTCGAGAGCGCGGTGGAGCGCGGCGTGCTGATGACCCGCACCGCGCCGCACCTGGTCCGCGCCCTGCCGCAACTGGTCCCGTTGCACGACAAGGCCAACGACCCGCTGGTGCTGGCCGGGCTGCACGCGGGCGACGTGCTGCGCCGGCTCGCGGGCACGCCGTCACAGGTGCTGCCCGGCCCGCGCCGGGTGCCGGCCGCCGAAGCCCTGGCACTCGCGCCCGGCCTGCGCCGCGCGGGCCTGCGTGGCGGGCTGCTCAGCTTCGACGGGCAGCTGGTGGACGACGCCCGCCTGGTCGTCGCCCTGGCCCGCACCGCCGCCGGGCTCGGCGCGCGGATCATCACCAGGGCCGAGGTGACCCGCCTGGACGGGCGGACCGCGCACGTCGTGGACGGCCTGACCGGCGAGTCCCTGACCATCCGGGCCAACGCCGTGGTGAACGCGGCCGGCGTGTGGGCCGGGCGGCTGGTGGACGTGAAGCTGCGCCCGTCACGGGGTTCGCACCTGGTGCTGGACGCGGGCGCGCTCGGCGTCGGGCGCACGGCGCTGACCGTGCCCGTGCCGACCGAGCGCAACCGGTACGCGCTGGTCCTGCCGCAGCACGACGGCCGCGTCTACGTCGGGCTGACCGACGAACCGGTGGACGGCCCCATCCCGGACGTCCCGGAGGTCCCGCAGTCCGATGTGGACTTCCTGCTCGACGTCGCTTCCTCGGTGCTGGAGCGGAAGTTGACGCCGGCGGACGTGCTGGGCAGCTACGCCGGCCTGCGCCCGCTGCTGGACACCGGCGACGGGCCGAGCGCCGACCTGTCCCGCCGGCACACCGTGCTCACCGAGGGCGGCGTCACCACGGTCGTCGGCGGCAAGCTGACCACCTACCGGCGGATGGCGGCCGACGCGGTGGACGCGACCGGCCTCACCGCCGCCAAGTCGCGCACGAAATCGTTGCCCCTGGTGGGTTCCGGGCCGCTGATGGGTTCCGGGCCTTCGGTGGGTTCCGGGCCGCTGGTGGGTTCCGGACAGGCGGCGGGTCCGGCGGACCTGGTCGCGCGGTACGGCTCGGAGGCGTGCCGGGTCGCCGAGATCGGCGAGTTCGCCTGGGCCGTGCGGCACGAGGGCGCGCTGGACGCCGACGACGTGCTGGACCGGCGCACCCGCATCGGCCTGGTGCCCGCCGAACGCCGGGCCCGCGAGGCCGAGGCCCGCCAAGTCGTCGCCGACGAACTCGCCGCCCTGGCCTGACCACCCCGGCAGACCTCAACACACCAGCTCACGACACGTCGACCCACGCACATCGACACGCGCACGTCGACCCACGGCGTCAAACCCCTGTGGCACAAGCGAAAGGGGCCTCCCGCACAGGAGGCCCCCTTCGTCCTTACCGCGTCACTCGCCGATGATCGGCTTCGCCGCCTTGGGCGGCTCCTCGATCAGCGGCTCGCCCTCCAGCCGGACCTTGCGCTGGTGGTCCTTGCCGTCGCCCTGGCCGGGCGCACCGGCCATCGGGGCCATCATGCCGCCGGCGCCCATGCCGCCGCCCGGACCGCGACCCGCGCCGCCGGCACCGCCGACGCCGCCGCCCGCGGCACCCGCCGCGCCCGTGCCCGCCGCCAGCACACCGGACGCGCCGCCCGCCTGGAGCGTCTGGCCGGCACCCGCGCCGCCGGCACCGGCACCGCCGCCGCCCGCGAAACCGCCACCGCCACCGGCGAAGCCACCGCCACCGCCACCACCGACGCCGCCACCCGCACCGCCACCCGCGGAGTGCGGCAGGTCGGTCGAGGTGAACGGCCGCACGGTCGGGATCGACGGGGTGGTGCCCGTCGTGCCGGTCGCGTGCGTGGTGTCACGAGAGGCCGCCGGGTACGTGATCGGCGCGACCTTCGGCGGAAGCTGCGAGGACCCGCCACCGGCCGGCACCCACCGGCCCGGCTCCCAGTGGCCGCCCGTGCCCGCGCCACCGCTGCCCGAACCGCCGCTGCCACCGCTGCTCCCGCCCGGCGTCGGCGGCCGGCTCACCACGGGACCACCCGCGGCGCCGCCCGGGTACGTGCCACCGGGGTAGGGGCCGCCGTCCGTGCCGACACCGCTGCCGGCGGGCGTCGGCGGTCGGCTGACCACCGGGCCCGCGTTCGGGGAGCCGCTGGTGCCGGTGTTGCCGCCACCGCCGCTCGCGCCGCTGCCCGGCGTGTACCGGTCGCGCGCGTTGCGGTCCATGTTCGCCAACTGGTCCTGGGTGAGCCCCAGGCCACCGGCCGAGTTGCGCGGACCCGCGCCGCCCGAACCGCCCTTGTTGGCGTGCGTCATGGAGGTGATCGCCTGGAGGATCTGCTTGGCGGTCGAGGCGATCGACTGCACCGACTTCACCAGGTCGATCAGCTTCTTGAGCGACTCGCCGAGCTTCTTGAGGAAGTCCATCAGCTTCTTGGCGTAGTTCACGGCCATCGTCACGATGTCCGAGATCGCCGCCGCGATGGCCGCGCCGAAGGTCAGGAACGAGGCCGCCAGCCACTGGATGATCTTCATGACCATGTCCTGCACGGCCTGGCCGATCAGGTCCATGATGGTCTTGCGGACCGTCGCGACCAGCTCGCCCGCGCCCTTGGCCGCGCCGGAGATGCCCTTCACGGCCTTGGCCAGCGTCTCCAGCCCGCCGGCGTGCTTCTTGCTCGCCTCGCGGTAGCCGTCGGCCGAGCGGCCCTTCCAGTTCTTGGTCTCCTGCTCGGAGGTGCGCCGGTAGTCCGCGACGATGCCCTCGATCTGCTTGGCCGCCGAGGCCCAGCTGTCGGACATCTTCTGGATCGACTCCGGGCTGCCCAGCAGCGCGTCGAACGGCTCCTTGAGGAAGCTGACGTGCTGCATGGCCCAGCTGAAACCCGCCGACAGCAGGCCGGACAGCGGGTTCGTGGACAGGCCGACGATGCTCATGGCCGTGTTCGCCACGCCCAGGCCCGCCTGCACCCAGTCACCGCGCTCGACCGCCGAGACGGTCCCCTGCACGTCGGTGATCAGGAAGGACGGGTCACGCCCCTGAGTGCTCGCCTGCGTGCTCATCCGCGCGCCTTTCCGGTGAACCCGAACGCGTTGTCCAGGTCGACGTTCTCGTAGAGGTCGGCGACCTCCTTGAGCCCCTGGGCCATGTCGGCGATGGTCTCGGTGGCCTGGCCGAGGATGTCCTGCGAGACGCCGGCGGTCTTGAGCAGGAAGGAGGCCAGGAACGACGCGAACGCGCCGAACGCGTCGGTCGACAGCGACGGGTCGGCGGTGTTGGTCGCCGAGAGCATCCGCTGCGTCAACTGGTCGACCGTGCCGGCGTGCGCCCGGATCTCCTCCGGGCTCACGTGGAACGACACGAACATGGACATCTACCCCCTGCTCAGGCCATCACGTCTGGTGGGTTGGTGAAGTAATCGTCGTCGGGCCTGGTGTCTCGACGCTGGATCTCCGGCTCCGGTTCCACCAGGTCGGTTCCGTCACCCGAATAGCCGTTGGGCATGTTCGCCTTGACGAAGTCCAGCGCCGGGCCGTCCCCGACGAAGTCGGTCATGATCTGCACGACCTGGCCGGCCGCGGCGCGCTGCGCCTGGCCGATGGCCGTCATGATCGCCCCGGAGATCCGCTCCGGGTCCTCCCCCCGCAGCGCGGGCCGCAGGATCAGGTTGGTCACCGCGCCGGACGCGTTGACCGTGACGGTGATCAGGCCGTCCGAGGACGTGGCGCTGCCACCGACCTCACCGAGCGAGTTCTTCGCCTGCTCGGCGTTCTGCTTGGCCTGCTCGATCTTCTGGCCGTACTGCGCGAGCCACTCGTCCGGCTCCTTCGGCTCCATAGAGTCACCCCTCCAGGCAACGGGGCTTTGCGGCCCACGACGCACATTCGACCGGTCGACGTTCGATTCGGTTCCCGGCTGCGTATCGTTTCATCGAAACGTGATTTCCGGGCGAGCCGGGCGTGGATACCGCCGTTCGGCTCATTGTGTGAAATGTTTACTTGCCGTTCTGTTGGGTTTTCGCAACACTTCGTAACATGAGTCCGGCACGCCGGGGGCCCGAGCAGCGGATCCACAACCGGATCCAGGTGCTGCGGGTCGAGCGGGGTATGAGCAGAGTGGGGTTGGCACAGGCGGTGGAGGTCAACCCGCAGACGATCGGCGCGCTGGAGCGGGGGGACCACTACCCCAGCCTGGACCTGGCGATGCGGATCTGCGAGGTGTTCGGGCTGCCGGTGGAGGCGGTGTTCAGCCGGCAGCCGTTCGAGCCGCTGTCGGCCCAGTTCTACCGCGGCTGACGGCGGCGGTCCGCGCGGGTGAGGCGACAGGAGGGAACGACCGTGGCTCAGGGCGTGCTGGAGGTCGACCGGATCTCCAAGCGCTACGGCGAGGTCGTCGCGTTGCGCGACATGGCGTTCGAGGTGCGGGCGGGCGAGCTGTTCGGGTTCGTCGGCAGCAACGGCGCGGGCAAGACCACGACCATGCGGATCGCCCTCGGGGTGCTCGCGGCCGACTCGGGCGAGGTGCGCTGGAACGGCGCGCCGATCACCCTGGAGACCCGCCGGCGCATCGGCTACATGCCCGAGGAGCGCGGGCTGTACCCGAAGATGAAGGTGCTCGAACAGCTCGTGTACCTGGCCGAGCTGCACGGCGTGACCACCAACGACGCGCACCGCTCGGCGGAGAACTGGATCGCCCGGCTCGGCCTGCGCGACCGGCGCGGCGACGAGGTGCAGAAGCTCAGCCTGGGCAACCAGCAGCGCGTCCAGCTCGCCGCGGCGCTGGTGCACGAACCGGACGTGCTGGTGCTGGACGAGCCGTTCTCGGGCCTGGACCCGGTCGCGGTGGACGTGATGAGCCAGGTGCTGCGGGAGAAGGCGTCGGCGGGCGTGCCCGTGGTGTTCTCCAGCCACCAGCTCGACCTGGTGGAGCGGCTGTGCGACCGGGTCGGCATCGTGCGCAGCGGCTCGATGGTCGCGTGCGGCACGGTCGACGAGCTGCGCGCCGGAGGGGCGGTGCAACTGGTCGTGGACGCGCCGGCGGCGCAACCCGGCTGGGCCGCCGACGTGCCCGGCGTGCGGGTGGTCGAGGTCGAGGGCACCCGCACGGTGCTGGACCTCGCGCCGGGCGCGGACGACCAGGCGGTGCTGCACGCCGCGCTGGCCACCGGACCGGTGCACGAGTTCACCCGCAGACGACCGTCGCTGACCGAACTGTTCCGCAGCGTGGTGACCGAGGAGCGCGTGGCATGAGCAGCCTGACCCCGAGGCGGGCGGTGTTCCTGGTCGCCCGCCGGGAGTTCCTGACCAAGGTGCGCGCCAAGTCGTTCGTCATCGGGACGCTGGCGATCATCGCCGTGATGGCGGGCTACGCGCTGTTCCAGACGGTGCTGATCGACCGGTCCGAACGCGACACCGTGGCCCTGGCAGGCCAGGCGACCCTGCTGGCCGAACCGCTGAAGCGGACCGCCGAGTCGTTCGGCCGCGAGATCGAGGTCGTGGACGCGACCGACGCGGCGGCGGCCGAGCAGCGGGTGCGGGCGGGCGAGGTGGACGTGCTGGTGACCGGCGCGCCGGACGCGCTGCGGGTCGTGGTGAAGGAGCGGTTGAACGACGCGCTGCGCAACTCGATCGACCTGATCGTCAAGCAGCAGGTGCTCAACGCCCAACTGGCGGAAGCCGGCCTGGACCCGGTGAGCGTGGCCCGCACCGTCGACGCGGCGAAGGTCGACGTGGTGGCGCTGGAACCGGGCGATTCCCAGCGCGGGCAGCGGATGGTGATCGGCCTGGTGATCGCGGCGCTGCTGTACTACTCGCTGCTGGTGTACGGGACGATGGTCGCGCAGGGCGTGGTGGAGGAAAAGTCCAGCCGCGTGGTGGAGATCCTCTTGTCCACCCTCCGCCCGTGGCAGCTGCTGCTGGGCAAGGTGGTGGGGCTGGGCCTGGTCGGGTTGCTGCAGCTGCTGATCATCGGCGGGATCGGCGTGGCGGTGTCGTCGGCGACGGGTCTGGTGGACGTGACGGGCTTGGCGAGCGGAGCCCTGGCCGTAGGCGTTCTGTGGTACCTGCTCGGCTTCTTCCTGTACGCGACGGTGTACGCGGCGGCGGCGTCCCTGGTGCCGCGCCAGGAGGAACTGCAGTCGGTGATGGCACCGATCAGCATGGTGATCGTGGTCGTGTTCGTGGTCGGCATCAACCTGATGATCCAGGACGGTTCGAGCACCCTCGTGGCGATCCTGTCGATGCTCCCCCCATTCGCCCCGATCCTGATGCCGGGCCGAATGGCGATGGGAGTCGCCCCCCTCTGGCAGGTGGCGGTGGCGGTGGTCCTGGCGATCGGCGCGGTGGCGGCGATCACCTGGCTGGGCGGCAAGGTCTACTCGAACGCCGTCCTCCACACCGGTTCCCGGGTCAAACTCCGCGACGTCCTGCGCTAGCCCACACCCCGAACCACCGCGCCCGACGCCACACACCATCCGACGCCACAACGAAATCTCGGCCAGCCCCAGCCCCAGCCCCAGCTCCAGGCCCGCACGCTGCCCCCGCCCGCTGCCCCCAGCCGCACGCTGCCCTCGGCGCGGGTCGCACTGCGGACCTTCGACGCGAGTCGCACTGCGGACCTTCCGCGTGAGCCGGAGCCCGTTACGAGCGGCGCTGCGGAACCTTCCGCGCCGGACTCGCTGCCGGCGAAGGCCGGATGCCTTGCGCCGGGAGCCGGATATCAAACGCAGCGCGCGAAGCCAAGGACACCGGCCCAGGCTCTGCCCACCAGCGCCCACCAGCGCCCACGCCCACCAGCGCCCACCAGTTCCCGCCAGTGCCAGCGCCCGCCAGTGCCAGCGCCCGCCAACGCCCGCCAGCGCGGACAGTGCTGGCTGATGCCAGCCGCTGCGGACCAGTGCTCGCCGATGCGACCGATGCCCACCGGTGCGGGCAGTGCTCGCCGCTGCCAGCCGGTGCCGCGCGCGGCGATCGCGGGCAGTGCTCGCCGCTGCGACCGGTGCCGGTCGGGCCGTGCGGGCGGTGGCGGATGCCGGCTGGGCGGGGCAGTGCGCGTGCCGGGCGCGGCGCTGGGCGGGCGATGCCGCGCGCCGGTGCCGCGCGCGTGGGCGGCCGGGTGGCGGGGTCGTCGTGGGTGGCGGGTCGTCGTGGGTGGCGGTGGGCGTTGGGGGTGGGATCTTGGTCGTGGTGGGGGGCCGTCGGGGGTGGGTGGGGGTCGTGGTGTTCGGTCCGGTGGGGTTCGAGGCGTCGGTATACAAACCGAGTGACGGGAACAGTGTTACCGTACGTTTTGTGGGGTTTCCCACCCTGTCGTGTGACGGCTGGTGCTCGGCGTCTACGTCCATCGGCTGACGTCTGCTGCTCCGCGCCAGAACCGGCGGTCTGCCAGGCGGGGCCGTCGCACCTACCGGCGGACTGTCCTCACGACTTGATCGCAGCGTACCGGGCCAGCGCGACTTCGCGTTCGTGCGCGTGATCCACGATCGGGTCGTGTGGCTTGTGCACCGCACGTCCCTTCACGTCCCTCAGCTCCGGCACGTACCGCCGCACGTACTCGCCGTCCGGGTCGAACTTCTCGCCCTGGGTCACCGGGTTGAACACCCGGAAGTACGGGGCCGCGTCGGTTCCCGTCCCCGCCGCCCACTGCCAGCCGTGCTGGTTCGACGCCAGGTCGCCGTCCACCAGGTGTTTCATGAAGTGCCGCGCACCCCACCACCACGGCAGGTGCAGGTCCTTCACCAGGAAGCTCGCCACCACCATCCGCACCCGGTTGTGCATCCAGCCCTCCGCCAGGAGTTGGCGCATCCCCGCGTCCACGAACGGGTAGCCGGTCTTCCCCGCGCACCACGCCTCGAACCGCTCGCGGTCGTGGTCCAGTTCCATCGCGTCGAACTTGCGGTCCAGGTTCTGGCGGGCCGATTCCGGGTGGTGCCACAGGACGTCGGCGTAGAAGTCCCGCCACGCCAACTCGTTGCGGTACGCCCGCGCGCCCTCGTCGTCGCCCAGTTCCGCCAGCAGGGTGCGCGGGTGCACGACGCCCCACCTCAGGTACGCCGACATCCGGCTGGTGCGGTCCAGGTCCGGCCGGTTGCGGTCGCGGTCGTAGTCCGGCAGGCGCTCGTCGCGGAACTTCTCCCACTCCGGGTAGAAGTCCGCCAACGGCTCGACGTCCGGCAGTTCCTCGGACTCCGCCGGCTCCAGCCAGTCCACAGTGGACTCGTCGGTGTCCGCCGGCTTGCGCCACCCGTGTTCCCGCCACACCTTGGAGAACGGCGTGAACACGCGGTACGGCGTCCCGTCCGGCTTCACCACCCGACCGGGCGTCACCGCGTACGGCGACCCGGCGCGGACCAGTTCGACCTTCCGCTCCACGGCCGCGTCCCGCTCCCGCCCGTACGGCCCGGCGTCCGCCGACACGTGGACCGTCGACGCCCCAACGGATCGCGCCACTTCCGGCACCACGTCGACCGGGTCCCCGGACACCACCATGAGCCGCCCGCCCAGCTTCGCGTCCAGCGCCCGCAGGCAGCGGAACATGAACCGCACCCGGGGCTGCCCGGCGACCGACAGCAACCGGGGGTCCAGGACGTAGAGGGCCAGGCCGTTCTTGGCACGTTCGGCGGCGGCCAGCAACGCCGGGTGGTCGTCCACCCGCAGGTCACGCCGGAACCAGACGACGGTCGAGGAATCCACACCCGGAACCCTAGGAGCGCCCGACGCGCACTGCACGACAGAGAGCCAACCGCCTCGACCACCCGTACGACGGAGACACCCGACCGACGGAGACACCCGATCACCTGGATGACCGCCGAGAAGGGAAAGGTGGACGAGCAGGCGAGAGGAGGGAACCGGGCGAGGGTTGCGGCGCGGGGAAGGGGAAGACGCGGGAAAGGGGGAAGACGAAGGCCCGCACCCCTTGTGGGGTACGGGCCTTGTAGCTGTCGTCGGCGAGGGCGGCGGTGCCGGGGGTGGAGTCGGCGGAGCCGGTGCCGACGGAGCCGGTGCCGACGGGGGTCAGCGCTGGTCGAGCGGCACGAAGTCGCGTTCCGGGGAACCGACGTAGATCTGCCGCGGGCGGCCGATCTTGGTGGCCGGGTCCTTGATCATCTCGCGCCAGTGGGCGATCCAGCCGGGCAGCCGGCCCAGGGCGAACAGCACGGTGAAGAACTTCGTCGGGAAGCCCATCGCGCGGTAGATCAGGCCGGTGTAGAAGTCGACGTTCGGGTACAGCTTGCGCTCGATGAAGTAGTCGTCGGCGAGCGCCGTCTCCTCCAGCTTCTTGGCGATGTCCAGCAGCTGGTCGTCGGCGCCGAGCTTGCCGAGGATCTCGTCGGCGGTCTTCTTGATGATCGCGGCGCGCGGGTCGTAGTTCTTGTAGACCCGGTGGCCGAAGCCCATCAGGCGGACGCCGTCTTCCTTGTTCTTCACCTTGCGCACGAACGACGCGACGTCGCCGCCCTCGTTCTTGATCTTCTCCAGCATCTCCAGCACCGCGCTGTTCGCGCCGCCGTGCAGCGGGCCGAACAGGGCGTTGATGCCGGCGGAGATCGAGGCGAACAGGTTGGCCTCGGACGAGCCCACCAGGCGCACGGTGGAGGTGGAGCAGTTCTGCTCGTGGTCGGCGTGCAGCACGAACAGCAGGTCCAGCGCGCGGACCAGGTCCGGGTCGACGTCGTAGGGCTCGGCCGGGAAGCCGAACGTCATCCGCAGGAAGTTCTCCACCAGGCCCAGCGAGTTGTCCGGGTAGAGGAAGGGCTGGCCGACCGACTTCTTGTACGCGTAGGCCGCGATGGTCGGCACCTTCGCCAGCAGGCGGATCGTGGAGATCTCCACCTGGTTGGCGTCGAACGGGCTGAGGCTGTCCTGGTAGAACGTGGACAGCGCGGACACCGCGGAGGACAGCACCGGCATCGGGTGCGCGTCGCGCGGGAAGCCGTCGAAGAACCGTTTCAGGTCTTCGTGCAGCAGGGTGTGTCGGCTGATCTTGGACGAGAACTCGTCCAGTTGCGCCTGCGTCGGCAGCTCGCCGTAGATGAGCAGGTAGCTGACCTCGATGAAGTTCGAGCGCTGGGCGAGCTGTTCGATCGGGTAGCCGCGGTAGCGCAGGATGCCCGCGTCACCGTCGATGTAGGTGATCTCGGACGAGCAGGACGCGGTGTTGACGAACCCGCTGTCCAGGGTGACCAGGCCGGTGTTGGCCAGGAGCTTGCCGAGATCGATACCGGGCGCACCCTCGGTGGCCGGTACTACCTTCATCTCGTGCTCTCCGCCCTGATGGCGCAGCGCGACGGTACGGGTGTCGTTCGGCGCAGTCGTCGCGTCGGGCATTCAGAGTCCCTCTCACGCTAGGGCGGGGTGGCCTCGTGCGGGTTCTCGCACGCGCGGGCACGCGGACGCGAGGCGTCCGGGACCGCAGCACCACCCCGTTGGGGTCCTGTCAGTTGTGCCACGCTAGTCGGCGGCCAACCCGCCTCCACAGCCGCGGCGTGAACCGATTCTGCGAGATGGGACCGGCATCACAAGGGATGCACGGAAGGCTAGCGTGCATCCCCCACCGTAGCCGTTTTGCCGCGTTTCTCCACCTCAACGGGGGTGAGAGCTAGGTCATCCCCAGCTCGCGTTTGAACGGCGGTTCCGCTCCGGCCCGGGAGCAGGTAATAGCGGCCGCGGCGCCGGCGAAGGTGAGCGCTTCGGCCCATTGCCCGGCGTCCATCGAGCGCACGGCCCCGGTGGACAACGCGTCGTGGTCGTCCAGCCAGGCGAGCAGCGATCCCTGGACCGTGTCGCCCGCCCCGATCGTGTCAACGACGTTCACCGGTGCGGGTGGGACGCTGATCACCTCACCGGTTCCGGTGAGCACGGCGAGCCCGTCGCCGCCCCGGGTCAGCACGACGGCCGCGGGGCCCGCGCCGCGCCAGTCCCGGACGACGTCGAGCACGTGCGCTTCGGGCGCGTCCTCGGGGAGTTCGGCGAGCCACCGGGCGTCGTCCACGGACACCTTGAGCAGACCGACGTGCGGCAGCCACGAGTCGTAGCGGTCGCGGTAGGCGCGCGGGTCGCGGATGAGGCCGGCGCGGATGTTGGGGTCCAGCACGGTGAGCGCGCCGCGTTCGGCCTCGCGCCACAGCACCCGCTCGTACGTGCTCGCGCCGGGTTCGAGCACCAGCGACAGCGTGCCGAACGACACCGCGCGCACGTCGGCGGGCAGTGGCCCGGGGTCGGTGACCTGGCGGTCGGCGGTGCCCTCGACGTAGAACGAGTACCGCGCGGACCCGTCGTCGGTCAGGCCGACGACGGCGAGCGTGGTCGGTTCGGGCCCGCGCTGGACGAGGTCGGTGCGCACGTTCGCGGCGTGCAGCCGGTCGACCAGGCGGTCGCCGAACGGGTCGGTGGAGATCCGGGACAGGAAGCCCACGGGGGCGTCGAGCCGCCCGGCGGCGACGGCGACGTTGTACGGCCCGCCGCCCAGCCGGGGTGCGAGCGTGCCCTGTGCGGTGGGCACGAGGTCGACCAGCGCCTCACCGGCGACGACGATCACGCCTGGCTCCGTTCTCTGCGCAGCCCGTCGAGCAGCAGTTCACCGAGCGCGGTGAACGCCTCCGCGTCGGTCACGCCGGCGCGGCGGGTCAGCACGCCGGTCTGGATGCCTTCGATGAGCAGTCCGGCCATTTCCGCGACGAGTGTCGCGTGGACTTCCCGGAAAACGCCTTCCTTGACGCCTTCCTGGATGAACGAGCGGATTCGCTCGGCGGCCGCGCGGGCATTGCGCTCGTAGGTGGACCGGGTGGGTGCGAATGCGGACACGTCGGCGATGAACTGCGCGGACGCGCGGCGCAGTTCTTCGGCGGCACCGGCCAGGTAGGTCCCGACCCGGGCCCGGACGTCCCTGATCTCCGACACCCGCTGCTCGATCCGCTGGGCCGCGCCCTTGAAGTACCGGCCGACTACTCGTACGGCGAGTTGTTCCTTGCTCGCCGCCAGCGCGTAGAGGGTCGATTTGGAGCAGTGCAGGCGTGCGGCGAGGTCGTCCAGCGTGAAGTGCGCGAAGCCCTCGGCGAGCACGAGCGTCTCCAACCGGCCGAGCAGGTCCACCTGCCGGGGCGTGAGGGGTCTGCGCGCGATCGAGGTCATGGAAACGACTCTGTCACACTCCCTGGTGACAGTACTGGCGTACGTCCTACAGTACTGTTCGGAGTACTACCGACGTCGCGGAGGTCGAAGATGCCCGCCGAGCGCCTGCTGCCCACCACCGAAGCCGAAGACCTGCTCGCCCTGGTCCGCGAGATCTCGCGGGACGAACTGGCGCCGCACGCGGCCGACGCCGAGGAGCACGCGCGCTTCCCGCGCGAGAAGTTCCGGCTGCTGGGCAAGAGCGGGCTGCTGGGCCTGCCCTACCCGGAGGAGTTCGGCGGCGGCGCACAGCCCTACGAGGTCTACCTGCAGGCGCTGGAGGAGATCGCGTCGGCGTGGATGTCGGTCGGGGTCGGGCTTTCCGTGCACGTGATGTCGAGCTACGCGCTGGCGACGTTCGGCACGCAGGAGCAGAAGCAGCGCTGGCTCCCGGACATCCTCGACGGCGACCTGCTCGGCGGCTACGCGCTCTCCGAGTCGCACGCGGGCTCCGACGCGGGCGCGCTGTCCACCCGCGCCGTGCGCACCGGCGAGCAGTACGTCGTCAACGGCACCAAGGCGTGGATCACGCACGCCGGCGTGGCGGACTTCTACACGCTCATGGCCCGCACGCAGGACTCCGGCAGCAAGGGCATCAGCTGCCTGCTCGCGCCCGGTCACGTCGAGGGGCTCGACGCCGCGCCGGCGGAGCGCAAGATGGGGCTGACCGGGTCGGTCACCGCGCAGCTCCGGTTCGAGGACGTGCGGGTCGACGCCGACCGGCTGATCGGCGAGGAGGGCGACGGGCTGAAGATCGCGCTGTCCGCCCTGGACTCCGGCCGGCTCGGGATCGCGGCCTGCGCGGTGGGCCTGGCGCAGGCGGCGCTGGACGAGGCCGTGGCGTACGCGAAGCACCGCACCCAGTTCGGCCGCGCGATCATCGACTTCCAGGGCTTGGAGTTCCTGCTGGCCGACATGGCGGCGGCGGTCGAGTCGGCGCGCGCCACCTACCTGGCGGCGGCCCGCCGCCGGGACCGGGGGCTGCCGTTCACCCGGCAGGCGGCGATCGCGAAGCTGGTGTGCACGGACGCGGCCATGAAGGTCACCACGGACGCCGTGCAGGTGCTCGGCGGCGCGGGCTACACCCGCGACTTCCCGGTGGAGCGGTACATGCGCGAGGCCAAGGTGTTGCAGATCTTCGAGGGCACCAACCAGATCCAGCGCGTGGTGATCGGCCGCGAACTGCGCCGGTGACGTGCGGCAGGATGGCCCGGTGACCGCACCCCTCCCCGGCATCGGCCCCCTGCACCACCAGCACGGCCCCGACGACCTGTCGATGTGGACCGTGCTCGAACCCCCGCGCAGCGCGCTGTACGGCGCGCCGGTCGACGCGCACATCATGCTCGAAGGCACCGACGACCCGGCCGGCGCGGACCTGGAGTTCGTGGCCGCCGTGCTGGCCGACGTCGACGCGCACATCGAGGCGGCGCTCCGCTTCGCGCACGCCCGGCTGCTGGAGGACCCGGCGTTCTTCGAGTGGGAGGACGCCGGACCGCACCGCGAGTTCGACGCGGCGACCTTCCCGCTGGGCGACCCGCAGTTCAACTTCTACTCCGACGGCTGGCTGCTGCGCTTCGCCGAGGGCGGGTTCCCGATCTGCGAGCCGTACGGGCTGGCGGTCTCGTTCGACCGCCACACCCCGATCCAGGTCGAGGGCCTGGCGGACAGCGAGGACCCCGAGGACCCCGGGGACGCGTAGGGCCCCCTACGACGCGCAGGAGGTCGAGGGCGGTCCGAGGCGTCGGTTAGCGCGTCCGGTACGGGCTCGCCACGACGCCTTCGCCGTCCTCGAACCGGTACACCTCGCGCCCTTCGACGAACACCCGCAGCGCGCGGCTCATCACGTCCAGCGGGTCGCCGGACCAGATCACCACGTCGCCGTCGAGGCCGGGCGCCAGCGAGCCGACCCGGTCGTCGAGCCCCATCATCCGGGCCGGGTTGGTGGTGATCGACCGGAGCGCGACGTCCCGGTCGAGCCCCTCTTTCACGGCCAGGGTCGCCTGGTGCACCAGGAAGTTGATCGGCACCACCGGGTGGTCGGTGGTGATGGCGATCTCGACGCCGGCGCGGGCCAGCACGCCCGGCGTGCGCAGCGTGCGCTGCCGCAGCTCGACCTTCGAGCGGGTGGTGAACAGCGGGCCGACGACGACCGGGATGTTCTTGTCCGCCAACAGGTCCGCGATCAGGTGGCCCTCGGTGCCGTGGTTGACCACGAGCCGGTAGCCGAACTCGTCGGCCAGGCGCAGCGCGGTGGCGATGTCGTCGGCGCGGTGGCAGTGCTGGCACCACGGCAGCGTGCCGTCGAGGACCTTGGTCAGCACCTCCATGGTGTTGTCCCGGTCGAACAGGCCCTCGGCGGCGGCCTTCCTGGCCGCGTAGTCCTGGGCCTTGGTGAAGGCGTCGCGGATGACGGCGGCGACGCCCTGCCGGGTGGAGGGCAGCTTCTTCTGGTCGCCGTAGACCCGCTTGGGGTTCTCGCCGAGCGCGCTCTTGACGCTCACCGGGTCGCGCAGCAGCATCTCGTCCACGGTGCGGCCCCAGCACTTCACCGCGACGGTCTGCCCGCCGATCACGTTGCCGGAGCCGGGCTTGATCACGGCCGTGGTGACGCCGCCGGACAGCGCGTCGGCGAACCCGATGTCGGCCGGGTTGATGGCGTCGAGCGCCTTGAGCCGCGCGCCGTTGGGGTCGGTCATCTCGTTGGTGTCCTGGCCGGCCCAGCCCTCGCCCTCCTCGTGCACGCCGAGGTGGCCGTGGGCCTCCACGAAGCCGGGCAGCACCCAGCCGCCCGCCGCGTCCACGACCGGCACGCCGTCCGGGACGGTGACGTCCGCGCCGACCGCGACGATCTTGCCGTCCTGGACCAGCACGGTCCCGTTCTCGATGGGCTCCCCGGACACCGGGACGACGTGGCCACCCGTGATCGCGACGTTCATACTTAGCGACGCTAACAACCTAGGCCAGGGGCCGCAAACCCCACCGCCCCGACCACGTCCCGCCCGGCTCCAGCCAGAGCAGGTCGACGCCCGAGTTCAGCGCGTCCGGCGGGCACGTCATCGGCTCGACGGCGACCGCGCGCCCCCGACCGGGGAAGGTCGCGGGCGTGTAGACCTGCACCCACTTGAAGTCCGGGTCCGCCCACAGCTCGACGCCGCCGCCCGGCCCGCGCAGCACGTGCCGCACGAGCCCGTCGACCGGTTCGCACCCGCCGAACGGCATGTCCAGGTGGACGCCCTCCAGCAGCCGCGCGACCTGGAAGTCGGTGTCGCCCTCGACCGGCACGGCCGGCCCGGACGGGATCATCGTGGCGGTGTCCAGCGGCAGCACGGTCGTGGCCGCGAGCGACAGCGAGGTCTCGTCGGTCTCGGACGTGCCGGCGCGCGGGTAGGGGTGCGTGCCGACGCCGAACGGCGTGCGGGCCGTGCCGACGTTGTGCACGACGTGGGTGACGGTGAGGCCGTCGCCGTCGACCGCGTACGTGATGGCCGTGCGCAGCTCCACCGGCCACCCCGGGCCGCTGACCGGGACCTCCAGCGTCACCGACGCCTCGGACCGCTCCGCGACGGCCCACGCGACCCGGCGCACCAGCCCGTGGATCGCGTTGCCCCGGGCGGGCTCGGTGATCTCCAGCTGTTGCGGCTCACCGGCGTGGGTCCACCTGCCGCCGGCCGTCCGGTTGGGCCACGGCACGAGCACCGCGCCGCAGCCCATCGGCGGTTCGTCGTCGTAGGTCTCGACGTACGGCACCCCGCCGACCTCGAAGGACTTCAGTCCCGCGCCGTTCGGGGCGATGACGGCGCGCGCCGCGCCGTGCGCGATTTCGACCATGGCCGCCATCCTCGCACCGCCCACCGGCCTTCCGCCGATCGCAGCGCTTGTTCTTACTAGACCAGTCTGTATAGTCCACGTCATGCCACGTCGCACCGACACCCGTGAGCGCATGGTCCGCACCGCGGCCCAGCTGTTCCACGCGCAGGGCTACCACGCCACCGGCCTGAACCAGGTGCTCGCCGAGGGCGGCGCGCCCAAGGGCTCGCTGTACTTCCACTTCCCCGGCGGCAAGGAACAGCTCGCCGCCGAAGCCGTGACCCTGGCCGGCGGCGAGCTGTGCCACGCGCTGCGGGCCGTGCTGGAGGCGACACCGGACCCGGTCGAGGCGCTCGACCAGGCGTTGCGGCTGCTCGGCGACCAGCTCGCGGCGTCGGACTTCACCCACGGCTGCCCGATCGCCACCGTCGCGCTGGACGCGAGCGCGGAGAGCGAACCGATCCGCGGTGCGTGCGTCGACGTGTACGACTCGTGGCAGCAGGTCATCGCCGAGCACCTCGACCGCGCCGACGCGGACGAGCTGGCCGTGGTCGTCCTGGCCGCCATCGAAGGCGCGGTGCTGCTCGCCCGCACCCGCCGCGACCTGTCCCCTCTCCACGCCGTCGGCGCGCGCCTCGGCGTCCTCCTGGGAAGGCACCCCGGATGAAGGTCCACCACCTGAACTGCGGCACCATGCGGCCGTTCGGCGGAAAACTGGTCGACGGCAAGGGATCGGTCTTCCAGACCGCCACCCTGGTCTGCCACGTCCTGCTGCTGGAGACCGACGACGGGCTGGTCCTGGTCGACAGCGGGATGGGCGTGGACGACGTCCGGAACCCGGGCCCGACCCTGGCCCGGCACTGGCGGTGGACCTCCCGCCCGGTCCTCGACGAGCGGGAGACCGCGCTGCGCCAGGTCGAAGCCCTGGGGTACCGGGCGGCGGACGTCCGGCACGTCGTGCTCACCCACCTGGACCTGGACCACGGCGGGGGCCTGCGCGACTTCCCGCACGCCGAGGTGCACGTGCTGGAGGAGGAGCTGACGGCCGCCACCCGCGCGGGGAAGAAGGGCAACGACCGCACCCGCTACCCGGACCGCCAGTGGTCGCACGGCCCGAAGTGGGTCACCCACGAACCGCACGGCGAGACGTGGTTCGGCTTCGACGGCGTCCGCGAGTTCCGCCCGGACGTCCTGCTGGTGCCGCTGGTCGGGCACACCAAGGGGCACACGGGCGTCGCCGTGAACACCGGCGGGAAGTGGCTCCTGCACGCCGGCGATTCGTACTTCTACCACGGTGAGATGGCCGCGACCCCGCACTGCACGCCGGGCTTGACGTTCATGCAGCGGCGCGTGGAGACCGTGCCGGAACTACGACGGTCCAATCAGGACAGACTGCGCGAACTCGTTGGCACGCAAGCGGGGCTGGTCGACGTGTTCTGCGCGCACGACGCGGTGGAACTGGCCCGTCACCAGCTCCACCCCGCCGCGCGCTGAGGTGTTCTGCCGTTCCGGTTACTTCGACAGCTTCTCGGCGTCGAACTCGACCTTGCCGTGCACCAGCCGGTTGATCACCCACAGCACCAGGCCGGCGGCCAGCAGGTAGAGGGCGATCAGGTAGTCGTCGCCCGGCCGGCCGGACAGCGGGCTGGCCAGGTACGCGCAGGTGATCACGCCGAGCACCGGCACCCAGGTGGGCGCGCGGAAGTGCTTGTGCCCGACCTTCTCCTTGCGCAGCACCAGGACCGCGATGTTGACGATGGTGAACACCACGAGCAGCAGCAGCGCGGTGGTGCCGCCGAGCTTCGCGATGTCGGTGGTGGACACCAGGATGATCGCGACCCCGCTGGTGAAGATGATGGAGATCCACGGCGTGCGCCGGAACGGGTGCACCGTGCCGAACACCTTCGGGATGATCCGCTCCCGTGACATGCCGTAGATCAGCCGGCTGGCCATCAGCATGTTGATCAGCGCGGAGTTGATCACCGCGAACAGGCCGATCAGCGAGAACACCCACAGCGGGAACCCGGGCGCGCCCACCTGGACCACGCGGAGCAGGGCGGAGCTGCCGGACTTGGCCAGTTCGTCCGCCGGGATCAGCAACGACGACGTGATCGCGACCAGGACGTAGATCACGGCCGCGACGACCATCCCCCACAGCATGGCGCGCGGGAAGATGCGGACCGGGTCGCGGCACTCCTCGGCCATGTTCACCGAGTCCTCGAAGCCGACCATCGCGAAGAACGCGAGGGCGGTCGCGGAGGTGATGGCGACCAGCGCCGACTGGCCGGGCGCGGGATCGACCTGCGTCAGCCGGCTCGCGTCGCCGTCACCGGCCGCGATGGCGTAGATGCCGATCCCGATGATGATCACCAGGCCGGACAGCTCGATGCAGGTCAGCACGACGTTGGCCTTGACCGACTCCGAGACGCCCCGGAAGTTGATCACGGCCAGGCCGAGGATGAACAGGATCGCGACCAGGGTCGCCGAGACGGTGAACGTGTCGGAGAAGAACTCGTTGATGACCGACTGGAGGTAGGTCCGCCCGAACGCCAGCGCGGCGGAGGACGCCGAGGTGATGCCGGAGCTCATGACGGCGAAGGCCACCATGAAGGTCAGGAACTGGATCTTGAACGCGCGGTTGGTGTAGAGCGCCGCGCCGGCGGCACGGGGGTACTTGCCGACCAGTTCCAGGTAGCTGAACGCGGTCAGGAACGCCACCACGAACGCGATCAGGAACGGCAGCCAGAGCGCGCCGCCGATCTTGCCGGCGACGTTGCCGGTCAGTGCGTAGATGCCGGTGCCGAGGATGTCACCGATCACGAAGAACAGCAGCAACTTCGGGCCGATGGCCCGGTTGAGTTCCGGTTGCGCCGGTGCGCTCGTCGCTTCCGCCATGCCGGATGAGTGTGCCGGATCACACCGGGTCGGGGTAGTTGGTGGCTGCGGGTTTGGGCAAACCTTGATGTTCAGGCGGGGTGGGCGGCGGTGCGGCCGGTGACGCGTTCGGTGACATGGCCGGCGGCGCGCAGGTCGGCCTCGACGCACGTGATGGCTTCGTCCAAGGCGGACCGCAGGGCGCGGACCTGCTGGAGTTCGAGGCGGATGCAGTCGGTGTCGAGGGGCAGGTGGACCTCGGCCGTCCCGAGCGTCACCCCGACCTCGAACACCCGCCCGGACGAACCGTCACAACGCAGCACCCAGTCACGTCGGGGAGGGGCGGAGTCGGTGTCGGTGATCGGCTGCTGGCTCATGTCAATAGATTGCAGCGCCCCAAATAATTCGGCAATGACACCTTCGAGTGAAGGGCCTGGCACGTGGTGAAGCGGCGCACCTAGGTTTGCCGGCATGGCACGCCGCGCCGGACGCTCCGTCCGCTCCCGCCGACTCGCCCACATCCTCCGCAAGCTCCGCAACGCCACCGGGCTGTCGACGGACGCGACCGGCGAGGCGGTGGGGATGTCGGGCAGCAAGATCAGCCGCATCGAGACCTCGGAGATCGGGGTCTACATGGACGACCTGGAGAAGCTGCTCGACCTGTACGGCGTCACGAAGAAGGAGCGGGTCCACCTGCTCGACCTCGCCCGGCACGCCGACCAGCGCGGCCTCCTGCGGATCAACAACCCGAACCTGCCCGAGGACTGGCAGACGTGGGCGGACTTCGAGGACGAGGCCAGCGCCCTGCTCAACTACGAGCCCCTGGTCATCCCCGGCCTCCTGCAGACCGACGAGTACGCCCAAGCCCTCATCCGGGCGACCGGGTACGGCCTCACCGGCGAGCAGGTCGACCTGTTGGTGGCGAGCAGGCGGGTCCGCCAGGGTCTGCTCACCCGCAGCAGCGCTCCGGTCAAGTTGCACGCGATCATCGAGCAGGGGGTGCTGGAACGCCCGTTCGGCGATCGGGCCGCCCACTCCCGCCAACTCCGCCACCTCGCGGAGATCGCACAACGGCCCAACGTCACGCTCCGGGTCGTGCCGACGACGGCATCGCCGCACGCCGGCCTCGACGGCCCCTTCGTGATCCTGGAGTACGACGCCGATCCGAGCCTGGTCCTGCTGGAGAACAAGGTCTCCAGCCTCTTCCTGGACGAGCCGGAGCAGATCGAGATCTTCGAGGCGACCTGGCGCGCGCTCCGGTCGGCGGCGCTCAGCCCAGCCGGAACAGTGGAGTTCCTGCGCGGGCTGGCGTGAAAAAATGGAGCCATGATCACGTGGCGGAAGAGTTCCCGCAGCAACAGCACGGCCAACTGCGTCGAGGTCGCGTACGGCTCCGACCGCGTGTCGGCGCGCGACTCCAAGAACACCCCGCCCTCGATCTCCGTCCCGGTCAGGGCTTGGGCGAGGTTTCTCCGGCGGTCCCGAGGGTGACCCGGTAGCGCCACACCGCCGGGATCGCGATCGCGGCGACCACCGTTCCGATCACCACCGCGACGCCGCCCCACGCGGTCGCCGCGCCGGGGCCGATCAGCGCGCCCGTGGTGCCGTGCAACAGGTCCGCCACGCGCGGCCCGCCCGCCACCACCACGACGAACACGCCCTGCATCCGGCCGCGCATCTCGTCCGGCGCGGCGGTTTGCAGGATCGACGTCCGGAACACCATGCTGATCATGTCCGCCGCGCCGCCGACGGCCAGGAACACGACCGCCCACCACAGGGCGTTCGACAGCCCGAACCCGATCATCGCCACGCCCCACACGATGATCGACACGACGACGCCGACCCCGTGCCGCGACACCCGCGAGGTCCACCCGGACACCAGCCCGCACACCATCGCGCCCAGCGGGATCGCCGCGAACAGCCAGCCCAGCGCCAACCCACCTCCCGGCGGGTCGCCGAAGGTCACCTCGGCCATCTCCGGGAACAGCGCGCGCGGCATCCCGAACACCATGGCGATGATGTCCAGCAGGAACGACGCCATCACGATCTTCTGCACCGACAGGTACCGGAACCCGTCGATCACGTCGGCGAGCCCGGCCCGCCGCACCACCCCGTCCAGCGGCGGCATCGGCGGCAGCTTCCACACCGCCCAGATCGTCGCCGTCAACGCGATCGAGTCGACCAGGTACAACGTCGACAACCCGACCACGGGCATCAGCGCGCCCGCCAGCATCGGCCCGAACACGCCGCCGAACACCATCACCGTGGAGCCGAGCGCGACCGCGCCGGGCAGCTGGTCCTCCGGCACGAGCCGCGCGATCGACGCGGAGCGCGCCGGGGCGTTGGCCGCGAAGAACACCTGTTGCAGCCCGAGCAGCGCGATCACCAGCCACACGTTCTGCACGTCGAACGCGGCCTGCAACCACAGCAGCACGGACGTGATCGCGATCCCGATGTTCGTGACGACCATCAGCTTGCGCCGGTCCACGACGTCCGCGATGGCGCCGCCCCACAGCCCGAACACCAGCAGCGGCACCAGGGCCACGCCGGCGGCCACGCCGACCCACCCGGACGACCCGGTGATGTCGTAGACCTGCTTGGGCACCGCGACCGCGGTCAGCTGGCTGCCGATGGCCGTGACCAAGGTCGACAGCCAGAGCCGCCGGAACGCCGGGATGCGCAGAGGACGGGTGTCGATCGCGACCTTGCCGAGCAGACGCTTCACTCTCATTAGCGTACGACAACTAACAACTTCTTCACCGAGACGTGGACCACTGCCCACCCCTCGGAAGGGCCTGGACACGGTTCGACCCCGGTCGTCCGCCGGAGCGGTCGGGCCGGGGTCGGGGTGCTGGGCTGCGGGGGCTAGGGGGCGACGCGCTGGAGGTCCCAGCCGTCGCGGCCGAGGCGGAAGCGGAGTCGGTCGTGCATGCGGTCGCGGCGGCCCTGCCAGAACTCGACCTCTTCGGGCCGGATGCGCCAGCCACCCCAGTGCGGCGGGACCGGTACCCGGTCCGAGTCGGCGAACTGGCGCTCGATCTTGTTCAGCGCGCTCTCCAAAGTGGAGCGGCCGGTCACCACCCGGGACTGCGGGGACGCCCACGCGCCGATCTGCGAGCCGCGCGGGCGGCTCTCCCAGTAGCGGGCGGTCTCCTCCGCGCCGACCTTCTCCACCGTGCCGCGCACGTGCGCCTGGCGCTGCATCGCGAACCACGGGAAGGTCGCCGACGCGTAGCGGGTGGCCATCAGGTCGTGGCTCTTCGAGGACGTGTAGTTGGTGAAGAACACCAGTCCGCGCGCGTCCAGGCCCTTCGCCAGGACGGTCCGCGACGACGGCCGGCCCTCGGTGTCGGAGGTGGCCAGCACCATCGCGTTCGGCTCCGGCAGGCCCGCGCCGGCGGCCTGGTCCAGCCACAGCTGCAACTGCTCGTGCCAGGAGGCCGCCAGGTCGCCCTCAGTGAGCGAACCCTGTTCGTAAGACACGCGCATCGACGGCAAGGCGATGTTCGTCGTCTCCGACATCCTGACCTCCCGAGCAAGGTTTTACCTGGCAAGGCGCTTGTTGGCACCTGACGATCCAGCGACCGTACGGGTTTCCGGGCGTGCGCGAAACCGCCTGCGTGGTGATGAGGACCACCCGGCTCGTGACTGTCGGTGGAAAAGTCTTTTCGGAATCGAGCACGAGATCGAGTCAGAACGTCACTCGATCCGGGACCGTCGCGCCGCGCTTCGCCCGGAGCGCGCTCGACGGTCACCGCGTCGTCGCCGGAGCGGTGCCGAGGCTGCCCCCGGATGCCAGCGGAACGAGGGTCCACCAGTCGTGTGACACGGACTGGGGTGGGCCGGCTGCCACAGCACCGGACGCCGCGCCAGACCGGCGCGTGGACGTCGGCGAGTAATTCCGTGTTGTATTCCGACTCGTGGCACGCGCGCGCGGTCACCACGGTCGGTCCCGGCAGGTATTCCAGGTCGTCGGTAATCAACGGCCCGATGATCGCGCGGACCAAGCACGACAGGGCGTGTGACCTGCGCTGATGAGTCAGGTGGCAGACCGGGGCAATCGACCGCATCTCGCGCAATACACTGCGCCCGCCGGATTTCCCGATCACGAGGAGAGCTCGTGCCTTCACCGGAGCAACCCCCGTGGCGCGCGATACGTCCCAGGAGTGGACGGAATTCCCGTCCACGATTCTCGGGGGAGATCGTGATGAAGAGAATGGTTGTGATCGCCGCGATCGGCGCGGCATTGTTGTGCACCACCGGAACGGCCACCGCCCAGGGTGATGTTCGAACCCAGGGCGAATCCGTTCCGGTGGCGACCTGCACATCGGTGGACCTGGAGATCGCGGTCGTGCGGGAGGAGCCCGCGGCCGGGACCCTCTACCGGGAGGTGCGCTTCACCAACCGGGGCATCGCCACCTGCGTGCTGCAAGGGTTCCCCGGAGTGTCCTATGTGGACTCCTCGGGCAACCAGGTCGGCGCGGCCGCGACCCGGGACGGCGTCCGCGGGCCGTCGGTCACCCTGCCGCACGGGGCGGGTGCGGTCGCGGTGGTCGGGTCGGCGAACGCCGACAACTTCGACCCGGCGGTGTGCCGCAAGACCCTGGTGTGGGGCCTCAAGCTGTTCCCGCCGGACCAGACCGCGCCGCTGTACCTGCGGCTGGACGGCCAGTACGGCTGCGCCGGCGACGTGAGCCCGTGGGGCAGTCACCTGAAGGTCACCAGTGTGAGCTGAGCGCGCGCCCGGTGGGCGTCGGCCGTCATGACGACGAGGCCGGCGCCCACCGCCGGCGCGAGGTCCGTGATGAGCGCCACGGCCCAGGGGTGGGCCCAGCACGACGCCCAGCCGCACTCGGCGGCGGGCGCGGCCGGCAGCCACGTGGACCAGCGGTTTGTCCCGTTCATGGGCGTCGGGTGCACGATTCGCCGTCTGCGCACCGAAATGCTGCTACCGCAGAGTGGAAACACGCCGTTAACCGGGCCTCGGCTTTCTGAATCGGTTCCTGAATCGTGACCGACGCCACCGATTGCCGTCGTTGCCAGGGGGTCGGCGGGGGAGCAAGGTTTTCCCAACTCTTGAGCTTCGGGGACAAGGAGCGCACAGCGTGGTGCAGCAGACCGAACAGGACGGATTCCGGCCTGGACTGGAAGGCGTGGTCGCCTTCCGTACCGAGATCGCCGAGCCCGATCGCGATGGTGGGGCGCTGCGCTACCGCGGGGTCGACATCGAGGACCTGGCGGGCAAGGTCACCTTCGGCAACGTGTGGGCGCTGCTGGTGGACGGCCGGTTCGGGCCGGGCCTGCCGCCCGCCGAGCCGTTCCCGATCCCGGTGCACACCGGCGACGTCCGGGTGGACGTGCAGGCCGCGCTCGCCATGGTCGCGCCGATCTGGGGCTACCAGCCGCTGCTGGACATCAGCGACGAGGACGCCCGCGCGCAGCTCGCCCGCGCCTCGGTGATGGCGCTGTCCTACGCGGCGCAGTCCGCGCGCGGCATCGGCCGGGCCGCGGTGCCGCAGAAGCGCATCGACGAGTGCCGCACGATCACCGAGCGCTTCCTCACCCGGTGGCGCGGCGAGCCCGACCCGGCGCACGTCAAGGCGCTGGACGCCTACTGGGTGTCGGCCGCCGAGCACGGCCTCAACGCCTCCACGTTCACCGCGCGGGTGATCGCCTCGACCGGCGCGGACGTCGCGGCGTCGATGTCCGGCGCGATCGGCGCGATGTCCGGCCCGCTGCACGGCGGCGCGCCCGCCCGGGTGCTGCCGATGATCGAGGAGGTCGAGCGCACCGGCGACCCGCGCGCCGTGGTGGCCGGGATCCTCGACCGGGGCGACCGACTGATGGGCTTCGGGCACCGGGTGTACCGGGCCGAGGACCCGCGCGCCCGCGTCCTGCGGCGCACCTGCAAGGAGCTGGGCGCGGCCCGCTACGAGGTGGCGGCGGCGCTGGAGCAGGCGGCGCTGGCCGAGCTGCGGGAACGCCGGCCGGACCGCGCGATCGAGACCAACGTGGAGTTCTGGGCCGCGGTGATCCTCGACTTCGCCCAGGTGCCGCCGCACATGATGCCCGCGATGTTCACCTGCGCCCGCACCGCCGGGTGGTCGGCGCACATCCTGGAGCAGAAGCGCACCGGGCGGCTGGTCCGGCCGTCCGCGTCCTACATCGGTCCCGGGCCGCGCACGCCGTCCGAGGTCGAGGGCTGGGAAGAGATCGCCTGACCCTGCTTCTCAACTCGGCCCTGGCCCTGGACTCGGCCCCGGCCCGTCCGGGTCGGTTGTGGTCCGGGGCTGGTTGGTCAGGTGGTTGATGGCGTCCACCGGTCGGTGGACCGCCGGTGTCCGTCGACGGGTTGTCCCGCGCGGGCACCCTGCCGTTGAACGATCTGCGGCATGAACGCGATACGAGTCAGGGACTTGCGCAAGTCCTACGGCGGACGGCCCGCCGTCGCCGGTGTCGACCTGGACGTCGACACCGGCCAGGTGTTCGCGCTGCTCGGCCCGAACGGGGCGGGCAAGAGCACCACCGTGGAGATCCTCGAAGGACTGCGCCGGCGCGACGCGGGCGAGGTGTCCGTGCTGGGCGTCGACCCGGCCACCGCGCCCCGGTCCTGGCGGTCCGCCATCGGGATCGTGCAGCAGTCGGCGACCGACCTGGCCGAGGCCACCGTGATCGAGGCCGTCCGGCACTTCACCGGCTACTACCCCGACCCGCGCGACCCGGACGAGGTGGTCGAGCTCGTCGGCCTCACCTCTCAGCGCGCGGTGATGGCAGGCCGGCTGTCCGGCGGGCAGCGGCGCCGGCTGGACGTGGCGCTCGGCATCGTCGGGCGGCCTCGGCTGCTGTTCCTGGACGAACCCACCACCGGTTTCGACCCGGAGGCCCGCCGGCGGTTCTGGGAGCTGGTCCGGCTGCTCGCGGGCGAGGGCTGCACGATCCTGCTCACCACCCACTACCTCGACGAGGTCGAGGCGCTGGCCGACCGCCTGGTGGTGATCGACGCCGGCCGGGTCGTCGCCGAGGGCACCCCCGCCACGCTCGGCGGACGTCACCAGGCCGAGGCCGTCGTGCGGTGGCTGGCCCCCAACGGCCCGCAGGCACATCGCACCGCCCGCCCCGCCGCGCTGATCCGCGAACTCGGCGAAGCGCCCGAGCTGACCGTCACCCGTCCCTCGCTGGAGGACGTCTACCTGGAGCTGATCGGACGATGAGCACCCTCGACACCGGTCTCTCGCGCGGGCGCTTCGAGCTGCGCCAGTTCTTCCGCGACCGGGGCGGCGTGGTGTTCACCTTCGCGCTGCCGGCGTTCATCCTGCTGCTGCTCGGCAACATCTTCGACGGCGAGGTCCCCGGCGGCGAAGCCACGATGGGCCAAGTCTACGCGGCCGGGCTGATCGGCGCGGGCATCATCTCCACGTCGTTCATCACGCTCGGCGTCGGCGTGGCGCAGGACCGCGAGAACGGCACGCTCAAACGCCTCCAGGGCACGCCGATGGCCCCGTTCTCGTACTTCGTCGGCAAGATCGCGCTGGTGCTCGTGCTGAGCCTGGCCGAGGTGGTGCTGATGCTCGCGGTGGGCATCTGGGTGTTCGACGTGGAGCTGCCGACCGAGCCTGGGCGCTGGCTGACGTTCGCCTGGGTGTTCCTGCTGGGCGTGGTGTCGTGCTCGCTGCTCGGGATCGCGGCCAGCGCACTGGCCCGCACGGCCGCGAGCGCGCCCGCCGTGATGAACCTCCCCTACATCGGGCTGCAGTTCATCTCGGGGGTGTTCATCCAGCTGTCCCTGCTGCCCAAGGCGATGGTCGTGGTCAGCTCGTTCTTCCCGCTCAAGTGGGTGGCACAGGGGTTCCGCTCGGTGCTGCTGCCGGACAGCATGGCGATCCAGGAGGCGGCCGGGACGTGGGAGCACGGGAAGATCGCGCTGGTGCTGGGCGCGTGGTGCGTGATCGGCTTCGTCCTGTGCCTGGTCGGGTTCCGGTGGACGAGCGAACGCAGCGGCAGCTGATCGCACTCCCGGCCGGTCGCACGAGGACTGTCCACTGTGGAAAGCGGCCGCGAGCTGTTCGGCGAAGACCTACCTGCTGCGGGTGCTCACCACGCTCGGCAGGCCGGACTGGGCGGCGGCACCACGGCAGCACCGCGGCGGCGGCAGCACGGCGTTGAGGTTCGGGCGCGGAACGTCGGGTGCGGGCACTGACCGGTGTCAGCGCGCGAGGGCGCGGGCTCGAAGTACGTCCTGGTCAGGGACGGTATAGCCGGGAGTGATGGGTGGAGGAACGTGAGCAGCGACACCCGGCCGTCACTCTTAGGCCACGCGGCTGCAACACTGTTGACCCCCGGCAACGGCGCCGGTCACCCCTCCCCCGGTACCCGGAGGCTCCGCGATGACCCAGACCGCCGACCCGACCAGCCTGGTCCTGCCCACCGAGCTCCAGCCGTCCGACGGCCGGTTCGGCTGCGGCCCGTCCAAGGTCCGCCCGGAGTCCCTCGCGGCCCTGGCGTCCGAGGGCGCGAAGCTGATGGGCACCTCCCACCGCCAGAAGCCGGTCAAGTCCCTGGTCGGCTCGGTCCGCTCGGGTCTGCGCGAGCTGTTCTCGCTGCCCGAGGGCTACGAGGTCGTGCTCGGCAACGGCGGCACCACCGCCTTCTGGGACGCCGCCGCGTTCGGCCTGGTCCGGGAGCGCGCGCAGCACTTCACCTACGGCGAGTTCTCCTCGAAGTTCGCCAAGGTCACCTCCGACGCCCCCTTCCTGGGTGACTCGATCGTGGTCAAGGCCGACCCGGGCTCGGCCCCGGAGATCGCCTACGCCGAGGGCGCCGACCTGGTCGGCTGGGCGCACAACGAGACGTCCACCGGGGTGGCCGTGCCGGTGTCGCGCCCCGCCGGGTCCGAGGGTGCCCTGGTCGCGATCGACGCCACGTCCGGCGCGGGCGGCCTGCCGGTGGACGCCGATGACTTCGACGTCTACTACTTCGCGCCGCAGAAGTCGTTCGCCTCCGACGGCGGCCTGTGGATCGCCCTGATGTCGCCCGCCGCGCTGGAGCGGGTCGCCGAGATCGGCGCGTCGGGCCGCTGGGTGCCGGAGTTCCTGTCGCTGACCACCGCGCTGGACAACTCCACCAAGGACCAGACGTACAACACGCCGTCGCTGGCCACGCTGTTCCTGCTGGACGACCAGATCAAGTGGATCCTGGGCAACGGCGGCCTGCCGTGGGCCGTGCGACGCACCGCGGACTCGTCGTCGCGGCTGTACTCGTGGGCCGAGTCGACCTCGTACACCTCGCCCTACGTGGCGGACCCGGCGTACCGGTCGCAGGTCGTGGGCACGATCGACTTCGACGACTCGGTGGACGCGGCGGTCGTGGCCAAGGTGCTCCGGGCCAACGGCGTCGTGGACGTCGAGCCCTACCGCAAGCTCGGCCGCAACCAGCTGCGGGTGGCGATGTTCCCGGCGATCGAGCCGGCCGACGTGACCACGCTGACCAAGGCCGTCGACTGGGTGGTCTCCCAGCTCTGACGCGCGCTGTCGACGTCACGGGGGCTTCCCGCCGTCCGGCTCCGGCCGGGGTGGGAGGCCCCTTTCGCGTTGCCGAAGTGGTAGACGTGGAGGGGTGGCCGACGAGGTGAACCTTGCGGTAACAGAAGTGCGAACACGAGCAACATACGGCAAGATCACATGAAGATATCGATAGACGCGGCGAGCCTCCCCCGTCAAGGCGGCACGCCGGATTAACGTCGGCACCTGGCGAGGTGAAGTCATACGGGAGGCCATGATGCGAGCGCTGCGGGTCATCGGGCTCGAAGACGACGGCAAGTCCGTCATCCTCGAGGACCCGGATCGTGGCGAGCGCTTCGTGCTCCCCGCCGACGAACGGCTGCGCGCCGCGGCGCGTGGCGACCTCACCCGACTCGGCCAGATCGAGATCGAGGTGGAGAGCCAGATGCGCCCCAAGGAGATCCAGGCGCGCATCCGCGCCGGCGAGTCCGTCGACCAGGTCGCCACGGCGGCCGGCATCCCGGCCCACCGGGTCGAGCGGTACGCCTACCCGGTGCTGCTGGAGCGGTCCCGCACGGCTGAGCTGGCCCAACGCGCCCACCCGGTGCGCGAGGACGGCCCGGACGTGCAGACGCTCGGCGAGGTCGTGGCGCACTCGTTCGGGCTGCGCGGCCAGGAGTACGCGGACGTGAGCTGGGACGCGTGGCGCGGTGAGGACGGCCGCTGGGTGGTGCAGCTGCACTGGACGGCGGGCCGCTCGGACAACCGGGCGCACTGGGCGTTCCACCGGGGCGCGCAGGGCGGCACGGTGACCGCGCTGGACGACGGGGCCGTCGAGCTGATGGACCCGAACCCCAACCGCACGCTGCGCACCGTCCGGCCGGTCACCCAACTGGCCCGGCAGGCCCTGAACCTGGAGAAGGAGGCGGAGCCGGAGATCCTCGCCCGCGAGGAGCCGACCCCGCCGCCGCCCCCGGTGCAGGTCCCGGCCGACCGGGCACCGGCCGTGGAGGCCGAGCCGAAGCCGGAACCCGAACCCGCGCCGGTCGCCGAGGAGCCCCCGGCACCGCCGGCCCCGCAGCCGAACCCGGCCGCGGCGGCGAAGAAGGAGCCGCCGAAGCGCGGCAAGAAGAACCACCCGATCGTCCCGTCGTGGGAGGACGTCCTGCTGGGCGTCCGCTCGAACCGCGGCTGATCGTTCGTTCTCGCGAGGCCCCCGCCGGGTTGGCGGGGGCCTTTCGCGTTGTGCGGGGTCCGCCGCGTTGAGGCTGCCTGCGTTGAGGGTGCCTGCGTTGGGGTGAGAGCGGGACGCAAGGCGTGCGAGCAGTGCGAGACGGCCGGGCGGGTGGTGCGGGCTGTGCGGGGCGAGGCAGGCGGGTGAGGCGGGCGGGTGAGGGCGGCGTTTGTGCGGGGTGGGGTGGGGGTATCAGGAGGGAATGCTGGGGCGAGTGGTGGCGGGCGCGGTGGTCGGGGCTGCGTTAGGCGCTGCCTGGTGGGGTGTGCGCGAGTTCATCGCGGCGGGCGCGGTGTGTTCCAAGGACGAGTGGAACTGCCTGGCCATGGGGCTGTTCGCGATCCCGGTCAGCCTGGTCGTCGGCGTGCTGCTCGGGTGGTTCGTGCTCGCCCTGTTGCGGGTGCAGAGGCCGTTGGGGATGGCCGCCGTGGGAATGACGTTCGCCGCGGTGCTGACGTTGACGACGGTGTGGATCTCGATCCCGGCGAGCGGTGTCCTGGCCGGTGCACTGGGGTTCGTGCTCGCCGCACCGGTGACAGCGCGGCACCCGGTCGGCGACAATGCCGGCCGTGACTGACATCCCGCGCCCCACGGCGGGCGGCTTCGCGTTCCGGGTGCTGTTGCGCGTCGTCGTGTCCGCCGCGGTCGGCGCGGTGTTGCTGATCGCCTGGATCTGGGCGTACCAGAGCGGCGTGCTCGACCGGGTGGTCAACGAGACGTCGCTGGGCGGGTTCCTGCTGCTGGTCGTGGTCGGGCTGCCGGTCGCGCTGCTGTTCAGCGCGCTGCTCGCCGGCCCGGTGCTGTGGGTGTTGAAGGTCCGCCCGGTGTGGCCGATCGTGCTGATCGGGCCGGTGCTGCTGGGCCTGGCCCACTACTTCAAGCTGCCGGACCAGTTCGCCGGGGTCGGCGACAAGTGGACCGTGCTCACCCTGCTGGCCGGTGCCAGCTACGGTCTCGCGGGGTTGCTGACCGCGCCCGCCATGCTGAAGAAGCGGTAGGGCCGGGTCAAGGAACGGGGACCTCGTCCAGCAGGGTGAGAGGCCGGCCCTCGCGTTCGCACCAGTCCTCGGCTTCCTTCCGGGTGAGCGGCAGGGCGTGCTCGACCCGGCCGTCGACGGCGTCCCACCCGTCGGGCGCCAGCACGTTCAGTCGACCGCCGCGCACAGCGAGCAGCCGGCCGTGCGGAAAAGCCATGGTCGGCGCGGTGCGCAGGTAGCTCACGTCCATCTTGACCTCCACCTAGGTCGAGCCTGCATGGTCGGTGACGGGAAAACCGGATGCTTGTGGGGGGTGGGGTTCGTACGGTGGAAGCGGACCTGAGGGGGACGACAGAAGTGACTGAGCACGCGGAGTCACCATCCAACACCGATGCTCGCCGCGTATCCACCGCCGCCACCGTGCGCAGGCTGTGGCCGTACTTCCGGCCGGTGCGCTTCCAGATGATCGCCAGCATGACCGCGGCGCTGCTGGCCATGCTGTGCGGTCTCGGCATACCGCTCATCACCCAACGCATCGTGGACGGCCCGATCGCCGCCCGCGACCTGGACGCGCTGCCGCCCATGGTGGCGCTGGTGCTGGTCCTGGGGCTCGCCGAGGCGGGTTTCTTCTTCGCGCGCCGGCGGTTCATCGCGCGCCCGGCGTCCGACGTCGAGGCGCGGATGCGCGCGGACATGTACCGCCACCTGCAAGGACTGCCGGTGTCGTTCCACGACCGGTGGCAGTCGGGGCAGCTGCTCTCGCGCGCCACGACCGACCTGAACACGGTTCGCCGGTTCGTGGCGTTCGTGATCACGTTCCTGGTGGTGAACACGCTCGTCGTGCTCATCGGGCTGGGCGTGCTGTTCTGGCTCTCGCCGGTGCTGGGCACGATCGTGCTGGCCTGCACGCTGCCGCTGGTGGCGCTGTCCTACCTGTTCGAGTCGAAGTTCAAGGTGGTGGCACGGCGGGCGCAGGACCAGTCCGGCGACCTGACCACGGTGGTCGAGGAGTCGGTGCTGGGCATCCGGGTGCTCAAGGCGTTCGGTCGCGGCCCGCACCTGACCCGGCGGTTCCTGCGGCAGGCCCGTGACCTGCGGGAGACCGAGCTGGCCAAGGTGCGGATCTTCGCCCTGCTGTGGGCGGTGCTGATCGTGCTGCCCGAGCTCGCCATCGCGGGCCAGCTCGCGTTCGGCGCGGTGGGCATCGCGGACGGCACGGTCACCGCGGGCACGCTGGTCGCGGCGGTCGCGGTCAGCGCCTACCTGCGCTGGCCGATCGACTCGATCGGGTGGCTGCTGGCGGAGACGAACCAGACCGCGTCGGCGTCCGAGCGCTACTTCGAGGTGATGGACGCGGAGGTGACCATCACCTCGCCGCAGGCCCCGGCGAGCCTGCCCGAGCAGGTCCGCGGGCACGTGCGGTTCGAGGACGTGCACTTCGCGCACGCGGAGGGCAGCCGGGAGGTGCTGCGCGGCATCGACCTGGACATCCGGCCGGGCGAGACCGTGGCCCTGGTCGGCGCGACCGGGTCCGGCAAGACGACGGTGACGGCGCTGGTCCCCCGGCTGACGGACGTGACGTCCGGACGGGTGACCGTCGACGGGGTGGACGTGCGGGACCTCGACCTGGCGGAGCTGCGCCGGGTCGTCGGCATGGCGTTCGAGGAGCCGATCCTGTTCTCCGCGAGCGTGACCGAGAACATCGCCCTGGGCAGCGCGGACGTCGGCGAGGAGCGGGTCCGCGAAGCGCTGCGGGTGGCGCGGGCCGAGGAGTTCGTGGACGCGCTGCCGTGGGGGTTGGACACCCGGATCGGCGAGCAGGGCCTGTCGCTGTCCGGCGGTCAGCGGCAGCGGTTGGCGCTGGCGCGGGCGGTCGTGGGACACCCGGCGGTGCTGGTGCTCGACGACCCGCTGTCCGCGTTGGACGTGCACACCGAAGCCGAGGTGGAGGCCGCGCTGCGCCGGGTCCTGCACGGGGTGACGGCGCTGGTCGTCGCACACCGGCCCAGCACGGTGCAGTTGGCCGACCGGGTCGCGATGCTCGTGGACGGTCGGATCGCGGCTGTCGGAACACATCGGGAGCTGTTGGCGGACAACGAGGAGTACCGACACCTTCTGTCCACTATGGAGGATGAGGAGGTGGCGGCGTGAGCGCCGGGACGGTGGGTTCGGAGTCGGGTTCGGAGTCGGAGTCGCCGGCGGGAGCGGGGTCGGCGGCGGGGTCAGCGGGAGCGGGCTCTGCGGGAGCGGGGTCGGCGGCGGTGAGGTCGGCGGGAGCGGGGTCGGCGGGAGCGGCGGCGGTGGCGACGGTTGAGGAAGAGTGGCGTGGAGTCGCTGCGGAGGACGTCGAAGAGCTGGACCACACGACCGGCGTGAAGCTCAAGGCCCGGTCGCGCAAGCTCCTCGGGTCGCTGCTGCGGCCCCACTCGCGCGCGGCGGTCCTGGCGCTGGTCATCGTGATCGCGGAGAACCTGGTCAACCTGGCCGGGCCGCTGCTGATCGCGGTGGCGATCGACCGGGGGGTGCCGGCGGCGCTGGCCGGGCAGCCCGGCGTGCTCACGTGGTGCGTCGGCGGGTACGTCGGCTGCGCGTTGGCCGCGACGGTCCTGCGGTGGGCGTTTGTGCGGCTGTCCGGGCGGATCGGCCAGGACCTGCTGCTCGACCTGCGGGAGCGGATCTTCCGGCACGCCCAGCGGTTGTCGGTGTCCTTCCACGAGAAGTACACGTCCGGCAAGGTCATCTCGCGGCTGACCAGCGACGTGGACTCGTTGCAGGACCTGCTGGAGCAGGGGCTGGACGGGTTCTTCACCTCGATGCTGTCGGTCATCGGCATCTCGATCGTGATGCTCACCCTCGACCCGCCGCTGGCGATGGCGGTGCTGTTCGGGTTCGTGCCGCTGCTGATGCTGATCCGCTGGTTCCAGCGCCGCTCGACGCGGGCGTACCGGGGCACCCGGGGCGCTATCGCGAAGATCATCGTGCAGTTCGTGGAGACCATGAACGGCATCCGCGCGGTGCAGGCGTTCCGCCGGGAGAGCCGCAACAAGAACATCATGGGCGAGCTGAACGACAAGTTCCGCGACGCGAACACCGACGCGTTCAAGGTGGTCGCGACGTTCACCTCCCTGGTGCGGGTGATCGGCAACGTCTCCCTCGCGGTGATCGTGGCGTGGGGTGCGTACCGGGTGGCGGACGGGCAGCTGGAACTGGGCGTGCTGGCGGCGTTCACGCTGTACGTGCGGCGGTTCTACGACCCGTTCGACGAGATCGCGATGTTCGCGAACTCGTACGCGTCGGCCACGGCGGCGCTGGAGAAGATCTCCGGGCTGCTGGAGGAGGAGCCGGCCGTGCCGGAGCCCGACGACCCGGTGCCGCTGGGCGACGTGCGCGGGCACGTGACGTTCGACGGGGTGGAGTTCCGGTACTCGGCGACCACGCCGGTGGTGCTGCCGCCGTTCGACCTGGCCGTGCCGGCCGGGCAGACGGTGGCCCTGGTCGGCGCGACGGGCGCGGGCAAGTCGACGCTGGCGAAGCTGGTCGGGCGGTTCTACGACCCGTCCCACGGGGCGGTGCTGCTCGACGGGGTGGACCTGCGTTCGGTGACCGACGCCGACCTGCGGCGCGCCGTGGTGATGGTGACCCAGGAGAACTTCCTGTTCGACGGGTCGGTGGCGGACAACATCGCGCTGGGCCGGCCGACGGCCACCCGGGCGGAGATCGAGGAGGCGGCGCGGGCGGTCGGCGCGCACGAGTTCATCGCGGCGTTGCCGGACGGGTACGACACGGACGTGCGCAAGCGCGGCGGGCGGCTGTCCGCGGGGCAACGGCAGATGGTGGCGTTCGCGCGGGCGTTCCTGGCGGACCCGGCGGTGCTGGTGCTGGACGAGGCGACGTCGAGCTTGGACGTGCCGTCGGAGCGGCTGGTGCAGGGCGCGCTGGAGACGGTGCTGGCCTCGCGCACGGCGTTCATCATCGCGCACCGGCTGTCGACCGTGATGATCGCGGATCGGGTGCTGGTGCTCGACGGTGGCCGGGTGGTGGAGGACGGGACGCCGGAAGAGTTGATCGACGGGCGTGGGCAGTTTGCCGCGTTGCACACGGCTTGGCGGGATTCGTTGGCGTGAGGTGACGCGGAGGCGTGGTGGTGGGGTGGGGTTCTTCTATTCGAGGAGGGTCAGGATGAGCGCGAACCACGCGATCAGGACGCCGGCGACCACGCCGTAGGCCACCCAGCGCCAGACCATCACCTTGCGCGCGAGCCACACGGAAGGCGCGATACCGCCGACCACGAGGACGTTGGCCACCAGCGCGAGCCACTGGCTGGTCTCACCGAGACCCAGTGACAGCGTGACGACCATGAAGGTCACGACGGCGGCGGTGAAGAGGCTGACGGTGAGACCGGTGCCCCAGGGGGTCTGCTCCTGGGGCACTTCGGTCTCCGGTGCCTCTTCGGGTTCGGGTTCGGGGTCGGGGGGCAGAGCGGGAGCTTCGATGATGTGCTTCTCGCCGGTCACGGGGTCGGTGTACGCGACGGGCGCGCCCATGTCGGCGGCGACCCGGCTCGCCAGTTGTCGACCGCGCAGCGCCACGAGCTCGCCCGCGGTGTCGTCCGGCGAGGCGTCCGGCGAGGCGTCCGAGCGGACCACGGCCGCGGCGACCTTCGCCCACTCGTGCAGCGCCTCGGCCAGACCGGCACCCAGCGGCAGCGTGTGGGGGTCGACCTCGCGCTCGCCCGCGTCGTCGCGGCCCGCCAGCACGGCGCGGCCGTCCTGGACCCGCAGTTCCACGAATTCCTCCTCAAGGATGCTGTGTCGACCGTAGTCGGTCGGGCGATCAGGCAGAAGCTTTCGGAAAGTTCAGGAGATCGCGTAGAAGGCGATGGCGCCGGCGGTGGCGACGTTGAGGGAGTCGACGCCGGAGGCCATCGGGATGCGCACGGCGACGTCCGCGGCCGCGATGGCCTCCTCGGTCAGGCCGGGCCCCTCCGAGCCGAGCAGCACCGCGGTCCTCGACGATCTCAGGTCGAGGTCGGCGAGGTTCTCGGCCGACGCCCTGGGTGTCAGAGCGGCAACGGTGAAACCGTTGTGGCGCAACATGTCCAAGCCTGAGGAGAGATCGGGCAGCTGGGCGAACGGGACGCGGAGCACGTGGCCCATCGAAACTCGGACGCTTCGGCGGTACAGGGGGTCGCTGCACCCCGGCCCCAGCAGGATGCCGCCGATGCCCAGCGCGGCGGCGTTGCGGAACAGCGAACCGAGGTTCTCGTGGTCACCCACGCCCTCCAGGACGGCGAGCGTGGTCGCGTCCCGGGCGAGGTCATCGGGGCTCGGCTGGGGCGCGCGGTCCGCGACGGCCAGCACGCCCCGGTTGAGGTGGAAACCGACCACCTCCGCCATGACCTCGGCCGACGTGACGTACGCGGGGGCGGGGAGGTCGCCGAGGGCTTCGACGCGGCGGCGCACGCCGAGCAGCGAGCGGACCGGGTAAGGCGACGCCAGGAGCCGTTCGACCACGACGACGCCCTCGGCGATCACCAGGCCCCGGCCACCGGGGCGGTCGGGGCGGCGGTCGGCGGTCGACAAGTCCCGGAAGTCGTCCAGTCGCGGGTCCGCCGGGTCGTCGATCTCGATCACCCGGGCAGTGTCCCATTCCCGACAGGTGAACACCCCTCGTAGTCCAGAGGGCCGAACGACGAGGCTTCCACCTGCACGTTCTCGCTGATTGTTACCGGAAGGTGACAGAGAGCACCGATTTGGGCGCTGGCGGGCAGGTGCCCGCTGTGTCACGGTTGGCCTCCGCTGAGCCCGCCGGAGCAGCCCGACCGATTGGGAGGCGGCATGGGTAGCTATGTGTCCAGTCGGACGTTCACCAGGGAGGACCGCCAGCGCTACCGCGAGCGGGTCCAGCGTTGCCTGGACGCCCTGGGGACGATGCTGGCCGAGGACAGCTTCTCCTTCCCCCGTCAGCAGATGGGGCTGGAGATCGAGCTGAACCTGGTCGACGACGACTGCCGTCCCGCGATGGCCAACGCCGAGGTGCTGGAGAAGATCGGCGACCCGTCGTTCACGCTGGAACTGGGACAGCACAACCTGGAGGTCAACGTCCCGCCCCGGGAACTGGCCGGGGACGAGACGCTGGACCTGGAGAAAGAGCTGTGCGAGACCCTGTCGTCGGCGGACGACAAGGCGCACGACGCCGGCGCGTCGATCGTGATGATCGGGGTGCTGCCGACGTTGCGGCACGAGCACTTCGACCGGCGGTGGTTGTCCAACTCCCCCCGCTACGGCCTGCTCAACGACCAGATCTTCGCCGAGCGCGGCGAGGAGACGGTGCTGTCGATGGAGGGCTCGCCGATGGCGGGGTCGTCCACCGAGAAGTTGTTGAGCTACGCGGAGTCCATCGTGCCGGAGGCGGCCTGCACGTCGGTGCAGCTCCACCTCCAGGTGGCACCGGACGATTTCGCGGCGCACTGGAACGCGGCGCAGGCGCTGGCCGGGGTGCAGGTGGCGATCGCGGCCAACTCGCCGTTCCTGCTGGGGCGCGCGTTGTGGCACGAGACGCGGATCCCGCTGTTCCTCCAGGCGACCGACACCCGGACGGTCGAGCTGAAGAACCAGGGTGTGCGGCCACGGGTCTGGTTCGGGGAACGCTGGATCACCTCGATCTTCGACCTGTTCGAGGAGAACGTGCGGTACTTCCCCGCGTTGTTGCCGGAGACCGGCGACGAAGATCCACTGGACGTGCTGGGCGCGGGCGGCACGCCGTCGTTGAACGAGCTGCGCCTGCACAACGGGACCGTGTGGCGGTGGAACCGGCCGGTCTACGACGTGGTGGACGGGGTTCCGCACCTGCGGGTGGAGAACCGGGTGCTGCCCGCCGGCCCCACGGTGCTGGACACGATGGCGAACGCGGCGTTCTTCTACGGGGCACAGCGGGCGCTGACCACGCTTGAACGTCCACTGTGGACTCAGATGTCGTTCCACGCGGCGGAGGAGAACCTCTACGCGGGGTCGCGGCACGGGATGGGTGCGCAGCTGTACTGGCCCGGGATCGGGTGGGTACCGCCGGACGAGTTGGTGCTGCGACGGCTGTTGCCGCTGGCCCACGAGGGGTTGCGGGCGTGCGGCGTCTCGGATTCCGCCCGGGAGAGGTACCTCGGGGTGATCGAGGCCCGGTGCCTGTCCCGGCGCACCGGATCGCAGTGGCAGCGGGACACGGTGTCGTCGCTGGAGGCTCGCGGGGCTTCTCGGGAGGTCGCGTTGGGCGTGATGCTGGCGCGGTACGTGGAGTTGATGCACGGTGGCGAGCCGGTGCACACGTGGCCGGTCGGGGTGTGACGTCGGGTTGGGAGAATCAGAGCTGGTTTGCAGCGTGGAGAATTACGCAAAAACGTAAAAGAGTCCTCGCCGGACGGGCGAGCCGCCAAGGATGACTGAAAGAAAGAGCGGGCGTCGTGTCATCCCCGTGTGGCCCGGTCTGAAGACAACCACCCTTGAGCAGGTAGTGCAAGCGAAGGGCGTGCTTGCACTACCTGCTCAAGCGCGGTTCGCTGCGCGCGGGCCACACGGGGATGACACGACGCGGCAGGAGGAGTGAGGTGGTGCGGGTTTGGGCTGTTCGTGGCGGTTGCTAGCGCCTGCGGCCCGATTTCAACGGGGCTACGTCTGCTCCGTCGTGGGAGCTTCGGCACTCCTCCGGGGTTACCGCTTCCACGGCCAGGGTGAGCATTCCCTTGACGCCGGTGTAGATGGATTCGCCGGCGGAGGCCAGGGAGGTGTGGACCCGGTTCGAGTCGGAGAAGTCGCGTTCGTCCTTGGTGCGCTTCTTGCCGGCTTCTTCCGGCTTCGTGGCGCTGCGGAGGTTGACCTCCAGCCAGGCCGCCACCTCCGCCGGGGTGGTCAGAACCTCTTCCGGGGTGCGTTCGAGGCGTTCCTGCCTTGGCGAGGCGTGGTCCAGGGACGTGTGCTCGACATAGGCGTGCCAATGCGTGTTGCGCAGTGACCACGTCTGCTCGACCGGCCAGTCCTCCTCGGTGCCCATGGGCTCATCTTGCCAGGGTCCGCACGTCCAGCGTGTGGTCTACCCCCACCGCGTCGGCCATCCGCCGATCGTGGGTCACCAGCAGGAGGGTTCCCTCGTAGGTTTCCAGGGCTTGTTCGAGCTGTTCGATGGCCGCCAGGTCCAGGTGGTTGGTGGGCTCGTCGAGGACCAGGCAGGTGGTGCCGGTGGCTTGGAGGATGGCCAGGCCCGCCCTGGTGCGCTCGCCCGGGGACAGGGAGTCCGCCGGGCGCAGGACGGTGTCGGCACCGACCCGGAACTTGGCCAGGAGGGTTCTGACCTCTACTTCTTCCAGGCCGGTGGCGTTCTTGACGATGGTGAGCACCGGGCTGGTCGTGGCGAAGGCGGCTCGGACCTGGTCTATCTCGCCGACCACCACCGACGTGCCCTGGCTGCGGTGTCCGCTGGTGAGGGGCAGTCGGCCGAGGATGGCGGCCAGCAGGGTGGACTTGCCGGAGCCGTTCGGGCCGGTGATGCGCCAGCGCTCGCCCGCGCCGATGGTCAGGTCGACCGGGCCCAGGGTCACCTCTCCCCGGCTGATCTCGGCGTCGCGGAGGGTGAAGGCGATGGTGCTGCCCCGGCCCGCCGTGGGCAGGGTCAGGCGCAGTTCCCACGGGTCGCGGGGTTCCTCGACCTCGTCCAGGCGGGCCAGCGCTCTGTCCACTGTGGACGCTTTGGCGGTGAGGTTCTCCGCCCCCTCCTTGCGGGCCGCCCTGATGTTGCGGTCGTTCTCCTTCGACTTCGCGTTGCGGCGGACGCCCGCCTTCGACCACTCGCGGGTCTGCCGGGAGCGTTGGACCAGGGAGTCCCGCTTGGCGGCGTACTGCTCGTAGTCCTCCTGGGCCCTGGCCCTGGCTGATGCCTGTTCTGCCCGGTAGGCCTCCCAGCCGCCGCCGTAGACCGTGACGGTGTGGGTGAACTCGTCCAGTTCGGCGATGCGGGTTGCCGTCCTGGCCAGGAACTCGCGGTCGTGGCTGACCAGGACCATGGCCGCTCTGGAGGTGAGGACGTGCTCCTCCAACTGGGCCAGGCCGGCGTCGTCCAGGTCGTTGGTGGGCTCGTCCAGCAGGACCACGTCGGCCCGGGTGAGCAGGATGCCGGCCAGTCTGAGCCGGGCCGACTGGCCACCGGAGAGCGGGCGTTGCTCGTCCAGGAGGGTGGCGGGCAGGCCCAGCCTGTCGCAGGTCTCGGCGGCGCGTTCGGCGAAGTCGGCGGCGCCGGTCGCGGTCCAGTGGTCGAAGGCGGTCGCGTAGGCGTCGTCGGCGCCCGGTTCGCCCGCGGCCAGGGCTTCGGTCGCCGCTTCGAAGCGGCGGACGGCCTCGGCCACCCCGGTTCGTCTCGCCAGGTGGTCGCGCAGCGACTCTCCCGGGTGGACGGTCGCCTCCTGGGTGAGGCGGGCGACGGTGCCGGTGGCGGTGACGGTGCCCTCGTCGGGCTGGATCTCGCCTGCCAGGACCTTGAGCAAGGTCGACTTCCCCACGCCGTTGGGCGCTACCAGACCTACGCGTTGACCAGCGGGAACATCGAGATCTACCTCCTGGAGAACGGTCCTCGGACCGAACGACAGCGACACGGCGCGAGCTGTCAGGGCGGACACATTCCCGATCGTCGCAAAAACCCCTGTGATCAGCACCCCGGTTTCGGGCAGGGGCTGTTGCAAGTAGATTGCAGGTACTAGAGAGTTGCAACGAGGGGATTGTCATGGCCCAGTACGTGCTCCCGGATCTCGACTACGACTACGCCGCCCTCGAACCCGCGATCATCGGCGAGATCAACGAGCTGCACCACAGCAAGCACCACGCCGCCTACGTCAAGGGCGCGAACGACACGATCGACCAGATCGCCGAGGCGCGTGACAAGGACTCCTTCGGCTCCATCGTGGGCCTGGAGACGACGCTGGCGTTCCACCTGGCCGGCCACGCGCTGCACCAGGTGTGGTGGAAGAACCTGTCGCCCAACGGCGGCGACAAGCCGGTCGGCGAGCTCGCGGCCGCCGTGGACGAGCACTTCGGCTCGTTCGACAAGCTGCGCGCGCAGCTCGGTGCCGCCGCGTCGACCATCCAGGGCTCCGGGTGGGGCATCCTCGCGTGGGAGCCGGTCGGTCAGCGGCTGATCACCCAGCAGCTGAAGGACCACCACTCGAACCTGTCGATCGCGACGACGCCGCTGCTGGTGTTCGACATCTGGGAGCACGCGTACTACCTCCAGTACCGCAACCTCAAGGCGGACTACATCTCCGCCCTGTGGAACGTCGTGAACTGGGACGACGTGAACGCGCGCTTCGAGGCGGCGCGGGCCGGGCAGAACGGGCTCCTGCTCCCCGCCCAGTGAGCCGCTGCTGAACGGACCTGTCGTCCGTTCTCCTGGCTCGGCGGTGGATGCTCCGACAAGCCCTCACCGCTGACACGACGAGGCCCCGCTCCCCGGCGGTACGACCGGGAGGCGGGGCCTCGTCTGTTCCCGAACTGACTGCCGCTCCCACCACGAAGCGACGAGACTTAGGTTAGCCTAACTTCGCTTCGATGGGAAGTCCGACGTACCGGGCCTTGTGGCACCGGTGGGTTGTCAGACCCTGGACCTGCGGCGCAGGCCCAGGCGGTGGGTGGGGAGGGTGAGGCCGCCTCGTCTGGCCAGGACCAGGCCGCCGACCAGGGCCGCGAGGATGGAGACGATCCCGCCCGCGACCAGGGGGGCTCGGGCGGTGAAGTGTTCTGCCAGCCAGCCCATCACGGGGCCGCCGACCGGGTTCCCGCCGAGGAACACCAGCATGTAGAGGCCCATGACGCGGCCCCTCATGGCCGGGGTCACGGCCAGTTGCACGGTGGCGTTGGCGGTGGTCGTGAAGGTCATCATGGCGATGCCCACCGGGATCAGGACCACTCCGGTCAGGAGCAGCGAGGGCATCAGGCCCGCTGCTATCTCCAGGACGCCGAACGCCAGCGCGCCCAGGATGAGCAGGCGCAGGCGGGGCTTGCCCTTGGCGCTGCGGCGGGCCGCCAGGGTCGCGCCGGCCAGCGTGCCGACCGCGAGCATGGTGGACAGCAGGCCGTAGGCGTCCGCGTCGCCGCCGAAGGTGTTGCGGGCGATCACGGCCAGGGTCACGTAGAAGTTCAGGCCGAACGTGCTGATGAAGAACACCAGGAAGAGCAGGATGACCAGGTCGGGGCGGCCTCGGACGTAGCGCAGGCCCTCGCGGAGCTGGCCCTTCTCGCGGGGCACCGGTTCGCTGCGGTGCAGGTCGGCGGGGCGCATCAGGAACAGGCCGACGATCACGCCGAGGAAGCTGACGGCGTTGATCAGGAAGACCCAGCCGGTGCCGACGAAGATGATCAGGCCGCCCGCCACGGCGGGGCCGACCATCCGGGCCAGGTTGAACGTCATCGAGTTCAGCGCGACGGCGTTGGTGAGCTGGTCACGGCCGACCATCTCGACCACGAACGACTGGCGCACCGGGGTCTCCACCGCCGACACCGCGCCGAGCAGCAGGCACAGGAGGTAGACGTGCCAGAGTTCGGCCACGCCGGTGACGTCCAAGAGGCCGAGTGCGAGGGCGCAGAGGCCGAGACCGGTTTCCAGGACCAGCAGGAGTTTGCGCTTGTCGAGGCGGTCGGCCAGGACACCGGCCCACAGGGACAGGAACAGCGTCGGGGCGAACTGGAGGGCGGCGGCTATGCCCAGGGCCACCGGGGAGCCGTCGGACAGCTCCAGGACCAGCCAGTCCTGCGCGACCCGCTGCATCCACAGGCCGACCAGGGAGACGACCTGGCCGGAGACGTAGAGGCGGTAGTTGCGCACGTGCAGCGAACCGAACATTCGCCGCTTGGCCGGCGGGGGTAGGGCTTTGCCGCGATCGGTCCGATCGGTCTCCGCACCACCCGCGTACGCCGGCACTCGTTACTGCCCCGCCATCCTGTCGATTATCCCGGCGGCGCGCGACAGCACGCCCCGTTCCTCCGGTGTCAGCTCGGCCAGGCGCTTGTCCAGCCACGCCTCGCGCGCCGACACCTCTTCGTTGATGTAGCTGTTGCCCGACTCGCTCAGCTCCACGATGGCCTGCCGGCCGTCGGTGGGGTGCGGTCGCCGGGTGGCGAAGCCGAACTCCTCCAGCGCCGCTATCACCCGCGTCATCGACGGGGGCTGGACGCCTTCCTTCGCGGCCAGCTCGCCCGGTGTCAGCGGTCCGCACTTGTGCAACGTGGACAGCGCGGACACCTGGGTGAGCGAGATCGTGGAGTTGACCCGCTGGGCGCGCAGGCGACGGGTGAGCCGGACCACGGCCAACCGCAACCGGCTCGCCAGCCCTGCCTCCACGTCGACTTCCGCCACGTAGTTAGCATACCTCACGATCTCTGCACCCATCGTGTGAACTTTCCCATTCAGTTGCCCAGAGCTGCCTGGATGGGTCCGACGGCGAAGTAGACGACGAACGCCGCGGACACCACCCACATCAACGGGTGCACGCTGCGGGCCCGGCCGGTCATGGCCCTCAGCAGCACGTAGCTGACGAAACCGGCGCCGATCCCGTTCGCGATCGAGTAGGTGAACGGCATGACCACGATCGTCAGGAACGCGGGCAGCGCCACCGAGAAGTCGCCGAAGTCGATCTCCCTGATCTGCGCGATCATCAGCGCGCCCACGATCACCAGCGCCGGGGCCGCGGCCTCGACCGGGACGATCGAGTACAGCGGGGTCAGGAACATCGCGACCAGGAACAGCAGGCCGGTCACGACGTTGGCCAGCCCGGTCCGCGCGCCCTCCGCGATGCCCGCCGCCGACTCGACGTAGACGGTGCTGGACGACGACGAGGAGGCACCGCCCGCGACCGCGCCCACGCCGTCCACGAACAGCGCCTTGCTCACGCCCGGCAGCTGCCCGTCCTCGCCGATCAGGCCCGCTTCCTTGCCGAGGCCGGTCATCGTGCCGACGGTGTCGAAGAAGTCCGTGAGCACCAGCGTGAACACCACCAGCGCGGCGGTCAGCGCGGGCACCCGGCTCCACGCGCCGAACGACACCTCGCCCAGCAGCGACAGGTCCGGCAGGCCGAGCACCTGCTCCGGCAGGGCCGGGTAGCCGAGGTTCCAGCCCTGCGGGTCCACACCCTTGGACGGACCGGCGTGCACCAGGGCCTCGATCGCGATCGACAGCGCGGTGGCGCCCAGCACACCGATCAGGATCGCGCCCTTCACCTTGCGCGCCACCAGGATCCCGGTGACCACCAGCCCGACCACGAACACCAGCGTCGGCCAGGACGCGATGGACCCGTTGATGCCCAGTCCGACCGGGACGGTCGTGCCCGCGGCGTCCGGGACCCGCCGCACGAACCCGGCGTCGACCAGCCCGATGAAGCAGATGAACAACCCGATGCCGACCGCGATCGCCGCCTTGAGCTCCTGCGGCACGGCGTTGAACACCGCCGTGCGCACGCCCGTGACCACGAGCAGCAGGACGACCAGCCCGTTCACCACCACCAGGCCCATGGCTTCCGGCCAGGTCATCTTCGGCACGATCGAGACGGCCACGAACGAGTTGATGCCCAGGCCGGTGGCCAGCGCGAACGGGTAGTTGGCGACGAGTCCGAACAGGATGGTCATCACGCCCGCGCACAGCGCGGTGACCGCGGCGACCTGGGAGACGGGCAGGATCGCGCCGAGCACGTCCTTCTTGGCCGACGGGTCGTCCGCCGCGAAACTGCCCAGGATCAGCGGGTTCAGCACCACGATGTAGGCCATGGTCACGAACGTGACCACGCCGCCGCGGACCTCCCGCCCGACCGTGGAGCCGCGTTCGGAGATCTTGAAGAAGCCGTCGAGCCCGATGGCCATGCCGCGCTCCCCTTTCCGTGGGTGTGTCACCGGGGCGAGCGTGCCGCACCCGGGTTTCCGGCAGGTAGCCTGCCGGACGTGGCCGAACAGACCCAATCGCCGCCCGCCCCGCCGCCGCTGCCGGCGCGCCTGGCGGACCCGGTGCCGGCGATCGCGGGCGGCACCGCCCTGTGGCTGCTCGCGTTCGTGGTCGTGCTGGTGTTCTTCCGGGAGCAGACCACCCTGCTGTGGACGTGTCTGTCGGGTGCCGCGCTCGGGGTGATCGGCTACGGCATCTTCCGGTGGCAACGATCAGCGGCCCGAAGGGGTTCGCGCACGGCTCAGCAAGGCCTGGTCGACTAGCCGTCAGTGCACGACGGCCCACGCGCGGGTGGTCGGGTCCACGACGACGGGACGGCTGGTCGCGGCCTCCCGCGTGGCGGCGGCGCAGGTGTGGTGGCCACACCGGTGTTCGACGTCGAACGCGGTCCCGTCGGGCAGCGGGATCCGTAACCCGATCTCGTACACGACGTCATCAGCGGTCTCGACCCGTTCGGCCCGGACGACCTCGGCCCGGACCCGCGTCCCGACAGCGTCGAGCGCGGCAGTCTGCTCGGCATCCCGACCGACGGCGGCGACCATCCCGAGCACGACGAGCACCGCGAACACCCCGCACACGCCGATGACCACCGAAAGCCACCAGGACTCGGCCTCCACGACCCCGAACACCACCACGGCAGCCGTCCCGAGGGCCGACACCACCCCGATGACCTTCCCGAACCCGGCCGTCCGCCGACTGGTCCGCGACACCTCGGGCGGGACGTCCGTCATGGCGCGATCCTAGGGCGAACCGACCACAGTGGCGTACCTCGCCGGTTGAACGAAAGCAGGGGGCGTCGCGGTTGTCAGCCGAGCAGGACGGTCGGGGTCGGGTCGGTGATCAGGGCGGCGAAGGTGTGGCGGTCGGGCCAGCGGTTGGTCGACCACGCCAGGGCTCGGGCCAGCCCTTCCGGGGTGTCGGTCGCGTGGGGGACCTCGCCCGCCACCCACCACGACACCTCGTGGCGCTCGCCCTCGAACTCCACCACCAGGTCGTCGTGCACGACCACCGGCGTCGTGGGCAGGTCGACGCCCAGCAGGTCGCAGGCCAGGCGCACCGCGCCCAGTTCCGACCAGACCACCTCGTCGCCGTCGCCGTCGACCTCGCCGGTGATCTCCTCCGACGCCAGCGGCAGCGCCAGCAGTTCGGCCAGCACCTCCGCCGAGCCCTCGGCGGCCAGCACCTGGTTGCCGGGCAGCACGCCGAGCAGCCACGGCAGGTCCAGCACCACGACGTCGTCGGCCGGCACCGCCTCGCCGGTCAGCACCCGCACCCGGTCCGGCGGCTCGACGCCCACCGAGTCGGCGACCTCCGCGAGCGCCGCGTGCACCCGCAGCACCAGCGCGTCCGCGAGCTTGCGCTCCGGGTCGCCCAACCGCGCCAACAGGTCGTTGACGTCGTCCTCGTCCACGACCTCCAGCGACGTCCGCACCCCGGCCGCCGCCAGCACGTGCGCCGGCAGGCCGACGTCCGGCACCACGTCGTACAGCCCGTCCAGGCCCTCGGCGTCGGCCAGCCGCCACGACCCCAGCGGCACGCCGTCGAAGGTCGCGTAGCGGGCCAGCCACCAGCCCGTGTAGCCGTCCGGCTCGGTCACCGCGCGCCACGTCACCGGGTCGCCGGCCATCAGGCCCAGCGCCTGCGGCCACTTGTCACGCGCCACCAGGTCGAGGTCGCGGATGCCGCGCACCCGGGTCGGCGGCTCGTCCGCCCCGTCCCACCAGTAGCCCTCGTCGGCGAGGTCGTGGTCGGGCTCGGTCGGCGCGTCGTCCTCGACCACGGTGAACCCGTCGAGCACGCCCACGCCGGCCAGCACCTCGCGCGGCCACGCGGCGGCCAGCTCCGCCGAGAGCGTGCCGATCGGCGCGTCCTCCTCCAGCACCGACAGCAGCGCCGAGTCCGGGAACGCCAGCTCGTCGGCGCGCCGCCACTCGCCGGACTCGTCGGGCAGCGCCAGCTCCCCCAGCCACGGCCGGCCACCGGCCCGCGCGACCAGCGACAGCACCGTCCGGACCAGCTCGGGGCCGTCCATCGCGGGGTCGTCGAGGCTGCGGTGCACGGACTCGCGCACGGCGTCGGAGTCGAGCAGTTCGGCCGGGCCGGCCTCGGTCGCGCCCAGCCGCAGCAGCAACGGGTGCGCGGCGTCCGGGTGCGCGATCCGCAGCCCGGACAGGTCCGGCGGCGTGTCCGAGGACAGCACCAGCACGCCGCGCGGCGAGCTGACCAGCCGCCCGTCGGCCAGCGGCACGGGCAGCGCGGCCATCTCCTCGCGCGCGGTGGAGTCGACGTCGGCCAGCGGGGACAGCGCCTGGTAGACCTGCCGCCACCAGTCCGGGTCGCCGCCGACACCGGCCAGCGCCTCGACCACCTCGCCCACCGACATCCGGGGCACTTCGAGCGCGGCCAGCGCCTTCGCGTGCGCGGGCAGCGTCAGCTCGGCGTCGAGCAGGCCGGGGACGACGTCCTCCAGCAGCTCGACCAGCTCCTCCGACGGCGCGTCGAGCACCTTGGCCGACGCGGGCGCGGTCCACTCGCCGCTGGCCAGCGGCAGCCAGGACGCCTTGCGCAGCGCGGCCAGCACGCCGTCGCGCAGCAGTCCGTCCACTTCGGACAGCGGGAAGCCGGGCAGCGGCACCAGCGCGGTCCGCTCGACGGCCGGCAGCGCGGTCACCAGGTCCGGGTACGCGGCGGCGGCCCGGTCCAGCACGAACGACGCGGCCGGGCCCACCAGCACCCGCCGCCGGGACGGTTCCACCGGCAGCGTGGCGATCAGCCGCGCGGGCAACGACATCTTCTCGTCGGTCGGCGTCGGCGCGTGCAGGACGTCGCCGGTCAGCGGCTCGTCCATCGGCCACGCCCAGCACACGTGCCACTGCGGCCGCGCCTCGACGCCCTGCACCAGCGACGGCGGCAGCTCGCCGGCCACCCGCAGCACCCGCCATCGGGCCGAGCCGGAGGGGCCGGTGAGCACCACGACCCCGTCGTCCTCGGCGCGTTCCCACACGTCGGACCCGACCTCGACCCGGCGCAGGCCGGGCAGCGCCAGCAGCAGGTCGGGGACCTGCCGGGCGAACTCGGCGAGCAGGGCGGAGCCGTCGACCTTGAGCGGCAGCCGGACCTCGGTGTCGAAGCCCGGCGGCAGGTCGGCCTCGTCGGTCGGCCACACCATCCGCAGCACGGGCACGTCGCCACCGCGCGCGGACGCCAGTTCGGGCACCGCCTGCCGGGTGCGGGCCGCCGAGAACAGCACGCCGCCGGAGGTCGACACGACCCTGGGGGCGTCGGTCACCGCGAGCACGGCCGCGAACCCGACGCCGAACTGCCCGACGGTGTCCGCGGACTTGGCCGACGCGCGCAGCGACGCCAGCGCCGCCACCCCGGCCGCGGTCAGCGGCGCACCGGTGTTCGCCGCCCGCAGCTCACCGTCCACAACGGACAGTCGCAGCACACCCGGGCTGCCGCCGGCCGCGTCGGAGGCGTTCTGCGCCAGCTCCACCAGCAGCCGGTCGCGGTAGCCGCCCAGCCGCAGGTCCTCCTCGGCGTTGGCGTCCTCGCGGAACCTGGTGGGCGAACCGCGCCACGCGGCGAGCACCGAGTCGCGCAGCGCCTCGGTGCCGAACGGGTCCCGGCTCACCTAGACGATTCCGGCGCGTTCGCCTCGACGTCCAGCACGGCGTCGTCGTAGACCAGGTCGGCCACCGGCACGGCCGGGATGTTCTCCACCTCGACCTCGGAGTGCGCGCCACAGCCGTACTCGACGTGCACGACGTGGCCGTCGGCCGGCGTCAGCTCGTTCGCGCACACGCCGAAGCCCGCGCCCAGCGACCCCGCGACCCGCACGTAGAAGCCGCACGTGCCGCACCGGGCGGGCGCGCTGCGGGCCATGTCGCTGCGCGGGCCGAAGTCGCCGCCGTGCCAGCGCGACGCGGCGTCCAGCACGCCTTCGCGGGACAGCACCCGGACCCGGCCGAGCCCGACCTCCAGCGCGACCTCCTCGACCGCCGGGTCCTCGGACTCGACGTAGCCGGGGACCAGCCGCGGGTCGTCCTCGCGCGGCGGCAGCAGGTCGCCGACCCCGAGGTCGCCGGCGCGCACGCGCTCGTGCCACGGCACCCAGTCGGGCGCGACCAGCGCGTCGTTGCCGGGCAGCAGCACCACCTCGGACACCGACACGGGCGTGCCACCGCCGGCGTGGGCCACGGTCACCGCCCACGACCAGCCCCGGTAGCCCGCGCGTTCGGCCTCGAACAGGTGGGTGACCGACGCGTCGTCCTCGGCGAGCACGCCGACGTGGTCGCCGACGGGTTCTTCCCCGGCTTCCTCCTGCGCGGCGGCACGGGCTAGCCCGACCGCCCCGGAGTCGAGGAGCACCGGGTCGGCGAGCACTGGTTCGGGCTGCTGGGTCGGCGTGGCGGTCACAGGTGAATTGTGCCGCACGTCTGCACCGCCCTGTGCACACGTGCCACCCTTTCGGACGTGCGGTGGCTCCTGGTGGTCGTGGTGCTGGTCCTGTCGGCGGCGTGCACGGGTGCCCCGAGCGGACCGGAACAGCCCGAAAAGCCCGAAACGGGCGTCGAGGTGCTGGGCACGATCCCGCACGACCCGACGGCGTTCACCCAGGGCCTGGAGCTGGTCGACGGCGTCCTCTACGAGGGCACCGGCCTGGAGGGGCGGTCCACCATCCGGCGGATCGACCCGGGGAACGGCCAGGTCACCAAGCAGGTGGACCTCGACCCCGAGCTGTTCGGCGAGGGCGTCACCGTCGTCGGCGACAAGATCTGGCAGATCACCTGGCAGAACGGCGTCGCGATCCAGCGCGACCGCGAGACGCTGACCGAAGTGAGGCGCGTCACGTACGAGGGCGAGGGGTGGGGCCTGTGCCGCGACGACCAGCGCCTGGTGATGAGCAACGGCACCGAGGAGCTGACCTTCCGCGACCCGGTGACGTTCGCCGAGACCGGCAAGGTCACCGTCAAGCGCAACGGCATCCCCTTGGTGCGGATCAACGAGCTGGAGTGCGTCGGCGGGCAGGTGTGGGCCAACCTCTGGCAGCTCGACCAGGTCGTGCGGATCGATCCGACCAGCGGAAACGTCACCGCGACGGTCGACCTCGCGCCGATCCGCCCGAAGGACGTCCCGGCCACCGACGTCCTCAACGGCATCGCCGCCGTCCCGAACACCGACGAGTTCCTGGTCACCGGCAAGAACTGGCCGACGATCTTCCGCGTCAAGCTCCGGACAGGGTGATCGCCAGCCCGGTCTTGACCGCGTCGAACACCGGCATGGTCTCGTAGCGCTTGACGTTCTCGTCGCGCTGGAACAACGCGTCGCCCAGCTCCCGGCACCGCGCCATGTCGGCCGTGGACAGCACGACCAGGTAGTCCCAGCGGCCGGCCAGCTCGTAGCACTGCTGCACCTCGGGCGTGGCCCGCATCCGCTCGGCGAACCGCCGGTGGTGCGCGTTGGACTCGCGTTCGAGCACCACCAGGACGATCGCCAGCATGCCGCCCAACCGGGCCCCGTCCAGCACCGCGACCTGCCGGCTCACCAGCCCCGAGGAGCGGTACCGGTTGATCCGCCGCTGCACCGCGCTGGGTGAGAGCCCGACCAGTTCCCCCAGCTCGTGCAGGGTCAACCCGGCATCGCGCTGGAGCTGGTCGAGCAGTCTGCGATCCACGTCGTCCACGCAAAAATCTTGCGCCAAAGCGGGATGACTTTCAATCGCGCCCACCCGCCCCCGCTCTACCGTTCAGGCCATGGACCTCGACCTGGAGAACATCGCCCGAGCGGCCAAGATCATCGATCCGGTGTTCCGCGACAGCCCGCAGTACGTCGACGAGCAGCTGTGCGCCGAACTGGACCGCCGGATCCTGGTCAAGGTCGAGACGACCAACCCCCTGCGCAGCTTCAAGGGTCGCGGAGCCGACTTCCTGGCCACCTCGCTGACCGCCGCCCACCCGGTCGTCTGCGCGTCGGCGGGCAACTTCGGCCAGGCCCTCGCCTACGCCGGCCGCACCCACGGCTTCCCGGTCGAGGTGTTCGCCTCCGCCCAGGCCATCCCCGCGAAGATCACCCGAATGCGCTCCCTGGGCGCGACCGTCCACCAGATCGAGGGCGATTTCACCGGGGCCAAGGACACCGCCCGCCGCCACGCCGAGCGGACCGGGGCGATCTTCATCGAGGACGGCAAGGACCCGGCGATCTCCGAGGGTGCGGGCAGCATCGCCGTGGAACTGCTCACCGCCGGCCTGGCACTGGACGCGGCGGTCCTCCCGGTGGGTGACGGAGCCCTGATCACCGGCATGGCCAGGTGGCTCAAGGAACACTCGCCGAGCACCAAGATCATCGGCGTCTGCGCCCAAGGCGCACCCGTCCTGGCACACGCCTGGGCAGGCAGAACCCACACCGGACCGGTCGACACCATCGCCGTCCGGGTGCCCGTGCCAGAGGCCGTCACCCGCCTCAAGGCCCTGGTGGACGACATCGTCCTGGTGGACGACGACGCCATCCGCCGCGCGGCGGACACCGCCCTGCACACCCTGGGCCTCGTCCTGGAACCGGCCGGAGCCGCGGGTCTGGCCGCCATCGCCGCGCACGACATCCCCGGCGAGACCATCGCCACCGTGCTCACCGGGAGCAATGTCTGAGACAGGGCGGTGCGCGTGAGGCAGGATTGACCACGTGACGCGTCAACGGCCGGAAGACCCGTCGCGGCGGTACCCGTGGGAAGACGACGAGTACAAGCCGCGCACCCGGCCGTACCCCCACCAGGACCAACACCAGCACCAGAACCAGGAACAGCAACACCCCCAGGGCCCCCAAGGCCCCGAACACCCCACCACCCCCATCAGCACCCCTCCCCCCGCCCCCAAGAAGCTCACCGTCACCCGCGTAGCCCTGTGGCGAACCCGGCAACTGAGCAAACAAGCCGTGACCGCGTTCCGCAAAGCGGCTCACGCCGACGGCGCGAAGCAATCCGGCCTTTCCTCCCTCACCTACGCCGTGATGATGAACTACGCGGCCGACGCCGCCATGGCCGTAGCGCTGGCGAACACCCTCTTCTTCTCCGCCGCCACCGGCGAGAGCAAAGGAAAGGTGGCCCTCTACCTGCTCATCACCGTGGCCCCGTTCGCCTTGGTGGCCCCGGTCATCGGCCCGGCCCTGGACAAGATCCAGCACGGCCGCCGATTCGCCCTGGCGGGTTCCTGCGTGCTGCGGGTCGTCCTGGCCATCGTCATGGCGATGAACTTCGACAACTGGGGCCTCTACCCGGCCGCACTGGGCAGCATGGTCCTGTCGAAGTCGTTCACCGTGCTCAAGGCGGCGATCACCCCCAGAGTGCTGCCCAGCGAAATCACCCTGTCCAAGACGAACGCGCGGATGACCGTCTTCGGTCTGGCCGCCGGCGGTGTTTTCGGCCTGTTCGCGGCGGGATTCGCCAACATCTTCGGCTCCCCCGGCGCACTCTGGTTCACGGCGGTCCTCTGCCTCGGCAACGCCTGGCTGTGCCTGCGCATCCCGTCGTGGGTCGAGGTGACCGACGGCGAGGTCCCGACGTCACTGCGGGCCCAACCCCAGAAACCCAAGCGCCAACCCCTCGGCCGCACGGTCGTGGTGAGCCTCTGGGGCAACGGCACGATCCGGATGCTCACCGGCTTCCTGATGCTGTTCGCCGCGTTCGTCGTCCGCGCCCAGACCGAGGGCGACGCCTTCATGCAGCTGCTCCTGCTCGGCGCGATCGCCGGCGCGGCCGGCGTCGGCAGCTTCCTGGGCAACGCCGTGGGCGCGCGACTCCACTTCGGCCAGCCCGACCAGGTCGTCATCGGCTGCCTGAGCGCCACCCTGGTCACGACGATCGTCGCCGCCCTGCTCCCCGGCCTGATCACCGCCGCCGCCGTGGGCCTGGTCGGAGCCACGGCCAGCTCCCTGGCCAAGGTGAGCCTCGACGCCGTGATCCAGGACGACCTGCCCGAACAGTCCCGCGCGTCCGCGTTCGGCCGCTCGGAGACCATCCTCCAACTGGGCTGGGTGTTCGGCGGCGCGCTGGGCGTCCTGCTGCCCACCGAGTACTGGGTGGGCTTCACCGTGCTGTCCGGCCTGCTGGCCTGCGGCCTGGCCCAGACGATCCTGTCCCGCCAGGGCAGTTCCCTCATCCCGGGCCTGGGCGGCGACCGCCCGATCCGCCCGACCCCGGTCACACCGTAGGCTCCTGGCCCGTGCGCCGAGTACTGCCGATCTTGCTGCTCCTGGTCGTCGCGGCCTGTGCCGCACCCCACGACCCCGAGGTGACGTTCTACGCCGACGGGAAGACCGTCACCGTGCAGCCGACCCAGTACTGCGACGTGAAGTCGGAGAACTGCGACGTCGACACGCAGGCAACCGGCGTGCTCAAGGTCCGTCCGGGCAAACCGGTCCAGATCTCCGTCCCGGGCGACCTGGCGAAAACCGCCTGGTCGGTGAAGTTCACCTACCGCGACGCCCAAGGCACACCGCAAGAGCCCCTGCGCAGCAAACTCTTCACCAAGAACGACCCGCAATACGCCTACACCCTGGTCCTCCCGAACCCGGGCGACCAACTGGAAAGCGTAGAAGTCCAGCAGTACGGCTCCCGAATCGAAGCCAGCACCACAGGCACCTTCGACTTCGTAGCCAGGGGAACCTGGGTCCTCTCAGTAGACGACCGCAAATAACCCCAAACCGAAACACGACGCACAACCCCCGCACCGCACAACCCCCGCGCCGCACAACCCCCGCGCCGCCCAATCCTCCTGCCGCGTCGTGTCATCCCCGTGTGGCCCGCGCGCAGCGAACCGCGCTTGAGTGGAGGGCGCAAGCACGCTTTTCGCTTGCGCCCTCCACTCAAGGGTGGTTGTCTTTGACCGGGCCACACGGGGATGACACGACGCCCGCTCTTTCTTTGAGTCATCCTTGGCGGCTCGCCCGTCCGGCGAGGACTCTTCAGAAGCCCACAAGCCCAAACACCCCGGCTACGGATCCAACTCCCGCGCCACCGCCCGCACCACATCGGCGATCAACTTGGTGTTCTTCCGCTCCGGGTACCGCCCACGCCGCAACTCGGGCTGGACCTTGATCTCCAACAGCTTGATCATGTCGTCGATCAGCCCGTGCAACTCCTCGGCCGGACGACGTCGAGCCTCGGCCACCGAGGGGGCGGGATCGATCAGCCGCACGGACAGGGCCTGCGGCCCGCGCCGCCCCTCCGCCATGCCGAACTCGATGCGCTGTCCGGCCTTCAGGCCCTCGACGCCCGGAGGCAGCGCGGATTTCCGCACATACACGTCCTCGCCACCGTCCTGGGTGACGAAGCCGAAGCCCTTCTCCGAGTCGTACCACTTGACCTTGCCGGTCGGCACCGTGCTCACCAATCCCTTTGAGAACTACACGACGAACGCGCCCCAGGCGTGCCCAGGACGCGTCCCACCAGACTATCCAGAACTGCCCTGCCAGGGCACCTCCGATTGCGCGACAACCCCGGACTACGCTCACCCACATGACGTCCCAGAAGCTGATGCCGGTGGCAGTGGCCCTGTTCGCCCTGGGCGTCGTCGCCATCGTCGCGATGTTCATCGCCGGCAAGGAGGGCCTGCCCGCCTGGGTGTTCGCCGCGGGCTGGCTGCTGGCTCCGGCCGGCCTGGCGCTGGGCGTGGTCAGCGCCGTGCGCAACTCCCGTCGGCGAGCCTAGGCGCGTTCTCCCGCAGCCAGGCGGGGAACTCCTCCAGCGAGGCCAGCACCACGTCCGCGCCCTCGTCCGCCAGCTCCTCGCGCGAGCACGGACCGGTCACCACGCCCACCGCCACCGCGTCGGCGGCCAGCGCGCCACGCATGTCACCCACGTGGTCGCCCACGTACACGGCCGCCCCTGCGGACTTCAACGCCTCGGCCTTGCCGGTGGACCACAGCTCACCGAAGAGCTGATCCACCTCCCAGTCGAACGCCGCCAGGTGCAACGCCGCGTTCGCCCGGTACTTCCCCGTCACGACCAGCGTGCTCCCGCCCAGCTCACGCACCGCCGCAAGCGATTGCGCCGCTCCGGGCAGGGCGACCGTCGCCGGGATGACGATCTCCGGGTACAGGGCGCGGAACCGCGCCACCAGCTCCGGGATCTCCTCCTCGGGCACGCCGCGGTCGCGGTAGACCATGTCCAGCGGCGGGCCCAGGTTGGCCGCGAAGTGCGCCCCGTCCAGCGGGTAGCCGCATTCGGCGGCCACGGCGTCCATCACCGCGGCCATACCCGGCCGGGGGTCGATGAGCGTCATGTCCAGGTCGAATCCCACGGTCAACGGCACATTCGCACTCTACGGGCGCCAGGGGTTTACAAAAAGCCGCTCTGTGTAAAGCTGGCGTCGTGACGGAACTCACCCGCGCGTTGCTCGAGGCCGCGGCGGATCTCCTCGCCGCGCGCGGCGTCCAGGGCCTCCGAATGGCCGACGTCGCCACCAAAGCGGGGGTGAGCAGGCAGTCCGTCTACAACGAGTTCGGCAACAAGGAACGGATCGTGCACGCCGTCGCCCTCTACAAGACCGAGGAATTCCTCGACGGCGTCCGCTCCCGGCTCAGCACCGCCCCCGACCCGGTCGACGGCGTGCGCGACTCCATCGCCTTCGTCTTCGAGCGCACCGCGCACGACCCGCTCACCAGGTCCGTCTTCGGCGGGGCCAACGCCGAGGACATGCTCCCGCTGGTGACCACGCGCGGGCACCCGATCATGGCCGCCGCGACCGACGTCTACCTGGAGCACTTCCACCTGCACTACCCGTGGCTGTCCCAGGAGCGCGCCGAGCTGATCGCCGAGCACGTCGTCCGCCTGGTCATCAGCCACCTGCTCACCCCCAGCCGCGACCCTGTTCACGCCGTGGTCACCATCACCTCAGCCCTGCTCCTCTCCCCTGAACCGCACTCCCTGGACCGCACTCCCTGAATCGCACTCCCCGAATCGCACTTTCCGAATCGCACTCCCCCTCCCTGAAGCCCACTCCCGTCCCACCCCTCGAACCGGTCCTCGAACCGGCCCACCGCTTATCGCCAGCATCTGGCAACATGGCGGGACGTGACCGTTCTGGAGCGCGTCCGAACGGGTGCCGCACTGCTGGGCCCGGCGTTCGTCGCCGCCATCGCCTACGTCGACCCCGGCAACGTGGCCACCAACACCGCCGCCGGCGCGCGCTACGGCTACCTGCTCGTCTGGGTCCTCGTCGCCGCCAACGTCATGGCCGGCCTCGTCCAGTACCTCTCCGCCAAGCTCGGCCTGGTCACCGGCAAGTCGCTGCCCGAAGCCGTCCGCGACCGGATGCCGCGACCCGTCCGGCTCGCCTACTGGGGCCAGGCCGAAGTCGTCGCCATGGCCACCGACCTGGCCGAGGTCCTGGGCGGAGCGATCGCGCTGCACCTGCTGTTCGACCTGCCGCTCCTGCTCGGCGGCCTGATCACCGGCGTGGTCTCCACCGCCCTGCTGCTCGTCCAGGACAAGCGCGGCCAGCGCCCGTTCGAGCGGGTCATCACCACACTCCTGGTCGTGGTCGCCGTGGGGTTCGCCGCCGGGCTGGTCGTGTCACCGCCGTCCGGCGAGGCCGTCACCGGCCTGATCCCCAGGTTCGACGGCACGGACAGCGTGCTGCTGGCCGCCGGGATGCTCGGCGCGACCGTCATGCCGCACGCCGTCTACCTGCACTCCGCGCTCGCCCGCGACCGGCACGGCAAGGCGCCCCACCTGCTGCGCGCCACCAAGGTCGACGTGGTGACCGCCATGGTGCTGGCCGGCGCCGTGAACCTCGCCATGCTGCTGCTCGCGGCGTCCGCGCTGCGCGGGTCCGACAACGTCGACAGCCTCGAAGGCGTCCACCAGGCCATCGGCACCCAACTCGGCAGCGGCGTCGCGCTGCTGTTCGCCATCGGCCTGCTCGCGTCCGGTTTCGCGTCGACCGCCGTCGGCTGCTACTCCGGCGCGGTGGTCCTCGACGGCCTGCTCAAGATCCGCGTCCCCATCCTGGCCCGCCGCGTGGTGACGCTCATCCCGGCTCTGATCGTCCTGGCGCTCGACGTCGACCCGACCTGGGCGCTCGTGCTCTCGCAGGTCGTCCTGTCCTTCGGGATCCCGTTCGCGCTGGTCCCCCTCGTGTGGCTGACGTCCCGCCGCTCCGTCATGGGCGAACACGCCAACCACCGATCAGTCACCGCCGCCGCCGTGATCGTCGCCGCCGCCGTCATCGCGCTCAACGGCACCTTGATCCACCTATCGACTTGACCGCCCCTCACGGGCCCCACTCCGCACCCTCTTGGCGCCGTTTCGGCACGGAGAGCCCCACGTCCGGCAAGATGGTGGGGTGCGGATCATCTTGAACCTCATCTGGCTGGTGCTGAGCGGGTTCTGGCTCGCGATCGGGTACGTGCTGACCGGGATCGTGTGCTGCATCCTGATCATCACCATCCCCTGGGGCCTGGCCTCGTTCCGCATCGCGAACTACGCGCTGTGGCCGTTCGGCCGGACCGTCGTGGACCGGCCCGGGTCCGGCGCGCCGTCGCTGATCGGCAACATCATCTGGATCGTCGTGGCCGGGATCTGGCTGGCGATCGGGCACGTGGTCAGCGGCGTCCTGCTGTGCATCACGATCATCGGCATCCCGCTCGGGATCGCCAACTTCAAGATGGTCCCGGTGTCCCTCATGCCGCTGGGCAAGGAGATCGTGCCCGCCTGAGACACCCAACCCCACCCCACCCAGCCGAGCACTAACCGTCCAGCTCGTCCACTTCGTCCTGCAGGTCGAGCTGGACCACCAGGCACGGCCCCCCGCTGTACAACCCGGCGTCGATGGCGAGCACCTTGTCGTCCGCGTACCGCAGCGGCCCGTCGATCTCCTGCGGCGGCACGCCCAGCTGGTCGGCGATGACGCTGTGCCCGTGCACCACCTCGGCCCCGCCGAGCACCTCCAGCAGGTCCGCGGCCACCGTCCCGCCGTCCGGTCCGCGGAACGCGTACCGGGTGGTCATCTTGCGCCAGCACTCCCACCACGCGTCGAGGTCGTGCCCGTCGAGCACCTCGTGCACCGCCGCGTTGACCTCGTCGATCGAGTCGCCCCACTCCAGGTAGGCGAGGGTGTCGGAGTGCATGAGCAGGTGGCCGTCGACCCGGTGCAGCACCGGGCGGGAGGTGAGCCACTCGATGTGCCGGTCGGTCAGCCGGTCCTGGTCGCTGCGCAGGCCGCCGTTGAGCAGCCAGCTGCGCGCGAAGCTGCGCGGAGTCGGCGCGTTGGGCACGTGCTCGTCGCCGAACCGGTGCATCCCCAGCAGCAGGATCTCGTGGTTGCCGATCAGGGCGTTTACCTGGCCGCCGCTCTGCTCGCACAACCTCATCACGAACTCGATGACGCCGATGCCGTCGGGGCCCCGGTCCACGAAGTCGCCGAGGAACCACAGCTCGGCGTCCCCGCCCACCCAGTCGCCCGCCTCGTCCACGAGGTCTTGGGCGTGCAGGGCGCGGGTGAGCTCGGCGAGGTGCCCGTGCACGTCGCCTACCACGAAGAGCGGTCGGTCCACACAGCGACGATAAGCGACGCCGCTGTGTGGTGCGCAAAAGTGGATCAACCGGCCGTCCGGTTGGTCCGGATGGCGACCCCCGATCCGACCCCCGCCGGCCCGACTGGCCTCCCCCTCCGGGGTGAACTCCGCGCTGTGGCCGTGATGTGACAGGCGGTATGCCCATCATCAGGTTCATGAGGGAGCACCTGGAACGGGTCGCGGTGGTGTTGGACGAGGTGATGGCGGAAACCGCCGCGACGGGCGTGCTGACGCCGTGGGAGCACGTCGACTGGCTGCGACTGCACGCCGACCTGCTCGACCGGCTCGGGGCGGCGGCGGGCGACGGCAGCGGCGTGTCCGGGCGCGGCGAACTCGTCCGCGACCGCGCCGAGCGGATGGCCGACCGGCTCAACCGGCTGCCGTCAGTGGACGTCGGGCCAGGTCAGCAGGCGGTCGAGCAGCTCGCGGTCTCCGGTGACCCGCACCTGTTCCGCGGTGAGCCTGCCCCAGACCAGTAGGTACACCTCCTCAGCGGTACCCGTCACCGTCACCGCACGTCCCCGGCGCACCGCGCTCACGCCCCGGCGCACCGCCCCCGCCGCGTCAGGCGAGCCGAGCGACCACGTCCGCTCCGGTGTGACGAACGCGACTTCGGCCGGCTCCCGACCCCACTCCCGCGCCCCCAGAAAATGGTCGGCGAACTCGTCCACCCCGTCGGCCGCCAGCTCTTCCGGGATTCGCGCGGCCGCGCCCACCGCGTTCTGCGCGTCCCAGCAGTGCACGACCAGTTCGTGCGCCTGCCGCCAGGCCACCGCCGCCGCCGTGTCCAACCCCGCGCCCCAGGGCACCCACACCGCCGGCTCGCCCCCGTACTCGTGCTGCACCGCCTGGTACCGGGCGGTGATCTCACGCCACCCGGCGACCCGGTCCGGCCCGGTCTCCCCGGCCCGGCGGGCGACGGCCGGGTCCGGCATCGGCCCCTTCGCCAGCAGCACCGACAGCCACCACCCCTGCACCGCGGCCAGGTGCGCCACGAGGTCGTCCACCGTCCACCCCGGACAGCTGGGCACCGGCCGGTCGAGGTTGCCGTCCACCGCGTCAGCGAACGCCTCGCCGTACCGCTCCAGAACCGCCAAGTAGTCGATGCCCATGCCGCGGAACCTAACCGGCAGGTACGACAATCCCCCTGTTTGCGCAGGTCACCGCCAAAACCACCAGCGCTACGCCGGGAACGGGTCGCCCGAGTTCCCGACCAGGTCGGCGATCGACTTGAGCACCCGGGTCGGCCGGTACGGGTACAGCTCCGCCGTCGAGTCCGCCGAGATCCCGGTGAGCACCAGGATCGTCCGCAACCCGGCCTCCAGCCCGGCCCGCACGTCGGTGTCCATCCGGTCACCGATCATCAGCGTGTTCTCCGAGTGCGCGCCCAACGCCCGCAGCGCCGACCTCATCATCAACGGGTTCGGCTTGCCCACGTAGTACGGCTCGCGGCCGGTGGCCCGCTCGATCAGCGCCGCGATGGACCCCGTGGCCGGCAGCGACCCCTCCCGCGACGGTCCGGTCGCGTCGGGGTTGGTCGCGATGAACTTCGCGCCCTCCTCGACCAGCCGGATCGCCTTGGTGATCGCCGTGAAGCTGTACGTGCGCGTCTCGCCGAGCACCACGTAGTCCGGGTCGCGGTCGGTCAGCACGTACCCGACCTCGTGCAGCGCCGTGGTCAGCCCGGCCTCGCCGATCACGAACGCCGAGCCGCCCGGCCGCTGGGAGTCCAGGAACCGGGCGGTGGCCAGCGCCGAGGTCCAGATCGCCGACTCCGGCACCTCCAGCCCGGTCCGGGACAGCCGGGCGCGCAGGTCACGCGGGGTGTAGATCGAGTTGTTGGTGAGCACGAGGAACGGGATGCCGTTCGCGGTCAGCTCCGCCACGAACTCGCCGGACCCCGGGATCGGGTGCTCCTCGTGCACGAGCACGCCGTCCATGTCCATCAGGTAGTTCCACTGCTCGGCCATGCCGCCATGCTGCCGGCTAACCCCTCGACCAGCGCTCCTTGACCGGCACCCTCGACCCGGGCCCCCGCCCGATCTCCTCTCTCCTCCCCACCTCCGCGAACCGCGCCGATCAGCCGTCGATCACCCGCCTGCGGAACACGTCGATCACGGTCTTGTTGTACCTCTCCAGCACCGCCCACTCCGCCGGCGTGAACTGGGCCAACACCTCTTGCAACGTCTGCTGCGCTCCCACGAACAGGTGACCGAAGCGCTCTTCGGCCACCGTCACCTCGACCAGCACCTTGCGCCGGTCGTGCGGGTCGCGCACGCGGCGCACGTACCCGGCCTTCTCCAACCGGTCGATCACGCCGGTCACCGCGCCCGTGGACAGCCCGGACAGCTCCGCGATCTTGCCGGCCGTGATCGGCTCGTCCGCGCGCATCGCCAGGTCCAGGCACTTCTCGTCGGTGGGCGAGAGCCCCATCTGCTCGGCCACCCGGCTGTGGAACAAGATGGTGAGCGTGCTCGTCTCGCGGGCGTAGAAGCCGAACCGCTCCAACACGTCGGCGGGGACGTCGTGCTCGCTCGTCATGTCAATAATTTAGCCGCCGAGAGACCCGGCTCGGCATGGTCCACCAAGCCGTCCCACCAAGCCGTCCCACCGCGCCGTCCCGTTTTGCGGCGATACCCACCAGTGTCGTAGCAGTACCCTGGTAGGGGTGACGGCAGTCGAATTGGGACTACCCGGCGTGCGCGGCACGACCGAGGCGTCGGCGCGACCGGACTCCCCGCTGCTGGTCGACCGGTTCGGCCGGGTCGCGACCGACCTCAGGGTGTCGCTGACCGACCGGTGCAACCTCCGCTGCACCTACTGCATGCCCGCCGAGGGCCTGGACTGGCTGCCCAAGCCCGAGCTGCTCACCGACGACGAGCTGGCGCGGCTGATCGGCGTGGCCGTGACCAGGCTGGGTGTGACCGACATCCGGTTCACCGGCGGCGAGCCGCTGCTGCGGCCCGGCCTGGAGGGCGTGATCGCCGCGACGGCGGCCCTCGCCCCCCGGCCCCGGATGTCGATGACCACGAACGGCATCAGCCTGGCCAAGCGCGCCCGTGCCCTGGTGGACGCGGGGCTGGACCGGGTCAACATCTCGCTGGACACCCTCGACCCGGCCCGGTTCCACACGCTGACCAGGCGTGACCGCCTTGACGACGTGTTCGCGGGGATGGCTGCCGCGCGTGACGCGGGTCTCATGCCGGTGAAGGTGAACACGGTGCTGATGCGCGGCGTGAACGAGGACGAGGCCGTGCCGCTGCTTCGGTTCTGCCTCGACCACGGCTACCAGCTGCGGTTCATCGAGCAGATGCCGCTGGACCCGCAGCACGCCTGGAACCGGGACGACATGGTCACCGCCGAGGAGATCCTGGCGGCGCTGCGCGGCGCGTTCGACCTGGTGCCCGAGCCCGGCGACCGGGGCGGCGCGCCGGCCGAGCGCTGGCTGGTCGACGGCGGACCCGCGACGGTGGGCGTGATCGCGTCCGTGACCAGGCCGTTCTGCGCGGCGTGCGACCGGACCCGGCTGACCGCCGACGGCCAGGTGCGCAACTGCCTGTTCTCCCGGACCGAGACGGACCTGCGGGCGCTGCTGCGCGACGGCGCGTCCGACGAGGAGATCGCCGTGCGGTGGCGCGGGAACTCGTGGGCGAAGGCGGCCGGGCACGGCATCAACGACGACGGCTTCCACCAACCCGACCGCCCGATGAGCGCGATCGGCGGCTGACGCCCTCCTCCTGTCGGCGACCCGCGAGACCCTCACACGACCTGCAAGACCCAGATAGCCCACACGGCCCACATGACACGTACGGCCCACACGGCTCATACGGCCGGACAGACTCTCAAGGCTCGGAGGACGACGTGGTGCGACTGACGATCCGGTACTTCGCCGGCGCGCGGGCGGCGTCCGGGGTGTCCGACGAGAGCCTGGAGCTGTCCGGGACGCCCACGGTCGCGCAGGTGCTCGACGCGGTGCGCGCGCGGCACGGTGACGGGCTCGGGCGCGTGTTGCCGGCGTGCAGCTTCCTGTTGGACGGCGTGGCCGTGCGGGACCGCGACACGCCCGTCGCCACGGGGGCCCGACTGGACGTGCTGCCACCCTTCGCCGGCGGCTGACGGGCCTGCCACGGCCGACGGAATGACGTGAGCCAGACCTCACTTACCGTGATCTATCTCGACAGATCTCAGAACGGAAACGAGAAGGTAACGGCCGCCTGACCTGGCTAAATACCCATCTCGGCAGATCACCCCAAAGCGTTACAGTGATAGCCATCACACCCTGGAACGTTTGGACCTGCGCTCCCCGATTACGTACGGTCGCTCTTCGGTTGGCCCCGACCAACCACGAGCACCACCGGGACGCCACACGCCGAACCCTGTCCAGTGGCCCCGGAACCAAACCCCGAGCGAGGAATACCGCCGGACAGGGACTGATCGACATCACGGGCCCCGAACCCGCGTCGGTCGTGCAGGTGTGGTGGGCCGAGAGGGAAATGGCTTCTTACCGAGGCAAGCACCGCCCGACCATCAGTGCCACCGCCCGCACCGTCGCGAAGGTCGCCGTCGCCGGCGTCATCGTGGGTGCCCCCCTGGGCCTGGCCACCGGAACCGCGAACGCGCAGGGCTCCGGCGTCAACTGGGACACGGTCGCCGCGTGCGAGAGTGGCGGCAACTGGAGCATCAACACCGGCAACGGCTACTACGGCGGGCTGCAGTTCGTGCCCAGCACGTGGACGTCCAACGGTGGCTCCGGCATGCCCCACCAGGCTTCCCGCGAGGAGCAGATCCGCGTCGCGGAGAACGTCCTGCAGACCCAGGGCATCGGCGCCTGGCCGGTGTGCGGCCCGAAGGGCCTCGGCGGCGGTGCCGCCCCGGCCCCGCAGCGGACCGCGCCGGCTCCCGCGCAGCAGCGCCAGACGACCCCGCAGCCCCAGCAGCAGCAGGCCCCGAAGCAGCAGCAGCAGCAGGCGCCGGTGCAGCAGCAAGCCGCTCCGGTGACCGTCGCGCTGCCGAGCACCAACCCCGCCGGCGATTACGAGATCAAGCCGGGCGACAGCCTGTCGAAGATCGCGTCGGAGCTGAAGGTCGAGGGCGGTTGGGCCAAGCTGCACGAGCTCAACAAGGAATTCATCCCGAACGCCGACCTGATCATGGTGGGTCACAAGATCGCCACCAAGTGACCCGGCGCCGGCGACTGCCGGCACCAGACCAGAGACCCTGCCGTTCCCCCCGACGGCGGGGTCTCTGCTTTCCTCCACCCGCCGCCTCGCCACCCGCCTCGCCACCCGGCCGGCCACCCGCCCGGCCAGCTGGCCGCCGGACGCCGCCCGTCGCCTGTCGCCTGTCGCCTGTCGCCTGTCGACGCCTGCCGCCGCTCGCCCGATCCCCGATCCGCCGATGCCCGACGCTGGCCGTCCACCGTCGCCGACCGACGCCGTCGCCTGCCGCCCCGCTAGCCCGCCGGCACGCCGGCCCGAACCAGGCGTACTGTCGGTGGTCGGTGGGATAATTGAATCGGGGGCCAGCGCCACGCACTCTTCGGCCAAGCACTCCTCGCCACGCACTCCGCAGCACCGTGACCGGCGGCCACGCTCCGCGGCTGAGCAGTCGGCGACAACTCGACCCATAGCCGCGTACTCGGCGGTTGTGCGAACGGCGACCACGGGCGCGTGGTCAGGGGCAGTTGACCCACTCGTCGGTGCCGTCGGTGAAGACCTGACGTTTCCAGACCGGGAGTCGGCGCTTCACCTCGTCCACCAGTTCCGAGCACACCCCGAACGCCTCCGCCCGGTGCTCGGCCGACACCGCGCACGCCAGCGCCACGTCACCGATCGCCAGCTCGCCGACCCGGTGCGTCACCGCCACCGCCCGCACCCCGGAGAACTTCGCCACGACGTCCGCCACCACCTCGGCCACCACGTCCGCCGCCGACGGGTGTCCGACGTACTCCAGCTCCCGCACCGACCGCCCGTGGTCGTGGTCGCGCACCACCCCGGAGAACGTCACCACCGCTCCGGCCGCCGCGTTCTGCACCAGTTTCGCGTGTTCCTCCACCGACAGCGGCTGGTCGCTGACGGTCGCGCGCACGACCTCGGTCATCCGTGGTCACCTCCGGCCACCTGGTCCACCGCGTGCTCCAGCAGGGTGCCGAGCACCTCCAACCCGTCCCGCACGCCGCCCGTCGACCCGGGCAGGTTCACCACGAACGTCCGCCCCGCCACGCCGGCCACCCCGCGCGACAGCACCGCGGTGGGCACGCGCGGCCAGCCCGACAGCCGGATCGCGTCCGCCACGCCCGGCACCTCGTAGTCCACGACCGCGCGCGTCGCCTCGGGCGTCCGGTCGGTCGGGCTGATCCCGGTCCCGCCGGTCGTGATGACGACCGCCACCGCGTCCGCCACCGCCGCCCGCAACGCCTCCGCGACGGGCTCGCCGTCCGGCACGACCTCCGCATCGGGCACCTCGTACCCGCGCTCGCGCAGCCACGCCACGATGATCGGCCCGCCCCGGTCCTCGTAGACCCCCGCCGCGGCCCGGTTGGACGCCGTCACCACCCTCGCCGCCCGCACCCGTCCGCCCGAAGCCGACACACCAACGGCGGACATCGGCACACCAACGGCGGAAGCCGGAGCGTCGTCGGTGGTCATGGGCGGACCCACAGGCCGGTCTTGCCGCCTTCTTTGCGTTCCACGCGCACCTCGTCGAGCGTCGCGGCCGGGTCCACCGACTTCACCATGTCGTGCAGGGTCAGCCCGGCCACCGACACGGCGGTCAGCGCTTCCATCTCCACGCCGGTCCGGTCGGTGGTGCGCACGGTCGCGGTGATCCGGACCTCCGCGCCTTCCAGCGCCAGGTCCACCACGACCCCGGACAGCGCGATCGGGTGGCACAGCGGCACCAGTTCCCAGGTCCGCTTGGCGGCCATGATCCCGGCGATCCGCGCGGTGGCCAGCGCGTCGCCCTTGGGCAGGCCGTCGCTGCCGAGCAGCACCACCACCTCGGGAGTGGTCCGCAGCACGCCGGACGCGACCGCCGTGCGGTTCGTCTGCTCCTTGGCCGACACGTCGACCATGCGGGCCGCGCCGCTTCCGTCGAGGTGGGTGAACTGCTTGCTCATGCGAACGATGCTATGCCTCCGCACCGACCCGGCACGACGCACCGCACGTCAAGAAACCCCCGAGGACCGGCTACGACCGGCTACGACTGGGCCGCGGCGGCCTTGCGGACGGCTTCCGCGACGGCCGGAGCGACCGACGTGTCGAACACGCTCGGCACGATGAACGAGGCGTTCAGCTTCTGGCCGTCCACCACGTCCGCGATCGCGGTCGCGGCGGCCAGCAGCATCGAGTCGGTGATGGTGCGCGCGTGCGCGTCCAGCAGGCCGCGGAACACGCCGGGGAACGCCAGCACGTTGTTGATCTGGTTCGGGAAGTCCGACCGGCCGGTGGCGACCACGGCGGCGTGCTTCTGCGCCTCCATCGGGTCGATCTCGGGGTCCGGGTTGGCCAGCGCGAACACGATCGCGTCCTGGTTCATGGTGGCGACCTGCTCGGCCCCGAACAGGTTGGGTGCCGACACGCCGATGAACACGTCCGCGCCGACCAGCGCGTCGTGCAGCCGGCCGGACACGTTGCCCTTGTTCGTCACGGCCGCGATGGACTTGAGGTTCTCGTCCAGGCCGGGCCGGTCGCGGTGCACGATGCCGTCCACGTCGACCGCGACGACGTCGCCGGGCTCCTGCTTGAGCAGCAGCCGGATGATCGCCGAACCGGCCGCGCCGACGCCGCAGACCACGAGCTTGCAGTCGGAGATCTTCTTGCCGACCACCCGCAGCGCGTTGCGCAGCGCGCCGACGACGACGATCGCCGTGCCGTGCTGGTCGTCGTGGAACACCGGGATGTCGAGCTTCTCGCGCAGCCGGGCCTCGATCTCGAAGCAGCGCGGCGCGGCGATGTCCTCCAGGTTGATGCCGCCGTAGACCGGCGCGATCAGCTCGACCGCGCGGATGATCTCCTCGGTGTCCTGGGTGTCCAGGCACACCGGCCAGGCGTCGACGCCCGCGAACTTCTTGAACAGCGCGGCCTTGCCCTCCATCACCGGCAGGGCGGCGGCCGGGCCGAGGTTGCCCAGGCCGAGCACGGCGGAGCCGTCGGTGACGACCGCGACCGTGTTGCGCTTGATGGTCAGCCGGCGGGCGTCGTCCGGGTTCTCGGCGATCGCCTGGCAGACCCGGGCCACGCCGGGCGTGTACGCGCGGGACAGGTCGTCGCGGTTGCGCAGCGGGACCTTGGAGGAGATCTCGATCTTGCCGCCGAGGTGGACCAGGAACGTCCGGTCGGACACCTTGCGGACCACGATCCCCGGCAACTGGCCCAGGGTGTCGGTGATGTCCTTGGCGTGGTTGGCCGACAGCGCGTTGCAGGTGAGGTCGATCACGACCCGGTCGTTGTGCGACTCGACGACGTCGAACGCCGTGATCACGCCACCCGCGCGGCCGACCGCCGACGTCAGGTCGCCCGCCGCGCTCGCCGAGGGCGGCGCCTCCAGCCGGACGGTGATCGAATACCCAGGGCCGGGGACCGGCATCGAATCCTCCCAGAACAGCACTGCTCAAGCGGGAACCGAGCCTAGTCCGCACGGATTAACGGAACGCGCGCGGCTCGACCCGCGCAGCAAACCTTCCGGCCGCACGCCCGCTGAACGGAAAGTTCCTCACGTCCGGCCCGGCTGTCCCGCACAGCTCCCCGGGCCGGCCAGGAACCTCGGACCGGCCGGGCGCGCGCGGGAGTTCCCGGGAACGCGAACTGCCCCACGGCCGAGGCACGGCCGTGGGGCAGCGGGAGCCTGAACTCAGCGGTTGATCTCGGTCACCGGGTGGTGGTAGCCGAGCTCGTCCACCGGCAGCGGGAAGGTCAGCTTGCCGAACGGGGACAGTGCGCCCTGGACGTCGCTGGCGAGTTCGCTGACCGCGTACTTGGCGTCCGCGGGCGGCTGCGGCCAGTTCGGGTCGATGCGCTCGGGGCGGGCCTTGGCCACGGGTTCCTCCTCGGTGGTGCTGCACGTCGTGGACAAGTGTGCCTCACCGGCTCGGGATCGCGCGCGGCCCTATACCGTGGTGGGGATGTCCGGCACCACACTCGCCGAGTGGCTGCGCGCGCAGGACGACACCGCGCTCGTGGCTCTCCTGCGCGCGCGCCCAGACCTGGCCACGCCGCCACCGGCCGACACCATGGTGCTCGCCACCCGGGTCGGGTCGCGGGCTTCGGTGGCGCGGGCGTGCGAAGACCTGGACACGCTGACCCTCACCGTGCTGGAAGCACTGCTCGTGCTCGACGCCGACCAGCGCCCGGTGCGCCTGGCCGACGTGGACGCCCTGTTCGACGTGGACGTGCGCGCGGCGACGGACCTGCTGCGCGCCCGCGTCCTGGTGTGGGGCGACGACGACGCGCTGAGCACGCCCCCGGCGACCCGCGACGCGGTCAACCCCTTCCCGTGCGGCCTGGGCCGCTCGGTGCCCTCGCTGGCGGGCGCGGACCTGTCCGGGCTCGGCGAGGACGAGCGCCGGGTGCTGGGCGCGCTGGCCGCCGGCCCGCCGGTCGGCCAGACCAAGGACGCCGCGCACGTGGTGTCGCTGGCCAACGCCCGCACCCCGATCCAGAAGCTGCTGGCCCGCGGCCTGCTGGTGCGCCGGGACGCGCTGACCGTCGAGCTGCCCCGCGAGATCGGCCTGGCGGTGCGCGGCGACCGGCCGCTGGGCGAGGTCCGGACCTCGGAACCGCCGCTGACCACGCTGGCCCGTGAGCCGGTGACGGTGGACAGCACCGGTGCCGGCGAGGCGCTGGAGCTGTCCCGGCACGTCGAGGCGCTGCTGACGGCGTGGTCGGCGGAGCCGCCGGCGGTGCTGCGCTCGGGCGGGGTCGGGGTGCGCGAGCTGCGCAAGCTGGCCAAGGACCTGGACGTGGACGAGCGCCGCGCGGCCCTGCTGGTGGAGCTGGTGGTCAACGCGAACCTGGTCGCCGACAGCGAGGGCGCGGAACCGGAGTGGGTGCCGACCGCGCAGGCCGACCCGTGGCTGGCCGCGGCCCCCGAACACCGCTGGGCGACGCTCGCCCAGGCGTGGCTCGACCTGCCCCGGCTGCCCGGCCTGATCGGTCGCCGCGACGAGCGCGACCGGCTGCTCAACCCGCTGGCCCCCGAGCTGAACCGGCCGGCCGCGCCGCGCGACCGCAGGCGGGTGCTGGAGGCGCTGGCCGCCCTGCCGCCGGGCACCGCCGCGGTCGACGCCGACGAGCTGGCCGCCGTGCTGGCGTGGCGGGCCCCCCGGCGCGGCGGCCGGCTGCGCGACGAGCTGGTGCGGTGGACCGTCGAGGAGGGCACGGCGGTGGGCGTGCTGGCCCTGGACGCGCTGACCGCGCAGGCCCGGACCCTGCTCACCGAGGGCCCCGGCCCGGCCGCCAAGCGGCTGGGCGACGCGCTGCCCGCGCCGGTGGACCACGTGCTGGTGCAGGCCGACCTGACGGTGGTCGCGCCGGGCCGCCTGGAGCCGGAGCTGGCCGACGAGATCGCGCTGGTCGCCGACGTCGAGTCGGCCGGCGGCGCGACGGTCTACCGGGTCCGCGAGGAGTCCGTGCGGCGCGCGTTCGACGCCGGGCGCACCGCCGCCGACCTGCACGAGCTGTTCCGCGGCAAGTCGCGCACCCCGGTGCCGCAGTCGCTGACGTACCTGATCGACGACGCGGCCCGCAAGCACGGCCGGCTGCGCGGTGGCGCGGCCGGGTCGTTCCTGCGCTGCGACGACCCGGTGCTGGTCACCGAGGTGGCCGCGCACCCGGCGGCGGACCGGCTGGAGCTGCGCAAGATCGCGCCGACCGTGCTGGTCAGCCCGTACCCGCTGGCCGAGGTGCTCGACGGGCTGCGCGCGGCCGGGTTCGCGCCGGCCGCCGAGGGGCCGGACGGCCGGGTGCTGGACCTGCGGGCGGGCGGCCGGCGGATCCCGGGCAAGGGCCGACGGCGCTCACCGGCACCGACACCCCCGTCCGACGAGCAGCTGGGCGAGCTGGTCCGGGCGGTGCGGGCGGGTGACCAGGCAGCGACGACTACGGGCGGTGCCCGGGTCTCGGTCCCCGGTCACCTGGGCGCGGGACCCAGCGCGACCCTGGCGTTGCTGCAACAAGCCGCCCGGGACGGCCGGGACGTGCTGGTGGACTTCGTGGACAGCCACGGCACCGCCGCCCGCCGCGTGATCAAACCGCAGGTCGTGGGCGGTGGCGTGCTGGAGGGCGTGGACGTCAGCTACGGCGAGGTGCGGCGCTTCCCGCTGCACCGGATCACCTCCGCGGCGCTCGTCGAGGGCGACTCCGCGTGACCCCTGTCCGTGGGTCCGGTCTACCCGATAGTGATCGAGTTGCGGCCTAGCGTCGAAGACAGGCGCTGATAAGGCGCCCCGACGCAACGAGGAGCACTCAGCATGTCGATCATCCGACGAGCACTGCTTATCGTCCCTGCGACCGTCGCGGCCTTCGCCTTCTCCGGCGGGCTGGCGCAGGCCGACACCATCATCATCTTCGGCGACGACAACGACGTCACCAACACCCACACGACGAACAACCTGACCTGGATCGACGACTCGTTCAACGACATCTCCACAGTGGACGTCGACGTGGACGGGAACCCGGACTGGTGGGGCCACGGCGACGACGGCCACGACTGGGGTGGCCTCGGGGTCGACGACTGAGCGACTGGGCGAAGGCCTCGTCTCGGCGGGTGCGACACCACCTGCCTGAGCGGCCCGAGGGGCGGCTTCCCACGAGGAGGCCGCCCCTTTCGCGCGCCCCGACCGCGAACGAACCCGACCGCGCCACCCCCACACCGATCCAGCGCCGACCCAGCGGCGAACGCCCAGCGGCGCAAGTCCAGCGGCAATAACCCGACAGCCGGCGACCAGGCAGCCGACGACCCGACAGCCGGCGGTTCAGCGGCAGGTGATCAGGGCGACGGCGACTCCGCGTGATCCCCGATCGGGAAGGCCGATCACCCGCCAGTGGCGGCGAGGCGACCTAGCGTCGGGTTGAGGGGTCGGTAGAGCGACCCGACCACGTGAGGAGCCCGGCATGGCCGTCACCCGGTGCGCACCGGTGCCACCGGCACCGGCCGCCGACCGCGTGCCGCGGGCCGGCCGGGTGGTCCCGCGCGAAGACCCCAGCGCCCGAGGAGCGGCACCGGCGGCTCGCGCCTACCCGCCGACGTGCCGCGGGACCGCGTTCCGCGTCGAGTGCCCCACCCGGCGGCCCGTGCCGCCGGACAGCGCGAACGCGGTCCGCCGCCGGTAGGGCGCGGGGTGTCCGCTCCCGGCGAGGAAGCGCGAGCGGGCAGCAGGGAGGGGCGGCCACCCGCCACGCGGGTGCCGCCCCTTCGTCCGGGAACCCGGGCTCAGCCCGCGCGCACCGACATCCACTGCCGCATGGCGTGCTCCACCAGCGTGATCAGCGTCTGCTTGGTCGACTGCCGGTTGCGGGCGTCGCACGTGACCATCGGCACGGACTGGTCGATGGTCAGCGCTTCCCGCACGTCCTCGATGCGGTGGTGCAGCAGACCGTCGAAGCAGTTCACGCCGACGACGTACGGCAGCTGCCGGTCGTCGAAGAAGTCGATGGACGCGAACGCGTCCGCCAGTCGCCGCGTGTCGACCAGCACGATCGCCCCGATCGCACCTCTGACCAGGTCGTCCCACATGAACCAGAACCGGTGCTGACCCGGCGTACCGAACAGGTACAGGATCAGGTCCTGGTCCAGCGACACCCGTCCGAAGTCCATCGCGACCGTGGTGGTGACCTTGTTCGGCGTCGCCGACAGGTCGTCGACCCCGGCGCTCGCCTCGGTCATCACCGCTTCGGTGGTCAGCGGAACGATCTCCGACACGGAACCGACGAACGTCGTCTTGCCCACGCCGAAGCCACCGGCCACCACGATCTTCGCGGAGGTCGTCGGCTTCCGCTCGCCATCGGCCGCGTTGGGGCTAGAGCCTGCGAAGCCCACTGAGCACCCTCTCAAGGAATTCAATGGACGGCCTGTCCCCCACGACCAAGCCGCCCTGGTGAATCAATACCAAACCCATGCTCGCCATGTCGCCGATCAACACCCGGACGACGCCGAGCGGCAGCCGCAGGTGGGCCGCCACCTCCGCCACCGACCTGGTGTCGGTGCACAGACCACAGATCGACCGGTGCTCGGGCAGCACCGCCGCGTCCCGCTCCAGGCCCCGCTCGCTGGTGGACACCAGCGCCTCGATGGCCAGGTCGTAGTCCGGCCGGGTGCGGCCGCCCGTCCGGGTGTAGGGGCGGACCAGCGAGCCCGACTCCGCCGCCGGGTTCTCCTCGTGCCGCACGACCGGCTGCGGCCCGGTCGTGTAGGGAACCTGCTCGGGCACGCTGTCCGGCAGGCCGTGGGCGCCGAACAGGTCGGCGCCCGGACCCCCGAACAGCCCGCTGCCGTACCCGTCGATGTCGAACCGGTTGGGAACGTCGTCGTAGTCGTACGACGAGTCGTCAACCTCACGCTGAGACATATCGCCTTGCCCCTGCCCTGTGCCTTCGACCCGAGGAGGTTCGGCCGCCCGACCGGTCCTCGAGTTGGGTGCGTCCTCGGCTTCCTCGTCTGCTGAGGGGTCGGCATCCGGCTCTTCGAATTGGAACCCGCCGGCGGCCCACTCCTGGTAGTTGAAGTTCCTACCGAAGCGACGTCCACCCGCGCCAGATCGTTCAGCCATTTACCGCTCACCCCCACGATCTCATGAGGATCTACCGCCGAACCGCACCCTGGAGCTGCGCGCGCAGCTCCGGGGTCAACTGCTGGCCGACGCGCTCGACCAAGAGGGTCATCTCGTAGGCCACGAGGCCGATGTCGCAGTTCGGGGCCGCGAGCACCGCGAGGCACGACCCGTCGCTGATCGACATCAGGAACAGGTAGCCCCGCTCCATCTCGACCACGGTCTGGTTCACGGTGCCCGCCTCGAAGCACCTGGCCGCGCCGGCCGTGAGGCTGACCAGGCCGGAGGCCACTGCGGAGAGCTGTTCGGCGCGGTCCCGGGGCAGGCCCTGCGAGCCGGCGAGCAGCAGCCCGTCCGCCGACACCACAACGGAATGGGCCACGCCGGGAACCCGGCGCACGAAGTCGGTGATAAGCCAACCAAAGCTGCCTGGCTGAGCTGCGGTCGTCACTCCTGCTCCTCGTCTTGCCGGCTCGACATGTCACCAGCGTAAGCGTCGATCAAAGCGTGTCGCCCTCGACGGACGCCCTGCTGAAGACTCGACATGCGTCCACGGATCGCGTCAGCCGATCGTGGTGGCAGCGGGGGCCGCTGCGGTTGCCGCTCCGCGCCCTGGGGCTTGGGAGCGGCCGATCCCGGCACAAGCTGAGCCTTGGGCACCCGCTTGGGCAACCCCGCCTGTGTCGTGGTCTCTGGGGCCTTGCTGAGCAGCGCCTGGGCCGCTTGCCAGCCTTCGTCGGCGGGCGAGTGCCAAGCTTGCTCGGCCGACGGCTCGACGCCGTCGTCCGGGTGGTCGTCACCGCGGTCGTGATCACCGGGCGTGTGATCATTGTGCACTGGATCGGCGTGCGCGTGGGCGCCGCGCACGAGACCGCCGAATGCGACCGGTTCCGGCTCTGCGGCCGGTTCGGCCTCGGACACGCGGGGCACCTCCGCAGCGCGCTGGGGCGAGTTGTCGGGCGAGCCGGGCCGCCGCTTGGGCAGTCCGCCCTCGGTGAACGGCCGGCCCTTGTCCACCTCGCGCGCCGCGACCGGCGGCGGCACGGGGGCCGCCTCGGTGGTCGGCGCGACCGGCGGCACCGGCTGCGGCCGGCGGGTCGGCAGCACGGGCTCGGCCGCCGCCTCCGGCTCGTGCTCGGGCTCGGGCTTCGGGTCGGGCCGGGGCGCGGGCGGCACGTCCTGGGCGGTCGCCGCCGAGGTCTCGCTGCCCACGGCCTGGAACCACTGCGAGAGGACCGCCTCGTAGATCGGCAGCCGCTCGGTCGGGGCGTCCAGGTCGTGCACCGGACGGGCGGTTTCCGGCAGGTGCGGCGTGGAGCCGTTGCGCCGGACGGGCTCGGGCTCCGCGACCGGCGGGGCCTCCGCGAACGGCTCGGCGAACGGCTTGGCGGACGGCTCGCCGCCCAGCCGGCTCTCGATCGCGGGCGCGAACTGGGTGGTCTCGAAGCCGTGCGCGTCCGCGTCGTCGTCCGGCCGGTCCTCGTAGGCGGTGAACAGGGTCGGCTCGCCGAACGAGCCCGCCGGTTCGTGCTCGACGTCGCGCTCGGTGAACTCGTCGCCCACCGGCAGCCACGGCTGCGAGATCTCGCCGGAGCTCTCCGCCGGGGTCTCGCCGAACAGCGGCAGCCCGGCGGCGTCCGGCTCGCTGTCGCTGTGCACGAAGCTGACCGGGAACGCCGGTTCGTCGTCCAGGCGCGGCATGGAGCCGGTGAACGCGCCGGCGATGCCGCTGGCCCGCTCGGCCGGGTTCGGGTGCACCGGGGCGGCGGGGGTGCCGAACACCGATTCCTGGGGCGCGCCCGGCGCTGCGGGCGCGGCGACCAGCGTCTCGGGCACCACGACCAGGGCGGTGGTGCCGCCCTCGATGTCCTCGTTGGCGCGCAGCCGGACCTTGATGTCGTGCCGCTTGGCCAGCCGCGCGACCACGTACAGGCCCATCCGGCGGGACACCGCGACGTCCACGTCCGGCGGGTCGGCCAGCCGCTCGTTCGCGTCGGTGATCTCCTGCTCGGCCATGCCGACGCCGCGGTCCTGGATCTCGATCGCCAGCTCGCCCTTGCGGGTGCGGGCGGTGCGCACGGTGACCTTGGTGACCGGGTCGGAGAACGCGGTGGCGTTGTCCAGCAGCTCGGCGATCAGGTGCACGAGGTCGTTGACCGCGCGGCCCTGGACGGTGAGCTCCGGGGTCTGGCCGACCTGCACCCGGGCGTACTGCTCGACCTCGGACACCGCCGCGCCGAGGACCTCGGCGGCCGGCACCGGGCGGGTGAGCCGGCGGGACAGGTCGGTGCCGGAGAGCACCAGCAGGTTCTCCGAGTTGCGCCGCATCCGGGTGGCCAGGTGGTCCAGCTCGAACAGGCTGGCCAGCTGGTCGGGGTCCTGCTCGTCCTGCTCCAGCCGGTCGATCAGGTTGAGCTGGCGCTCCACCAGGGCCTGCGAGCGGCGGGACAGGTTGACGAACATCGCGTTGACGTTGTCGCGCAGCAGCGCCTGCTCGGCGGCCAGCCGGACCGCTTCGCCGTGCACCGCGTCGAAGGCGCGGGCGACCTGCCCGACCTCCTCCTTGGTGGTGATCGGCACCGGCGCGATGGCCGTCTTGGCCGCTTCGTGCGGGTTCGGGTCCACCAGGATCCGGCTGACCGCGTCCGGCAGGCCGTGGTCGGCGACCTCCAGCGCGGTGCGGCGCAGGACGCGCAGCGGGTTGAGGATCGAGCGGGCCACGAACAGCGCCATGATCAACGCCAGCAGCAGCGCGCCGAGCACGATGCCCGAGTCCCGCAGCGCCGCGGTGCGCGCGAGACCGGTCAGCTCGCCGGTGCGGTTGGTGAGCTGCTCCAGCAGCAGGTTCTCCACGTCACGGGTCAGGTTCACCGTCAGCGTGGACGCGATGTCCCACTTCTCCGGGCGCAGCGAGGACAGGCTCTTGCCGCCGGCCGCCAGGTTCAGCGCCGACTCCTGCATGTCGTTCGCGGTGTCGACGATCAGACCGGTCACGGTGTCGTCGTAGATCTTGGCCTGGTCCGGCGTCGCCGACTTGCGGAAGTCGTTGCGCGCCGCTTCCAGCTCCGCGTTCGCGGCCAGCAGGGCGCGTTCCTGGCCGGGGCCGAAGCCGCCGCGCTGGAACACGTCGAGCATGATGCCGCGCTTGCGGGACTCCTGCTCCTTGATGCGGCCGATGGCGTTGGTGGCCAGGTGCAGCCGCACCAGCTCGGGGTGGTTGATGCCGGCGATGGCCTGCTCGCCGAGGTCGAGCAGGCTCTCCACGGACTCGGAGTAGGTGCGCAGCACGGCGTCGGACGGGTACGCGGTGTCCCGGACGGCGTTGCGCAGGCTGTTGAGCCGCTTGAGCTGCTCGGCGGCCCGGCGGAACCGGGTGACCACCTCGTCGTCGAGGTCGCCGCTGAGCTCCACGATCTTGCTGTTGAGCGCGTCGGTGGTGTCGTTGACGCGGCGCAGCTGGCGGTCGAGCACGACGCGGTCGAGGCTCTTGCCCGACGCCACGTGGCTCGCGCTCAGGTCGCGCTCGCGCTGGAGCTGCTGGACGACGTCCGCGACCGCGGCCTCCAGCTGGATCTGGTTGGCCAACCGGTTGAACTCGGTGGCGTCGCCGAGGTCCGACTGCACCCGCAGACCGCCGAGGGCGAGCGCGGCGATGGTCGGGATCAGCAGCACCGCCGCCAGCTTGGTCGGCAGCCGCCAGTTCTGCAGCCGCCACGGGGCGGTGCCCGCGTTCCGCGCCTCGCGCACATCGGTTGTCGGCCCGGCGCCCGTGGACTCGGTCACAGTTCCATCACTCAGCGCAGCCAGTCCGTCACCCATTCCGGGGGTATCGGAGCGTGGTGGATTCTCCACGCCTGACTGGCTGGGACCTCTCTCTCGTCGGGCCACCCTGGGCTTCCTCTTCCGGCAGCAGTGTTCCCCGGCCTCTCCCCACGGACCGAAGCATGGACACGAATTCGGGCCGAATTGCAGCACAGGAGTGGTAGCGCCGGCTAGGCACCCCACCCCGCACAGGGACGCAACGCCACCACACGGACCTTGAGCCACCCGGCCGGGAGCGTAGTGCCGGGACCCTGCCGCGGGGAAGACTCTGGAAGCACTCACCGTATCGGTCGGGACTGTCGTTTCACACCTCCGGGTGGTTACCATCCCCGGCATCGACAACATGCGTCGACAATTCGGTTGATCAAATAGACCCCGCTCAAGAGGTCATCGCGGCGAGAGGTGCCATGCCTACCCCAGCGCGTGTTCTTCGACGTGCGGCAGCGTTGTTCGCGTGTGCCGCGACCTTGACCGCGTGCGGCCTGTGGCCGGGTACCGACAGCGGCGGCAAACCCGAGGTGGAGCGCAACACGCTGCGCATCGGCGTGATGCCGGTGGTCGACGTCGCCCCGCTGAAGCTCGCCACCAACGAGAAGCTGTTCGAGAAGGCCGGCCTGTCCGTGCAGCTGGTGACGTTGAGCAGCGAGGCCGAGGGCATCAAGCAGCTCGACACCACGCTGGACGTGACCTGGGCCGGTCACGTCAACCTGTTCCGCGCCGTCGCCGACGGCACCCAGCTCCAGCTCCAGGGCGAGGCGTACCAGGCGGGCGCGAACACGATGGCCCTGGTCACGCTGGACAGCGACTACGACAGCCCGGCCCGGTTCGCCTCGCCGCGGATCGCGGTGAACAGCGAGTCCGACGTCGGCGCGCTGACCACCAAGGCCGTGCTGGACACCGCCGGCGTGGAGAAGCAGCGGATCAACCTCAAGGTCATGCCGTTCGAGCAGATGGTCGACGCGATGAAGGCGGGCCAGGTCGACGCGGCGTGGATGACCGAGCCGTTCATCACCAAGGCGCAGAAGGACGTGGGCGCGCGGATCGTGACCGACACCGCGATCGGCCCGACCAAGGACTTCCCGATGTCGGGGTACGCGTCGAGCAAGAAGTTCGCCGACGCCAACCCGCGCACGCTGGCCCTGTTCCGCCAGGTCCTGCGGGACGCGCAGCAGCTCGCGACGAACGACAAGCTGTCCGTGCAGGATGCCCTGACCGGGTACGTCGACGTCGACCAGCAGACCGCGGCACTGGTGTCGGTGGGCACGTTCCCGCTGTCGCTCAACCAGATCCGGCTCCAGCGGGTGGCCGACATGATGGACGCCGAGGAGGTCTTGGAGTCCCGCTTGGACGTCCAGGCCCTGCTACCGCCGGGAACGACGAACTAGCGCCGTGCGCTGGAGTGCCGGCCGCGGGCGCTGAGGAACAAACCCGACCACCGGCCCACCGCGCGCGCTGAACGAAAGATGATGTTTCCAGGGGCCTTCCGCGTTCTCGTGGAAGGCCCCTCGGTTTTGTTATTCAGTCTTGACCATGCAGATCGTGGTAGCGGGCTGTGAGTAGACGAACACGGTTTCACCGCTCTCGCACTGGTTCTCGTCCTCGGTGTCCGCCACCTTGCGCACCTTGTGCGTGGCCGACGAATCGCAGGTCACCTTGGTGGTTTTGCCCGCGACAATCGTGCCCTCCTGCTTGAAGCAGTCGCCCTCCCGGGCGTTGAACGCCAGGCACAGCTTGAAGCCGTTGCTGCGCCGGCCGCCGCGGTCGCTGTACTCGGAGTAGTCCCCGGACGGGCACGCGTCGGTGCTGCTGTCGAGGGTGACCGCCACCTTGAACGCCGCCTGGGGCGAGGAGCAGTCGATCGTCTCCACGTCGGCGTCGGTCACGCTCACCGAGTTGACCTTGATGCAGTCGCCCACGGCGGCCCGGCCGGGGCTGCCGATGCCCGCGATGATCCCGGCCACCACGATCCCGACCACGCCCAGCGCCACCACGACGACCAGCGCCTTCGCGCCCGTGGAGGTGCCCTTCTTCGGGGGCGGCGGGAAGTTCTGCTGCCCCGGGTAGCCCGGCTGGCCCGGCGGGTAGCCGGGCTGCTGCGGGTAGCCGGGTGGCGGGTAGCCCTGGCCCGGGTAGCCCTGGCCCGGCGGCGGGTAGTTCGGCTGCGGCGGGTAGGGCTGCTGCTGCGGGTGGGCCGCGGGCGGGGCGGCCGGGAAGCCCGGTGGGGGCGTCTGGCCCCAGCCCGGCTGCGGGGGCGGGTAGCCGCCCGGCGGCGGGCCGTGAGGCGGCTGGTTCGGGGGCGTGGTCACGCGGTGTTCCTCTCGGATCGGACGAGCGGAACGTACCGCCGGGCGGCCGGCGTGCGCAGCGGTTTCCGATCAGCCCGACCGGTCGGCCGGGTCACCCCGGCCCGACCCCCGCGGCCGGCGGTGTCAGCGCAGGTCGCCGACGCGGGCCAGGCAGAACGTGACCGACGGCTCGGGGTAGGTCAGCGTGCGGCCGGTGCCGCAGGTCGCGCCGCCCCGGTCGGCCTTGACCACCTTGACCGCCTCGGCCGAGCCGCAGTCGGCCTTGCGCACGCCGGCCTCGCCGTCCTGCTCGTAGCAGGAGCCCTCGACCAGGTTCGGGATCAGGCACAGGGTGACCGGGCCGGTGTAGGTCGAGTAGGGCGCGCCGCCGGTGGGGCACTGCCCGGCCTGGTCGACCACCTTCGCGACCTTGACGTTCGCCTGGGCGGCGGCGCAGTCGGCGACCTGGTAGCGAGGCTGGTCGGCCGTGCCGGAGATGCTCGCGCACTCGCCCGGCACCGGGCGCGGGGCGTCACCGCCGGTCGTGGTCAGCGCGTAGACGCCCGCCAGCACGACGACGGCCGCACCGATGCCCCACCCGAGTTTCCGCATGGTCAGGGACATCGGCACGGCCGCACGCCGGGTTGAGCGGGTTCACCGCATGTGGTTACCCCCGGACCGCTACACCGCAGACCGCTACACCTCAGACCGCTACACCTCGGCTGGTGCCAGGCAGTAGGTGACGGCGGGCTCCGGGTAGGACATGCCGGCGCTGTCCGGGCACTGGGTCAGGTCGGTGGAGTCCTTGATGACCTTGGTCACCTTGATCGTCTCCGGTCCGGTGCACTCGGCCTTCACGAACCCGGTGCCCTCGTCCGGCTTGTAGCAGGCACCCTCGGCCATGTTCGGCAGCAGGCACAGCTTGTAGCCGTCGCCGACGCCGCCGACCGGGGACACCTCGGTGTACAGCCCCTCCTCGGGGCACACCGCGTCGGCCGTGTCGAGGACCTTGCCGACCTTGTAGGACGCCTTGTCGTCGCCGCAGTCGAGGTTCTTCACGTCGGCACGGTTGTCGTCCTGCTGGGCGAGGCTCACGCAGTCGCCCGCCGACGCCGTCGAGTTGGCGGACACGAAGTACCGGATGGCGAAGAAGCCGCCCACCAGGACCAGCACGGCCAGCGCGGCGATCAGGATCTTCTTCACCGGGGCACCGCCACCGGCCGCCGCCGGCTCCTCGCGCTCCTCGGCACCCGGCGCGATCAGGTACCGCTCGGGACCGGGTGCCGTCTCGGCGGGACCGGTCTCGACCGGGGCCCCCGCGACGGGTGCCGGCGTCGCGCCGGAGCCCGCGCCGGGAGCGGCGGTCGGGCTCGCGTCGGGTGCCGGCCCGCCGGTCAGGCCGGGCTTGGCGTCAGGCCCGGCCTGACCGGCGGCCGGCGTGGGCTCGTCCCCGGCGGGCTGGTTGGGCTCGTTGCTCATGATCATCCTCGCTGGACGGGTGCGCGTGACGCCCCAGAAGGTAGCGGCCCGCGTACCCGGCTCCGTGTGAAGGCGTCGCCGGCGGTGGTGCCCCCGGCGCACGCGAACAGCCCCCGCCGGGGGACGGTGTGGTCTCCCGGCGGGGGCTGATCAGCGCGAAGCGCGGTCGTGCGAGGTCAGGCGGCCTGGCCGGGCTCGAAGCAGAACACCGTCTTCGGCTCGGAGAAGGCCATCGGCGCGCCGTCGCCGCACGCGGACTCGTCGTCGGAGTCCTTGACCACCTTGGTCAGCTTCAGCACGCCGGACTTGCCGCAGTCGACCGCCGGGTAGCCGACGTTCGTGGGGTTGTCGAGCTCGTAGCAGGAGCCCTCGGCCAGGTTCGGCAGCAGGCACAGCTTCGAGTCCGGGCCGCGCCGGGCGGTCTCGGTGTACTCGTCGTAGTACTTGCCGCCGCACGACTCGGACAGCGAGCCCAGCACCTTGGCCACCGTGTAGTTGGCCTCGGCCGCGCCGCAGGCCACGGTCTTGAACTCCGGCTTGGTGCGCGTGCCGGACAGGCTCGCGCAGTCGCCCGCCTTGGTCTGGGCGGCGTCGCTGGAGAAGTAGTTGAAGCCGTAGATGACCAGGCCCACCACGATCAGACCCGCGATGTAGGTGAGGATCCGGACCGCGATGTTCTTCTTCTTCGGCGGCGCGGCCTGCTCCTGCTGCTGCGGCGGGGCCGGCGGGAAGTTCGGGTTCGGGGTGGGCGCGGGCGCGTCCGTGCTCATGATGACCTTCGTTCGAATCGGGACCCGCCGGTTCCACGCGATGACGCGCGAGCGGGAGACAAGGCAAGGTAAACCACTGCGCCATCCGGGTGTACTCGGTTTTACCGAACCGAGTCCAAGCGCTTTGCGTGCCTGATCGGACACGCTCCGAAGTCGACTTGCACCCGGTTGGAACACTGGTGGTACGCCAAGCGACAGGAGTGCGTTCCCGTGACCGACGGCCCTTTGATCGTCCAGTCGGACAAGACCCTGCTGCTGGAGGTCGGCCACCCCCTCTCGGAGGACGCGCGCACCGCGATCGCGCCGTTCGCCGAGTTGGAGCGCGCCCCCGAGCACGTCCACACCTACCGGGTCACACCACTCGCGCTGTGGAACGCGCGCGCCGCCGGGCACGACGCCGAGCAGGTCGTCGACGCCCTGGTGCGGTTCTCCCGCTACCCCGTGCCGCAGCCGCTGCTGGTGGACGTGGTCGACACCATGGGCCGGTTCGGCCGGCTCCAGCTCGCCAACCACCCCGCGCACGGCCTGGTGCTCAGCTCGGTGGACCGCGCCGTGCTGGAGGAGGTGCTGCGGCACAAGAAGATCAAGCCGATGCTCGGCGAGCGCCTGGACGACGACACGGTGGTCGTGCACCCCAGCGAGCGCGGCCGGCTCAAGCAGATCCTGCTCAAGGTCGGCTGGCCCGCCGAGGACCTGGCGGGCTACGTCGACGGCGAGGCGCACCCGATCGACCTGGTCGAGGACGGCTGGCAGCTGCGCGACTACCAGCGGCTGGCCGCCCAGGCGTTCTGGGCGGGCGGCTCGGGCGTCGTGGTGCTGCCGTGCGGCGCGGGCAAGACGCTGGTCGGCGCGGCGGCGATGGCCGAGGCGGGCGCGACCACGCTGATCCTGGTGACCAACACCGTCGCGGGCCGGCAGTGGAAGCGCGAGCTGGTCGCCCGCACGTCGCTGACCGAGGACGAGATCGGCGAGTACTCCGGCGAGCGCAAGGAGATCCGCCCGGTCACCATCGCGACCTACCAGGTGATCACCCGCAAGTCGAAGGGCGAGTACAAGCACCTGGAGCTGTTCGACTCGCGCGACTGGGGCCTGATCGTCTACGACGAGGTGCACCTGCTGCCCGCGCCGGTGTTCCGGATGACCGCCGACCTCCAGTCCCGCCGCCGGCTCGGCCTGACCGCGACCCTGGTCCGCGAGGACGGCCAGGAGGGCGACGTGTTCTCGCTGATCGGGCCCAAGCGGTACGACGTGCCGTGGCGCGACATCGAGGCGCAGGGCTGGATCGCGCCCGCCGAGTGCACCGAGGTCCGGGTCACGCTCACCGACAACGAGCGGCTGGAGTACGCCATCGCCGAGCCGGACGAGCGCTACAAGCTGTGCTCCACGGCCCGCACCAAGCTGCCCGTGGTGCGCGCGATCCTGGACCGGCACCCCGACGAGCCGACCCTGGTGATCGGCGCCTACCTGGACCAGCTGGAGTCGCTGGGCGAGGCGCTGGACGCGCCGATCATCCAGGGGTCGACCAAGAACAAGGAGCGCGAGCAGCTCTTCGACGCGTTCCGGCGCGGCGAGCTGCGGGTGCTGGTGGTGTCGAAGGTGGCGAACTTCTCCATCGACCTGCCCGAGGCGTCGGTGGCGGTGCAGGTGTCGGGCACGTTCGGGTCGCGCCAGGAGGAGGCGCAGCGGCTGGGCCGGCTGCTGCGGCCCAAGGGCGACGGGCGGCAGGCGCACTTCTACTCGGTGGTCTCCCGGGACACCCTGGACACCGACTACGCCGCCCACCGCCAGCGGTTCCTCGCCGAGCAGGGGTACGCGTACAAGATCGTCGACGCGGACGACCTGCTCGGGCCGAAGCTGCCGGAGGTCGGCTGACCTTCTCCCCGCCGGGGCCTGCCGCTAGGTTGATCCACCTCATTGCGGCCCGACGATTCGGTGGGACATGACGGTGGTCGTGCGGCTCGGACCGGTGCCGCGCTGGTGGATGTGGCGGCCCGGCGCGGACCCGGGACCGGCGGCGCGGGCCGCGCGGGCCCGGTCCCGGCGGCGGCGGGCCCTGGTGCTGCTGCCGGCGGCCGTGCCGCTCGCGGCGGTGCTGCTCGTGCTCCTGCCCGGACCGTGGGCGGTGCTGCCGTTCGTGCTGGTCGGCGCGATCCTGCTGTTACCCCGGCCGGTCGACGGGTGGGACGTGGCGCTGGCCGCGCGGGAGCGGGACGTGGTGCACTGCGCGCAGTTCCCCGACGAGGAGCAGCGCCGGCGGGCGCGGCGGCTGTGCGAGCACTTCCTGGCCCTGCGGGGCAACGCCGACCCGGCGCGGCTAGCGCACGTGGAGGCGCTGCTGTGGCAGGCGCTGACGGCGTTGCGCGGCAGCCTGGCGGTGCGCGGCGAACTGGCCGGCGCGGACAACCGGCCCGGCCTGGCCGCCGCGATCGCCGAGTCGACGCGCGAACTGGCCGCGCTGGACCGGCGGGTGGACCGGTTCGCGGCCGCGCTGCGGATCGCCGTGGAGGAATCGGACCCCGGACCGGCGGCGAGCGCCCTGCGCCGGGTGGCCGCGCTGGACCCGATCTAGGCTGCCGGGGTGTTCGTCTACTCGATCCCCCTGCGCACCCGGTTCCGCGGCATCACCGTCCGGGAGGGCGTGCTGCTGGAGGGCCCGCGGGGGTGGGGGGAGTTCTGCGCCTTCCTCGACTACTCCGACGCCGAGTGCGCGCCGTGGCTGGCCTGCGCCGTCGAGTCCGCCACGGCCGGGTGGCCCGCGCCGGTCCGGTCCCGGGTGCCGGTGAACTGCACGGTGCCGGTGGTGTCGCCGGAGCGCGCGCACGAGATCGTGGCCGCCTCCGGGTGCCGTACGGCGAAGGTCAAGGTGGCCGACCCGGGGGTGCCCCTGGCCGACGACCTGGCCCGGGTCGAGGCGGTGCGGGCCGCGCTCGGACCGTCCGGGCTGGTCCGGGTGGACGCGAACACCGCGTGGGACGTCGACACGGCGGTGCGCGCGATCCGCGAGCTGGACCGGGCGGCGGGCGGGCTGGAGTACGTCGAGCAGCCGTGCCCGTCGATCGAGGAGCTGGCCGCGGTGCGCCGGCGGGTCGACGTGCGGATCGCCGCCGACGAGTCGATCCGGCGGGCCGAGGACCCGCTGCGGGTCGCCGTGGCCGGCGCCGCGGACCTCGCGGTGATCAAGGTCGCGCCGCTGGGCGGGGTGCGCCGGGCGCTGGAGGTCGCCGAGGCGTGCGGGCTGCCGTGCGTGGTGTCGTCGGCGGTGGAGACCTCGGTGGGGATGGCCGCCGGGCTGGCGCTGGCCGGTGCCCTGCCCGAACTGGACTTCGCCTGCGGGCTGGGCACGTTGTCGCTGCTGGCCGGCGACGTGGCGAGCGACTCGCTGCGCCCCGTGGACGGGTGGCTGCCGGTGCCGGCGAAGACTCCCGAGCCCGACCTGCGCGACGCCGTCGCCGCCGGCCCGGACACCGCCCGCCGCTGGGAGCAGCGGCTGGCGCGGGTCGCCGACGCGGCCGGGCTGTCCCTCGCCCTCGGGTGATCGGCGCTCGGGTGATCAACCCTGGGATGATCGGCGCCAGGGTGATCGGCTTTGGGGTATGCGGCGCTGGAGCGGCTAGCGGCGGGTGATGGTGCTGCCCAGGCTCTTCACCACGTCGTCCGTGCGGGCCAGCGCTTCCGCACGGCGCGGGGTGGTGGGGGCGCGGGTCAGGTCGACCACCCGGATCGGCGGGCCGAACTCGACCAGGGTCGGCACGTACTCGGCGTGCTCCACCGCCCAGCCGTCCGGGCCCTTCACGAACGTGAAGCGGGTGACGATGCCCTCCTCGGTGATCCCGCGCGGCTCGGAGTGCCGGGCCACCTCGTTGCCCATGCCGTAGACCACCCACTTGCCGTCGACCTGCTCGACCGGCTGCACGGCGTGCACGTGCGTGCCGATGATCAGGTCCACCGCCGGGTCGGCCAGGATCGCCCGCGCCATCTCGCGCTGCTCGGGCGTCGCCTCGTGCTGGTACTCCGCACCCCAGTGCAGGCTCGCCACCACGACCTCCGCGCCGGCCGCCTTCGCCGCGCGGGCGGCCGTGAGCACGCCGTCGACCGAGAGCTGGTTGGCCATCCACGGCTTCGGCAGCGGGATGCCGTTGAAGCCGTAGGTGAAGGAGAGCTGCGCGACCTTCACGCCGCGCGCGTCGAGCAGCAGCGGGGTCGCGGACTCCTCGGGCGTGCGGAACGAGCCGGTGTGCTTCAGACCGGCCGCGTCCAGCACGTCCAAAGTGGTCTTGATCGCGCCGGAACCCCGGTCGAGGGTGTGGTTGGACGCCGTCGAGCAGCTGTCGTAGCCGAGGTCCTTCAACGCGGTCGCCACCTCGGGCGGGGCGCTGAACGCCGGGTAGCCGTAGGTCGGGTCGCCGGGCGCGGACAGCGGGGTCTCCAGGTGGCAGATCGACAGGTCGGCGTCGACCGCCTGGCGCAGCCCGTCCAGGATCGGCCCGAAGGTCCGGCCGCCGTCGAGGTCGGCCTGCTCGGTGAGCAGCGGGTGAACCAGGATGTCGCCGCCCGCGGCCAGCGTGAACGACGGCGGTGGCGGCGGCGTGGTGGTCGTCGGCGGCGGCTGGGACGAGGTGATGACGACCGGCGACCCGGTGCACGCCGCGGCGAGGCAGGCGACCAGCGACACCGCCGCCAGCCGCCCGCCCGTCCGCTTCAGCGCTGCCGCCGGCGACGTCGGCGCAGCAGCAGCACCAGCACGACCAACGCCACCACGATCGGCAGCGCCCGCTTGGCCACCGGCGCACCGGCCGTCTCCAGCAGGTCGATCGGCTCGTCCGGCACGGCCCGCAGGTGCGGCCTGGCCGGCGCCTCGTCCCGCGATTCGTTTCGCGATTCGTCCTGCGGCTTGTCTTGCGACTCGTCTTGCGATGCCGCTCGCGGCTCGTCCGCAGCGGCGGTTCCGGCCTTGGCGGCGGCGGTCTCGGGCTCGGCGTGCACCTCGGGCTCGGCAACGACACCGGACTCGGCCACGGGCTTGGCTGCGACACCAGGCTTGGCTGTGGCCTCGGGCTTGGCGGGGGCCGACTTGGCGGCAGCACCGGACTTGGTGGGTCCGGCCTTGGTGGGTTTGGGCTTGGCGGGGCCGGGCTTCGCGGTGGCCGGCTTCGCGGGGCCGGGCTTGGCCTCGGGAGCGGGCTTGGCCGGCGGAGCGGGGTCGGGTTCGGGGGCCGCCTTGGGATCGGGGGTTGTCACGGGCCCAGCCTCCCCCGTCGCGAGCCGGGTCGCCAGGCAATCGGCGAACTGGCCGACGATCTTGCCGCTGACCTCGCTGATCAACCCCCGTCCGAGCTGCGCCGGACGACCGGTGATCGTCAAGTCGGTGACCACGGACACAGCGGTGCCGCCGGCCGCCGCCACCAGCGCCAACGACACCGTCGCCGCCGCCGTCCCGTTGCCCCGGGAGTCCTTGCCGGACGCCTTGAGCACGGCCGTCCGCTCCTGCTCCGCCACCGCCGTGAACTCGCCGGTCCCCTTGTACACCAGGACGACCGGGCCGAGCTTCACCTTGACCGTGCCGGTGAACGCCCGCCCGTCCACCCCGGTCAGGGCCGCGCCCGGCAGGCAGGGCGCGACCTTCTCCGGGTCGAGCAGCGCCGCCCACACCGCCGGCACCGGGGCGGGGACGGTGAAGGTGTGCTCCAGCTTCACCCACCCACCGCCTTCACGCGCGCGCCGCGGCCGTCACGGCCCGCTCGGTCAGCACCCGGGCCAGGTGGGTGCGGTACTCGGCGTCGGCGTTGCCGTCCGACGTCGGGTGCGCCCCCTCGGCGGCACGGGCGGCGGCCGCGCGGATCCACTCGGCCGTCGCGGGCCGCCCGACCAGCTCCTCCTCCACGCCGCGCGCCCGGACCGGGGTCGGGCCCATGTTGGTCAGGCCGACCCGCGCCGCCCGGACGACCCCGTCGACCACCTCCAGCGCGACCGCGACGGCGACGATCGACCAGGCTTGCGCGACCCGGTTGAACTTCTCGTAGTGCGCGCCCCACCCGGTCAGCTTCGGCACCCGCACGTGGGTGAGCAGCTCGCCCGGTTCCAGCGCGGTGGTGAAGTAGTCGGTGAAGAACTCCGCCGCCGGCACCTCCCGGGTGCCCGCCGGCCCGGTGCACACCAGCACCGCGTCCAGCGCGAGCACCGGCGCGAGCAGGTCGCCCGCCGGGTCGGCGTGCGCGAGCGCGCCGCCCACCGTGCCCCGGTGCCGGATCTGCGGGTCGCCGACGGTGTCGGTGGCCAGCCGCAGCAACGCCGCGTGCTCGCGCACCAGGTGGTCGCGCTGCACCTCGTGGTGCGTGGTCATCGCGCCGATCAGCAACGAGTCGCCGTCGTCGTGCACGCCGGTCAGCTCGGTGAGCCCGGACAGGTCCACGACCAGGGTCGGCGCGGCGAGCCGCATCCGCAGCACCGGCAGCAGGCTCTGCCCGCCCGCCAGCACCTTGGCGTCCTCGCCGCCCTCGGCCAGGACGCGCACCGCTTCGTCCACTGTGGACGGCGCGACGTAGTCGAACGCGGCCGGGATCACGCGGCACCCCCACGCGCGTCGATCGAGCCGTGGACGCCGCCCAAGGCCACCGGGACGTCTTCCTTGCCCTGCAACGCCTTCCACACCCGCATCGGCGTGCACGGCATTTCCACGTCACGAACGCCCCTGTGCCGCAACGCGTCCACGATCGCGTTCACCACGGCCGGCGTGGACGCGATGGTGCCCGCCTCGCCGACCCCCTTGACTCCCAACGGGTTGGAGTCCGCCGGGGTCTCGGTGCGGTCGGTGGTGAACGTCGGCAGGTCGACCGCCGACGGCACCAGGTAGTCGGCCAGGGTCGCGGTGGTCAGCGTGCCGCCCTCGTCGTGCACGGCCTCCTCGTAGAGCGCCTGCGCGATGCCCTGGGCCAGGCCGCCGTGCACCTGACCTTCGACGATCAGCGGGTTGACCACCCTGCCGACGTCGTCCACGCACACGTACGACCGGATGGTCACCCGCCCGGTCTCGGTGTCCACCTCGGTCGCGCACAGGTGCGTCCCGTGCGGGTAGGAGAAGTTGTCCGGGTCGAACGTGGCGTCCGCGTCCAGCCCCGGCTCCACCCCGTCCGGCAGGTTGTGCGCCACGTGCGCGGCCACCACCACCTCGGCCAGCGACATCGTGGTGGACGTGCCGCGCACGGCGAACGTGCCGGCGGTGAACTCGACGTCGTCGGCCGAGCACTCCAGCAGGTGCGCGGCCACGGTCCGGGCCTTGGCCAGCACCTTGTCCGCCGCCAGCACGACCGCCGTGCCGCCGACGGCCAGCGACCGCGAGCCGTAGCTGTCCATGCCCCGGTGCGCGACCTGGGTGTCGCCGTGCAGCACCTCGACGTCCTCGAACGGGACGCCCAGCCGGTCGGCGACGATCTGGCTCCACGCCGTCTCATGCCCCTGCCCGTGCGGCGAGGTGCCGGTGACCACCTCGACCTTGCCGGTGGGCAGCATCCGGATCGCCGCGTGCTCCCAGCCGCCCGCGCCGTAGCGCAGCGCGCCCAGCACCCGTGACGGCGCGAGCCCGCACATCTCGGTGTAGGTGGAGATCCCGATGCCGAGCTGCACCGGGTCGCCCGCCGCGCGCCGCCCGGCCTGCTCGGCGCGCAGCGCGTCGTAGCCGAACAGCTCGACGGCGCGGGCGGTGGCCGCCTCGTAGTCGCCGCTGTCGTAGGTGAGCCCGGCGACCGTGGTGAACGGGAACTCCTCGTGCCGGATCCAGTTCTTCCGGCGCAGCTCCAGCGGGTCCACGCCGAGCTCGGCGGCCAGCTCGTCCATGATCCGCTCGATGGCGAACGTGGCCTCCGGCCGGCCCGCGCCCCGGTAGGCGTCGGTGGGCGTCTTGTTCGTGAACACGTTCGTGCAGGTGAACCGGTAGGCGGCGAACTTGTAGATGGCGTTGAACATGAACGCGCCGAGGATCGGCACGCCCGGCGTGACCAGCCGCAGGTACGCGCCCATGTCGGCGAGCAGGTCGACCTTGAGCCCGGTGACGGTGCCGTCCCGCCGCGCGGACACGGTGATCTTCTGGAGCTGGTCGCGGCCGTGGTGCGCGCACAGCATCGACTCGGTGCGCGTCTCGGTCCACTTCACCGGTTTGCCCAGCCGCCGGGCGACCAGCAGGGTCAGCACCTCCTCGGGCGTGACCTGGAGCTTGCCGCCGAACCCGCCGCCGACGTCCGGGGCGATCACCCGCAGCTTGTGCTCGGGGATGCCGAGCACGGCCGACAGCATCCAGCGCAGGATGTGCGGCACCTGGGTGGCCGACCACAGGGTGGCCGAGCCGGGGCCGGGGTCGACCACCACCGAGCGCGGTTCCAGAAACGCCGGGATGAGCCGCTGCTGGCGGAACACCCGCTCGACGACCACCCCGTCCTCGGCGGCGGCGGCGATCGCGGCGTCCACGTCGGTGCCGGTGCCGGCGGCCGCGGAGTCGAACACCCAGGTCGCGGACTTGTTGGTGCCCAGGTCGGGGTGCACCAGGGCGGAGTCGTCGGCGGTCGCGGCGGTCAGGTCCAGCACCACCGGCAGGTCCTCGTACTCGACGTCGATCGCGGCCAGCGCGTCGTGCGCCTCGGCCGCGCTGCGGGCGACGACGAGGGCGACCGCCTCGCCGGCGAAGTTCACCTCGTCCACCGCGAGCGACGGCGCGGGCGGGGCCAGCATGTCCTCGGTGATCGGCCACGCGCACGGCAGGCTGCCCTGCTCGTCGGCCAGGTCCGCGCCGGTCAGCACGGTGAGCACGCCGGGCATCGCCACGGCCGCCCCGACGTCGACCGAGAGGATCCGGGCGTGCGCGAACGGGCTGCGCAGCACGGCCAGGTGCAGCATCCCGGGCAGTTGGAGGTTGTCGGTCCAGCGGGTCGCGCCGGTGATCAGCCGGGCGTCCTCCTTGCGCCGGCGGGCGCGGCCGATCTCGGGCCCGGCGGTGGCGGTCATTCCCCGCCCCCGGTGTGCTGCGGGGCGCGGACCTCGTCCTCGACCCGTTCGACTTCCGTTCGGTCTTCGGCGGAACCGGCCCCCGGGCGCATCCGCGAGGCCGCGTCGCGGACCGCGCGCACGATGTTCTGGTAGCCGGTGCAGCGGCAGAGGTTGCCCTTCAGGCCGTGCCGGACGGCGTCGTCGTCGGGGTCGGGGTCGTCCGCGAGCAGGTCGATGGCCTGCATGATCATGCCGGGGGTGCAGAACCCGCACTGGAGCGCGTGGTTCTCGTGGAACGCCTGCTGCACCGGGTGCAGCTTCCCGTCGCGGGCCAGCCCTTCGACGGTGGCGACCTCGCGGCCGTCGGTCTGCACCGCGAGCACAGAGCACGACTTCACGCTGCGGCCGTCGAGGTGGACGGTGCACGCGCCGCAGTTGCCGGTGTCGCAACCCACGACCGTCCCGGTCTTGCCCAGTCGTTCGCGGAGGTGGTGCACGAGCAGCGTGCGGGGCTCGACCTCGTCGTTGTAGGCCACCCCGTCCACGGTGACGGTGATCCGCATGAACCCTCCAAGCCGGTGGTGGTGATGGGGGTCACATCGAGCCTGCTACTTGTTGCCTCGTCAATCAACCCCCCGGTGGGCGGTGGATGGCACCGTCGGTCCGGGTGAGGCGGCCACCTCCCCCGCCCCAGCGCAGCGCGATGATCTCGGCGGCGATCGACACGGCGGTCTCCTCGGGCGTGCGCGCGCCCAGGTCCAGCCCGATCGGGGAGGCCAGGCCCGCCAGCTCGTCGTCGGCCAGCCCCGCCTCGCGCAGCCGGCGCACCCGGTCGTCGTGGGTGCGCCGGGACCCCATCGCGCCCACGTAGCCGAGCTTGAGCCGCAGCGCGACCTCCAGCAGCGGCACGTCGAACTTCGGGTCGTGGGTCAGCACCGCGACCACCGTGCGACCGTCCACCCGGCCCTCGTCGGCCTCTCGCGCCAGGTAGCGGTGCGGCCAGTCCACGACCACCTCGTCCGCCTCGGGGAAGCGGCTGTTCGTCGCGAACACCGGGCGCGCGTCGCACACCGTGACCCGGTAGCCGAGGAACGCGCCGAGCCGGGCCATCGCGGCGGCGAAGTCGATCGCGCCGAACACCAGCAGCCTCGGCGGCGGCTCGAACGAGTTCACGAACACCGCCAGGCCCTCGCCCCGGCGCTGCCCGTCCGGGCCGTAGTGCAGCGTCGCGCTCCGGCCGGCCGCGAGCAGGCCGCGCGCGTCGTCGGCGATCGCGTCCCGGGCCCGCGCGGACGGCACGTCGCCCGCCACCCGGTCCGGCCACACCACCAGCCGGCGGCCCACCCAGTCGGGGTGCCCGACGACCGTGGCGACGGCGACCGGCTCCCGCGCGCGGACCGCCGCCAGCACGTCCGGCAGCTGCGGGAACGACTCCGCCGACACCGCCTCCACGTACACGTCGATGATCCCGCCGCAGGTCAACCCCACCGCGAACGCGTCGTCGTCGGACACGCCGTAGCGCCGCAGAACCGGCTGCCCGCCCGCCACGACCTCTTGGGCCAGCTCGTAGACCGCGCCCTCGACGCACCCGCCGGACACCGACCCGACCACCTCGCCGGCCGCGCCGACCAGCATCGCCGCGCCGGGCGGGCGGGGCGCGGAGCTGAACGTGGCGACCACCGTGCCGACGCCGACGGTCTCGCCGGCGGCGACCCGGCGGGCGAGTTCGGCCAGGACGTCACGCACGGCCGACCTCCGCCAGCAGCGCGCGCAGGGTGTCCAGGCTGTGCCCGGCGAGCAGCCGGTCCACGTGCGGCAGCACCGCCGCGATCCCGGACTGGACCGGCGCGTAACCGTCCTGCCCGGCGTGCGGGTTGACCCAGAAGACCTTGTGCGCCAAGCGTTCCAGCCGGGCGGCCTGCGCGCCGAGCAGGGCCGGGTCGCCGAGCTCCCAGCCGTCGGAGAAGATCACCACGACGGCGCGCCGCGCCGCACCCCGCTGCCCCCAGCGGTCCAGGAACGCCCGCAGCGCCTCACCGAGCCGGGTGCCGCCGGCGAAGTCGGGCACCGCCCGCCCGGCCGCCGCCAGCGCCTGCTCCGGGTCGCGGCGGCGCAACTGCCGGGTGACCCTGGTCAGCCGGGTGCCGATGGTGAACACCTCCACCGGCATCCGCCGCGCGACGACGTGCGCGAACCGCAGCAACGCGTCCGCGTACGGCTTCATGGAGCCGGAGACGTCCACCAGCAGCACGACTTTCCGGTTGCGCACGGCCCGCCGCCGGTACCGGGGCCGCGCCACCTCGCCGGACGCCAGCATCGCCCGCAACGTCCGCCCCGGGTCCACTCCGCCGCGCCGCGCGGGCCGCCGGCGCGCCGACCGCCGCACCGGCGCGACCGGCCGCAACGTCGCCAACAGCTCCCGCAGGTGCGCCCGCTCGCCCGGCGTCAACGAGGCTATGTCCTTGTGCCGCAACACTTCGACGTCACTGGCCGCCACCGCGAGCCGGTCCGCCCGGCCGGTGCCCGGCGTGCCGTCGCCCAGCGCGGCCACCACGGACACCCGTGACCCGCGACCGCGCGGCACCCGAAGCCCGACCCCGCCGAACCACGCGGCGAACGCCAGGTCGTACCGGGGCAGGTCGTCGGGCTCCGCGCACAACGCCACCCGCCCCGCCCAGTACACCGACGACGCCGACGCGACCCCGAGTTCCTCGACCGCCCGCAGGAACGCCGCCACCCGCTCCGCCCCGCACGCCACCCCGGCCCGCCGCAGCACGCGGGCGAACCCCACGAGCCCCATCAACGACCCGGCGCCGGTCATCCCCCGATTGTGCTCCCGGGAGGGGCCCCGAGCACACCGGCCGACAGAGCGCGTTGTGCGTCCTCCCGGTACTTCAGGACCGCACCCAGCGTGGCCGCCGCCGTTTCCGCGTCCAACTCGGTCCGACCCAGCGTGACCAGGGCCTGCGCCCAGTCCAGGGCCTCGGCGACGCCCGGCGGTTTGATCAGCTCCAGCTCGCGCAACCGCCGCACGGCTGACGCGACCTGGTTCGCCAGCCGGTCGTCGACGCCGGGCAGCCGGCGTTTCAGGATCGCCACCTCGCGCGCCAGGTCGGGGTGTTCGAGCCAGTGGTAGAGGCAGCGGCGCTTGAGGGCGTCGTGCACCTCGCGGGTGCGGTTGGAGGTGAGCACGACCAGCGGCGGCGTCCGCGCGGTGACCACGCCCAGTTCCGGGATGGTCACCGAGTTCTCGCCCAGCACCTCCAGCAGGAACGCCTCGAACTCGTCGTCGGCGCGGTCCACCTCGTCCACCAGCAGCACGCACGGCGCCTCCTCCAGCGCCCGCAGCAACGGGCGCGCGAGCAGGAACCGGCGCGTGTAGAGCGACGCCTCCGCACGCTCGACGTCGACCGGGCCCGCCGCCTCCAGCGCCCGCAGGTGCAGCACCTGGCGCGGGAAGTCCCAGTCGTAGAGGGCCTGCGCGGCGTCGATGCCCTCGTGGCACTGCAACCGGATCAGCGGCAGGTCCAGCGCACGCGCCAGGGCCAGCGCGAGCGAGGTCTTGCCGGTGCCGGGTTCGCCCTCGCAGAACAGCGGCCGGCTCATCCGCCACGCCAGGAACGCCGCCGTGGCGACACCGGCGTCGGGCAGGTAGCCGACGCGGTCCAACTCCGCTGCCAGGTCCTCGGGCGTCACCGCCCCGACAGTAACCCCCTCCACCGGGATCGGGGACGGCTCCGGCTCACCCCTGAGGGCGAGTTCAGGGTCCGTCCCCGATGTGCCACGACCCGTTGACCAGCACTATTGAGCCATGACGAACGACGCGATCACCGAAGCCACCGCCAAGGTCAAGAAGCTCCGCCGGAGCCGGGACGACCGGATGGTCGCCGGGGTCTGCGGCGGCGTCGCCGAGATGGTCGGCGTGGACGCCGCCATCCTGCGCATCCTGCTGGTCGCCGCGACCCTGTTCGGGTTCGGCGCCGGCGCCGTCCTCTACCTCGCCGCCTGGATCCTGGTGCCCGAGAAGGACTGACCCGTCACCGGGGGAAGCCGGGGACGCCGGGCAGCGTCTGCCACGGCTTCGGACCGGTCAGCGGGCGGTACTCGACGCCCAGCGCGTCCAGCCTCGGCAGGTGGTGCCCGGCGAGCCTGGCCCGGAACTCCTCGACGTCACGGGCCGGGGTGCTCCACACCACCTCGGCGAACGCGCACAACCGGGGGAAGACGGCGTAGTCGACGCGCCGCGGGGAGTCGAGGTGCTCGGTCCACACGTTCGTCTGTGCGCCGAGCACCCGGTCGGCCGCCGCGGGCTCGTAGGCGTAGACGTCCTCCCAGGTCAGCAGGGTGCCGACCGGGATGGGCTCGTCCTCGCCGGCGCCCTGGCGGTAGTCCAGGTAGACGTGCGCCTCGGGGCACATGACCACGTCGTGGCCCCGGTCCAGCGCCGTGAGCCCGGCCTCCTCGCCCCGCCACGACGCGACGACCGTCGTGGTGGGCAGCGGACCGACGTCCAGGACCTCGTCCCAGCCGTGCGGCCGGCGGCCGCGCTGGACCAGGTGCTGCGCGATGCGCCGGACGAACCGCCCGTCGCCGCCCTCGGCCTCGTCGCCGCCCAGCCCGATGACCTCGCTCGGGAACACGTCCAGCAGCTCGTCGAACACCTGCCGGTAGAAGTCCACCGTGGCCTCGTCGGCCTTGAGCGCGTTGGGGTTCACGCCCCAGTCGGTCCACACCCCGCCGGGCGTGACGCCGAGTTCCGGGTAGGCCGCGATCGCCGCCTGGCTGTGGCCGGGCACGTCGATCTCGGGCACGACGGTGATGTGCCGCTGTGCCGCGTACGCCACCACCTCGCGCAGGTCGTCCTGCGTGTAGTAGCCGCCGTGCGGCCGGCCGGTCTGGCCGCCGCTGCGCCGGTCCCCGTACCGCGAGGACGGTCGCCAGCCGCCGACCTCGTGCAGCAGCGGGAACTTCTTGCACTCGAAGCGCCAGCCCTGGTCGTCGGTGAGGTGCAGGTGCAGCACGTTCAGCTTGTGCACGGCCATGAGGTCCACGTACCGCAGCAGGTCGTGCTTGGGCAGGAAGTGCCGCGCCACGTCGAGCATCACGCCGCGCCACGCGAACCGGGGCTCGTCCTCGACCACGCACACCGGCAGCCGCACGGGCTCCCGCGAGATCGGCGCGGCGCGGAAGGAATCCGGTCCCGCCAACTGCCTGAGGGTCTGGCGCGCGTAGAACAGCCCGGCCTCGTCGGCCGCTTCGACCACCACGCCCGGCCCGACCACCAGCCGGTACGCGCCGGACGGCCCGTCGAGCGTGAGCCGGCTCTCGATCGAGCCGTCCCAGACGACGTCGCCTTCGCCGGGCGTGAAGGACACCGGTCGAGGAAGAATCACGACTTCACCGCTCCTGCCAGTCCCGCGACCAGTCGTCGCTGCACCACAATGAAGAAGATCAGCACCGGGATCGTCATCAACGTCGACCCGGCCATGATCGCGCCCCAGTCGTTCTGGTCCGGCTTGATGAAGACCTGCAACGCCAGGGGCAGCGTCTGGTTCTCCGCCGCCGAGATGATGAACGTCTTGGCGAACAGGAAGTCGTTCCACGCGTGGATGAACGACAGCACGCTGGTCGCCACCAGACCCGGCGCCACCAGCGGGAACAGCACCTGCCAGAGGAACCGGAAGCGGGACGCGCCGTCGAGGGTCGCGGCCTCCTCCAGCTCCACCGGCACCGCGGCCACGAACCCGCGCAGCATCCAGATCGCGAACGGCAGGCTGAACGCCAGGTGCACCAGCACCAGCGAACCCAGGTGGTTGAGGCCGAACACCGGCACCACGTCCCGCACCGACTTCATCATGAAGAACAGCGGGATGGTCAGCGCCTCGACCGGCACCATCTGCACGACCAGCAGCATCACCAGCAACGTGGTCCGGCTGCGGAACCGGAACCGGGTCAGCGCGGTGGCCGCCAGGAACGAGATGAGCAGGCTGAGCAGCACCACCGCCAGCGCCACCACGAGGCTGTTGAGCAGGTAGCGCCCGAAGCTCTGCACGGTCAGCGCGCGCACGAAGCTGTCCAGCGTCGGCGCGAGCGTCCACGGCCGGGGATCCGCGGAGATCACCTCGGACTCGGGCTTGATCGCCGTCAGGACCATCCAGTACAGCGGGAACGCCACCACACCGGCGATCAGCACGGTGACGACCTCGGCGATGCGCCGCTTCACAGCGACTCCCCCGACTTCTTCAGCGCCCGCAGGTAGCCGAGCGTGACCAGCAGCAGCAACACGGTCGTGATCACGCCGATGCCCGCGCCCAGCCCGTACTCCGAGGCGGCGAACGCCTGTTGGTAGGCGTAGACGTTGAGCACCAGGTTGCGGCCGGCGATGCCGCCGCCGCTGGTCATGATGTAGACCTGGGTGAAGATCTTGAAGTCCCAGATGATCGACTGGATCGTCACGACGATCAGCAGCGGGCGCAGCAGCGGCAGGATCACCGAGCGCGCCGTGCGCAACGCCGACGCCCCGTCCAGCGCGGCGGCCTCCAGCACCTCGCCCGGGATCGACTTGATGCCCGCGTAGAGCGTCACCATGACGAACGGGAACGAGCACCAGATCACCTGGGCGGCGACCAGCCCGAAGGCCAGCCACTTGTCGTAGGTCCAGGAGAACCCGGTGCTGCCGAGCACCTCGTTGACGAAGCCGAAGTTCGCGTCGAACAGGAACAGCCAGATGGTCGACCCGGCCACCGCCGGGGTCGCCCACGCGCCGAGCGCGGCCAGGAACAGCGTCATCCGGGCCCAGGTGCGGACCCTGGTGGCCAGCACGGCGAGCGCCGCGCCGACCAGCAGGGTCCCGATAACGCACACCGCCGCGAAGCCGACCGTCTGGCCGAGCACCGACCAGAACTTGGCGTCCGACAGCAGGTCGGCGTAGTTCTCCAGGCCCAGGAAGGTCAGCGGCGCGCCGCCGCTGACCTGCTCCTGGCCGTAGTCGAACAGCGAGATGAGCACGAGCTGGTAGATCGGGTACCCCATCAGCCCGACCAGCACGAGGAGCGCCGGGGCGAGGTAGGCGAACGCGATCCGCCCGTCGCCCCGGTGGGCGCGCATCATGAACCGAACGCCGCATTCATGGCGTCGGCGGCCTTCTTCGCGGCGGTGTCCAGGTCACTGCCGCCGGTCGCGACCTCCTGAAGGAGGGTCGGCAGCACGGCCTGCGCGTCGATCGTGGCCCACTTCGCGGTCACCGGCACGAACCTGGTGCCCGCGTTGAGGGTCTTGATGAACGGCTCGACCGCCGGGTTCGCCTTGGCCACGTCGTTCTGCACGTCGCCGAAGGTCGGCATGTTGCCCATCGCGTCGAACATCTTGCGCTGGTACTGCTTGCCGCCGAGCAGCTGGAGGAACTGGGTGGCCAGCGACTTGCGCTCGGAACCCTTCATCACGCCCAGCAGGTTGCCGCCCGCGAACGCCGGGGCCACCGAGCCCGCGGTCTTGCCGGGCAGCGGCACGACGGCGTACTTGCCGGCGGCCGTGGAGGCGTCGACGGACTTGCGGTTGAAGTCGCCGCCGACCACCATCGCCGCCTTGCCCGCGCGGAACGCCTCGACGCTCGCGTCACCGCCGTTGCCGGCGCACTGGGCCGGCGGGCAGATGTCGTCGGCGATCAGCTCGGTGTACTGGCGCAGACCGGTCTTGGCGTCGGCGCTGTCGATGGCGGCGGTGTACTTGTCGCCGTCCTTGCGGGCGATCTCGCCGCCGTTGGCCCACACGAACGGCATCGCGCCGTAGGTGTACTTGCCGCCGGCGGAGATGCCGAGCAGGTCGGGCTTGGCGGCGCGGATCTGCCGGGCCAGCGGCGCGATCTCGTCGAGCTTCGTCGGCGGCTTGAGGCCGAGCTCGCTGAACACGTCGGTGCGGTAGTACAGGGCGCGGACGCCGACGTACCACGGCACGCCGTAGACCTTGCCGTCCACCTTGCCGGTGTCGAGCACGGCGGGCAGCAGGTCCTTCGAGTCGGCCCACGAGCCGAGGTCGATCTCGGCGAACCCGCCGCCGGCGACGTAGCCCGCGAGGTCGGTGTTGCCGAACTCGGCGACGTCCGGCGCGCTCTTCGGGTCGCTGAACGCGGCCTTGAAGCGCTCGGCGCGCGACTGGACCTGGATGTACTGCACGTCGACCGTGACGCCCTGGTGGGCGTTCTGGAACTCGGTCACCGCCTCCTTGACGACGGCCTCCTTCGGGCCCCGGTTGACCTCGTCGAACAGCCAGACCCGGAGTTGCCCGGTCTGCTGGTCTGAACTCGACGCCGTCGGACCGGACTGCACCGGGGCGCACCCGGCCAACACCGTGACGGCAAGGCCTGCCGCCACCGCGGCCCACCTCTTCGCTACCCGCATCATCCGAACCCCCTCCAGCACGTGTTGCGTCTTATGCAACGGCCATTTCATGGGAAGCAACGGAGATGCTAGTGTCCGAATCGGCAATGGGTCTAGACCAGATTTGCCCAGGTCCGGACGGCGTCGGCGGACAGTGGAGCGTCCCACCCGCCGGGTCGAACCGCGCTCCCGACGTGGAAGCCGGTGGCCCCGACCGCCTTCAACGGCCCCACCTGGTCCTGCTGGAGCCCGCCGCCGACCAGCAGCGCCACCTCGTCCTGCCGGGCGGCGAGCCGCTCCAGCACCGGGAAGCCGTCGGCGACACCGCGCGGCGAGCCGGACGCGAGCACCGTGTCGCAGCCCAGCCCGGCGACCACGCCCCAGGCGGCTTCGGGATCGGCGGAGTTGTCGAGGGCGCGGTGGAAGGTCCAGCGGCAGCCGTCGAGCTCGGTCAGCACGGCGCGGCAGGTGTCCTGGTCGACCCAGCCGCTGCCGTCGAGGAAGCCGAGCACGAACTCCGTCGCACCCGCCTCGCGCAGCGCCGCCGCGTCGCGGCGCAGGCCGTCCACCGAGCCGGGCGCGAAGCCCGCCGCGTCGCGCAGCATCACGCGGACCGGCAGGTCGGTGGCGGCCAGGACGCTGCGCAGCAGGTCCGGGGACGGGGTCAGCCCGTCGGCGGCCATGTCGGTGACGAGTTCGAGCCGGTGCGCTCCACCGGCCTGGGCGGCGACGGCGTCGGCCGCGTCGAGAGCGATTACCTCAAGCATGGTCTGGACCATAACGGCCGCCGGCACCCATCAGGTGGGCCGCCCGGACCTCAGCCCGCCCACCGGCCGACCCCACCGCCACCACCCACCGCCCACCGCGCCGCACGCCCGCCCACCCCGGCACAGCTGGGCGTCGGCCTGTGCGCCGATCCACCGCTCGAACGGCCCGGCGCAACCCGAACAACGGAATCTTCGAACGATCGCCGACCGTCGGGGGTCAGCCGCCGTTGATCAGTGGCCGTTCGTCGGTGGCCGTTGATCAGGCGGGGGTCGGGGGTCAGTGGACGAGGTCGGGGGTGTGGGCGTGGTCGCGGATCTCACGGCGTGCGCCGCCGTACCGCCACACCTCGACGGCAATCCACCCCACGCAGGTCAGCGTCAGCAGCCCGAGCGCGGCCCACGCGGGCACCAGCAGCGCGACCGGCGTCAACGCCACCAGCACCACCGCCACCACGACCCGCACCTTGTTCACCGTGCCCAGGTTGCGCAGCCGGAACCCGATGTGCCCGAGCACGTACAGCAGCACCCCGCCGTAGAGCGCGTACGGCCCGACCCCGTGCAGGTGCTCGTCGGGGGTGTGGCCGTCCGCCCCGCCGAGGTAGTTCATCGTCTTCTTCAGCCCCAGCGCCATCAGCACGATGCCCGCGATCATCGGCAGGTGCAGGTAGGTGAACGAGTCACGGGCCAGCGCCGCCCGCCGCGCACCGGTCGCCGCGTGCAGCACCTTCTCCGCGACCGGCGCGACCACGTCGAAGTACGCCCACCACAGCGCCGCCGCGATCACCAGCCCGCACACGATCCCGTAGATGATCGGCCACGACACCGGCAGCTCCGCCACGCCCAGGCCCACCGCCACGATCGACTCGCCCAACGCGATCAGCACGATCAGCGAGTACCGCTCGGCGAAGTGCACCGCCGACTGCACCCGCCACCCGGACACCCCGGCCGCCAGCACGCCGCCGTAGTCCACGACCAGCGCCAGCGCCCACAGCCCGGTCTGCACCGCGCCGGAGGTGAACGACGCCCCGACCAGGATCGCGGTCCCGGCCGCCATCGGCGCGGCGGTCAGCGCCAACTGCCGGCGCAGGCTCGCGTCGCCGCCGGAGAACCGCCAGTACGCCACCAGGTGCAGCACCCGGACCAGCAGGTAGCACGCGGCGAACACCAGCGGACCGGGCAGGCCGCCCGCGAGGTCGACGAACGCCTCCGGGATGGTCACCGCCGCCACCAGCATCACGGCCATCGCCGCGAACAGCACCACCCGCGCGCCGTCGTCGTCGGCGTGCACCCGGTTGCCCAGCCACGAGTAGCAGCACCAGCACCACCAGAGGATCGCCAGCAGCAGCATCCCGCGCAGCACGCCCCGCGCCGTCGGGTCGTCGGCCATCAGCTGGGTGACCTGGGTGATCGCGTAGACGAAGACCAGATCGAAGAACAGTTCGAGCGGTGTCACCCGCGCGCCTTCGTGGACCACCCGGGCCCGACCTGAGGACATGACCCGGAAGTGTGCCACCCACCTGCGACAACGCTCGCCGGCTTCGCTAACGGTGAACTGTTAACGACGCGCTGTGTATCCACCGTAGAACTACTCACTCCTTATCTGATGACCGACCTTCGACCACCTGGAGGCGTCTCGTGGACAACCCGCACGACGGCAGAAGCGCACGGCCGTCCCACTGACCACTTCGGGGGAGGAGGGCGGTGTTCGGTCGGCTTCGAGGGGTGTCGACCGGCCGCCGCCCGCGGTGAGGAAGAGGTGTGGCGGTCCGCGGTGCGAGGGGGGCATCGCGGACCGCCGCCGCAGGCCGCGGCGGGGTGTGTGACGATCAGCTACGGCTGGGGGATGTCGAGGAGGAGGTGACGACGTGGGAGAACTGCGCACTGCCGGTGAGCGCCCACCGTGGGAAGGTCTGGACGGGACGGACCGGCACGCCGCCTGCGTCATCGCCGCGCGCGACGGCGACCGCAGGGCGCTGAACGTGCTGGTGGCCGACCTGACCCCGCTGGTGTGGCACGTGGCGCGCGGGCACGGCCTGGATCGCAGCACGGCCGAGGACGTCGTGCAGACGGTGTGGCTCGCGCTGCTGCGCCACCTGGACCGGTTGATCGAACCCCGCGCGCTGGCGGGGTGGCTCGTCGTGGCGACGCGCCGGGAAGCCCAGCGCACGTGGACCCCCGCACGTCGGGAATCGGCACTGTCCGACGAGTTGGCGGAGCAGTTGGAGAGCGAATACGGGTTGCCGGAAGACGCCGCCCTGGTAGACGACCGGGACCTCCGGTTGTGGCGGGCTTTCGGGCGTTTGTCGCAGAAGTGCCAGGAACTCCTGCGACTCACCGTGCTGGCCGGGCGGGCGGAGTACCGCGCGGTCGCGGAAGCACTGGCCATGCCACGTGGCAGCATCGGTCCGACCAGAGGCCGCTGCCTGACCACGCTGCGCACACATCTTGACGCGGAAGGAGGATCGCGGTGAACGACATCGACCCGCGCGATGACCGCAGAGGCCAAGAGGACACCGCTGTCCTCACCGAGCTGAACCGGTTGGTGTACGAACTCGACGCGCCACCGGTGGGACTGGTCGAGCGGATACAGTTCGCGGTGGCGCTGGAGAACCTGGACGTGGAGGTCGCCCGCTGGGAGCGTGCGGGCTCGTTCGCCGGGGTGCGCGGCGGCAACCCCGGGACCATCACGTTCACGGTCGACAACCTGACCCTGATGGTCAACTTCACCCCGTCCGGTGCCCGGCACCGGATCGACGGCTGGCTGGTGCCCGCGGGCGAGCACACGGTCGAGGTGCGGGTGGCCGAGCACGAGTCGAGCACCACCAAGGCGGACGACGGTGGTCGTTTCGTGCTGTCCGACGTCCCGACCGGCACCACCCAGATCGTGGTCCACCTGGTGAACTCCCGAGGTGAGCCCGGCCGCACGGTGGTGACACCCACGATCATGCTGTAACCCTCGGCGCCCGACCGCGCCGACCGAAATCTCCGCAGGGCCTCGTGTTCCCCCGCCCGGGAACACGGGGCCTGTTCCCTTTCCGGACCGCGCTCCACCCCGCACGCGGCGCTCGACGCCCTATTGCCCAGCGGCGCGCCGGCGCGGCCGACCGGCGCGGGACGCATCGCCCAGGTCCCGCGGGCTCCGACGTGCGGGGCGGGGTCGTCCGGCTGCGCCGAGTCGAGCACGACCGCGGTGACGCCGTCGTGGCGGCCGGGGTACGGGGTCGCCGAGCTGCCACCGGGAACGGGTCGCCCGGACCCCGGCCCCGCCGCCGACCTGCGGATGCCGGCGAGACTCCCGACTCACCAGCGCAGACTGCACAAGATCCGGGCCACAACCCCACCACCGACTGCCGCCCACGTCCTGCCGGCGGTGGGCCGTCCTGCCGGCGGCTGCGCCTGCGACGGGCAGTGGCCTGGCGCTGGGCGCACCCGACCGTCGTCCGCCCGAGGGGTTGCCGGGAGGCTCCGGGAGGCTGCGGGAGGTCCCGGGAACACCGGAAGGCCCGGTCCGCGAGCGGACCGGGCCTTCCGGGAACAGCGGTGCTGCGGCTGTCAGAAGTCCATGCCACCGGCGTCGGGGACGGCCGGGGCAGCGCCCGCCTTCTCCGGCTTGTCGGCCACGACGGCCTCGGTGGTCAGGAACAGCGCCGCGATGGAGGCGGCGTTCTGCAGCGCGGAGCGGGTGACCTTGGTCGGGTCCGGCACGCCGGCGGCGAGCAGGTCCTCGTACACGCCGGTCGCGGCGTTGAGGCCGTGGCCGACGGGCAGGCCCTTGACCTTCTCCACCACGACGCCGCCTTCGAGGCCGGCGTTGATGGCGATCTGCTTGAGCGGAGCCTCGACGGCGACCTTGACGATGTTCGCGCCAGTGGCCTCGTCGCCCTCCAGGTTCAGGCCCGCGAAGGCGGCCTCGGCGGCCTGGAGCAGCGCGACGCCACCACCGGCGACGATGCCCTCCTCGACGGCGGCCTTGGCGTTGCGCACCGCGTCCTCGATGCGGTGCTTGCGCTCCTTGAGCTCGACCTCGGTGGCGGCACCGGCCTTGATGACCGCGACACCACCCGCGAGCTTGGCCAGGCGCTCCTGGAGCTTCTCGCGGTCGTAGTCGGAGTCCGACTTCTCGATCTCCGCGCGGATCTGGTTGACGCGGCCCTGGATCTGCTCCGCGTCGCCCGCACCCTCGACGACCGTGGTCTCGTCCTTGGTCACGACGACCTTGCGCGCCTTGCCCAGCAGCGACAGGTCGGCGTTCTCCAGCTTGAGGCCGACGTCCTCGGTGATGACCTGGCCACCGGTGAGGATCGCGATGTCCTGCAGGATCGCCTTGCGGCGGTCACCGAAGCCGGGGGCCTTGACGGCGACCGACTTGAAGGTGCCGCGGATCTTGTTGACCACCAGGGTCGCCAGGGCCTCGCCCTCGACGTCCTCGGAGATGATCAGCAGCGGCTTGCCGCCCTGCATGACCTTCTCCAGCAGCGGCAGCAGGTCCTTCACGGACGCGATCTTCGAGCCGTAGAGCAGGACGTACGGGTCCTCGAGGACCGCTTCCTGGCGCTCGGGGTCGGTCACGAAGTAACCGGAGATGTAGCCCTTGTCGAAGCGCATGCCCTCGGTGAGCTCGAGCTCGAGCCCGAGAGCGTTGCTCTCCTCGACGGTGATGACGCCTTCCTTGCCGACCTTGTCCATGGCCTCGGCGATGAGCTCACCGATGGTCGAGTCGCCCGCGGAGATGGACGCCGTGGCGGCGATCTGCTCCTTGGTCTCGACCTCCTTGGCGGTCTTGAGCAGCTGCTCGGTCACGGCCTCGACGGCCTTCTCGATGCCGCGCTTGAGGCCGAGCGGGTTGGCGCCGGCGGCCACGTTGCGCAGGCCCTCGCGGACCAGGGCCTGGGCCAGCACGGTGGCGGTGGTCGTGCCGTCACCGGCGACGTCGTCGGTCTTCTTCGCCACTTCCTTGACGAGCTCGGCCCCGATCTTCTCCCAGGGGTCCTCGAGCTCGATCTCCTTGGCGATGGAGACGCCGTCGTTGGTGATGGTCGGCGCGCCCCACTTCTTCTCGAGCACGACGTTGCGGCCCTTGGGACCGAGCGTCACCTTGACGGCATCCGCGAGGATGTTCATGCCGCGCTCAAGACCACGGCGGGCGTCCTCGTCGAACGCGATCATCTTGGCCATTGCGGTGTGTTCCTCCGCCTATGTAACGACTTATGGGGCCACTGAGGACACGCACGTCCACAGCGGAACACGGCGCTCGGCCAGGCTCGGTGCCCGCGACGGACGACCTGCTCCCCGGGGGGAGCCTGCCTCACCGTCCCAGCCTGCGTGCTGGCACTCAGGTGGTCCGAGTGCCAGCACCGTGTTTAGCACTCAACCCGGGCGAGTGCAAGAACCGCAGGTCAGCGCGGCGGCTTTCGACAGGCGCCGGCCACCGCCGGCGAGCGGTCGCCGACCGGGCGTCGTCGGCGGGGCGCGGTCAGCGGCGCGCGGGCCAACGGCGCACGGTCGGCGGGACGCGCGAGGTCAACGGCACGTGGGTCGGCGGGACGTGTGGGTCAGCGGGAGGTCTTGACCGGCACGCTGGTGGGCAGCGGCTTCTTGCTGCCGCTCTCGCCGCCGACGTCGATGGACTGGCCGGTGCTGGTCGACGCGGGCGGCCGGGGCTCCTCGGACTTCGGGGTGAGGATCAGCACCAGGACGACGATCGCCACGATGGCCACCACGCCGACGATCACCGGCGTGACCCACGCGGGCCGCGACTTCGCGGTGGTGGTGAACGCGGACGCGCCGCCGACCTGCGTGGGCGGGCGCAGCCGGACCGGGTCGGCCAGGAAGCCCGGCTGCTGGGCGAACCCGCCGGACGGGGGCTGCGGCTGCTGGTAGCGCGGCGGCTGCTGGGCCGGCACGCCGCCGGTCTGCGGGCCGTGCTGGGCCGGCACCGGGCCGGACACCGGCGCGTCGACCCGGCGCGGCGGGCTGGTCACGGTGGCCGCGCCGCCCAGCGCCGTGCGGGCCGCCGCCATCAGCTCCTGGCACGAGCCGAACCGCTGGTTGGGGTCCTTCGAGGTGCCCTTGCGCAGCACGTCGTCGATGCCCGGCGGCAGCGCCACCAGGGACGTGAGGGTCGGGATCTCGGTGGCCAGGTGGCCCTGGATGACGTCCTGGACGCCGCCCTGGAACGGCGGCCGGCCGGACAGGCAGGCGAACACCATGCAGGCCAGCGCGTACTGGTCGGTGCGGCCGTCGAGCGGCTCGCCGCGCAGGTGCTCGGGCGCGGCGTAGGTGGGCGAGCCGAGGAAGTCGCCGGTCCGGGTGCGGTGGCCGGTCGCGCCGCGCCGGGTCAGGCCGAAGTCGGCCAGGTAGACGTGCTCGCGGGAGGCTTCCTTGGTGGTCACCAGCACGTTGGCCGGCTTCACGTCCAGGTGCACCAGGCCCTTGCCGTGCAGCATGTCGAGCGCTTCGGCCACCTGGCCGAGCAGCGTCAGGGTGCGCGCGGGCGAGATCGGGCCGTCCTTGATGTGGCCCGCGAGGTCCTGGCCGTCGACCAGCCGCATGGCGATGTAGAGCAGCCCGTCGACCTCGTCGAAGTCGTACAGCGGCACGATGTTCGCGTGGTCGATCGCCGAGGTGTTGCGCGCCTCGTCCACGAACCGCTCGCGGAACTCGGCGTCGGCGGTCAGGTGCTCGCCGATGACCTTTAGGGCCACCTTGCGACCCAGCCGAACGTCCGTGGCCCGGTAGGTCACGCTCATGCCACCGCGGCCGAGCACCCCGTCGATCCGGTAGTGGCCCAACCGTCGCCCGCTCAGGTCCTCCGACACGCGGGGCAGCCTAACGTCCGCTCGGCCCGGCGTGCGCCGGGTTCCGGCTAAGAGCACCGGTCAACGCCCCGGAACGGGCGGTCCGGCGGAACGGCCCGACCCGCCTGGTGGCGGGCCGGGCGGAGTTCACGATGCCTTCCGGACGTCGAAGCCTGGCTGCGACCGTCGCGACCGGCCTGGATCTCGAACTCCACGCGGTCCCCCTCGGCCAGCGTGCGGAAGCCTTCCATCTGGATCGCCGAGTAGTGCACGAAGACATCGGGCCCGCCGTCGGCGGCGATGAAGCCGTACCCCTTCTCCGAGTTGAACCACTTGACCGTGCCGACAGCCAAGACGTCCTCCTTCGAGAATTACCTGAGCAAACCGCCACGCTAGAGGCACGAGGGGGTTCGCCGATACCTCCTTATGGAGTCATGAGCGGACGCTGAATCCGTTGTCCCGCAACCAACTGACCAGTGCTCGCGGACTGCGCGTACGGGTGAGCACGAGGCCCGGACCGGCGAAGTCGAGGACCAGGCCGTCACCATTGCGGACCGATTGGGGCACATCGGGGGAAAGCGCGCGCAACCGGCACTGGAGGGTGTCGGCGAATCCGACGACGTGCCCGCTGTCGAGGGTGACCAGTTCGCCCGCGTCGAGGGTCAGCACGTCGAGCGTGCCGTAGCAGGCGAGCACCACGGACCCGGTGCCGTAGACGTAGGTGAGGAAGCCGGTGTCGCCGCCGTGCAGCGCGCGCAGCGGCGGCGCGGCCGGGTCCATGGCGACCGTGCCGGCCGAGGCCAGCCAGCTGTTGCGGGCCACGCACCAGCCGGTCGCGCCGTCGAGTTCGAGCACGTGCAGGTCGCCGGGCAGCGGCGGGGCGACGTCCACCCACCCGCCTTCCGCGCCGGCCGTGCACAGCGCGGCTTTGACGCCCGGGGCCTTGCCCTTGGTGTCGCGGTTGACGCCGTAGCTGGTCGCGAACAGCGACGAGCGTTCGACGAGGGCCGGTTCGGCGGGCGCGAGCACCAGCCTGGCCACTCCGAAGGTCGGCGTGTGTCGCGTGCGGACCTGCACCGGAACGTTCCTCCTCCTGCTGTCGCGCGTGGCGGCCGGTCGGAGCAGTTTCGCACGGGGGCGGCAGGATGGTGGTCGTGTCGAACTCGTTGACCGCGGTCGCCGCCCACCGCGAGCGGATCGCGGAGCTGGTCGGGGTGACCGGGACCGCCGAGCTCCCGGTGGCGGACTGCCTGGGGCTGGTGCTGGCGCTGGACCTGGTCGCGCCGGTCGCGCTGCCGCCCTTCGACAACTCCGCGATGGACGGCTACGCGGTGCGCGCGGCGGACGTGGCGGCCGTTCCGGTGGCGTTGCCGGTGACCGACGACATCCCGGCCGGGCGCGCGGCGTCGACGCCGCTGGAGCCCGGGACGGCGCAGCGGATCATGACCGGCGCGCCGCTGCCGGCCGGCGCGGACGCCGTGGTGCAGGTGGAGTGGACCGACGGCGGGACGTCGTCGGTGCGGGTGGACCGGGGGGTGCCGGCCGGCGCGAACGTGCGGCGGGCGGCGGACGACGTCGCGGTGGGCACGACGGTGCTGGTCGCCGGGACGGTGCTGGGGCCCGCGCAGCTGGGGTTGGCGGCGGCGCTGGGGTTCGGGTCGCTGCCGGTGCGCCGGCGGCCCAGGGTGCTGGTGCTCTCGACCGGGTCGGAGCTGGTCGGGCCGGGCGAGGTGCTGGCGCCGGGGCAGATCTACGAGTCGAACGGCGTGATGCTCGCGGCGGCCGTGCGGGAGGCGGGCGGCGAGGCGGAGCTGCTGCGGTTCGTGCCGGACGACGTGGCGGCGTTCCGGGCGGCGGTGGAGCCGAGGCTGGCGGCGTTCGACCTGCTGCTGACCTCGGGCGGGGTGAGCGCGGGCGCGTACGAGGTGGTCAAGGACGCGTTCACCGGTCGCGGGGTGGAGTTCACCAGGGTGGCGATGCAGCCCGGCGGGCCGCAGGGCGCGGGCCGGTACCTGGGGGTGGCGGTCGCGACGCTGCCGGGCAACCCGGTGAGCGCGCAGGTGTCGTTCGAGGTGTTCATCCGGCCGGCGCTGCGGGCGGCGATGGGGCACGCGGTGGTGCAGCGGCCGACGGTGGTCGCGAAGCTCAGCTCGCCGCTGACGTCGCCGGCGGGCCGCACCCAGTTCCGGCGCGGCAGGTACGACCCGGCCTCCGGCCAGGTGGTGACCCCGGTCGGTGGCCCCGGCTCGCACCTGCTGTCGGCGCTGGCGCTGAGCGACTGCCTGATCGAGGTGCCCGAGGACGTGACCGAACTCGCGGCCGGGGCGGACGTGCTGGTCCGCTTCCTGCACTAGAATCGTTCAACAATCCCCCGATTCGCGCGCTGCGCGTGGCCGGGCGGAGATCGAGTACACTCAGTCACGGCGAGTTCACTCAGTGCCATTGAATAACCCATGTGACCTGGATTACACTCGCCGGCACACCCGCCTGGTGTGTCCGTGCGTTCGTCGGGGGACGCACGGACATACCGGACGGGCCCGGTGGTCGCCGGCGTAGCGTGTGGCCGGCCAGCATTTCCCTGACCCGGAAGAGCCATGACCGTCGATCGCGACAAGAACAGTGGTGCCGTCTCCCACTTCATCGACCTCGCTCGGGGGATCGTCCCCCCGATGCACCCCGCGGGCCGCCCGTTCGTGGCGGGCGCGGCCGTCGCGACCCTCCTGGTGCGCCGGTTCTCCCGGCGCGCCGGCGTGGTGGGCGCGCTGCTGACCGCGTGGGTGGCGTGGTTCTTCCGCGAACCCGTGCGGACCACCCCCACCCGGCCCAACCTGGCCGTCGCGCCCGCGGACGGCACCGTCTCGCACGTCGTCGACGCGGTCCCGCCGGCCGAGCTCGGCCTCGGCGACGTGCCGATGACCCGGATCAGCGTGTTCCTGTCCGTGTTCGACGTGCACGTCCAGCGCCTGCCGGTGTCCGGCGCGGTCCGCCAGGTCTCCTACCGGCCGGGCAAGTTCCTGTCCGCCGACCTGGACAAGGCCAGCGAGGACAACGAGCGCAACACCGTCTGGTTGACCTCCACCGAGGGCCACGACGTCGTCGTGGTGCAGATCGCGGGCCTGGTGGCCCGCCGCATCGTCTGCCACGTCGCCGACGGCGACAAGGTCGAGGTCGGCCGCACCTACGGCCTGATCCGCTTCGGGTCGCGGGTCGACCTCTACGTGCCGCAGGGCAGCCGCGTGCTGGTGGAGGCCGGTCAGCGCACCATCGGCGGGGAGACCGTGCTCGCCGAACTCCCGGAGCTCTGACCCGGTGGCTCCCAGCGGGCCCGGCGTCCGGCTGCTGCCCAACGCGATCACCGTGCTCGCGATGTCCGCGGGCCTGTCGTCGGTGTACTTCGCCATCAACCACTACTACGGCGCGGCCATCGCGGCGATCGCGATGGCCGCCGTCCTCGACGGCCTCGACGGCCGGCTGGCCCGGCTCCTCGACGCCACCAGCAAGATGGGCGCGGAACTGGACTCGCTGGCCGACGCGGTGTCCTTCGGCGTCGCGCCCGCCCTGGTGATCTACGTCTGGAAGTTCGGGCCCTACCGCGAGGGCTGGGTGGTGGCCCTCATCTTCGCGATCTGCATGGTGCTGCGGCTGGCCCGGTTCAACACGCTGCTGGAGGTCGAGCAGCCGCCGTTCGCCAAGGAGTTCTTCGTCGGCGTGCCCGCCCCGGCCGGCGGCCTGCTGCTGCTCCTGCCGCTGATCGTGGACGAGCAGGTCGGCGGCCCCGGCTGGTGGTCGGACCCGTGGGTGGTCGCGGCGTGGACGGTCGGCACCGCCTTCCTCCTGGTCAGCCGCATCCCGACGCTGTCGGTCAAGACGATCAAGGTCCCGCCGCGCGCGGTCGCGCCGCTGCTGGTCCTGGTCGGCCTGCTGGCCGCGGTCGTGTTCACCTTCCCGCTGGTCGCGCTGATCGCCGCGATGCTGGTCTACCTGGGGCACCTGCCGTACTCGGTGCGCCGCTACCGGTGGCTGGCCAAGCACCCGGAGGCCTGGTCCGTCCCGGCCGCCGACCGGCGGGCGATCAGGCGGGCGCACGGCGTGGCAGCGCGCCGGCTCGGGCTGCGCCAGCCGCTGGGCGGCCGGGTCGCGGGCGCGGCGATGCGCGCGGTGCGACGGCCCCGGCGGGCGGTCGACCCGGCCCAGGTCGCGGCCGAGGCCAACGGCCAGGGCGGCCCGCACAAGCGGCGCGGCTGGCGGCAGATCGGGCTCCGCCGGCACCACCGGCCCTGAGATCCGGCGGTTGCTCCACCGGCACCATCGGCCCTGAGATCCGGAGTCGGCCCAGGCTCGCCGTGCACCGCCGGGCAGCACCGGCCCTGAGGTCCGGTGTTGGCCTAGGCTCCCCGTGTGATCACGCTGACCGCCCGCCTGTCGCCGTCCGCCCTCGACACCAGGCGCGGAGTCGTCCGGCTGCACCCCGAGGTGCTGGACGCGCTCGGGCTGCGCGCCTGGGACGCGGTGCGGCTGACCGGCGCGCGGGTCAGCTCCGCGCTGGCCGCGGCGAGCGACGCCGCGCCCGGCGTGGTGCTGGTGGACGACGTGACGCTGTCCAACCTCGGCATCGCCGAGGGCTCGGAGGTCGTGGTCGCGCCGGTCGACGTGACCGGCGCGCGGTCGGTCACCGTCGCCGGGTCCCGGCTGGCCAGCACATCGCTCACGCCCGAGACGCTGCGGATGGCGTTGACCGGCAAGGTGCTCACCGTCGGCGACGCGGTGTCGCTGCTCCCGCAGGACCTCTCGCCGCCGCCCGGCGTCGACGTGAGCGTGACCCGCCGCAAGCTGTCCCACGCGATCGGCATGACCTGGACCAACGAGCTGCTGACCATCACGTCGGTCGAGCCGGCCGGCGGACCGGTCGCGGTGCAGCCGTCCACCGTCGTCGGCTGGCGGGACGGCGCGCGCACCGGTGACGCGCCGGCCCGGTCCACCGCCGTCGCCCTGGCCGGCGCGGCGGGTGCCGCGGTCCCGGTCCCGGCGCCGGCCGCCGTGACCGCGCCGGTCGTGCCGACGACCGTCGCCGAACCCGTCCCGGTGGCCGACCTGGTCGGTCAGAAGGACGCCGCCCGGCGGCTCGCCGAGTGGCTCGACCTGACCTTCAGCCACCCCGAGCTGCTCACCCGGCTCGGTGCCGCGCCCCGGCTCGCCGCGCTGGTCAGCGGCCCGGAAGGGGTCGGCAAGGCGACCCTGGTGCGGGCCGTGGCGCACAGCGTCGGCGCGCACGTCGTGGAGGTCGCCGCGCCCAGCATCGCGGTGCTGGAGGCGAGCGCGACCGCGCAGCGCATCGGGGACGCCATCGCCGCGACCGAGGCGCCCGCCGTGCTGCTGATCACCGACGTCGAGGCCCTGCTCCCCGCCACCTCCCCGCCCCCGGTGGCGACGGTCGTGCTGGACGCGCTGCGCGCGGCGGTCGTGGAGGCCGGAATCGCGCTGATCGTGACCAGCGCGCACGCCGAAGCCGTCGACCCCCGGCTGCGCGTGCCGGAGCTGGTCGACCGGGAACTGGTGCTGCCGCTGCCCGACGGCGCGGTGCGCACCGACCTGCTGCGGGTGCTGCTGCGGGACGTGCCGCTGGAGTCCGATGTGGACTTGGGCGCGATCGCCGACCGCACACCGGGTTTCGTCGCCGCCGACCTGCTCGCCCTGCGCCGGGAGGCCGCCGTGCGCTCCGCACTGCGCCAGCGTGACATAGCGGAACCCCACGTGGCACAACAAGACCTGATCGGCGCGTTGGACACCGTGCGGCCGATCTCGATGTCCACATCGGACACCCTGCGGACCGGCGGGCTGACGCTGGACGACGTCGGCGACATGACCGAGGTCAAGCAGGCCCTCACCGAGGCCGCGCTGTGGCCGTTGCAGTACCCCGACTCGTTCGCCCGGCTCGGCGTCGCCCCGCCGCGCGGTCTGCTGCTCTACGGGCCGCCCGGGTGCGGCAAGACCTTCCTGGTGCGGGCGCTCGCGGGCAGTGGGCGGTTGAACGTGCTGTCGGTCAAGGGCGCGGAGCTGATGGACAAGTTCGTCGGCGAGTCCGAGCGGGCGGTCCGCGAACTGTTCCGCCGGGCCGCCGAGGCCGCGCCCGCGCTGGTCTTCCTCGACGAGGTCGACGCGCTCGCCCCGCGCCGCGGCCAGTCCTCGGACTCCGGGGTGGGCGACCGGGTGGTGGCCGCGCTGCTGACCGAGCTCGACGGCGTCGAGCCGTTGCGCGACGTCGTGGTGCTCGGCGCGACCAACCGGCCCGAGCTGATCGACCCCGCCCTGCTGCGGCCCGGCCGGCTGGAGCGCCTGGTCTACGTGCCGCCGCCGGACGCCGACGCGCGCGCCGAGATCCTGCGCGCGTCGTCCCGCAACACCCCGCTGGCCGCCGACGTCGACCTGACCGACCTGGCCGGCGAACTGGAGGGGTACTCGGCGGCGGACTGCGCGGCGCTGATCCGGGAGGCGGCGCTGACCGCCATGCGCGAGTCGCTGTCGGCGTCCGAGGTCACCGCCGACCACCTGGCAGCCGCCCGCCGAGCCGTGCGCCCGTCGCTGGACCCGGCGCAGCTGGCCGCCCTCGCCGCGTACGCCGACTCCCGCTCGAACTAAGACCACCGCGCCGGCCCCGGTCCCTCGACCGGGGCGGCCACCTCCGCCGGGTCCCGGCCGGCGGTCAGATCTTGCCGGACGCGCCCGCGTAGTTGTTGGTGACGATCACGATGATCCCCTCGTGGGCGGACTCGATGCCGTCGAACCGGGGCTTCACCTCGGCCTTGAGCACCTGCCCCAACTGCTGCGCGGACCGCTCCTCGGCCGTGCCCGGCCGGTAGTAGACCGTGGTGGTCGGGATCTGGCCCTGCGAGTAGTTGCCGGTCTCGGCGACGTCCCAGCCGGCGCGCCGGATGTCGTCGGACGCCTTGTGGGCCAGCCCGCTGACGTTGCTGTTGTTGTAGACCCGCACCGGCGGCTTCACGGTGTCGGTCACCGGTGGCGGCGCGGCGGTCGTCGTCGGGGGCGACCCGGCCTGGGTCGTGGTGGCGGGCGGCACCGCCGTGGTGTCGCCGGTCGTGGTCTGCGGCGGGGCGCTCGTGGTCGAGCCGCTGGGCTGACCGTCGGAGGGCCGACCGTCGGAGGACGGGCCGCCGGTGGTCGGGCCTGCCGTCGCGGAGGTCGTGGGCGGTGCGCCCGCCTGGTCGTCGTCGCCGCCGGTGAACAGCGTGGTCACGCCGATCACCGCGGCCACCGCCGCCACCCCGATCAGGGCGTACCCCGCGGCGCGCGCGGGGTGGGCCGAGCCCGCCGGTTCCGGGTTGGTCATCGGCGCTCGACGCCCAGTCGGCGGGCCGCCCTGGCCTTGGCCCGGCCGGACCGGGACCGCTGCAACCGCTTCACCAGCATGGGATCCGCCGCCAACGCCTCTTCCTTCTCCAGCAACGCGTTGAGCAGTTGGTAGTACCGGGTCGGCGACAGGTCGAAGAGCTCCTTGATCGCCTGTTCCTTGGCACCGGCGTACTTCCACCACTGGCGCTCGAAGGCCAGGATCTCGCGTTCCCGCTCGTCCAACCCGTCGTCCGGCCGATCCGCCGGCGCCAGTGCCTCTGCGGCGTCCACTCTGGGCTCCTCAGCCGTGCCTGCGCGTGGGTGCCATTACATCACGTGATCTTGGTCGGGGTCGGCTCATCAGTCGGCGCGTCCCCCGGTCCGTGCCGGATGACCGAGGGTCCACGGATAAACTGCGGGCCATGGCAGTTCACCCGATCGTCATCGCCGGCGAGCCCGTGCTCCACCACCCGACCAAGCCGGTGGAGGTCTTCGACGACGCGTTGCGGACGTTGGTCGAAGACATGTTCGAGACCATGGCGGCGGCGCACGGGGTCGGCCTCGCGGCCAACCAGATCGGGATCGACCAGCGGGTCTTCGTCTACGACTGCCCCGACGACCAGGGCAACCGGTTCCGCGGCGTGGTGGTCAACCCGGTGCTGGAGACCTCGGAGATCCCGCTGGGCATGCCCGACCCGGACGACGACTACGAGGGCTGCCTGTCCGCGCCCGGCGAGTCGTACCCGACGGGCCGCGCCCCGTGGGCCAAGGTGACCGGCTTCGACGCCGACGGCAAGCCCGTCGAGGTGGAGGGCACCGGCTTCTTCGCCCGCTGCCTCCAGCACGAGACCGACCACCTGGACGGCTACCTGTACCTGGACCGCCTGATCGGCCGGCACAAGCGCGCCGCGAAGAAGATGCTCAAGGCGAACGGCTGGGGCGTCCCCGGCCTGACCTGGGACCCCGCCACCGCCGAAGACCCCTTCGCCGACGAAGACGACTGACCCTCTCACCTCCGCCCCCGCTCCCCTTCATCCCGGCTTCGCCCCCACCTCCCGCTCCGCTTCGCCGCCTTAAATTGCTGGACGGCGGGGTGACGATGACGGCATGTGGAGTCACCTGGCCGCCTTCGTCGCGGCGTCCTTCCTGATCGCGCTGTCGCCCGGCCCCGGTACGGCGCTGGTGCTGCGACAGTCGGTGCGGGGACGGGCGAGCGCGCTGGCCACGGTGTTCGGCATGGAGGTCGCGGTCGCGGTGTGGGCGGTGGCGGCGGCCCTCGGGCTGTCGGTGCTGCTCACCGCGTCCGAGGTGGCGTACCACGCGCTGCGGATCACGGGCGCGCTGTTCCTGGTCTACCTGGGGGTGAAGGCGTTCCGCTCGGCGAGCCTGCCGCTGCCGGAAGCGCCGCCCGCCGGCCGTGCGTTCCGCGCGGGCCTGGTGGTGAACCTGGCCAACCCGAAGCTGGGCGTGTTCGCGATCTCGTTCCTGCCGCAGTTCCTGCCGGAGGGGGCGGGGCGGGCGACGCTGCTACTGTTCGCGCTGGTCTGGGTGGCCGTGGACACGATGTGGTACCTGATCGTGGTCGGCGTCCTAGACCGGGTCCGCGGCTGGCTCACCCGCTCGCGGGTCCGCCGGGTCCTGGAGCGGGTGTCCGGCGGGGTCCTGGTCGCGCTGGGCCTTCGCCTGGTGCTCGACCCGCGCTGACCGCCGCCAGGGGAGTTCGGGCAGGCCCGCGAGTTCGACGTGCGTGGTGCACAGGGCCAGGTCGGCGTACCCGCCCGCGATCACGTGGGCGCGGATGCGCTGCACCTGGCCCACCGTGGGGAGTTCGCCGATCAGCAGGAACGGCAGGAGGAGCCGCCACGCGCGGACCACGGTGGGCCGACGGCGGTGCGGCGCGCGCAGGACGGCACGTGCGACACGTAAGGCGTGCTCTTCGGCCGTGATGGCGTCGGGAAACGCCACGTGGTCCCACGACCACCGCAGCGCCTCGGCCATCGCGCACCGGACGCAGTCCACGGGGCCCGCGCCGAGTTCCTTGCCGCAGTGCGAGCAGGAGACGAGCGTCATCGCCCAGTCGGTGCACGTCCAAGGGTGGCGGCCGACCTCGTCCGCGAGCACGAGCTCGGCCAACTCCCGCTCCCCCGCGCCGCCCTCGGCGAGCTTCTCGGCGGCGAGCAGCTCCTGCCAGTCGAGCAGCCAGTACTGGTCGACGAGCTCCGCGCAGAACCGGCACTCGGGATACCCCCGGCCGGCGAGATCACCACAAGAAGGGCACGGCGAAACCCCAGCGGGGCGCGCCACGCGCCGCGCGCCGGGCGGGAACGGCTGGTGATCAGCCACGCGAGAAAGGTACGCGCAAACCCACCCCCTTGGCATCCGCACAACCCCCCAAAACCCGCACCTCCGTTCACCCACCCGCCTCACGGCAATCGGACGCAGTCGTCCCGCGATCAGGCGATCATCGAGAAAAAACGTACGGAAACACCGTTCCCAATCCTCGGTTTGAAACGAGGACGCCACGAACCCCCCAGCCGAACCCCAACCCCCTCCACACCCCCCGGCCCACCCCGACCACCCTGATCCGCCGACCCCACCACGGCACCCGCAAGGCCCACACCCCCGCCGCTACTCACGCCGCCCCACCCGCCCGCCCGCACCCACCAGCCGCACAGCGCCCCAGCAGCCCGCACGCCACGCGCGGGCAGCGGGCAGCGGGCAGCGGGCAGCGGGCGACTCGACGGCAAGCGGCGCCGGCAGGCAAGCGGGACTGGCGGCGACGGTGGGCGACGACGACGACGGGCTGATACCGGCACCAAGCGGCAGATGGCGGCAGCCGTCGCACGTGGCCGCAAGCGGCGGGCGTAGGTGGAGATTAGGCCGGAAGGCGGGTCGGCGATCGGGGCCGGCGATCGGGGCCGGGAAGCGGGGGTTCGCACAGTCCCTTGGCATCGGGACGGCCGCGTGGCTATGGTCGGCTGGACAACTCAACATCGCGGGAGCTCGCGCCTCAGCGGGCTGAGAGGGCGGCTGGAGAGATCCGGTGCCGCCGACCGCCTGAACCTGACCGGGTAATGCCGGCGTAGGGAGGAATGTCGTGACGGCACTTGACGACCGTTCGGTGAAACCCAGCGTCACCACGGGGCCGATCTCCGGCTCGCGCAAGGTCTACCGCGAGGTGGCCGATGGCGTGCGGGTCCCGTTCCGCAGGGTGGAGTTGACCAACGGCGAACATGTCGATCTCTACGACACTTCCGGTCCGTATACCGACAGCGACGCCACCATCGACGTCCACAGTGGACTACCCGCGCTGCGCGCGGACTGGATCGCCGCACGTGAGCCGGTCGACGGGGCGGTGACCCAGCTCGCGTACGCGAAGGCCGGGATCATCACTCCGGAGATGGCCTACATCGCGGGGCGCGAGAACATGAGCCCCGAGTTCGTCCGGGAGGAAGTGGCCATCGGGCGGGCCGTGATCCCGCTGAACCGGCGGCACCCCGAGGCCGAGCCGATGATCATCGGCAAGAAGTTCCTGGTCAAGATCAACGCCAACATCGGCAACTCGGCCGTCTCCTCCTCGATCGAGGACGAGGTCGAGAAGATGGTGTGGGCGTCCCGGTGGGGCGCGGACACCATCATGGACCTGTCCACCGGCAAGCGGATCCACGAGACGCGCGAGTGGATCATGCGCAACTCGCCCGTCCCGATCGGCACGGTGCCGATCTACCAGGCGCTGGAGAAGGTCGACGGCGACCCGGCCAAGCTGTCCTGGGAGGTCTACCGGGACACCGTGGTCGAGCAGGCCGAGCAGGGCGTCGACTACATGACCGTCCACGCCGGCGTGCTGCTCCGCTACGTGCCGCTGACCGCGCGCCGGGTCACCGGGATCGTGTCGCGCGGCGGTTCGATCATGGCCGCTTGGTGCCTGGCGCACCACCGGGAAAGCTTCCTCTACACCCACTTCGAGGAGCTGTGCGAGATCCTGCGCACCTACGACGTGACGTTCTCGCTGGGTGACGGCCTGCGGCCGGGCTCCATCGCGGACGCGAACGACGAGGCGCAGTTCGCCGAGCTGCGCACGTTGGGCGAGTTGACGCACATCGCGCGTTCCCACGACGTGCAGGTGATGATCGAGGGCCCCGGCCACGTGCCGATGCACAAGATCGCGGAGAACGTCCGCCTGGAAGAAGAGTGGTGCGGCGAGGCACCGTTCTACACCCTCGGGCCGCTGGCCACCGACATCGCGCCCGCCTACGACCACATCACGTCCGCGATCGGCGCGGCGCAGATCGGTTGGCTGGGCACGGCGATGCTCTGCTACGTCACGCCGAAGGAGCACCTGGGCCTGCCGAACCGGGATGACGTGAAGACCGGCGTGATCACCTACAAGATCGCGGCGCACTCGGCCGACCTGGCCAAGGGGCACCCGGGCGTCCAGGACTGGGACGACGCGTTGTCCAAGGCGCGCTTCGAGTTCCGCTGGGAGGACCAGTTCAACCTGGCGCTCGACCCGGACACCGCGCGCTCGTTCCACGACGAGACGCTGCCCGCGGAGCCGGCCAAGACCGCGCACTTCTGCTCGATGTGCGGGCCGAAGTTCTGCTCGATGAAGATCACGCAGGACGTCCGCCGGTACGCCGAGGAGCACGGACTGTCCACTGTGGAGGCGATCGAGGCGGGCATGGTGGAGAAGTCGGGCGAGTTCTCCGAGCACGGCAACAAGGTCTACCTGCCGGTGGTCGACTGATGGCGGTGACGCCGCCGCGCTGCCTCACCATCGCCGGGTCGGATTCCGGCGGTGGTGCGGGCATCCAAGCGGACCTGAGAACGCTGTTCGCGTGCGGGGTGCACGGCATGACCGCGGTGACGGCCGTGACCGTGCAGAACTCGTTGGGCGTCACCGGGTACACCGAGATCCCGCCGGAGGTGGTCGCCGCGCAGATCGAGGCGGTGGCCACGGATATCGGTGTGGACGCGGCGAAGACGGGGATGCTGGCGTCGGCGGCGATCATCGAAGCGGTGGCTGCGGCGTGCGACAGAGTCCACATCGGACGGTCGATTCCGTTCGTGGTCGACCCGGTCGCGGCGTCCATGCACGGGGACCAACTGCTGGCCGATGCTGCACTGGACGCGTTGCGCACCAAGCTTTTCCCGCGGGCGACGTTGGTGACTCCGAACTTGGACGAAGTGCGGCTGCTGACCGGGATCGAGGTGCGCCACCACGCGGACCAGCGCAAGGCCGCCGAGGCTTTGTTCGAGTTCGGGCCGCAGTGGGTGCTGGTCAAGGGCGGTCACCTGTGGGACGACCCGGGGTGCCTGGACATCCTGTACGACGGGAAGCTGTTCATCGAACTGCCCGGTCCTCGTTACGCCGTGAAGCACACGCACGGCAGCGGTGACACGCTGGCGTCGGCGATCACGTCACGGTTGGCGCGTGGCGAGGACATGCCGACGGCGGTGCGGTTCGGCAAGGAGTTCATCGTCCGCTCGGTAGCCGCCGCCTACCCCCTCGGCGGCGGCGTGGGACCGGTGTCCCCGTTGTGGCGGTTGGGAAACGTCTAGCACGTCCAGGACGTCGAGCATGCCGAGAACTCGCCGGGGCGGCCGGCCAGGACTACCTTGGCGGTGTGGACCGCGAAAAGGTCGACCTGACCGGCGCCCCGGAGACGATGCTCGCCACCCTCTACGGCCGCGCGCTCGACAGTCGCGCGGCGAAGTCGATCCTGCACGACTCGGCGGCGGCCGACGCGGTCGCGCGGATCGAGTACGACTTCCGCAAAACCGGGGTCAACGCCGCCACAGCGGCCGGTATCGCAATGCGCGCGAAGCACCTGGACAACTGGACTTCCGGGTTCCTACAAGAGAATCCGACGGCGACCGTGCTGCACTTGGCGTGTGGCCTGGACACTCGTGCGCACCGGCTCGCGCCCGGCGACGGCGTGCGCTGGATCGACGTCGACTACCCCGACGTCGTGGCGCTGCGGCAACGGTTGCTGCCGACGCCGAGCGGGGACTACCGGGTTGTGGCGTCGTCGGTCACGGACGCGGCGTGGCTGGAGGAAGTGCCCGCCGACCGGCCGACCGTGGTCGTGTTCGAGGGGTTGACGATGTACTTGACGGGGCAGGAAGTCCAGAGCCTCGTCGAACGGGTCGTCGGACGTTTCGCGCGCGGTGAGTTGCTGTTCGACGTGTACGGGACGACCGGGATCCGGCTGCAGAAGCTGGTGCCGGCGGTGCGCAACGCGGGTGCGACGCTGCGCTGGGGGTTGGACGACCCGCACGCCATCGAGCGCTGGGGGGTGCGGTTGGTGGAGGACCTGCGCAGCCTCGATCTGCCTGAGATCGCGGACCTGCCGGCGGCGAGCCGGATCCCGTTGCGGGTCATGGCGAAGCTGCCTGGATTCCGAGACGTCGGACGAATCCTGCGCTACCGGTTCCCGGCGTTGAGCCAACCGGAACAGAACTGAGGCGTCCAGTAAGACATGAGCGCACGACAGGACGCGTACATCGCGGAGTTGGTGTTGAGCCGACCGGAAGTCGTCGCGGCGATGCTCTTCGGATGCCTCGTGCTCGGCGCGGTGGCCCTGGGGTTGGCGCGGTGGCGGGGGTGGCGGCCGGTGATGTCGGTGATGGCGGGGTGCGGGCTCGCGCTCGCGCTGGCCGTGACCCTGGGCAGACCGGGCGTGCTCGACGCGGGGGTGTGGACGGCCGACCCGATCGGCGTGTGCGCCTTCAACGGCTTCTCGCTCACCGGGTCGCTGGAGCGGCTGAACCTGGTGATGCTCGTGCCGTTCGCATTTTTCGCGACCGTGGCGACGCGGCGACCGCTGACCGTGCTCGTGCTGTCGGCGGGGTTGAGCCTGGCAGTGGAACTCGTCCAGTTCACGACCGGGCTCGGGGTGTGCGAGACGCGTGACTTCTACAACAACACGATCGGCGCGGCGGGCGCGGTGCTGGTCGGGGCGCTCGTCATAGCCGTGTCAGGTAGCTCTCGCCCAAAACGCACAGGGCACTCAGGGCACTCAGGGCGACGGTCGCGGGATCCAGTAACCACAAGGTGAGCGCGCCTCCCAGGAACGCCACCAGTTCCGCCGCGGCCGCGTCGCCGAGGACGCCCGCCGGGATCCGGAGCGGTTCTTCGGGCGGCACCGCTGGGAGCTGTCCCCGCGGGACGGCCCGAGCCATCGAGGTCCGGCCCGAATCCGTCCAGGTCCGTCCCGTCCCGGGTCCCGTCCCATCGCGCGACCGGCTGGCGCGGAGGCTGGCGGCTGCCGGGCTGACGGCTGCCGGGCCGGCGGCCGCTAGCCGCATGCCGGGTGCCGCACGGCGGCGCTGGCTGGCACGTAGCTCGCCAAGCCGTCGGCGTCGAGCGGGCCGTGGGTGGTCGGGGAGTCCGGGGTGGTGGGTGGTGCGGGTGGCTGGGTCGGGGTGGTGCGGGTGGCTGGGGGGTGGGGGTCAGGGGGTGGTGGGGCTGGGGGTGGGGTCATGGGATCTGGGGAGGATGGTTCGGAGGGGGTTCGAGGCGTCGGTATACAAACCGAGTGACGGGAACAGTGTTTCCGTACGTTTTTTGGGGTTGATCACTCGATCGTGTGGCGAGGTGCGGCGAAGGGCGTGAGGAGAGGGGGTGAGGGGGTCAGCCGGCTTCGCCTACCAGGACTTCCAGGGCCGGTAGGGCGTTCACCAGGGCTGCCTGGTGTTCCGGGGTCAGTTCTTCTATTCGGCGTTGCAGCTCGTGCACGCGGGCCGACCTGACGCCGGACACCATCGTCTCGCCTTCCGGGGTCGGGGTGGCCAGCCAGGCCCTGCCGTCTTGGGGGTCCGGGTCGCGTTTCACGTAGCCCGCTTCCACCAGGGCCGCCACGATCCGGGACAGGGTCGGGGGTGCCACGCCCTCCTTGGCCGCCAGGTCGCCCAGCCGCATCGGGCCGCAGCGGGCGAGGGTGGCCAGCGCGGACACCGCGCCGGGGCCCAGGCCCGGTGAACCGGTGCGGCGCAGCAAGCGGGACAGCCTGCCGATCGCGAGGTACAGCCGGGCGGTGGCGTCCTCGACCTGGTCGGCAGCCACAGCAGCCTCCTACGTGCACAACGACGGAATGAACCAGAAGCATCCATCATGCCCTGTGCCCGAGCCACCGCCCGTCGGGTGATCAACGAATCAGACGTCCGGCGCAGGGCTGGACGCGTGTGCCCAGAACCGCTGCGGGATCCGACCCGCCGAGCGGGCCAACCTGCCGGCCTCCACGGCCGCGCGCATCGCCGCCGCCATCCGCGGCGGGTCCTGCGCCCTGGTCACCGCAGTGGCCAACAGCACAGCGGAACAGCCCAGTTCCATTGCCAGTGCGGCATCCGAGGCGGTGCCGATGCCCGCGTCGAGGATCACCGGCACCCCGGCGCGGGCGACGATGAGTTCGATGTTGTGCGGGTTGCGGATGCCCAGGCCGGTCCCGATCGGCGACCCCAGCGGCATGACGGCCGCGCAGCCGACGTCTTCCAGGCGGCGCGCCAGGACCGGGTCGTCGTTGGTGTAGGGCAGGACCACGAAGCCGTCGTCCACGAGTTGCTCGGCGGCGTCGAGGAGTTCCACCGGGTCCGGCAGCAGGGTTTGTTCGTCGGCGACGACTTCCAGCTTGACCCAGTCGGTTTCCAACGCCTCCCGGGCCAGGCGCGCGGTCAGCACGGCTTCCGCCGCGCCACGGCACCCCGCGGTGTTCGGCAGCACGGAGATGCCCAGGCGGCGCAACAGCTCCAGCACCCCGCCGCCGCCGGCGTCCAGGCGGCGCATGGCGACGGTGGTCAGCTCGGTGCCGGACGCGATCAGCGCGCGTTCCAGCACCGACAGGTTGGCCGCTCCCCCGGTGCCCATGACGAGCCGGGAGCCGAACTCGCGGTTCGCGACGATCAGCGGGTCGTCCACGTCAGCCCCCCTGCACGGCGGTCAGCACTTCGACGGCGGCCCCGTCCGGCACCGGGGTGGACGCCCACGCCGCGCGCGGCACGACTTCGCCGTCCAGCGCCACGGCCACGCCGGAGGTCGGCGCGCCCAGCAGGTCGAGCACCGACGCGACGGTCGAGCCGTCGGCCAGTTCCCGTTGCTCACCATTGACCCGAGCCTTCAACTGCGTCCTCCTTCGCGGAGCAGGTCGAGCACCCGCCGCGCCGTGATCGGCGCGAGCAGCAGGCCGTTGCGGTGGTGGCCGGTCGCGGCCAGCACGCCGGGTTCGAGCCACTCGACTACCGGCAGGTTGTCGGGGCTGCCGGCGCGGAACCCCGCCGTGCACTCGGCGAGCGCGTACTCGGCGACGGCCGGCCAGACGACTTCCGCGTCCCGCAACAGGTCTCGCACGCCGCCGACGGTGACGTCCGGGTCGAAGCCCGCCTCGTACTGGGTCGCGCCCAGGACCAGGCCGCCGGCCCGGGGGACCAGGTAGACGGGCCGGCCGGACACCTGGGCCCGCACGGTGTGCGCGGGCGGCGGCAGCGCGCCGGGCCGGGCGGCCAGGCGGAGGATCTCGCCCTTGACCGGCCGGATCACCTCGCGCAGCGCGGGGTGCAGGTCGCGGCTCCACGCGCCGGCCGCGATGACCGTGACCGGGTTGTCCATTGTGGACTGTTCGGTGAAGCGGACGCCGTGCGCCCGGCAGGCGTCCCGGAGGGCGCGCAGCAGCTCGCGGTTGTCGACGGAGAGGTCGCCGGGGACGGACAGTCCGCTGCGGACCGACGGGCCGAAGCCCGGTTCGGCGGCGCGCAGCTCGCGCCGGGTCAGCCTGGTCGCGGTGCGGCCCTGGCCCTCCAGGTAGGACCGCAACTGGTCGAGCACCTCGACGTCCGCGGCGTCGGTGGCGACCGCCAGGGTGCCGGTCGGGCTCAGGGTGACGCCGAGGTCGGCGGCGAAGTCCGGCCACAGCGCCAACGATTCCACGCCCAGCGCCAGCACTTCCTCGTCACCCGGCCACGCTTCGGTGATCGGCGCGAGCATCCCGCCCGCCACCCACGAACCGCCGTGCGGCGATCCGAGGTCGACCACCTCGACCGGGATCCCGTCGCGCGCGGCGAACCACGCGGCGGACAGGCCGATGACACCGCCGCCGAGGATGGTCACCCCGCTCTTGCTCACCAAGGCACTCACGCTCCCTGCGCCGGCATGACCCGGATCAGGTTCGACGGTCGGAGCGAACCACGCTCCCTCTCAGCCCGGTGTTCTCCAGGCTCCCGTGCGGACCACCTCCACCGTAGCGCACGATTCCGGCCGGCGGTTACCGTGCGGCCGTGCCAGGACTCGACGGAACCCAGATCAGGCGGCGGCTCGCCGACGCGCGGCTGTACCTCTGCACGCCGACCCGTCCGGACCTCGCGGAGTTCGCGGACGCGGCGCTCGCGGGCGGGGTGGACATCGTGCAGTTGCGGGACAAGGGGCTGGAAGCGCGGCAGGAGATCGCGGCGCTGGAGGTGCTGGCCGAGGCGTGCGCCCGGCACGGCGCGCTGCTCGCGGTGAACGACCGGGCGGACGTGGCGCTGGCGGTGGACGCCGACGTGCTGCACCTGGGCCAGGACGACCTGCCGGTGCCGCTCGCCCGCCGGGTGGTCGGCGAGGGCGTGGTGATCGGCCGTTCGACGCACGACGTCGGCCAGGCGCGCGCGGCGGCGGACGAGCCCGGCGTGGACTACTTCTGCACCGGCCCGTGCTGGCCGACGCCGACCAAGCCGGGCCGGCCCGCGCCGGGGCTGGATCTGGTGCGGGCCACCGCCGGGACGACCGACCGCCCGTGGTTCGCGATCGGCGGCATCGACCGGGCCCGGCTGCCGGAGGTCCTCGCGGCCGGCGCGGACCGGGTCGTGGTGGTGCGGGCGATCACCGAGGCGGAGGACCCCCGGGCCGCCGCATCCTGGTTGAAAATTCAACTACAAGGCGTACAGTCGTCGGGGTGATGCCTGTGCTGTACCTGGGCCACGGGGCTCCCCCGCTGGCCGACGACGAACGGTGGACCGGCGAGCTGAGGTCGTGGTCCGCGACGCTCCCGCGGCCGGAGTCGATCCTCATCGTGTCCGCGCACTGGGAGGAACAACCGCTCACCCTGGGCGCGACCACGACCGTGCCGCTGACCTACGACTTCTGGGGCTTCCCGCAGCGGTACTACGACGTCGTCTACGAGGCGCCCGGCGCACCCGGGCTCGCCGCGAGCGTGACGAAGCTGGTGGACGAGCCCGTCGCGCAGGACGCCGCGCGCGGCCTGGACCACGGCGCGTACGTGCCGCTCAAGGAGATGTTCCCGGACGCGGACATCCCGGTCCTGCAGATGTCCATGCCGACCTTGGACCCGCGCCGGCTGTTCGACGTCGGCCGCAAGCTGGCCCCGCTGCGCGACCAGGGCGTGCTGATCGTCGGCAGCGGTTTCATGACGCACAACCTGAGCTGCGTGGACATGCGCACCGGGCCGGACTACCGGCCGCCGGAGTGGTCGGCCGAGTTCGACGACTGGGCCGGGCGGGCGCTGGCCGCCAAGGACGTGGACGGCCTGCTGGACTTCCAGCACAAGGCGCCGGCCGCCGGGATCGCGCACCCGCGCACCGAGCACTTCGCGCCGCTGTTCGTGTCGCTGGGCGCGAGCGCCGACCAGGACGCGACCACCACCGTGGACGGCTTCTGGTACGGGCTGTCCAAGCGGTCGGTCCAGTTCGACTGACCGGCGAAGCCGGACCAGGACGGGCGGGTTCGGCCGGGACGGGCGGGTTCGGCCGGGACGGGCGGGTTCGGCCGGGACGGGCGGGTTCGGCCGGGACGGGCGGGTTCGGCCGGGACGGGCGGGTTCGGCCGGGACGGGCGGGTTCGGCCGGGACGGGCGGGTTCGGCCGGGACGGGCGGGTTCGGCCGGGACGGGCGGGTTCGGCCGGGACGGGCGGGTTCGGCCGGGACGGGCGGGTTCGGCCGGGACGGGCGGGTTCGGCCGGGACGGGGCGCGATGGCCGAAGACGGGGGAACACCCCTCGGGGGAAGGGGAGCCCGAGGGGTGTTCCGCTCGTGGCGCGCGGTCCGCAGGGATGTCGACCGCGCGCCACCCGGGCGTCAGCCGGTGGTGAGCCGCAGGCCGTAGACGCTCAGGATCTCGTTGAGGGGCTGGAAGTAGGTCGTGCCGCCGGACGAGCAGTTGCCCGACCCGCCGGAGGTCACGCCCTGGGCCTGGCCGAAGCCGGTGCCCGCCACCCACGAGCCGCCCGAGTCACCGGGCTCCGCGCACGCGTTCGTGCGGGTGAGGCCGGACACCGAGCCCTGCGGGTAGTTCACCGTGGAGTTCTTCGCCTGCACGGTGCCGCAGCGCCAGCCGGTGGTGGAACCCGAACGGCAGATCTGCGCGCCGACGGCCGCCTCGGAGTTGCCCTTGACGATCACGTTGGAGCCGCTGCGGTTGACCCACGGGCGGGACGTCCAGTTGGAGTTGGTCGCGACCCACGCGTAGTCGTTGCCGGGGAACGACGAGCCGCGGAAGGTGCCCTGGGACACCCGGTTGGAGCCGGTCGTGGCGGCACCGGTGCGGCCGCAGTGCCCGGCGGTCACGAAGCCGCCGGTGACCGCGAAGCCGATCGAGCAGCGGCTGCTGCCGATGTAGTACGCGTCGCCGCCGCGGGTGTCGTAGAGCGGAGTGGGTGACTGGTCGACCTCGACCACGCGGACCGCCGTGCCGACGGACTTGGCGGTGGCCACGAACGCGTCGGCCGCCGCGTCGCGGGTGTGCCGGTTGACCTCGACCACGACGGTGTTGCTCGCGTCGTCGACCCGCCAGCCGGTCACGGACACCGGTGCGGAGAGGGCGTCCAACGCGGCCTTGGTGCCGTTGAGCTGACGTTGCGAGAAGGTCACGAGCCGGGTGTCCGCGCCGAGGGCACGGACGGCGTCGACCCGGGCACTGTCGGTGACACCGACGGTCAGCTTGCCGGTCGAGCCGTCGATCCACGCGCCCGCGAATGTGTCACCGAGCACACTTCGCACTTGCGCCTCTCGTTCACCCGACCTGGCGTCGTTGGCCAGTCGGACGCGTGCTTCCTCGGCGTTTAGGCCCAGATCGCGTTCCACCGCTCGGAGCAACTCGGCCGGGTAGCTCTCCGTGTTGGCGGCGGTTGCCCCGTAGGGGGCGGCAGGGTCCGCGATCGCCGGTACGCTGAGAGCTGAAGCCGTGCCGGTGGCGAGCAAGGCGGCCACCGCGAGGCGGACCGCACTCGTGCGGTTCATACAGGCGTCTCCCTCATCTTCGGGTGCAGGGAACCCGAGAGCCTGGTTGCAGGGACCGCTCTCGGGGGCTCTAGGGGGACGGGTGGTGGGGCGGCGGCAGGGGTCGCCCCACCCCTTTTCTTTTCGCCGTCGTGCCAGGTGTCTCCACCGCTTCGTCCAGTGGCCCCGCCGTGTCGTCCGGCGGCCCCACCGCGTCGAGCCCGCAACGGGCGGACAGCGCTCGCAGCCTCCGCACAGCGCCTCCTTCCTCGGTCTCTACTGACCGGTACTAACCCGTTCGAGCGACGTTATGACCCTGTTATCTATTACGCCTCGGGCCATCCGAGGACGAAGTGTGTCACAGCTCACGACCATTTGACTGCGCTGTGTAGCAATTGACAGTTAACTCTCACTCAAGGTAGTGAGACGATCACCGATTTGGGGTGATTTGCCAGAAGTAAGGGTTTCGGCTTCCCCTGGCCCCGACGTGTGAATGCTGCTGGGCCAAGCGGGTGATACCGGAGGGCTTCCGGTTTCGCTCGGAGTAGTGGCCGGTGCCGGCGTGGTCGTGGTCGGCACAACCGCCGACCCGGTGGTCGGCGTCGGTACAGGTGTGGTGGTGCTCATGGGTGGCGTGGTGTTCTTCCCGGGTCGTCCATTCGGTACCCCCGGCCGGCCGGGAGGCTCGACCGTGGAAGAGGGAACCGGGGCCCCGCGTACTTGGTCGACGCGGTGAATGTGACGAGGCCCACAAGCAAGGCCGCTGCCGCGGACAGCGCCGCAACGGTCGTCAGGATCGTCCCCATGGCACTCGTGACGATCTCCGACATCCGCGCCGCCGCCGCCCTGATCGCCCCCGTGGTGGTGCGCACCCCGCTGCTGCGCTTCGACGACCGGCTCTCGCTCAAGCCGGAGAACCTCCAACCGGTGGGCGCGTTCAAGATCCGGGGCGCCTACCACGCGCTGGCGCGGCTGCCCGAGCAGCAGCGGGCGCGCGGGGTGGTGGCGTACTCCAGCGGGAACCACGCCCAGGCGGTCGCGTTCGCCGCGCGGGAGTTCGGGGTGCCGGCCACGATCGTCGTGCCGGAGAACGCGCCCGAGGTGAAGATCGCGGCCACCCGGGCGTGGGGCGCGGAGGTGGTGCTGGTGCCGATGGCGCAGCGCGAGTCCCGGGCCCACGAGCTGGCCGAGGAGCGCGGGACGACGTTGATCCCGCCGTTCGACCACCCCGACGTGATCGCCGGGCAGGGCACCGTCGGGCTGGAGGTGGTCGAGGACGCGCCGGCGGTGGACGTGGTGCTGGTGCCGGTCAGCGGCGGCGGGCTGATCTCCGGGGTGGCGGCGGCGGTGAAGGCGCTGCGGCCGGCGGCGCGGGTGGTCGGCGTGGAGCCGGCGTTCGCGGCCGACGCGGCGGAGTCGTTGCGGGCCGGGGAGTTGGTGCGCTGGCCGGCGGCCGACCGGGAGCGGACGTCGGCGGACGGGCTGCGCGCGGAGCCGTCGGACTTGACGTTCGCTCACATCCAGACCTTTGTGGACGACATCGTGACGGTGACCGAGGAGCAGATCGCCGACGCGGTGCGCCGGCTGGCGGGCCGGGCGCGGCTGGTGGTGGAGCCCAGCGGGGCCGTCGCGGTGGCGGCGTACCTGGCCGACGCCGAGCGGTGGCCGCAGCGGACCGTGGCGGTGGTGTCGGGCGGCAACATCGACCCGGCCGCCTACCTCCGCCTGCTCTCCGCCTGACCCCGCGCCACCGGCCCGGACCCGCCCGGCGGCGTCAGGCGCGGGTGCGGGCCGGTGGGGCGTCCACGCCGCAGCTGTGGCAGTCGCGGCCCGGCTTGGTCGGGCGCAGGACGTCGTTGTCGGTGCCCAGGGCGAGCAGGCCGCCGATCGCGGCCGCCGCCGCGCAGACCAGCAGCGCCGTCTGCCACCCGTCGGTCAACGCCGCCGGGTCCGCGTACTTCGCCCCGGTCAGCCCGGCCACGGCCGGCAGCACCGCCACCGCGACCAGGCTGCCGGTCCGCGCGACGGCGTTGTTCACGCCCGAGGCCACCCCGGCGTAGCGGTCGGGGGCGGCGGCCAGCACGGTCGCGGTCACCGGGGCGACCACGGCCGCCAGGCCGAGGCCGAACACCAGGACCCCCGGCAGCACCCCGTCGAGGTACCCCGCGCCCGGTTCGGCTCTCCGAAGCAGCAGCATCCCGGCGGCCACGAGCAGAGGTCCGACCACAAGCTGGAGCTTCGGGCCGATCCGCTGGGCCAGCCGACCCGAGCGGGCGGACAGCGCGAGCATCGTGGCGGTGATCGGGAGACTGGCCAGACCGGCCGCCGTGGGCGAGTAGCCGAGGGACACCTGCAGTTGCAGGACCATCAGCACCATGACCCCGCCCAGGGCCGCGTAGACCAGGAAGGTCAGGGCGTTGGCCAGCACAAAGGTCCTGTCGGTGAACAATCGGGGTGGCACCAGCGGGTCCCGGCCCCGGCGCTGGAGCAGCACGAACGCGACCAGCCCGGCGACCCCGACCAGTCCCGCCGTGACGACCAGCGGGTCGGCCCCGCGGGCGGGTGCCTCGACCAGTGCGCCGGTCAGCCCGGCCAGGCCCAGAGCTCCGACAACTGACTCGGTGACGTTCGGCCGGCCGGTGAGCTGCTCGTCGCGCGACTCGGGCACGCACCGCCGCGCCAGCCACACGCACAGCACCGCGACGGGCAGGTTCACCAGGAACGCCAGCCGCCAGGACCACAGCTGCACCAGCAGCCCGCCGACCAGCGGCCCGACCGCCGTGGCGACGCCCGCCAGCCCCGACCACGCGCCGATCGCCCGCGCCCGGTCGTCCCGCACGAAGGCGGACTGGATGATCGCCAGCGAGCCGGGGGTGAGCAGCGCGCCGCCGACCCCCTGGAGCACCCGCGCGAGCACGAGCAGTTCGGTGCTCGGCGCGAGCCCGCACAGCAGCGAGGCCGCGCCGAACCAGACCACGCCGAAGGTGAACACCCGGCGGCGGCCGTACCGGTCCCCCAGCGAGCCCGCGACCAGGATCAACGAGGCCAGCGACAGCAGGTAGCCGTCGAGGATCCACTGCAACCCGGCCACGTCGGCGTCGAGCTCCGCGCCGATCCGGGGCAGCGCGACGTTGACGATGGTGCTGTCGAGCATGGCCATCCCCGAACCGAGGACGGTCGTCGCGAGCACGGCCCGTGCGCGCGGAGTTCCCCACTGGACCGTGTCCGCCACCCGGCCATTGTGCTCGGCCGGTCGTTCCCCGCTAGTCCACCGGACGGTTCAGCGTCGCCACGAACTTGTAGCGGTCGCCCCGGTAGACCGACCGCACCCACTCGACCGGGTTGCCCTCCGTGTCGAACGAGTGACGGGACAGCAGCAGCATCGGCAGGCCGATGTCCGCACCCAGCAGCTCGGCTTCCTCGGGCGAAGCCAGCGCGGTCTCAATAGTCTCCTCGGCGTGGCCCATCTCGACCCCGAACCGCTCCCGCAGCACCTGGTACAGCGAGGCACCGGGTGCCAGGTAGCGGCGCAGACCGCGGAAGCGGCCCAGCGCCAGGTGCGTGGTCTCGATGGCCATCGGCTCGCCGTCGGCCAGCCGCAGGCGGTGCAGGCGCAGCACCTTGGCCCCCGCGCGCACCCCCAGCAGCCGGGCGAGCTCGGCTTCGGCGGGCATCTCGGACGCCTCGATCAGGCGCGACGAGGGCTGCCTGCCCTGGGCTTTCATGTCCTCTGTGTACGACGACAACTGAAGGCGTTGCGCCACCTTGGGTTCCGCCGCGAACGTGCCTTTTCCCTGCACACGCAGCAACCGGCCCTCGACCGTGAGTTCCGCAAGCGCTTGCCTGACCGTGGTCCGCGACACGTCGAACTCGGCCGCCAGCGAACGCTCGGTCGGGATCGGTGATCCCGGTGGCAACGCGCGCAGCAGGTCGAGCAGGTGCCGCTTGAGTCCCCAGTACTTCGGCTCGCGCTGCGCGCGAGACCTGGCGTCGACGCCAGATGCAGGGCTCGTCTCCAGCATTGCCTTCCTCCTCGACCTTGCCAGCGCTCCCAGCACAGGATGCCTTGTCCACGTCGGATCGTGCGCCCGAACCCCCGACAAGACCGAAGATATTGATCCGATGACTTTGCAACGTCTCGGCAACGTCCTTGACATGCCTTGTGGCGAGGCACACTCTAGGCCGCATTGGTCTACACCACTTTAGGCGTTCCGGTCACTGGGACCGGGCAATTCGAAAGGGCGCACACGTGAAGGGCTGGAGAGGACTGGCCGTAGGTGCCGCCGCACTCGCGGTGGCCGTGGCTGGATGTGGCACGAGCACCAACAACGGCACTGGGAACTCCAGTGAACCCAAGACGCTGACGGTCTGGTTGATGGACGGCTCCGCGCCGACCACCCTGACCGACGCGCTCAACAAGGAGTTCCAGGAAGCGAACTCCGGCGTCACCGTCAAGTACGAGGTTCAGAAGTGGACCGGCATCCAGGAGAAGCTGACCACCGCTCTGAGCAGCAACAACCCGCCGGACGTCATCGAGCTGGGCAACACCCAGACGGCGAAGTTCGCGGCTGAGGAGACCCTGCTCGACCTGAGCGGCGACGTCTCCAACCTCAACGGCGGCGAGTGGCTCGGCGGTCTGAAGGACTCGCTGACCTGGGACGGCAAGCAGTACGGCATGCCGTTCTACGCCGCGAACCGCACGGTGATCTACCGGACCGACCTGTTCCAGGCCGCCGGCATCGCGGACACCCCCAAGTCCCGGGACGAGTGGGTCGCCGCGATCGAGAAGCTCAAGGCCGCCAACGCGGCGGACCCGGAGTTCCAGGCCCTGTACCTGCCGGGCCAGTCCTGGTACGCCCTGCTCTCGTTCATCTGGGACGAGGGTGGCGACGTCGCCAAGGCGCAGGGCTCCGCGTGGGCCGGTGCGCTGAACACCCCCGAGGCCAAGGCCGGCCTGGACTTCTACAAGAAGCTGGTCGACGCCTCCGCGACCAAGGCGCCCAAGGACGTCGACGAGGCGACGCCGCAGCAGTTCGAGGTGTTCGCCAAGGGCAAGGTCGCCATGATGATCGGCCTGCCGTGGGAGCTGGGCAGCGCGGTCAAGGCCGACGCCACCCTGAAGGACAAGACCGCGGCGTTCCCGATCCCGTCCAAGACCTCGGGCAAGACCGCCCCGGTCTTCCTGGGCGGCTCGAACGTGGCGATCCCGCAGGGCTCGAAGAACCAGGACCTGGCCAAGGGCTACCTGAAGCTGCTGAGCTCCAAGAAGTACCAGGACCAGCTCGCCGAGGGCGGCGCCGTCCCGGGCACCTCGAAGGACACCGCCAAGCTGGCCACCAGCCCGCTGGGCAAGGCGCTCGCCGCGTCCGCCCCGAACGGCAAGGTCACCCCGACCACGCCGGCCTGGGCTGCCGTCGAGGCGGGCCAGAACCCGCTCAAGGACATGCTGACCGCGTACCTGACCGGGGCCAAGTCGCTCGACGCGGCCACCGGTGACGCCAACGCCGCCCTGTCCAAGACCCTGGGCGGATGACCTCAGCATGACGGCGGTTCACACCACCGACGCCGGGGTGCCGACTGACAAGTCGGCACCCCGGCGTGCCGCTCCGGGCGGCGCCAAGCGCCGTCAGGGCAGCAGCTTCGACCGGCTGCTGCCCTACCTGCTGCTGGCCCCCGCGCTGATCGGGATCCTCTGGCTGATCGGCTGGCCGGTCCTGTCGCTGTTCGTGACCAGCTTCCGCAAGCTGAACCTCAAGGAACTGACCCGGGGCGAGGTCGTCTGGGTCGGGCTGGACAACTACACGTCCATCCTGGGCAACCCGGACTTCTGGGCCATCGCCGTGCGCACCGTGGTGTTCACCGCGGTCGTGGTCGGCTTCTCGGTGCTGGCGGGTCTGCTGATCGCGCTGCTGATGCGGCAGCTGTCCCCGGTGGTGCGGATCGTGCTCCAGGTGGCCATGCTGCTGGCGTGGGCGATGCCCCTGCTCGCGGCGACCACCGTCTACCAGTGGATGTTCGACCAGCAGTACGGGATCCTGAACAAGACCCTGGTGAAGCTCGGCTTCGACGACTTCGCCGGGTTCTCCTGGTTCTCCACCGGCACGTCCACGCTGGCCGTGATCGGGCTGCTGATCGTCTGGCAGGCGATCCCGTTCCTGGCGTTCTCGCTGTACGCGGGGGCGATCGCGATTCCGCGCGACCAGTACGAGGCCGCGGGCATCGACGGCGCGTCGGTCTGGCAGACCTTCCGCGCGGTGACCTGGCCCGAGCTGCGCCCGCTGATGCTGATGGTCACCTTCCTGTCCCTGCTGTGGGACTTCAAGGTGTTCGCGCAGATCTGGGCGTTCAAGAAGGGCGGACCGGACGGCGGCAGCACCACGCTGCCGGTCTACCAGTACCTGGAGGGCATCTCCAAGAGCCACTTCGGCGTGGCCGCCGCGGTGTCCGTGGTGATGATGCTGATCCTCGGCCTGCTCACGTTCCAGTACCTGCGCCGGCTGATCAAGCAGGAGGGCGCGCTGTGATCGCCAAGAAGATCTCGGTGAACGCCGCCGCGTTGCTCATCGCGGTGTTCTTCGCCTTCCCGACCTACTGGATGGTGTCCTCGGCGCTCAAGCCGACCAGGGACCTGCTGTCCACCGGCTACGACCTGATCCCGTTCTCGGTGACGCCGGCGAACTTCGCCACGGCGTGGGCCAAGCCCGGGTTCCTCCAGTCGCTGGGCAACAGCCTGATGGTGTCGCTGGCCGCGGTGGCCGGGGCCATCCTCGTCGGTCTGCTCGCCGCCGTGGCCATGTCCCGGCTGCGCTTCCGCGGCCGCAAGAGCTTCGTGCTGCTGATGCTGGTCGCGCAGCTCGCCCCGTTCGAGGCGCTGCTGATCCCGATGTTCCTGATGATGCGGGACCTCGACCTGCTCGACAAGCTGCCGTCGCTGGCGCTGATCTACTTCGCGGTGACGCTGCCGTTCTGCGCGTGGACGTTGCGCGGGTTCGTCAACGGCATCCCGCTGGAGCTGGAAGAGGCGGCGATGGTGGACGGCTGCGGCCGGTGGGGCGCGTTCCGCCGCGTCACGCTGCCGCTGCTCGGCCCGGGTCTGGTCGCCACGTCGGTGTTCGCGTTCGTCACCGCGTGGAACGAGTTCCTGTTCGCGCTGTCGCTGATGAAGGACCAGACCAAGGAGACGCTGCCGGTCTGGCTGTCCGGCTTCCAGACCAACTTCGGCACCGACTGGGGTGGCGCGATGGCCGCTTCGGCGCTGTTCACCCTGCCGGTGCTGGTGTTCTTCCTGATCGTCCAGCGCAAGATGGTCGGCGGCGTCACCGCCGGCGCCGTGAAGGGATAAGACGACATGTCGTTGCACCAGCTCGCCGCTGCCGTGCTGCTGCCGGGATTCCACGGCACCACGGCTCCGGACTGGTTGCTCAAGCGGGTGGCCGACGGCCTGGGCGGTGTGGTGCTGTTCGGCCGCAACGTCGTGGACGACGCCCAGGTGACGGCGCTGACGGCGGCGTTGCGCGGGGTGCGGCCGGACGTCGTGGTCGGCATCGACGAGGAGGGCGGCGACGTCACCCGGCTGGACGCCGCGGTCGGGTCCGAGGTCCCGGGCAACCACGCGCTGGGCGCGGCGGGCGACCTGGGGCTGACCCGGGCGGTAGCGGCGTCCATCGGCGCGCGGCTGGCCAGGACCGGGGTGAGCCTGAACCTGGCGCCCTCGGCCGACCTGGTGCTGACCCTGGACGACCCGGTGATCGGCGTGCGGGCCTTCGGGTCCGACCCGGTGGCCGCGGGCGAGCAGGTGGCCGCGTTCGTGGACGGGATGCAGGCCAACGGCGTGGCCGCGTGCGCGAAGCACTTCCCCGGCCACGGTGCGTCCACTGTGGACTCGCACGAGGCGTTGCCGGTGCTGCCGCGCACCGAGCAGGAGCTGCGGGACGTGGAGCTGGTGCCGTTCCGGGCGGCCGTGCAGGCGGGCGTCCGGTCGGTGATGACCGGGCACCTGGTGGTGCGGGGCTGGGGGCCGTTGCCCGCGACGCTGAACCCCAGGGCCGTGCAGGTGCTGCGCGAGGAGCTCGGCTTCACCGGCGCGATCATCACCGACGGGCTGGACATGAAGGCCGTGGGCGGCGACCTCGCCCAGGGCTCGGTCCAGGCGCTGGTGGCGGGCGTCGACGCGCTGTGCCTGGGTGGCGAGCCGCTCGACGACGCCGGGTTGCAGTGGCTGATCGACGCCATCGTGGCGGCCGTGGAACGCGGTGAGCTGCCGCAGGCCCGGCTCGCGGAGGCGGCCCGCCGCACCGCGGCCCTGGGCACGCCGCCCGCCGCAGTCGACGGCCACGACCCGGAGATCGGCCTCAAGGCGGCCCGGCAGGCGCTGGAGGTGACCGGCGACCTGGCGCTGTCCGGCCCGCCGGTGGTGCTGGACCTGGCGGTCAAGGCGTCCATCGCGGTGGGCGACGAGGTGCCGTGGGGCCTGGGCCCGTACCTGGTCGACCTGGTGCCCGGCACGACCGTGCTGGACACCCGGGACGCGGCCGAGGTCGCGGCGGCGGCCGGCGGCCGGACTGTCGTGGTCGTGACACGAGAGGCACATCGCTTCCCGTGGGCTCGCGACCTGGTCCGCGCACTGGTTACTATTGGTCTAGACCTAGTCCACGTCGAGACCGGCGTCCCGGGTCCGGACCTGGGCACCGCTGCCCGCGTGAACACCCATGGCGGTTCACGGGTGTGCCTGCGAGCCGCGGCAGAGCGCATCGCCGCCAGCACCTGAGAAGGGCCATTCGATGACCGACCACCAGCCCGGCAGGCACATGGCGGCCGAGATCGCCCAGCAGCCCGCGATCTTCGCGGACCTGGTGTCCCGGCGTTCCGCGATCAGCGCGGTCGCCGACGCGATCCGCGAGCGTCAGCCCCGATTCGTCCTGCTGGCCGCGCGCGGGTCGTCCGACCACGCGGCCATCTACGCGAAGTACCTGACCGAGGTGCTGCTCCAGCTGCCCGCCGGTCTGGTGTCCCCGTCCACCACCACGCTCTACGGCGCGCAGCCCGACCTGCGCGACGTGCTCGTCGTGTCGGTCAGCCAGAGCGGCGGGTCGCCCGACCTGCTGGAGGTCACCCAGTCGGCGCGCGCCCGCGGCGCGCTGACCGTGGCCGTGACCAACACCGCCGACTCCCCGCTCAACGGCGCGGCCGAACTGGCCGTGGACGTCGGCGCGGGCGTGGAGCAGGCCGTGGCGGCCACCAAGACCTACTCCGCCACGCTGCTCGCGCTCTACCTGCTGGTGGACGCGATCCGCGGCGGCAACGGCGCGGCGGTCGCGGGCATCGGCGAGCTGGCCCAGTCCACCCTGGACGGCTCGGCGGACGCGGTGGCCGAGGCCGTCCAGCGGTACCGCTTCGTCGACCGGGTGCTCACCACCGGGCGCGGCTACTCGCTGCCGTCCGCGCTGGAGTCGGCGTTGAAGCTCGCCGAGACCAGCTACCTGGCGGCCCGCGCGTACTCCGGCGCGGACCTGCTGCACGGGCCGGTCGCGGCCGTCGACGGCGAGACCGCCGTGCTCGCGGTGACCAGCGCGGGCAAGGGCGGCGAGGCCATGCACGACGTCCTGGACGTGGTGCACGGGCGCGGCGCGGACGTGCTCGCGGTGGGCTCGGCGTCGGACAAGGTGGCGGCGGCGCTGCGCATCCCGGTCGCCGAGACGGCCGAGGAGGTCGCGCCGATCCTGGAGATCCTCCCGGTCCAGCGGCTGGCCCACGGGTTGGCCCTGGCCCGCGGCGGCGACCCGGACAGCCCGCGCGGCCTGAACAAGATCACCCGCACCCGCTAGTCGCACCAGCACTGCCCGACGATGCCCCCGGCGATCCCGGGGGCATCGTCGTTCCCGGACACCGCCTCGTCCGGACCTGCCTCGTCCGGACGCGCTGCCCGTCCGGACGCGCTGCCCGTCCGGACGCGCTGCCCGTCAGGTGGTCGGCCGGGTGATCCGAGGTGTGCCGAGGCTGTTGTTGTCGACCACGACGGACGCGAGGTCGTGGGGCCGGCACTGGTCCAGGTAGAGCAGTTGGCCTTGGACGTAGCGCCGGTTGGCCGGGGCCGCCGGGTCGGGGTCCAGGTCGCCTCGGGCGGCGGCCCGGCCGAGCGACACGGTGAAGTCGACGTGGAGGAAGACGCTGTAGTCCCAGCACGGGCGCAGTTCGGGCCGGTGCAGGAAGATCCCGTCCACGACGAGGATCGCGTCCCGGGGTGCGAGCGCCCAGGTCGGCTCGACCGGTCGGTCGGTCTCGTGGTCGAAGGCACGGGTGCGGTACCGGCGGTGGCCCGCCGGGCCGAGCGGGTCCAGCAGCGACGTGCGCAGCTGCCCGTAGTCGTAGGAATCGTGGAAGAAGCCCTCGGGAGAGTCCCGGCCCCGCCGGTGGCGGACGCTTCGCGGGTGGTGGAACCCGTCGACGCCGGCCCGGATCGTCGGCCGTCCCGACGGTGCGAGGGCGTCGGCGAGTTCGTCGGCGAACGTCGTCTTGCCCGCGCCGTCGACGCCGTCCACGCCCACCCGCACGACGCGGTCCGGGTGCAGCGCGGCCACGCTCGCGGCGATCTCCGCCAGGACAGCCGTGCGCCGCGGTGTGCTGGTCACCATGGTCTGGGGTTCCCTTCTTGGTCGGCACGATCCGGAACACCATCGTCGCCGGGGGCGTCTCGCCGGTCAGGAGGCCGCGTGGAACTCCAGCAGGCACCGGCCGGCCAGGTCGGTCACGGTGTCGAGCACCAGCCCGTGGGCCGAGGCGGGCGCGCGGAACTCCTCGACCCGGCGCTCGCGACCGCCGAAGATCGCCGGCATGGCCAGGTCGCCGATGGTGCCCGCCTGGCGGCCGCCGACCGGTTCGAGGACCAGGACGCGACCGGTCGGGCCGGCCGCCTCGGCGCAGCGGGCCAGCACCAGGTGGGCGTGCTCGTCGTCCCAGTCGTGCAGGACGTCGCACAGCAGGTAGGCGTCCGCGCCGGGCGGCAGCGGGTCGAAGAAGCTGCCCGCCGTCACGCGCGCCCGGTCGCCGACGCCGTGGCCGGCGAAGGTGCGGGCCGCCTCGGCGGCGGTGGGGTCGAGGTCGACCAGGTGGCCCCGCAGCGCGGGGTGCGCGGCCAGGATCGCGGCGAGCAGGGTGCCCCGGCCGCCGCCGACGTCGACCAGGGTGGCGAAGCGGCCCCAGTCGTAGCCCGCGACCATCGCCGGCAGCCGGTCGGTCATCTGCCGGTCGAACGTCTCGCGCAGCCGGGGCCGGTCGGCCAGGTCGGCCACCCGGTTGTCGGCGTCGGCGCACAGGGCCGTGCCGCGTTCGGTGGTCCGGTAGCCGGCGGGGGTGCGCTCCACCATCCCGAGGGCCGCGAGGTGGGCCGGCAGCACGTCGAGCGCGAGCGGTGACGCGCCCACGTCGGCGGCCAGGTCCGCGACGGCCGCGCCGGCACCGCGCAGCCGGTCCGGCAGGCCCAGGGTGACCGCGACCCGCAGGCTCATCGGGGTGGCCAGGTCGGCCATCGCGAGGGCGTGAGCATGAGCGAGATCGCCGCCGGGCCGGGCCGCACCGTGCGCGAACCCCGCCGCCGGGCCCGACAGCGGCAGCCCCGGTTCACCAGGCCGATGGTCGTGATCAGCGAACGCCACCGAACGGCCGCCCACCACAACGCTCGGCTGGGGCACCCCAGCCGAGCACCTCGCTGAACCCCTGGTCGAAGCCGGCCAACCAATCGTGTTGCAACGACCTCTCGAATCCGCCCTCCCCGGGCGCCGGGCCGTCGCGGGTACCGCTACCGAGCCGCGGCGAACTGCTGGTTGAGGTCCAGCTCGGCGTCGAAGACGACCTCGCCGTCCACCCAGACCTTGCGCGGGCGCAGGTCGTCGTCCCACCAGACCAGGTCGGCGACCGCGCCGGGTTCGAGCCGGCCCAGGGTCGGCTCGCCGATCGCGTCCGCCGGGGTGATCGTGGCCGCCGCCAGGGCGTCCGCGACGTCCACGCCGACCGAGACGATGTTGCGCACCGCCCGGTCCAGGGTGAGCGCGCTGCCCGCGATGGTGCCCTCGGGCGAGCGCGGCACGCCGTCCTCGCTGAGCACCACGACCTCGCCGCCGAGCTGGTAGCGCCCCGGCGGCATGCCGGCCGCCGCCACCGCGTCGGTGACCAGGGCGACCCGGTGCCCGGCGGCGTTGAACACCAGCCGGCAGACGTCCGGGCCGACGTGGGCCAGGTCGGCGATCAGGCCCAGGGTGAACCGGTCGTCCACCAGGGCCACGCCGGGCACGCCCGGTTCGCGGTGGCCCAGCGGGCGCTGGGCGTTGAACAGGTGGGTGATCATCCGCGCGCCGGCCTCGGCGGCGGCCCGGGTCTGCTCGCCGGTGGCGTCGCTGTGGCCGACCGCGACCAGCACGCCCGCCTCGGACAGCCGCCGCACGGCCGCCAGGCCGCCGGGCTGCTCGGGGGCCAGGGTGACCATGCGCAGCGCGGCGCGCAGGTCGTCGGCCAGCAGCAGGTCGATCTCGGCCGGTCCCGGTTCCACCATCAGCGCCGGGTCGTGCACGCCCGGCCGCTTGGGCGACAGGAACGGGCCTTCCAGGTGCACGCCGAGCGGGCGCGCGCCGGAGCCCTCGGGCAGCGCGGCCGACGCGGCCAGCACGGCCCGCGCCTGGCGCAGCGCGACCGGCACCGGCGCGGTGATCAGGGTCGGCAGGAAGCGGGTCACACCGGTCTTCGGCAGGGACAGGGCGACGTAGCGCATCCCCTCGTCGTCCACCTCGGCGAAGTCGACCCCGACCGCCCCGTTGACCTGCACGTCCACCAGGCCCGGAGTGAGCAGCCCGCCGGCCAGCACCTCGGCGCCGGCGGGCGGGTCGCCCGGTACGACGTCCAGGATCCGGCCCGCCCTGACTCGCACGCTGGCGGGACCGGTGATGGTGCGACCGAGCAGTACTCGCGGAGCTGCGACAACCGTGTCCAAGGTCCCTCCTCAAATGGTCTGGACCATTATGGCCGTAACCGGTGGGCGACGTCACGTGTGGTTAGAAGATAACCGTAATGTGTTTTCACATGTGAATACTCCTCTGGACGCGGGTCTGGACGCCCGGCGGCGAGGGGGTGGCCCATACTTGCGGCAGACATCCGAGGTCTACGGAGGTGCCGGGTGGCAGTCACCGACGACGCGATCCTGCGCGTGAAGGAAATGATCACGTCCGGTGAGCTCAAGCCCGGCGACCGACTGCCCCGGGAAGCCGACCTGGCCGGGCGACTCGGGTTGTCGCGGAACTCCCTGCGCGAGGCCGTGAAGGCGTTGTCGCTGGTCAGGGTGCTGGACGTGCGCCAAGGCGACGGCACGTACGTGTCCAGCCTGCGCGCCGACGACCTGCTGGGGGCGCTGTCGTTCGTGCTGGACCTGCACCGCGGCGAGGACTCCGTGCTGGAGGTGCTGGAGGTCCGCCGCATCCTCGAACCGGCCGCCGCGGCGATGGCGGCGCAACGGGTCGGAGCGGACGAGATCGCCTCCCTGCGCGCCCTGTGCGACGCCGCCGAGCAGGCGCGGTCGGTGGAGGAGCTGGTCGAGCACGACCTGGAGTTCCACCGCGCGATCGCGCGCTGCTCGGGCAACGCCTACCTGGCCCAACTGCTCGACACGCTGGCCGGACCGACCGCGCGGGGGCGGATCTGGCGCGGCATCACACGGGGCGGCGCGGTGGACCGCACGGTCGCCGAGCACCGCGCGATCGTGGACGCGGTGGCCGCCCACCAGACCGAACTGGCTCGATCGTGGTCCACCGTCCACGTGGCCGGTGTCGAGCAGTGGTTGTCCGACCTGGCCTAGCTCCGGCTCACCCGCCGGGGGTCAGGGGGCGATCCCCAGGTCCTCGGACAGGGCACGGAAGCGGGCTTCGGCGAGGGGGGCCGGGTCCTCGCCCAGCCAGGCCAGGTGCCCGAACGTCTCCAGGACCACCAGGCCGTGGATCGCGGTCCACGCGGCGAATGCCACCGCCGCCGCGTCCGGGGGCAGGTCCACCGCCGCGGCGAAGGTGTTCAGCGCGGCGAGGGTCGGCGCGACCTCCCGGCGCTTCAAGGTCCCGCGCCGGTGCGCCTGGATGATCGGCGGCACGAAGGCGGCGCCCACCGTGCGGCTCGCGTGCGAGGTCGGGCCGGCTTCCGGGGCCTGGTAGTCCGGGATCGGCGTTCCGTAGAGCAGCGCGAACTCGTGCGGGTGGGCCAGCGCCCACTCCCGGTAGGCCAGCGCCGCCGCCACGAAGGCGTCGCCTCCCGCCGCGTCCCGCGCCCGCGCCACCTCGTCGGCCAGCGCCGCGAAACCGTCGGTGATCAGGTCGGTCAGCAGCGCGTCGCGGTTCGGGTAGTAGCGGTACAGGCCCGCCGGGCTCATCTCGATCGACACCGCCACCGCGCGCAACGACAGCGCCGCGCCGCCGCGTTCCCGCAGGTGGGCCAGCGCCGCCGCCTTGATCTCGGCCGACGTCTGTTCCCGGAGCCGTTCCCGCCTGGTCGCCATGTGCGTGAGGGTAGCGCGTTGCGATCGGTGTTCGCAGTGCGATAGCGTGCAAGCGTGAACACTGATCGCGGTGCAACTATCGATCGCAGTGCAAGTGGGGGACGCAAAGGCGTTCCGGGGCGGGCAGCCGCCGTGTTGTTGCTGGTGGAGGGGCTGCTGATGGTCGTCCCGATCGTGCTGCTCGGGGCCGCCGTGGGCTGGCCCGCCAGCCTGGGCGACCCCGCTGCCGTCGTGCTGCCGCTCGTGGCCGAGAACGAGACGGCGCTGCGGCTCGGGTACATCGCGTACCTCGCCTACTCCGCGTTGTTCCTGCCGGTGGCGCTGTGGGCCACGGCGACCCTCGCGCCCGGCCGGTACGACTCGCGGGTGGCCCGGCTCGGCCTGGCGTTCGCCGCCCTGTCCGCCCTGGCGCGGTGCGTCGGCGTCGTCCGGTGGCTCACCGCCATGCCCGACCTCGCGCACGACTGGCAGGCGGACGTGAACCGGGCGGCGATCGAGGTGCAGTACGACGCGCTGAACTCGTTCGCGGGCGGCGTCGGCGAGCTGCTCGGGGTGTCGCTGTTCGCCGCCGGCTGGCTGCTCTGCCTGGCCAAGGTCGCGGACGTCCCGTCGTGGCTCAGGGTCTTCACCGTCCTCACCGCCGCCGCCCTCGCCCTGCCGATGGTCGAGCTGCTCGGCGTGGACGCGGGCCCGCTGATCAGCGTGGGCAGCGCGACGGTCCAGGTCTGGTTCCTGGTCGCCGCCGGGTACGTCCTGCGCGGCGGCCGGCGGTCACGGCCGGCGGTCGCCTGACCGGCCGCCGGGGTGCGCGGTCCCGCACCGGGACCTCCGGGCCTGGGCCGGCCCGGAGGTCCGCGCCTCAGGCCCGGCGGCGGCCGGTGCGCCGGAAGTGGAACGGGCAGGTGGCGCCGCCCCGCGCGATGGTCGTCGGGCGGGTGAAGTCGACGCCGTGCCGGTCGCGGTCGATCGCGCCGATCCAGGAGGCGTCGAACTCGCAGAACACCGGCCCCAGCTCCGGCACGCCGCACGCCGCCAGCACCTCGACGTAGAAGCACCGGGTGACGTCCACCAGGTAGCTGTCCTCGTCCGACGACCTGGCGAACGCGAAGTCGGCGCCGAAGTAGTTCTCCTCGCGGTCCTTCGACACGTCCGTGATCACCCGGAACGGGTCGTCCGCCGCGTCCAGCGCGGCCTTGGTCGTGTCGTGCACGTACGGCCGCAGCGGCTCGTGGAACGCCTGTGCGACAAGCAGGAGCGCCTGCTCGCGGGGCACCCGGCCGAGCAGCGCCCGGTACCCGGCCACGACGGTCGCGGTGAGCGCCAGGTGCGGGCTGTCGCCGCCGACCAGGGCCACGACGCGCGCGACGCCGTCGTCCAGCTCGGTCGCCGGGACGCGGTCCGCCAAGTGGGCGCGGAAGAGTTCGATGATCTGTTCGTTCACGGTGGTGGTGTCCTTCTCGGTCCGTACCCGCGCACGCGCGGGACGGCCGGCACGCTCCACCACCAACCTGGCGCCGACCAGGGTTTCGCTTACGGCACCAGACCGTACACCTCGACGGCCGGCCCGAACCGGACGTCCGCGCGGCACCACTCCGGGTGGGTGATGGAGCCCCGGTCCCGCACCGACAAGTCCGGCACCGGGTCGATCACAGCAGTCCCTCGGCCCGCAGGTCGTCCCACAACGCCGCCGGGACCGGCTCGGCCAGGTACGCCGCGTCGGCCCGGACCTCGGCCGCCGACCGGGCCCCGACCAGCACCGACACCACCGCCGGGTGCCGGAGCGGGAACTGGATCGCCGCCTGCGGCAGGGTCGTGCCGTGCCGCCCGCACACCTCGGCGATCCGCCGGGCCCGCGCGAGCAGGTCCGGCGGCGCGGCGGCGTAGTCGTAGGTCGCGTCGTCGGGCACCTCGGCGCGGGCGAGCAGCCCGGAGTTGAACACCCCGGCCGCGATCACCGACACGCCGCGCCGGACGCACAGCGGCAGGAACGAGGCCGCCGCCGGCTGCTCCAGCAGCGTGTACCGGCCGGCCAGGACCACCGCGTCCACGTCGGTCTCCCGGACGAACCACTCGGCGGTCTCCCAGGCGTTCAGCCCGACCCCGACCGCCCGCACCACGCCCTGCGCCCGGAGCTCGGCCAGCGCCGGGAAGCCCTCCCGCGCGGCGCGGTCGCGTTCGGCGGGCCGCAGGTCGACGTCGTGCAGCAGCACCAGGTCGACCCGGTCCAGCCCGAGTCTGTCCAAAGAGGACTCCAACGACCGGCGCACGCCGTCCGCGCTGAAGTCCCACACCCGGCGGTGCGTGGTGGGCACGGCGAACCCGTTGGCCAGGTCGTCGCCGCCCGGTGCGACCGGTTCCAGCAGGCGGCCGACCTTGGTGGACACCGCGAACGCGTCGCGCGGCCGACCGGCCAGGGCCGCGCCCAGCCGCCGTTCGGACAGGCCGAGCCCGTAGTGCGGGGCGGTGTCGAAGTACCGGACCCCGGCCTCCCAGGCGGCGTCCACGGCGGCCGACGCCGCGCCGTCGTCCACCGCCGAGTACAGGTTGCCGATCGGGGCGGCCCCGAAACCGAGGCGCGACAACGTGATCACGGCGGCTCCCAGCCAGGTGGAGGCGATGCGGCCGCGCTCACCCCCGGTGCCCGGCCGCCCGGCCACCAGGATGCCGGCGACCGCCGCCGGCCCGCCAGGTACGGCTCGCGGTCGGCGTGGCCGAACTCGACGCCGGCTGGCACCGGGAAGGGGCCGAGCAGGATGGACGTCTTCCGATCAGCAGGGCATACATCGGGCGTATGACCGGCGTCGACCCCTTCGCCACCCGGTTTCGCCGTCAAGTGGTCCGATGACTTGCCCTTGTGTCACGGTCCGGAACCATTCTCTTGCACACCGTCGCCACCGCGACCACCCGCCGACCGGGTGCCCGCCACGACCGAAGGACGATCCGACCGGGCTCGACGCGCTCCGCCGTCCACCCGCAGCACGACGACGAAAGGCTCCGATGAGACACCCCCGTGCGGTGTGGGCGTCCGCCGCCACCACCGCCGCACTGTTCGCCTCGCTGGTCACCTCGGGCGTCGCCGACGCCGACGGCCGGCCCGCCGACCCGGTCGCGCCCACCCGGGCCGAGCACGTCGAGGCCGGGTCCGCCGAGCGGGTCGGGTCGACGCTGGCCGCCGCGACGGGCGCGGTCACCGCGTTCGTCGAGCTGACCGAGACCCCGGCCGCCGAGGCGTTCGACACCGAGAAGGCCCGCGGCGCGGGCGACCAGCAGGCCGCCGCCGCGGCCGTGGCGACCCGGCAGCGCACCGACGACACCGCGAACCGCGTGCTCGACGTGCTGCGCGGCAAGGACTCCGCCACCCGAGAGGTCGCCAAGACCGCGAACGCCGTGCCCGGCATCGTGGTCAACGCCGACGCCGCGAAGGTCCGCGAACTGGCCGCGCTGCCCGAGGTCAAGGCCGTCCGGCTGGCCGTGCCCAAGGTCGTGCAGAACGCCAGTTCGGTGCAGCTGACCAAGGCCGCCCGGGTCTGGGCGCAGACCGGCCGCTACGGCGACGGCATCCGGATCGGCATCATCGACACCGGCGTCGACTACACCCACGCCGACTTCGGTGGCCCCGGCACCCGCGAGGCCTACCAGGCGGTCGACCGCACCCAGCCGTGGACGCCGACCGCGAAGGTCGTCGGCGGCTACGACTTCGCGGGTGACGACTACGACGCCAACGTCCCCGCGAAGGCCACGCCCAAGCCCGACCCGAACCCGATGGACTGCCAGAGCCACGGCACGCACGTCGCGGGCTCCGCCGCCGGCTACGGCGAGAACGCCGACGGCACCCCGTTCACCGGCGACTACCGGTCGCTCACCGCCGACGCCCTGGCCGCCATGGAGATCGGCCCCGGCAGCGCGCCCCGCGCGTCGCTCTACGCGCTGAAGGTGTTCGGCTGCGGCGGTTCCACCAACCTCGCCGCGCAGGCCATGGACTGGGCGCTGGACCCGAACGGCGACGGCGACTTCTCCGACCACCTCGACGTGGTCAACATGTCGCTGGGCTCGGACTTCGGCGGCCAGGACGACCCGGACGGCCAGTTCGTGCGCAAGCTCGTCGAGCACGGCGTGCTGGTCGTGGCGTCGGCCGGCAACGGCGGCGACTTCTACGACGTCGGCGGCTCGCCCGCCAACGTCCCCGAGGCCCTCGCGGTGGCCAACACCCGCGACGCGTTCGCGATCCAGGACGGCGTCACCGTGCCCGGCCAGGGCGACCAGCCCGGCCAGTACAGCCAGAACTACGCCGGCTACGACACCCTCGACCTGACCAGGCCGGTCGTGCCGGTCACCGACCCGGCCAACGCCGACGGCTGCGCGCCGATCGGCGAGGACCTGGGCGGCAAGTTCGTCTGGCTGGAGTGGGACGACTCCGACGCCACTCGCAAGTGCGGTTCCGGCGGGCGCACCGACAACGCCACGGCGGCGGGCGCGGCGGGCGTGCTGCTCTCGTCCACCCGGGACAACTTCCTCGCCGGCATCGCGGGCAACGCGGCCATCCCGGTCTTCCAGTTCACCGGAACCGCCACCGAGGAGGTCCGCCCGGCGCTCACCGCCGGCACCCTCCAGGTCACGATGACCGGCAAGCTGCGCAACTCGGTGCCCACCACGACACCGACCCTCGCCGACACCATCACCCCCTCGTCGGCGCGCGGCGCGCGCGGCCCGATCGCGGCCAAGCCCGACGTGGCCGCGCCCGGCGACACGATCCTGTCCGCCGACGTCGGCACCGGGGACGGGGGCGCGAGCAAGGGCGGCACGTCCATGTCGTCGCCGCACGTCGCGGGCATCGGCGCGCTGGTCCGCCAGGCCCACCCGGACTGGACCGTCGAAGAGGTCAAGGCGGCCGTGATGACCACCGCCGGCACCGACGTGAAGTCCGGCGACGACACCACCACCGGCCTCACCGAGGCCCCGATGCGGGTCGGCGCGGGCCGGGTGGACGCCCTGGCCGCCGTCGGCACCGACCTGCTGGCCATGGTCGACGACGAGCGCGGCGCGGTCGGCGTGTCGTTCGGCCCGGTCGAGGCGGCGCGGCTGCCGGTGACGCTGCGCAAGAACATCCGGGTGGTCAACAAGGGGCGGAAGTCGCAGCTGGTCAACGTGTCCTACCAGGCCGCGACGACGGTGCCGGGCGTCCGGTTCGACGTGTGGCCGCCGGTGGTGAACGTCCACCCGAACCGCGCCGAGGAGGTCAAGGTCACCCTCCGCGTGACCCCGGACGACCTGCGCAAGGTCGCCGACCCGACGCTGGTCAAGCAGCAGGTGGACGTGGCCCGGCAGTTCCTCGCCGAGGCGTCCGGCCGGGTCGTGCTCAAGTCCGGGCGCACCCTGCTCCGGGTGCCGGTGTACGCCGCGCCCAAGCCGGTCGCCGAGATCGGGGCGGACGCCGTCACCTTCGGCGGCGACCAGGCCGCGCTGCGGCTGCGCGGCCGGGGCCTCGCCCAGGGCGAGGGCGACCAGGCGTACCGGTCGCTGGTCAGCGCGTTCGAGCTGCAGGGCACGTCGGACCGGCTGCCCGACTGCACCGACGAGGTGAAGACCGACTGCGCGGTCAACGGCAGCGCCAAGGGCGGCGACCTGCGCTACGTCGGCGCGGCCTCCACCGCACCGAGCGACAAGTCGCCCGACGCGCTGCTCGCGTTCGGCGTGGTGACGTGGGAGAACTGGGTGACCCTGGGCGCGGGCAACACCCCGGAGATCCGGGTCGACACCTCCGGCGACGGCGAGCACGACTACCTGGTGAAGGTCGTCAAACCGGTGGACGGCAACGGCAACGTGGTGGCCGACGTGTGGCTGGCGCGGACCACCCGGGTGGCCGACGACGAGGTGGTGGACGAGCAGCCGGTCAACACCCAGCACGGCGACGTCGACACGAACGTGATGGACAGCAACGTGGTCGTGCTGCCGGTGACGCTCGCGGCGCTGGGCATCGACCCGACCGCGGCGTCCGCCCGGCTCACCTACACCGCGGGCACGACCGGGCAGTACCCCGCGCCGGGCAACGAGGGCGGGTTCGTCGACAAGATCGGCGCGACCATGTCGTTCGACCCGCTCGCGCCCGGCTACTCGGTGCGCACCGGCGAGGTGTCGGCGGTGCTGTTCCTGGCCAAGCCGGGGCGCGTGCTGGAGGTCCACCGCGACCCGGCCGCGCTGGCCGCCGACCAGGCCGAGGGGCTTCTCCTGCTGCACCACCACAACGCGACCGCCCAGCGGGCCGAGGTGCTGGTGCCGCGCGGCTGACCGCCGTCCGGGGGCCCGGCACAACCCTTCCGGGTGTGCCGGGCCCCCGGCTTTTCGCCCATACTCGGTCGAATGGGCTTCGTGGTGGGACTGGACGCCGGCGGCACGTCGACCAGGGCACTCGTGCTCGACCTCGACGGCACCCGGCTGGGCGCGGGCGTGGCGGGCGGCGCGAACCCCAACTCCCACCCGCCCGAGCAGGCCGCGGCGCACGTCAACCAGGCCCTGGCCGCGGCGCTGGACGGGCTGGACGCCACCAAGGTCGAGTCCGGTGTGCTGGGCATGGCCGGGTCGAGCAAGCTCACCGACCCGGCGGTGGCCGCCCTGTTCGAGCGGGCCTGGACCGGCGCGGGCCTGCGCTGCCCGATGCGGGTGATCACCGACTGCGAGGCCGCGTTCGCGACCGGGTCGGCGTCCCCGGACGGCACCGTGCTGGTGGCCGGCACCGGCTCGATCGCGGCCACGATCACCGCGCACCGGCTGACCGCGACCGTCGGCGGCCACGGCTGGCTGCTGGGCGACGAGGGGTCGGCGTACTGGCTCGGCCGCGAGGCCGTCCGGGCGACCCTGCGGGCGCTGGAGGGCGATGAGCAGGACGAGCTGACCCGGGCGGTGCTGACCCTGTCCGACGTCGCACCGCACCCGGCGGCGCAGGCGCGGCGGGCGTTGCTCACCCGGGTCAACCAGGCCGCCCCGATCGCCCTGGCCCGCTACGCGCCGCTGGTGACGGCGCACTCGGCCGCCCGGTCCGCCGAGGCGATCATCGCCGAGGCGGTGGCGGTGCTGGCCGACCTGGCGCTGGCCGCCCGCCCGGCCGCGGCGGACACCCCGATCGTGCTGGTGGGCAGCCTGGTCCACGCCCACCCGCTGGGTGCGCTGCTGCGCGCCGAGCTGACCGCCCGCACCCGTGCGCCGGTCCGGGTCGCGACGGAGAGCTCGGCCGGCGCGGCCTGGCTGGCCGCCGTGGAGGTGCTGGGCGACACCGCCCCGCGCCCGAACTGACCCGTCGCTACGCCTGCTGCGAGCTGTCCCGCCCGACCGCGTCCGAACCCACCGCGTCCGAACCCACCGCGTCCGAACCGACCGCGCCGGGCGGCACGTCGTCACCCGGCTCGCCGTCGAGGTCGTCCGCACCGGACCTGGCCGAGCCCGACCGGCCGGGCACGCGCGGGTGGCGCAGGCCGGGGTGGTCGGCGGGCAGCGACCGGCGGATCAGCCACCAGCTGACCGCGATGCACACCGCCTGCAACGGCCAGGTCAGGATCGCCCGCATCACGCCGAGCACGACGACCTGCCCGGCCAGCCACAGCGCGCCGAACACGACCACCCGCAGCACGTACTGCCCGACCCACGCCCAGCTCGCCACCCGGTAGGCCCGCATCAGGTCGGGGTCGGCCCGCCAGCGGAACCTCTGCCCGGTGACCAGCCCCACCACCACGCCCAGGAACGGCCAGCGCACGACGATGCTCGCCGCCCAGGCCAGTGCCGAGGCGGCGTTGACGAAGATCTGCAACAGGAAGAAGTCCTCGGCCCGCCCGGTCTGCAACGCGATGTAGGCCGCGACCACGACCAGCGCGACCGAGACCACGACGGCGCGCGGCCGTTCGCCCCGCGCCAGCCGCACGACGCCGATCACCACGCCGCAGCCGACGGCCACCGCCGCGCCCGCCGCGATCGACTGGCCGCCGAGCACCCAGCCCAGGGCGAACGCCAGCGGCGGCAGGGACGCGTCCAGCGCACCCCCACGCCCGCCCAGCAGCCGGGCCAGCGAGTCAGGACGAGTGTCGGTCATGCGTTCAGGGTGCCTTAGGCGAGCCTAACCCAGGTAACGGACCCGTCTCGGAGCATTGACCTCCGGTGAGCCCCGTCACTACGGTGGCCGAAATCGTCTGGAAAGTTAACAGACAGGAGGACCGATGCGAGCCGGTAGCCCACGACTGCTGCGCGAGATCAACGACCGCGCGGCGATCGAGGCCCTGCTGCGCAACGGCCCGCTCACCCGCTCGGAACTGGAAGGCATCATCGGGCTGTCCAAGCCCGCGACGGCCCAGCTGCTGACCCGCCTGGAAACCGAGGGCACGGTCCTGCGCAACGGCCTGCGCGGTGGCGGGCGCGGACCCCGCGCCCAGCTCTGGACGGTCAACGGCGCCCTCGCCCACGTGGCCGCCATCGACCTCACCCCGAGCACCGTCGACGTCGCGATCGCCGACATCTCCGGCACCCTGCTCACCGAGCACAGCGCCCCCCTGCCGCGCACCGACGTGCTGGAGGCGTTCCACGGCGCGGTCACCAAGGCCGCCAACCAGGCCGGGCTCTCGCCGGAGGCGCTCAACCACGTGGTGGTGGGCTCGCCCGGCGCGGTCGACCCGGCCACCGGGCGGCTGAACTACGCGCCGCACATGCCCGGCTGGGAGGGCTTCGACATCCCCGGCACGCTCGCCGACCTGCTCGACACCGCGGTCACCGTCGAGAACGACGTGAACCTGGTCGCGCTGGAGGAGATGGTCGCCGGGCGGGCCACCGGGGTGCGGGACTTCGTCCTGCTCTGGCCCGCCGACGCGGTCGGCGCGGCCGTCGTGGTCAACGGGTCGCTGCTGCGCGGCGCGACCGGCGGCGCGGGCGAGATCGACGCCATGCAGATCCCCGACCACGCCACCGCCGACACCGGCACCGACCGGACCGGCGGGCGCTACGGCGACCTGCTCGACAGCCCCGCCATCGTCCGACTCGCCCGCGCGCACGGGGTCTCCGCGCGCACGGGCCAGGCCGCCGTGCGCAAGGCCCTCGCCGAGGGCACGGCCGGCCGCGAGTTCCTGGTCGACCTGGCCCGCCGGATCGCGACCGGCGCGGCCAACGTGGTCTCGGTGCTCGACCCGGAACTCGTCCTGCTCTCCGGTGACATCGCCCAGGCCGGCGGCACCACGCTGGTCGACCTGGTCGCCGCGGAGCTCCGCCGGCTGGTGGTGCCCCGCACCCCCGTCCAACTCGCCCTGGTGACCGGGAAACCGGTGCGCTCCGGCGCACTGCACTCCGCGCTGTCGGTCGTCAGGGAACAGGTGTTCGGCCTACCCGCCGCCACGACCGAACCCTTCCGGGGCCCGAAGCACGCCTGAGACGTCACTCCACGTCGAAGGTGTCCCGCGGGCCGCAACGTTCCCGTCCGCACGTTGAGAGAAGGAGAGCACATGCGCAAGGTCTCGCGCGCAGCGTTGCTATGCGTGGCCGCCGCGGTGTCCCTGACCGCCTGCGCGGCAGGCGCGGGCAAGTCCGACCAGGCCGGCGGCCTGGCCGCCGCACCCGGCAAGGACGACAAGTTCACGCTCACCGTGTGGAGCAACTACTCCGGCCGTGAGCAGGACGAGGTCACCAAGGCGTTGGAGAGCTTCAAGAAGAAGTACCCCAACGCCGAGATCAAGCACGAGGGCAGCCAGGACGACGACAAGATCACCGCGGGCATCCGCAGCGGCAACCCGCCGGACGTCGCGCTGTCGTTCACCACCGACAACATCGGCCAGTTCTGCTCGTCGGGCTCGTTCCAGGACCTCAAGCCCTACATCGACCGGGACAAGGTCGACCTGAACCAGATCCCGGACGCGGTGCGCTCCTACACCGAGTACAAGGGCAACCGGTGCGCGATGCCGATGCTCAACGACGTGTACGGCCTGTACTTCAACAAGGAGCTGCTCGCCGCGGCCGGCATCACCACCGCGCCGAAGACCACCGCCGAGCTGCTGGACTTCGCCAAGCGCACCACCAAGAAGGCGCCGGACGGCTCGATCGAGGTCGCCGGCTTCCTGCCCACCATGCTGTTCTACGCCAACCGCCCGCCGATCTGGGCGCCGAACTTCGGCGCGAAGTGGGCCGGGCCGGACGGCAAGTCGTCACTGGCCACGCCCGAGTGGGCGGAGATGCTGAAGTTCCAGAAGGAACTGGTCGACTTCTACGGCTTCGACAACCTGGAGCGGTTCCGCGCGGGGCTGGGCCAGGAGTACTCCACCGACCACGCGTTCCACCAGCAGAAGATCGCCATGATGATCGACGGCGAGTACCGGACCGCGTTCCTCAAGGACCAGGCCCCCAACGTCAAGTTCGGCACCGCGCCGTTCCCGACGATCAAGCCCGAGCTCTACGGCACCGGCTTCACCACCGGCACGATCATGGGCGTGCCGAAGGGCGCGAAGAACGCCGGCGCGGCGTGGGAGCTGATCAAGCACCTGTCGTTCGACACCGACACGATCGTCACGCTGTCCAACGGGATCAAGAACATCCCGAGCACCAAGGCGGCGCTGGCCGACCCGCGGCTGGAGGTCGACGAGAACTTCAAGACCTTCATCGACCTGGCCAAGAGCGACAAGCTCCAGGGCAACCCGGTGACCCCGATCGGTGACGCGCACATCAAGGCGATCGGCGACTTCGCCACCTCGTGGCAGTCGGGCAAGGTCACCGACCTGATGGCCGGCCTGAAGGACGTCGACAAGCAGATCGACGACGAGATCGCGAAGAGCGGCAAGTAACCATGACAGCCACGCTCGAACGCGTGGACGCGGCGCGGCCCGCCCCTGCCAAGGGGCGGTCCCGCTCCCGCGCCCGCCACCGGCTGACCGTGCTGGCCTTCCTGTCGCCGGCGATCATCGGGTTCGTCCTGTTCTTCGGCTACCCGCTGGTCGCCACGGTCGGGTTCTCGTTCACCAAGTACGACCTGATCAACCCGCCCGAGTGGATCGGGTTCGACAACTACGCGTTCATGTTCAAGGACAAGCTGTTCCTCACGTCCGCGTACAACACGCTGTGGTTCGTGGTCGTGCTGACCTTCGCCCGCGTGCTGTTCGCGCTGGGCGTGGCGTCGGTGGTGGCCCGGCTGAAGTCGGGCGTCGGCCTGGTGCGCACCCTGTGCTACCTGCCCTCGCTCGCCCCGCCGGTCGCCGCGACCCTGGTGTTCTTCCTGGTCATGCGGCCGAACGAGGGCCCGCTGGACACGTTCCTGGACTGGTTCGGGGTGCAGAGCCCGCTGTGGTTCGCCGACCCGGCGTGGTCCAAGGTCGGCATCACCGCGGTGATGCTGTGGGTGTCCGGCGACCTGATGATCATCATCCTGGCCGCGGTCCTGGACGTGCCGCAGGAGCAGTACGAGGCAGCCGAGCTGGACGGCGCGGGCGCGCTGCGCCGGTGGTGGCACATCACGCTGCCCACCATCTCACCGGTGCTGATGTTCGGCGTGGTGAACTCGATCATCCTGGCGCTCCAGCTGTTCACCCAGGCGGTGGTCGCGGGCTCGGCGGCCAGCGGCGCGGCGGACATCACCGGCGCGACGAAGAACCTCGGCTTCCCGGAGAACTCGACGCTGACGTTCCCGGTGTGGCTCTACGCCAAGGGCTTCCGGTTCTTCGACATGGGGTACGCGGCGGCGATGGCGACCGTGCTGTTCGTCGTCTCGTTCGCCGCCACGGCGCTGCTCGTGCAGCGCATGCGCAAGGCCAGCCACCAGGAGGAAGGGGGCGGGGGCGGATGACCGCCGTGCTCGACCGCGACGCCGGGGTGCGCGAGGCGCCCCCGAGGCCCCGCGACTGGCGGGGGATGCTGGACTGGGTGGCGGTGCACAGCATCGGCATCGCGATGGCGCTGATGTTCGCGCTGCCCATCCTGTTCGTGTTCCTCACCGCCGTGATGTCGGACAACCAGGCGTTCACCAAGGACCTGTGGCCGCGCGAGTGGCACTGGGGCAACTTCCTGGAGGTCTTCGACAAGGCCCCGCTGCTCAAGTACCTGGGCAACAGCCTGCTGTACTCGCTGCTGGCCACCGCCGGGATGCTGCTGTCGTCCATCCCGGCCGCGTACGCGCTGGCCAAGCTGCGGTGGCGCGGGCGCAACGTGGTGTTCCTGCTCGTGGTCGGCGCGATGATGCTGCCGCCGCAGGTGGTCGCCGTGCCGCTGTACGACACCTGGTCCAGCCTGGGCCTGACCGGCACGCTGTGGCCGCTGATCGCGCCGTACTTCCTGTTCGACGCGTTCAGCATCTTCCTGCTGCGCCAGTTCATCCTCACCATCCCGCAGTCCTACGTGGACGCCGCGCGGGTGGACGGCTGCACCGAGTTCCAGGCCCTGGTGCGGATCATCGTGCCGATGGCCCGGCCCGGCATCGCCGCGACCGCCCTGTTCTGCTTCCTCTACACCTGGAACGACTACTTCGGCCCGCTGCTCTACACCGGCGAGCGGCCCGACGAGTGGACGCTGTCGCTCGCGCTGTCGTCGTTCAAGGGGATGCACCACGTGCAGTGGAACCTGGCGATGGCCGCGACGCTGCTGATCATGATCCCGGCCGTGGTGCTGTTCGCCTTCGCCCAGCGCTCGTTCGTCAAGGGCATCACCTTCACTGGAGTCAAAGGATGAAGCTCACCGTTGTCGGTGGCGGATCGACCTACACCCCGGAGCTGGTCGACGGCATCGCCGGACGCCGGACCAGCCTCGCGGTGGACGAGATCGTCCTGGTCGACCCGGACGCCGAGCGCCTGGCCGTGGTCGGCGCGTTCTCGCAGCGGCTGCTGGAGCACGCCGGCCACCCGGCGCGGATCGTCACCACCTCGAACCTCGACGAGGGCGTGGACGGCGCATCGGCGGTGCTGCTGCAACTGCGCGTCGGCGGCCAGGCGGCGCGGGCCCGGGACGAGACGTTCCCGCTGGTGTGCGACTGCGTCGGGCAGGAGACGACCGGTGCCGGGGGCCTGGCCAAGGCGCTGCGGACCGTGCCGGTGGTGCTGGACATCGCCGACCGGGTGCGCGCGATCGCGGGCGAGGACACGTGGATCGTCAACTTCACCAACCCGGTGGGGATCGTGACCCGCGCGCTGCTGCGGGCCGGGCACCGGGCGGTCGGCCTGTGCAACGTGGCGATCACGTTCCAGCGCTGGACCTCCGCGCTGCTCGGCGTCGAGCCGGAGTCGGTGCGGCTGGAGCACGTCGGGCTCAACCACCTCACGTGGGAGCGCGGGGTGTTCGTCAACGACGTCGACCGGCTGCCCGAACTGCTGGAGCACCACGGCGACGCGCTGGCCGAGCACATCGGCCTGCCCGCGTCGCTGATGCGCCGGCTGGACATGGTGCCGTCGTACTACCTGAAGTACTTCTACGACCACGACGACGTTGTCAGGCAGCAGAAGACCAGTCCTCCGCGCGCCGAAGTCGTGGCAGGGGTGGAGAAGGAACTGCTCGGCCTGTACGGCGATGTCAACGTCGTCACCAAGCCGGAGCAGCTCTCCCAGCGCGGCGGCGCGTACTACTCCGAGGCGGCCGTGCAACTGGTGCACGCGCTGACCGGCGGCACGGGCGCGGAGCAGCACGTGGTCAACGTGCGCAACGGCCGCACCCTGCCGTTCCTGCCCGAGGACGCGGTCATCGAGGTGCCGGCGGCGGTCACCTCGCAGGGCGCGCGGGCACTGCCGGTGGAGCCGCTGGAGCCCGCGATCGCGGGCCTGATCGCGCACGTGACCGCCTACGAGCACCTGGCGCTGGACGCCGCCGTGCACGGCGGGCGCGACCGGGTGGCGAACGCGCTGCTGGCGCACCCGCTGGTCGGGCAGCACGCGATCGCCGACCGGCTGGCCGACGAGCTGGTGTCGCACAACCGCGACTTCCTGCCGTGGGCGAAGGGCCGGGGGGCTTGATGACCGACCGGGTGCTCGCCATCGACGGCGGGAACAGCAAGACCGCGGTGGCGCTGGTGGACCTGGACGGGCGGGTGCTCGCCCAGGTCCGCGGGCCGGGCGCGTCACCGCAGAACGTCGGCCTGCCGCGCAGCCTGGAGGTGTTCGAGGGGCTGGCCCGCTCGGCGGCCCGCCAGGCGGGCCTGGCGCCCGACGAGCCGATCGCCGCGCACACCGCCGCCTACCTCGCCGGGGCCGACCTGCCGCAGGAAGAGGAAGACCTGCGCACGGCGATCGAGCAGCGCGGGTGGTCGGCCACGACCGTCGTCGGCAACGACACGTTCGCGCTGCTGCGCGCCGGCACGTCGAACGGCATCGGCGTGGCCGTGGTGTGCGGGGCGGGGATCAACTGCGTGGCGGTGGCGCCGGACGGCCGGACGCACCGGTTCCCCGCCCTGGGCCCGATCTCCGGCGACTGGGGCGGCGGCGGACACATCGGCGGCAAGGCGCTGTGGCTGGCCGTGCGGGCCGAGGACGGCCGCGGCGCACCGACCGCGCTGCTGCCCGCGCTGATCGCCCACTACGGCGCGGGATCGCTGGCCGAGGTGGTCGAGCGGCTGCACTTCGAGCAGGTCGAGTTCGACCCGCACGCGCTGTGCCGGCTGCTGTTCCAGGTCGCGGCGGGCGGTGACGCGGTGGCGCTCACCGTGGTCGACCGGCTGGTCGAGGAGGTCGTCCTGCTGGCGTCGGTGTCGCTGCGCCGGCTCGCGCTGCTGGACGAGCCGGTGGACGTGGTGCTCGGCGGCGGCGTGCTGACCGGCACCGGCGGCGCCGTCGTGGACCCGGTGCGGGAACGGCTGGGGCAGTTCGCGCCGCGCGCCGAGGTCCGCGTGGTCGACGTGCCGCCGGTGGTCGGCGCGGCCCTGCTCGGGCTGGACGCCCTGGGCGCCGCGCCGGGCGCGGAACTGCGGCTGCGCGCCGCCTACGAGCCCCTGGACCTGGCCGCCGGGGGCTGATGAGACGTCGGTGCGCGGGGAGGTGATCGGCGGCGGCCCTCCCTGCGCACCGGCCCAGACCCCGCTGCCCGGGGGATGTTCGGCGGCGGCTCCGCCGGGCAGCGGGCCCGACCCCCCGCGACGACGTCAAGCGCCCGACGTCGTCGCGGGGGCCTCAGTCGTCGTCGTGGTCGTCGCCGGGGGCGTCCCCGAGGGCGCCGTGGTGGTCGCGGTGGGCGTCGCGGTGGTTGTCGCGGTGCTGACCGACGGCTCCGGCACAGCCGCGGCGGACGGCCCGCCGGCGGTCGTGGGCGGCGTGATCTCCGTTGCATTCGACCGTGTCCCGACGGTAGTCGCCGGCGGGCCCGTCCGGGGGCGCGCGGCGGTCGGGCCGGACCCGTCCCCGCCCCGGTACTCCATCGGCGGGCCGTCGCCGCCGGGCTCCTGGACGACCCCGGGAGTGCCGTCGATCCGCTGTTCGGGCGGCGATTCCGGCTCGCCCCGGACCAGGGCGACCCCGGTGACGAGCCCGGCGACCAGAGCCAGGGAACCGAAGGACAACAGTGGGACGGGCAGACGCGGCACGACCGGAAACCCTAGGCCCGAGCCCGTGACGAATCGCCCAATGCCGACATCCTCCCCACTATCGAGTGACACTCCGGTAACGGTGTCCCGGCAGGCCGGTGGCGTCGCCCCGACCTCGGGAGGCATCCTGTCAGGCGCGGTCACGGGGGTGCCGCGGAGGAAGGGGAGGGATGCGGTGGACGGATTGGACAGCTACGTCGCGCTGGGGGACAGCTTCACCGAGGGCATGGACGACCCGGGCCCGAACGGCACGTACCTGGGGTGGGCCGACCGGCTGGCGGCGATGATCTCCAGCCACCAGCGGGGTTTCCGGTACGCGAACTTCGCGATCCGGGGCAAGATGCTGCAGGAGATCGTGGACGAGCAGATCCCGCTCGCGGTCGAGCTCAAGCCGCGGCTGGCGACGTTCTGCGGTGGCGGCAACGACCTGCTGGTGCCGGGCTCGGACCCGGACGCGCTGGCCGAGATGTACGAGATCGCCGTGGCGGACCTGCGCGCGGCGGGCACCGAGGTGGTGATCTTCACCGGCTTCGACCCCAAGCACACGCCGTTCCTGCGGTCGTTGCGCGGCAAGATCGCCATCTACAACAGCCACCTGTGGTCGGTCGCCGAGCGCTACCACTGCCGGGTGGTCGACCTGTGGTCGATGACCGTGCTGCACGACCGCCGCGCGTGGAGCGCGGACCGCCTGCACCTGTCGACGGAGGGGCACCGCCGGGTGGCGCTGCGCGCGGCGGAGGTCCTGGGCTTCAAGCCGGACGAGGACTGGAGCATCCCGTGGCCGCCACCGGCCGACGAGGACTGGATGGCCCAGCGCCGGCACGACCTGAAGTGGGCGCGCGAGCACGTCGTGCCGTGGATCGCCCGCCAGCTGCGCGGTGAGTCGATCGGTGACGGCGTCGTCCCCAAGCGCCCGGAACTGCTCCCGGTCTGCGCCGACAGCTGACCCACCCGCAGACCACCACCGCCGGTCCGGGCCGCGCCCAGCGGCGCACCCAGCCCCTGGGGGCGGGCCGCCGGTGGTGGTCGCGTCGGCGCGGCCGGTGACGGGGCTCGGCGGCGTGCGCGTCCCGGCGGCGGACTGCGGAAACGGGTCAGCCGGCCGGCACTCTCCCCCGAATGCCGGCCGGCTGACCGTTGGGTGGCTTCCCCCCTGGCATCCCCCTCCAAGAGCCACCCGACGCGCCGATCCGCCTCGCGACGTTGATCAGCGCGCGTCACCAAGTTCCCACGAAGTCGCGGCCCGGTGCTAAACAGCCGCTAAACCCCGGTGGTCAAGCCTTCAAGAGCCGTTCGGACGAACATGGCCCGCGACGACCCCAGCCGTTCGAACAACCGCAGTGACTCCGCGAGCTCCGCTTGCGCCGCAACGACTTCCCCCCGCTTGGCGAGCACCGTGCCGAGCACCTGCCGGCCGAACGCCTCCTCGAACTGCATGGACCCGCCGCGGGCCAGTTCCACGCCCTGCCGCGCGTTGTCCTCCGCCTCGGCCAGCAGCCCCAGTTCCGCGTACAGCTCGGCCAGGTTGCCGATGGCCAGCACGTACCAGCGCTCGTTGCCGTTGCGGTGGTGGATCTCCATCGCCTGGAACTGGTGCTGGGCGGCTGTTTCGAGCCGCCCGAGGCGTTGCTCCACCTGGGCCAGGTTGTTCAGGACGGTCGCCTCGCCCAGCGCGTCGCCGTCCCGCCGGGCCATCTCCACGGCGCTGCGGTAGTGCGCCAGCGCCTCCTCGTTGCGCTCCTCGGCGGACAGCGTGCACGCCAACTGGTCCAGCGCCATCACCAGGTAGCGCGGTTCGCCCAGCTCCTGGGCCAGTCGATGGGCGCGCTCGGCGTCCGGGAGCGTGCCGCGGATCGTGCCGGTCCACACGTTGATGGCGTGCATCGCGTGCAGCACCAGCAGCTCGCCGCGCCGGTCGCCGCCGACCCGGGCCGACGCCAGGCCGAACTCGGCGATGGCCCGCCACTCCCGGCCGACCAGCCGGGCCACGCAGTACGGGTAGACCAGCCGGACCAGCTGCCAGACCTGCTGGTGCAGACCGGCTTCCGCCGCGCCGTGCACCAGGGCGATCAGGTTCGGCCACTCCTTGTCGAACCAGGAAAGCGCTTGCCCCGAGGTGGCCGGGCGTGGTGCGGTCGGCTCCCCGGCCACGAAGTCCAGCCCGTCGTCCACCGGCCGGATCAGCCGCCGGGCGTGGTCGCAGGCCGCCAGGTAGTGGTCCATCAGCCTGCGCAGCGCCGCGGTGCGCCCGGCCGACCGCTCCTCGCCGAGCAGCTCGCGGGCGTAGAGGCGCACCAGGTCGTGCAGCACGTACCCGCCGCGCCACTGCTCCACCAGCAGGTGCGCGTCGGCCAGGTCGGCCAGCCGGCCCGCCGCGGTGCCCAGGTCCGTGCGGCACAGCGCGGCGATCGCGTGCGGGCTCACCCACCGCCCCGGAACCAGTCCCGCCGCCCGAAACGTCTCCGCCAGCTCCGGCGGGAGGTTGCGGTAGGACACCGCCAGCGCACGCGCCACCCCGACCTCGGTGTCGGCCAGGTCCAGGGTGCGCAGCCGGGCGTCGTCGTCGGAGAGCTGCGCCACCAGCGCCTCGACCGTCCACTCCGGACTGAACACCAGCTTCGCCGCGGCGATCCGCAGCGCCAGCGGCAGGTTGCCGCACAGCTCGGCCAGCATCCGGGTGGCCACCGGTTCCTGTTCGGACAACGGCTTGCCGACCACCTCGTCGACCAGCCGGACGGACTCGTCCTGCTTCAACGTGTCCAGCGTCAGCATCCGCGCGCCGTTGCTGACCACCAGCGACTCCAGCCGCAGCCGGGAGGTGACCAGCACCACCGACCCGGCCCCGGGCGGCAGCAGCAGCCGCACCTGCTCCGGGTCCCACGCGTCGTCGAGCACCACCAGCACCCGCCGCCGGGCCAGCACCGACCGGTACAGCCCCACCCGGTCGTCCAGGTCGCGCGGCACGCCGTCGGACGGCACGCCCAGCGCCAGCAGGAACCGGGCCAGCACCTCGGCGGGCTCCACCGGGTCCCGGTCCGGCGCGAAGCCGTTCAGCGCGGCGAACAGCAGCCCGTCCGGGAACTGCTCGGCGCGGCGGTGCCCCCAGGTCACCGCCAGCTCGCTCTTGCCGATCCCCGGCGCGCCGTTGACCACGGCCACCGTCGTCGCGGTCGGGTCGCGCGAGTCGCACAACCGGTCCAGCCAGGCCAGCTCCTCGTCGCGCCCGATGAACCCGGACGCGGCCGCGGGCAGTTGCGCGGGCACCACGACCCCCGGCCGGGGCGGCACCGGCGCCACCGGCTCGGCCGGGCCCGGCGAGCTCAGCGCCGGGTCGTCGCGCAGCACCTGCTCGTGTAGGACGCGCAGCTCGGGGCCGGGGTCGATGCCCAGCTCGTCCACCACCCGCCGGTGGAACCGCTGGTAGGCCTCCAGCGCGTCGGCCCGCTGACCCGACCGGTACAGCGCCCGCACCATGTGGCCGACCAGCCGTTCCCGGAACGGGTACTCGCTGACCAGCTGGCGCAGCTCGCCGACCAGTTCGAGGTGCCGGCCCAGTTCCAGCTCGGCCTCGACGCGCTCTTCGAGTGCGGCGAGCCGAAGCTCTTCGAGGTCGGTGGTGACCGGCTCGCCGGGCACGTCGGCCAGCACCTGGCCGCGCCACAGGCCCAGCGACTCGCGCAGCAGCTGCGCCCGGATCGGGGCGGGCTTGCCGCGCGCCCCGGCCACCAGCTGGCGGGCCCGGTGGAAGTCCAGCCGCCACGGGTCGACCGCGAGCTGGTAGCCCGGCGGCGTGGTCAGGATCCGCGCGGAGCCCGCCGGGTCGGCCTGGTCGAGCATCCGCCGCAGGCGGGAGACGTAGCCGTGCACGATGGTCCGGGCGGTGGCGGGCGGGTCGTCGGTCCACAGGCTGTCCACGATCTCGTCGATCGGGACGACCCGGTTCGCGGCCAGCACCAGCATCGCCAGCAGGCCGCGCATCCCACGCCGGCCGATGACGAGCTGGCGGCCGTCGGCGAGCACCTGCAACGGTCCGAGCACACCGAACTCCAGCCCGTTCTTGCTCCGCTCGGCCATGCCCCTCCCCCCGCCTCGGTAGTGCACCGGTCAGTCCGGCTCGGTCACTGGATCAAGTGCGCCAGACGGGCCGTTGGATACCTGTCGGTAGATGTTGCTTGCTCAACTAGCCGTGCTCCCATGACCGGACGACCCCGCGACGGCTAGGGTTTTGGCCCCGACGACGCAGTGCAGGAGGGCAAGTGCCGCGCGAGCCGATGAGCGTGGTCGACCGTGGCGCCGCCTGCCTGCTGGGCGGCGCCCTGGGCGATGCCCTGGGCGCCCCCGTCCAGTACCTGGGGTGGACGGACATCCAACGAGACCACGGCCCGGAAGGTGTTCTGGAACCGCCGCGTCCCGCCTTGGTGACCGACGACACCCAACTGACCCTCTTCACCGCCGAGGGCTACCTGCGGGCCTGGGTCCGGGGCCGCAACACCGGCGAGTGGGACCCGGTCGACACGGTGTGGCGCAGCTACCGCCGCTGGCTGATGACGCAGCAGGTGGCGGCCCCGGAACCGGGGGCCACCGGCCTGGTCGGCGACGAGCGGCTGTACTCCAGCCGGTCGCCCGGACTGACCTGCCTGCGGGCCCTCGCGGCGGACACCGCGCCGACCCCGGAGGAGCCCCACAACGAGTCCTCCGGGTGCAACGGTGTGACGAGGACCGCACCCGCGGGTTTCGCGCCGAGCGCCGACATCGCCTACGACCTGGGCTGCCGGTTCGCCGCGCTGACCCACGGCGGGACCGGCGGCTGGGTGGCCGGCGGGGCGTTCGCCCTGCTGATCCACCTGATCGCGGTGAAGGCGCGCCCGGTCCGGGAGGCCGTGGACCAGGTGATCGGCCGGGTGCTGCGGGACGACCCGTACACCGCCAACACCCTCAACCGGGCGGTCCTGTTCGCCGAGGAGCACCGGGCGCTCGGCTTCGACTCGGTGCGGGTGGACCGCCTGGGCAGCGGCTGGACCGGCCCGGAGGCGATGGCCATCGCCGTGCACACGGTCCTGGTCTACCCGAAGCGCACGCAGTTCGTGGACGCGCTGCGGGCGGCGGCCAACCACTCGGGCGGCAGCGACGCGACAGCGGCCCTGACCGGCAACCTCCTGGGCGCGATGCACGGCACCGACGCCCTGCCGAGGGACTGGCTGGCCGGCCTCGAACTGGTCGACCTGCTCACCCGCCTGGGCTCCGACCTGGGCCACTCCGTGGTGGGGGCGGAGTTCGACCACTCCCGCTACGAGTAGCCACCCACGCGGGCGAAGCCCGGCCCTGGGGGCTCTTGCGGCTTTGCGCTCACGCGGAAGCCGGTGATGTACAGCCGGCCTCGGCCGCACGTTCCCGAATGCGTGCGACCGAGGCCGGCTCTCCACGCGGTCACTGCCGGCACACGCCCCGAGCGCGTAACCCGGCTGACCTGCGTAGAGCGGGAAAACCCGTGCGCAAAACCGTAGCAGAACGCGTGCGGACCATCACACCCGGCCCATCTCCTTGACACCGTGAAGGAGTAGGGCACCATCCGCCAAGAACGAGGCCGAGCTGCTCGACGGCATGGCCAGGCTCACCGGGACCTGGTGGCCGACGCCGCCGCCGCCCGCTTCGAGCACGGCCTGCACCTGCTGCTGTCGGGCCTGCGCCTGTCCCGCTTCGGCGGGTAGCCTCCGCACCCCGGACCGACCTGGAGAGCCGTGACAGAACCTGGCACAACCGGCACACCCGCAACCGGCCCTCACCCGACCGTTGTCTGATGCCGCAAGGCGTCCGAGCCGTCACCGAACTGCTGATCGCGCTGGACGGCCGCCCCGACACCCGCGACCTGGGCACCCTCGCCGTCCGGGCGTTCCGCGCCGCGCCGCGGCCCACCCCGGCCACCGCCGAGGCGATCGCCGAACTGGCCGAGGTCGCCGGCTGGATCCTGTTCGAGGAGGAGCGCCAGGCCGAGGCGCACGCACACAACCTGGCCGCGCTCGCCCTGGCCCGGCCGGGCGGTGACGTGGCGACGCTCACCCTGCTCACCATGGCCATGCAGCGCGCCCACGTCGGCCGGTTCGCCGAAGCCCTGGACCTGGCCGACCGGGGCGCGGCCGGCACGCGCTCGCCGAAGGTCCGGGCGATGTTCGCGCTGCGCCGGGCCCGCGCGCACTCCCGGACCGGCCGCGCCGCCGACGCCCTGCGCGCCCTCGACCAGGCCGAGGCCGTGCTGGAAGCGGACGCCACCGCGCCGCCGTGGGCGTGGTGGATCGACCGGACCGAACTGCTCGGGCACCGGGCCGCCGTCCTGGCGAACCTGGGCCGGCTCGAAGAGGCCGCCGCGACCTTCCCCGCCGACGACGACCTGAGGTTCCGCGAGGTCGTCCGGGCCATGCGCTACCGCACGCTCAAGGCCCTGGGCCGCTGGGACGGGCCGCCCCCGACCTTCCGCAGCCCGCGCGCGGTTCACGCCGCGACGGGCATCCCCGGCGTCCGGTACACCCGCCGCGACGCGTCCACGGCGTAGATCTCGCACCCGTCCTGCCCCGCCGCCCACGGGATGCCGTCCAGCCCCATCGCGAACGCGGCCGTGGCGGTCGCGTCGGCGACGGTCAGCGAAGGCGCGAACACGGTCAGGCTCACCAGGTCGGTCACCGGCTCGCCGGTCCGCCCGTCCACGATGTGGTCGCCGCGCTCGTAGCGCCCGGACGTGGCCACCGCGCCTTCGCCGACCTCCAGCACCACGCAGAACCGGTCCGCCTCGACCGGGTGCCGCACGCCCACCCGCCACGGCCCGCCGGCCGCCACGACGTCACCGCCCGCGTTCACCACGTACCGGGACGCCCCGCCGGCCGCCAGCAGGTCGGCCGCCCGCTGCACGGCCCAGCCCTTCACCACCGCGCACGGGTCCAGCCCCCGGCCCGGCCGGCGCACCTGGAACGCGCCGCCGGTGGCCAACCGGTAGTGCTCGCACAGGGCCAGCACGTGGGCCAGGTCCGGGCTGAGCCCACCGGAGTCGGCCCCACCGGAGTCGAGCGCGCCCGAGCCGCGCTCGGCCCGGTCCAGCCGGGACACCTCGCTGTCCGGGCGGAACGGGCTGAACCGCGCGTCGACCTCGCGCAGCCACTCGAACGCCCGGTCCACGGCGGCGGTGTCCCCGTCGCGGAGGTCGACCGAGATCGGCAGGCCCATGATGTGCTCGACCTTGCGCATGGTCAGCCCTTCGCGTCGATCGCGGCTTGGAGCGACCGCACGTAGCCCTCGCTGGTCGCGGTCGCGCCGGACACGGTGTCCACCTCGGCGCTCTGCGCGGTCAGCGTCTCCTCCACCAGCAGCGGCACGGCTTTCCGGGTCGGCGCGCTGTTCGGCTGCTTGAGCATCCGCACAGCCGTGATCCGGTCGCCCTCGAACGTCACCTCGACCTGCACGTCACCGTGGCTGGTCCGCACCAGCGACCCCTTGACGGTCTGCGTCTCCCCAACCACCTCCGGCGCGGCCGTCCCCGAGGTCCCCGGTGCCGACGTCTTCGGGACCGTCTCCGGGGCGGCCTCCGCGACCTGCGCGGTGTCCACCGTCTCGGGCCGGGCTTCGAAGCGCCACAACGGGACCAGCCCCGCCACGGTCAACAACAGGATCGGCACTGCCCGCTTCACGGCTGTCCTCTCGACATCACGGCTGCTCCCTCGACTTCACGGCTGCTCCCTCAACTCGCCAGGCTGAAGCGTTCGGCGTGCACCTGCCGCTTGGGCACCCCGAGCTCGCGCAGGCCCTGCAACACCGCCCCGGTCATCCCGGGCGGCCCGCACACGAACACGTCCCGGTCGCGGATGTCCGGCACCGCCGCGGCCAACGCCCGCGCGCCCAGCGGCGGGCCGTGCGGCGTGGGCGCGTTCGACGGACCGGAGACCACGTGCAGCACCGCGCCGCGCGCCTGTGCCAGGTCGCGCATCTCGTGCAGCAGCACGGCGTCCTGTGGCCGGCTGACCCGGTAGATCACCACGACGTGCCCGCGCAGCTCCTCCAACAGGGCCCGGACCGGCGTGATGCCGACCCCGCCCGCCACCAGGACCGTGTGCGGGCGCGTGCGGTGCATGGCGGTGAACGCCCCGTACGGCCCCTCCGCGAACACCCGCGTGCCCGGCTTCAACGCCCGCAGCGACGCGCTGCCCGCGCCCAGCGCCTTCACGGTGAGCCTGAGGTGCCGCCCGTCCGGCGCGGCCGACAGCGAGAACGGGTTGGCCTGCCACCACCGGTCGCGGGTCAGGAAGCGCCACAGGAAGAACTGGCCCGCCCGCGCGGGCAGCCGGTGCAGGTCGCGGCCGGTGATGTAGATCGACACCACGTCGTCGGACTCGGGCACGACCGCGGCGATCCGCAGCCGGTGCCGCAGGTTGCGCCACAGCGGCAGCACGAGCCGTCCGGCCAGCACCGCGCCGAGCGCGAAACCCCAGAGGCCCCACCAGTACGCGGTCGCGACCGGCGAGGAGGTGAACGTGCCGCCGAGGCCGATCTGGTGCGAGAACGCCAGGAAGACCGCGATGTAGGCGTACAGGTGGACGAAGTGCCACGTCTCGTAGGCCATCCGCCGCCGCGCGAACCGCGCCGACAGGCCACCCACCACCAGGATCAGCAGCAGCGCCACCACCGCGCGCAGGACGCCCTCCAGCGTCGTCGCCATCGTCACCAGCTCGTCGACCGGTGGCAGCGAGGTCACCTCGGCGTACCCGGACACGATGAGGACCGCGTGCGCCACCAGGGTCACCAGCAGCGAGAACCCGACCCAGCGGTGCCAGGACGTGAGCCGGTCCATGCCGAGCCGGCGGTCCAACCACGGCAGGCGCGCCACCAGCAGGAGCTGGAACGCCATCAGCAGCGCCCCGTAGAGCCCGGCGAGCCGGCCGAGCAGGATCAGCGCGTTGGCCGACTGGCCGGACTGGACGAACAGCGCGGTGACCACGACCACGTTCGCGGCCAGGACGGCGTGCAGGCCGGTCCGGGCCACCACCTTCGGGCGCACCGCCGGCGCCGACAGCTGGACGGTTGTCACAATCAGCACTCCCTGTTCGGTGGGTCCGCCTTCGAGCCTGCGGACGGGAGCTGTGCGGGCCCTGTCCGCTTCCTGTCGAGTTCCTGTAGATCAGCGGCCGGTGCGGGATCGGGTTAGCCCGCCGCACGGCGTTGCCGCACCATGAGCACGTGGACAAGGCCAATGCGGTTCGACTGCTCGTCGTGGACGACGAACCCCACATCGCGGACCTGGTGGCCACGGTCGCCCGGTACGAGGGGTGGCAGGCGGCCACCGCGGCCAGCGGCGAGGCCGCGCTCGCGACCGCGGCCGAGTTCCACCCGGACATCGTGGTGCTCGACCTGATGCTGCCCGACCTGGACGGGTTCACCGTGCTGGACCGGCTGCGCTCGTCCGGCGCGATGGTGCCGGTGGTGTTCCTGACCGCCCGCGACGGCACCGCGGACCGGGTGGCCGGGCTGACCCGGGGCGGCGACGACTACCTGGTCAAGCCGTTCTCGGTGGAGGAGCTGATGGCCCGGCTGCGGGCCGTGCTGCGGCGCTCCACCGGGCCGCAGTGGAAGCGGTCGGTGCTGAAGGTGTCGGACCTGGCGATGGACGAGGACACCCGCGAGGTGCGCCGCGCGGGCCGGCTGGTCACCCTCACGCCCACCGAGTACGAGCTGCTGCGCTACCTGATGCGCCGCTCGCCCGCCGTGCTGACCAAGGCGCAGATCCTCGACCACGTGTGGGAGTACGACTTCGGCGGCCGGTCCAACGTCGTGGAGCTGGTCATCTCGCACCTGCGGCGCAAGCTGGACGACGGCCACCAGCCGCTGATCCACACCGTGCGCGGCGTCGGCTACGTGCTGCGCAAGGCCCCGGACTAGTGGCCCGCCTGCCCTGGTTCGGCCGGCACCGGCTGCGGCTGGGCACCCGGCTCGCGCTCGGCCTCGGCGCGCTGGCGCTGGGCGTGTTCGCGGTGGTCGGCATGGTCATGGTGACCAACATGGAGGGCTACCTCGCCGACAAGCTCGACGAGCAGATGAAGGCGACCCAGGTCGACCTGGAGAAGGACGTCAACAAGTACGGCAAGCTCAACACCTCGATCTACGGCTGGTTCGCCGCCGTCTACCAGGTCGACGGCGACGAGGTCACCCTGCGCCCGCCCGCCGGGCTGCCGCTGGACAGCACCGAGATGCGCGAGGTCGCCCGCGAGGTGACCGGCGACAAGCCGGTGTTCCGCACCGCCGACCTGCGCGGCGAGGGCACCTACCGGCTGCGCGGCTGCCCGATGGGCGACGGGCTGGTGCTGGTCAGCGCCGCCCCGATGAACGACCTGACGAACACCGTGCGGCAGCTGGTGATGGTCGTGGTGGCCACGTTCCTGCTGGCGCTGATCGCGTTCGTGGTGATCGGCCGGGCGGTGCTGCGGCGCGGGCTGCAACCGTTGAGCGACATGGCGCAGACCGCGCACGACATCTCGTCGCACGACCTGACCGACTCGGCCCGGCTCGCGGTGCGCGCCGAGGGCGGCAGCGGCGGCGTCGAGGTGGAGGAGCTGCGGACCGCGTTCAACACCATGCTGGAGCACATCGACTCGTCGCTGGCCGCGCGCACGGCCGCCGAGCAGCGGCTGCGCCGGTTCATCGCGGACGCCTCGCACGAGCTGCGCACCCCGTTGACGTCGATCCGGGGTTACGCCGACCTGTTCCGCTACGCCGCCGCGAACGCGCCGCAGGAGCGCGAGGCGCACCTGGAGCGGCTGCGGTCGGAGGCGGCGCGGATGAGCGTGCTGCTGGACGACCTGCTGCTGCTGGCCCGGCTGGACTCGGCCGAGACCGAGGCGCCGCTGCGGCCGGTGGACGGCGACCTGGCGGAGCTGGTGCGGGAGGCGGCCGACGCGTTCCAGGCGGCCCGCCCGGACCACCCGCTGACGGTGCTCCCCGGTCCGGAGCCGGTGCGGCTGCGGTTCGACCCGATGCGGGTGCGGCAGGTGCTGGACAACCTGCTGGCCAACGCCGCCCTGCACACCCCGCCGGGCACCTCCGTGTCGCTGTCGGTGGCCGTCGAGGGCCGGCACGCCGTGCTGCGGGTGAGCGACACCGGGCCGGGCATCCCGGCCGCCGACCAGGCCCGGATCTTCGACCGGTTCTACCGGGTGGACAACTCGCGCACCCGCGACCGGGGTGGCAGCGGGCTCGGCCTGGCGGTGGCGCACTCACTCATCGTGGCGCACGGCGGGACGATCGGGCTGGACAGCCGGCCGGGCTCCACCACGTTCACCATCCGCATTCCCCGAAATTGACTCGAACGGCCCATCCCACCTCGCGAAGCGTAGTCGGAATACGGTTCTCCGCAGCCATTTCCGCAGGTCACCCGCCCAGCGCGGGACAGGGCCATTCGTCGGACAAGAAAGTGACGACGAATCGCGCAGTACGCCGCGAAACCTCTCCCGCTCCTCCTGGTGCGGGCCGGACGACGACGTCCGGCGCGCTGTCGGATCCGCGCCCGGACCCTGCGTCCGAACGCCCGAGCGAGAAGAGATCCCCCTGATGCAACGCATTCGCAGACCGGCGCTGACGGTCCTGGCCGCCTTCGCGCTGGCCGCGTCGGTCACCCAGGTCGTGAGCCCGGCCGGAGCCGCGCCCGCGCCCACCGCCCCGCGCAAGTGCGGCCCGATGGACGTCGTGTTCGTCGTGGACGACACCGGCAGCATGGGCGGCGCGATCACCAACCTCAAGACCGGCATCAACCAGATCGCGCAGGAGGTCGAGAACCTGACCGGGTTCGACTACCGGCTGGGCCTGGCCACGTTCAAGGACAACGTCACCGTCGTCGACAACTTCGCGCCCAACAACCGGACGCCGGTCATCGCGAGCGTGAACGCCCTCGCCGCGAGCGGCGGCGGCAACGAGCCGGAAGCCTCCGACGAGGCGCTCAACACGGTGGTGAACAACCTGCCCGCGGCGGGCCGCCCGCAGAACGTCGACTTCGCCGTCGGCTGGCGCTCCAACGCCACCAAGCTGGCGGTGCTGATCACCGACGCCCGCCCCGGCGGCTTCGACGACGACTACGACACCACCCCGGCCAACGTCGACGCCACCAACGCCGCGCTGCGCGCCACCCAGGCGTTGAGCAAGGGCATCAAGGTCTCGTCGGTCTACGTGCCCACGTCGGGCGGCCTGACGAGCACCATCGTGCCGATCATGCAGAACTACGCCACCACCACCGGCGGCCTGTACACGCAGGCGCAGGCCGACGGCAGCGGCGTCAGCACGGCGGTCATCGACTTCCTGCGCGACTGCAAGCGCAGCGACGTGTTCATCAAGGACCAGGGCGTCGACACCGGCGCCGAGCCGAACCCGAACTCGCTGTTCTGGAACAGCCCGGACATCAAGGTCTGCCCCGGCCTCGCGGACTGCGGCCCCGGCATCCAGCCCGTCGTGGGCCAGGCGAACTACATCCACGTGCGGCTGAACAACCCGGGCCCGAACGCCACCGCGAACGGCTTCGGCACCTTGAAGGTCTACCGCACCACGCCCGGCGGCTCGACCAACTGGGACCCGGTGACCAACGGCGACTGGACCTACATCGGCGAGGAGACGCTCTCGGTGCCGGTGGGCGGCGTGACCGTGGCGAAGGTGCTGTGGAGCCCGGTCCCCGGCCCCGGCCACTTCTGCCTGCTGGCCCGCTGGGTGTCGGCCAGTGACCCGATGACCTTCCCGGAGACCGCGAACACCTCGCTCAACACCCAGCGCAACAACAACATCGCGTGGCGCAACTACCAGACCGTCCGGGCCACCCCGAAGGCCCCCGGCAAGTCCTGGTTCGCCGTCGGCAACGCCACCGGGCGCCCGATCAAGACCGACCTGGTCGTCACCAGCCCGGACCGCCCGCTGGTCGGCAACGGCCGGGTCGTCATCGACCTGGGCCCGAGGCTGGTCGAGCTCTGGCGCTCCACGGGGGCCAGGGCCGAGGGCGTGAAGCAGGTCGGCGAGACCCAGTTCGAGATCGCCGACCCGAAGCGCGCGGCGTTCCTCGGCATCCCGGTCCAGCCCGGTGAGCGGCACACCACCGAGCTGACCTTCACCGCCGGCACGCAGCTTGGCCAGTTCGTCCAGCACGTCGTCCAGCTCGCCGAGGGCCAGGACATCGGCGGCGTCGGCTACGGCATCACCGTCGACCGCGGCTGACCGGCGACAGCGGGCCGTCCGCCCCTCGGACGGCCCGCCCCGGATCACCCCTCGATGAAGGTCGCCTCGACCTGCTCCGCCAGGGCGTCGAGCAGCCGACCGGCCAGCTCCTCGTCCTCGTGGTCCAGCTCGACCACGCTGCGCCCGACGCCGCGCGGGCTGACCCGCAGCGTGCCGGCGCAGCCGTCGTCGGCCAGCGGTGTCCAGGAGAGCCGGAGCAGGTCGAGGTCGACGGTGGCCCGGACCTGGCAGAGCCGCTCGCCGTGGCGCAGGATCAGCACGTCGTCGTTGACGCCGACCAGCTCCAGCGGTCGGGGCAACCAGTCGGCGAGGCGCACCGGCTCCGCCGCCGTCGCGAACACGAGGTCGGGCAGGGCCGGGATGTCCCTTCGCACGATAGTCACTCGTAAGGGTTACCCGAGCGAGCGTCGACTATGCCGCGAGCTGCGGTTTCCCCGGTACAGGTGAACGGCGACGGCGACCAGGAGCAGCAGCCCCACCCCGACTTCGACGTTCTGCAGCCCCCTCGCGACCAGCCCGGCCGCGGGGTGGGTCGGCAGAAAGATCAGGCCGGGGAACGGCATGTCCCAGTTGCGGCCGCCCGGCCAGGCGAGCACCAGCAGGTAGCCGGCGACCACCGGCACCCACGGCCACCACCGCCGCGAGGTCGCCGCCCACCGGACGCCGAGCACGAAGAACGGCACGAACCAGACCCAGTAGTGCGACCAGGCAACGGGCGTGACCAGCACCATCGTGACGCCGACGACCGAGGTCGCCAGGTAGTCCTCGCCGCGCGAGGACGCGCGCCGGGCCAGCAGCAGCCCGGCGACCCCGACCACGACGGCCACCGGGACCCAGTACGCGGACGGCAGGTCGGGGTCGTGCAGCAGGCGGGCGACGACGCCCCGGACCGACTGGTTCTCCGGCGCGTCCGCCGAACCCGTGCCGGTGACCCGGTCGGGGTCGGTGACGCCGCCGCCCCAGAAGTAGCCGGCCTCCCCCGGCAGCACCAGGAAACCAAGCCCGATCGTGACCAGGAACGCGGCGGCGGACGTGCCCGCCGCGCGCCACCGCCCGGTCAGCAGCAGGTGCGCGATGAAGATCAGCGGGATGAGCTTGATCCCGGCCGCGACGCCGGTCAGCACGCCCTTCCACCGGTTGTCCTCCGGCAGCGCCGCGTCGACCAGCACCAGGGCCATCAGCAGCACGTTGACGTTGCCCCACAACAGGTTCCACTCCACCGGCTGCATGGCCAGGCACAGCGCGCCGAGCACGGCCGTCCACGCCACCGCCGTGCGGCCGGGCGGCTGCCCCGTCGCCCGCAGGCCGAGCCGGATCACCACCAGCATCAGCACCAGGTTCCCGCCCAGCGCGAACACCGGCAGGGCCCACGTCGGCAGCAACGCCAACGGCACGAACAGCACGGCGGCGAAGGGCGGGTACTTGAACGTGCCGGCGATGGTCGGCAGGGCGGCCTTCCACGGCTCGTACAACGGTTTCCCGTCGAGCACGGCCTGCCCGGCGGCCACGTACACCTTGAAGTCGCCCAGTTCCGCCCCGGCGGCCACCCACACCCCGTGCCACCTCAGGTAGAGCACGCAGGCCCCCACCAACACCAGACCGCCCGCAACCGCCGACAACCCCGATCGGACAGGAGACCGCGGCCGAACCCCCACCGATCCCCGACGGCCCTCCGCCGCATGGTCGAACATGGATGCGACGTTAGGACGAACCGCCTACCGCCACTCGCCGACACCGCCCGCTATGCGAACAACATCCCTTTCGCCCACCCCACACCACCCCGTCGAGCACCCCACTCACCGAGGCGCCCCACCCACGCCTACCGCTCCAGCCGCCGCCCCCACCCATCGCCTACCGGCCCCCGGCCCCCGGCTCCCGCTCCTAGCCCCGCCCATCGCCTACCGGCCATCGCCTACCGGCCATCGCCTATCGCCTATCGCCTATCGCCTATCGGCCGGCTATCGGCTCCCGGCCCACTCCCGACTGACACCCGGTCCGGGCGAAGCCCGCCGCGAGGCCGCGTCGGTGGTTCGTGTCGCCTTTCCCGTCGATCACGCTCTTCGATCGACGGGAAACGCGGCACGAGCCGCCGACTTCCAGGCGGCACGAGCCGCCCTCCGGAGGAGGGCCATGTAACAGAGAGCCGGTGAGGGGACTTGAACCCCTAACCTTTCGCTTACAAGGCGAGTGCTCTGCCAATTGAGCTACACCGGCATGGCGCGAAGCCGGGAACATCGTAAGCGCCGGCAGTGGGTGCCACCTGCGGCGAACGGTCTGCTCAGGGTGTGCCGCCGTTGGTCCGTCCGGAGGTGCGCAGCCCGTCCGGGTGGCCCAGGATCAGGCTAAAACCGCTGGCCAGCGGCATCAACAGTACTGAACGCTCGGTGATCGCCTCACCCGCCCTGGGTACCTCGACCAGGGGTGGCGCATGACACAGCGACGAATGTGACACCGTCGGGCGTGGCGCAGGAAGCGATCACGAGGAGGGAAGCCCGTGCGGCTGCGGCGCAGGCGGTACCGCGACCCCAGGACCACCCCCGGCCTGTGGCAACCGGTCGAGGGACCGTCCCTTCCGGACGACTCGACCGTCCACCTGGTACTGGACCTGGCCCTGCGGGTCGGCGAGGTCCAGCTCGCCAGCGGCGCGGGCGCGGCGGACGTCACGGCGACCGTGGTGGCCGTCGCCGAGGCCTACGGGCTGCCGCGCACCGAGGTCGACGTGATCTACACGTCGATCACCGTGTCGTGCCACCGGGGCACCGAGGCCGCCCCCATCACGTCGCTGCGCGTGGTCCGGTCACGCGGCCTGGACTACACCCGGCTGGCGGCCGTCGAGGACCTGATCCGGCGGATCACCTCCGACCGGGTCAAGGCCCCGGACGCGTACGCCGAACTGGACCGGATCAGCAAGCAGCCGCACCCGTACCCGCGCTGGACGGCCACGGCGGCGTGGGCGGGCATGGCGGGCGCGGTGGCGTTCCTGGTCGGCGGCGGGCCGCTGATCGCGCTGACCGCCGCCCTGGTGACGGCGGTGATCGACCGGGTCGGGCGGGTGCTCAACCGGCGCGGGCTGCCGTTCTTCTTCCAGCAGGTGGTCGGCGGCGCGCTGGCGTCGGCGACGGCGCTCGCGCTCTACGCCACCGACCTGCTGCCCAGCGTCCGGCCGTCGCTGCTGGTGGCGGTCGGGATCGTGGTGCTGCTGTCCGGCTTGTCCCTGGTGGGCGCGGTGCAGGACGCGATCACCGGCTACAACGTGACGGCCGCCGGCCGCACGATGGAGATCGCCCTGCTCACCGCGGGCCTGATCACCGGCATCGCGCTCACGCTGCGGGCCGGCGTGCAGCTCGGCGTGCCGACCTCGATCCGGGACCCGCTGCCGCCGCTGATCTCCGACGTGCCGATGCAGTTCGCGGCGGGCGCGGCGACCTCGCTGTTCTTCGCGCTGGCCAGCTACTCGCCGGTGCGCGCGCTGCCGATCGCGGCGGCGGCCGGCGCGGTCGGCACGACCACGTACGGGCTGCTCGCGCTGACCGGCACCAACGCGATCTCGTGCGCGGCGGCCGCGGCGACGGTGGTGGGGTTCGGCGGCGCGGTGATCTCCCGACGGCTGCGCACGCCCCCGCTGGTCGTCGCGGTGGCCGGGATGGTGCCGCTGCTGCCCGGTTGGACGGTCTACCGCGGTCTTTACCAGCTCACCATCGAGAACGACGCGGCCGGTCTGTCCACCCTGGTGCTGGCCGCCGGCACGGCGTTGGCGCTGGCCAGCGGCGTGGTGCTGGGCGAGTTCCTCGGCCGGCCGGTGCGCAGCGGACTGGGCAGACTGGGACGGAGGTTGGCCGGGCCCCGGTTGTCCGGCCCACCGCACCCGGCCATCCGACGGGGCGAGCGGGCCGCCGACCGGACGTGACGTTCGTCCAACCAGGGTGAACCCGCGTGTGACGGGGATGACGTGCGGGCATCCGGTACGGGCGTTCCCGTTAACCTCGGGGGCGGGCGAGACGAATCCCCTAGGAGGCGTTACCCGGTGAGCATCGGCGAGAACGGCGCGGACTTCCTGGTCGTGGCGAACCGCTTGCCCGTCGACCTGGAGCGCCTGGAGGACGGCACCCAGCGCTGGAAGCACAGCCCCGGCGGCCTGGTGACCGCGCTGGAGCCGTTCCTGCGCTCGCACAGCGGGGCCTGGATCGGGTGGCCGGGTGTCGCGGACGCCGAGGTCGAGGCGTTCGAGGAGGACGGCCTCCAGCTGCACCCGGTGTCGTTGAGCTCGGCCGAGGTGCGCGACTACTACGAGGGGTTCTCCAACGGCACGCTGTGGCCGCTGTACCACGACGTGGTGGCCCCGCCGGCGTTCCACCGCAGGTGGTGGAACGCGTACGTGCGGGTGAACCAGCGGTTCGCCGACGTGACCGCGAAGGTGGCCGCCCAGGGCGCGACCGTCTGGGTGCAGGACTACCAGCTGCAACTGGTCCCGGCGATGCTCCGCGAGCTGCGCCCGGACCTGCGGATCGGGTTCTTCCTGCACATCCCGTTCCCGCCGGTGGAGCTGTTCATGCAGCTCCCGTGGCGCACCGAGATCATCCGCGGCCTGCTCGGCGCGGACCTGGTGGGCTTCCACCGGCCCGGTGGCGCGCAGAACTTCCTGTGGCTGGCCCGGCGCCTGGTCGGGCTGGAACCCAGCCGCGGCGCGGTCGGCGTGCGCACCCGCCCGGGTGTGGTCCAGGTCGGCGACCGGACGGTCCGGGTCGGCGCGTTCCCGATCTCGATCGACTCCGCCGGGCTGGACGCGCTCGCCCGCAGCAAGGACGTCCAGCAGCACGCCAAGCAGATCAGAGGAGACCTCGGGAACCCGAAGAGGATCCTGCTCGGCGTCGACCGCCTCGACTACACCAAGGGCATCGACGTCCGGCTCCGCGCGCTCTACGAGCTCATCGCGGACGGTCGGGTCGACCCGACCGAGGTGACCATGGTCCAGCTCGCGACGCCCAGCCGCGAGCGGGTCGACCACTACAAGCAGATGCGCGGCGAGATCGAGCAGGCGGTCGGCCGGATCAACGGCGAGTTCTCCACCGTCGGCCACCCGGTCGTCCACTACCTGCACCAATCGGTCGACCGCAAGGAGCTGACCGCGTTCATGACGGCCGCCGACGTCATGGTGGTGACCCCCGTCCGGGACGGCATGAACCTCGTCTGCAAGGAGTACGTGGCCTGCCGCTACGACTTGGGCGGGGCGCTCGTGCTCTCCGAGTTCGCGGGAGCCGCGGCGGAGCTGACGAGTGCCTTCCTGGTCAACCCGCACGACCTCGACGGCGTGAAGAACGCGCTGGAAGCCGCCCTCACGCTGGATCCGGCGGAGGGCCGCCGTAGGATGCGCGCGCTGCGCCGCCAAGTCCTCACGCACGACGTAGACCGCTGGGCTCGCTCGTTCCTTGACGCCTTGGGTACGCAGACCACGGCCTGACCGACTCCGTTCGGAATCGGTACAGACCACGCACCCGACCTGTCCCACCGAGTCTTGAGGAGGGGCGTTGACCGCCGAGGCCCTCCCCGCCGAACTTCGCCGTGCGATCGTTCAGCTGGCGCGCACCCCGCGCCTGCTGGTCGCCTGCGACTACGACGGGACACTGGCTCCGATCGTGGCCAACCCTGAGGACGCCCGCCCGCTGCCCGAGTCGGTGGGCGCACTGCGCTCCCTGGCCGGGTTGCACGAGACCACGACAGCGGTGATCTCCGGGCGCGCGCTGCGCGACCTGGCGACGCTGTCGCGGCTCCCGTCCGAGGTACACCTGGTCGGATCGCACGGATCGGAGTTCGACGTCGGCTTCGTGCACGCGCTCGACGCCGACGCGCGAGCCCTGCACCGCCGCTTGGAAGCCGAGCTCGAACTCATCGTCGACGGCCACGAGGGCGTCGGCCTGGAGTCCAAACCCGCGAGCATCGCGGTGCACGTCCGGCGCGCCGAACCCTCCGTGGGGGAGCGGGTTCTCGACGCCGTGCGCGGCGGCCCGTCGACCTGGGCCGGCGTGCAGGTGACCGAGGGCAAGGCGGTGATCGAACTCGCCGTGGTGCAGACCGACAAGGGCCACGCCCTCGACGTCCTGCGGCACCGCGTGTCGGCCACCGCCGCGGTCTTCGTCGGCGACGACGTGACCGACGAGAAGGCGTTCGCCCGGCTCACCGGGCCGGACGTCGGCATCAAGGTCGGCGACGGCGAGTCGCTGGCCGAGTACCACATCGACGACACCGTCGACGTGGCCACCGTGCTGGCCTTCCTGCTGGAGGAGCGGCGCGCGTGGCTGCACGGCGACCAGGCCGTGCCGATCGAGCGGCTGACCATGCTCGCCAACGAGCGCTCGGTCGCGCTGCTCACCCCCGACGCGCGGCTGAACTGGCTGTGCCACCCCGAGCCGGACTCGGCGGCGGTGTTCGCCGACCTGCTCGGCGGACCGGCGGCCGGGCACTTCTCGATCAAGCCCGAGCACGGCTCGCTGCCCCTGGGCCAGCGGTACGTGCCGGGCACGATGATCGTGGAGACCCGCTGGTCGCGGCTGCTCGTCACGGACTACCTCGACCACGACCTGGCCTCGCACCGGACCGACCTGGTGCGCCGGATCTCCGGGTCGACCAACGCGGTGATCACCTTCGCGCCCCGGCCGGAGTTCGGCCAGGTGCCGGTGCGGCTGCTGCGCGAGCGGGGCGGCCTGCGGATCGTCGGCACGTCGGACCCGATGGTGCTGCGCTCGCCGGGCGTGGACTGGGAGATCACCTCCGACGGCCTGCAGGAGACCGCCACGGCGGTCGTCCGGCCCCGGGAGGGCGCGTCGATCCTGCTGGAGCTGCGGTGCGGCACGGACGACCTGTCCGAGGCCACGCTGGGCGAGGCGGAGCGGCGGGCCCGCGCGGGCGCGTACTGGTCGGACTGGGCGGCCACGCTCACGCTGCCGGCCGTCGAGCCCGACCTGGTCATGCGGTCCGCGCTGACCCTCAAGGGGCTGGTGCACCACGAGACCGGCGCGATCATGGCCGCGGCCACCACGTCGCTGCCGGAGGAACTGGGCGGCATCCGCAACTGGGACTACCGGTACTGCTGGCTGCGCGACGCGGCGCTGACCGCGCAGGCGCTGGTGTCGGTGGGCTCGCTCGGCGAGGCGGAGGCGTACCTGGGGTGGGTGCACGGCGTGCTGGCCACGCTGCCCGGCCCGGAGCGCCTGCACCCGCTGTACACGTTGCAGGGCACGATGCTGGGTGCCGAGGCGGTCATCGACACCCTGCCCGGGTACGCCGGCTCCCGGCCGGTGCGCGTGGGCAACCTCGCCAACCAGCAGGTCCAGCTGGACGTGTTCGGCCCGGTCGTGGACCTGGTCGTGCAGCTGGCCGCGGCCCGGGGGGCGCTGACCGACCCGGACTGGGCGATGGTGCAGGCGATGGCCGAGGCGGTCGCCCGCCGCTGGCACGAGCCCGACCACGGCATCTGGGAGGAGCGGCACGCCCCCCGTCACCACGTGTACTCGAAGGTGATGTGCTGGGTGACCCTCGACCGGGCGGTGCGGCTGGCCGAGGTCTACGGTCGGCAGGTCGACCCGTCGTGGCCGGTGCTGCGCGACACGATCTCCAACGACGTGCTCAAGCACGGGTGGAGCGACGAGTCGCAGTCGTTCACCACGGCGTACGACGGCGACGACCTCGACGCGGCGTCGCTGCACGTGGGCCTGTCGGGGTTGATCGACCCCGCCGACGACCGGTTCCAGGCGACGGTGACGGCCATCGAGGCGGAGCTGCGCTCGGGCTCGACCGTGTACCGCTACCGGCGCGACGACGGCCTGCCCGGTGACGAGGGCGGCTTCCACCTGTGCGCGGCGTGGATGATCGAGGCGTACCTGCTGACCGGCCGGCGGACGGAGGCGGAGGAGCTGTTCGCGCAGATGGTCGACGCGGCCGGCCCCACCGGTCTGCTGCCCGAGGAGTACGACCCGATCGCGGAGCGCTCGCTGGGCAACCACCCGCAGGCGTACAGCCACCTCGGCCTGATCCGCTGCGCGCAGCTGCTCGCGGCCAGGTGACCGGCTGACCGGGGCCCGGCGCGGACGTCCCGCGCCGGGCCCCTTCGCGTTCCCGGGTGCTACTTCTTCAGCTTGAGCAGTTGCAGGGCCTCGACGAGGTCGTGCGCGACCAGCGCGCGGGTCTCGGGCGGCAGGGGGCCGGCGTCCGGCGGGACCAGCGCCTTGGTGTAGCCCAGCCGGGCGGCCTCGGTGAGCCGGCGGCCCACGCCGTTGACCCGCCGCAGCTCCCCGGACAGCCCGACCTCGCCGACCACGACCAGGTCGTGCGGCAGCGGCTGGTCGGTCGCCGCCGACGCCACCGCCAACGCCACCGCGAGGTCCACGGCGGGTTCCACGAGCCGCATCCCGCCGACCGTCGCGGCGAAGACGTCCTTGTTGTGCAACGACATCCGCCCGCGCTTCTCCAGCACCGCCAGCGCCATCGCGACCCGGGCCGAGTCCAGCCCGCTGACCGCCCGCCGCGGCGACGGCAGGTTCGTCGCGGTGACCAGCGCCTGCACCTCGCCGAGCATCGGCCGCTTGCCCTCCACGACCACCGTCACCGCCGTGCCGGTGACGTCCTGGTCGCGCCGGTTGAGGAACAGCCCGGACGGGTCCGCCACGCCCACGATCCCGTCGTCGCGCAGCTCGAAGCAGCCCACCTCGTCGGCGGGCCCGTACCGGTTCTTGATGCCGCGCACGAGCCGCAGGCTGGAGTGCCGGTCGCCCTCGAACTGGAGCACCACGTCGACCAGGTGCTCCAGCACCCGCGGCCCGGCCACCGAGCCGTCCTTGGTGACGTGCCCGACCAGCACGATCGGCAGCCCGCGCTCCTTGGCCAGCGCCACCAGGCTCGCGGTGACCGCGCGCACCTGGCTCACCCCGCCGGGCGTGCCGTCCACCTCGGGCGAGGACATCGTCTGCACCGAGTCGACGATCAGCACGCCGGGCCGGACCGCCTCCACCTGCCCCAGCACGGCCGCCAGGTCGCTCTCCGCGGCGAGGTACATCTGCCCGTGGATGTTGCCGGTCCGCTCGGCCCGCAGCCGCACCTGCCCGGCCGACTCCTCGCCGGTGATGTAGAGCGACGGCACGCCGCCCTTCACCGCCCACTGGTAGGCGACCTCCAGCAGCAGCGTCGACTTGCCGACGCCGGGCTCCCCGGCCAGCAGGACCACCGCGCCGGGCACCAGCCCGCCGCCGAGCACCCGGTCCAGCTCCGACACGCCGGTCTTGCGGGCGCGCGCCGACTCGACGTCGACCTCGCCGATGGGCCGGGCCGGCGAGCTGGGCGCGCCGGCCACCACCCGGCCGGCCGTGCGGGTGACGCCGCGCTCCTCGACCGTCCCCCACGCCTGGCACTCCGGGCAGCGGCCGACCCACTTGGCGACCTCGTTCCCGCACTCGGCACACCGGTAGGTCGTCGTCGCGCGCCCGTTCTTCACCACGCCACGCAGGCTAACGACCACCCCCGACAACGCCGGAACCCGCCGCGCGCACCGGGCGCACGACGGGTTCGGGGGGCCTCGCGGGCGGTTGCCCGGTCAGTGCTCGGCGGGCTCGTCCTTGCGCGGCTCGGGAGAAGCGCCGATCGGCAGGTCGAGCGTGACCTGGCCGGCCTTCTCGAACAGGAACGTCACCCGCAGCGTCTGGCCGGGGCGCAGGTCCTTGGTGAGACCCTTCAGGGTGATCTTCACCTTGCCCGGCTCGGACGGCGCGGCCGACGAGGTCGGGCTCGCGGAGCTGCCGGAGGTCGGCGTCGACGTCCCGGTCACCGACGAGCCGGTGGTCCCCGTGGCGCTGCCGGTGGTGCTGCCGGTGGTGCTGCCGGACGTGCCCGAGGTGCTCCCCGTGCGGCCGGTGGTCTGGGGCGCGCCGGACTGGCCCGAACTGTCCGCCGACGGCGTGGTGGTCGCGGTGGCCGTCGAGTGGGCGGAGCCCGACGAGGAGCCGTGCGGGGTGGTGGTCAGGCGGGTGCCCTGGTCGTCCTGGTCGGCGCCGCTCTGGATGGCCGTGTTCGGCTCCAGCTCCGCGTCACCGCTGATCCGGCCGCCCTCGGCGATGTCGGCGGTCACCGAGACCAGCTTGTCGGCAGCGGTGCCGTTGTTCGCGATGACCACGACCACCGGGGCGTCGTCACCCTCGTGGTAGTAACCCTCGGCGACCGGGAACAGGAGCTGGGCGTCCCGGACGGCGATGTCGCCGGCCTGGCCTTGCGCGCCGTTCACCGCGGCGACCTGCTGGTCGGTCTGGGTGATCTGACCTGCGCTGCAACCCGCGGCGGCCAGGCCGAGGCCCGCCGCGACGGCGGCCACGAGGACCAGGCGGCGTGGCGCTGGGGACTTCTGCGGTGCGCGACCCACGGCTTCTCGGATCCTTCCGGTGTGCTGACCAGGCGGGGCCGTACCCGGTCGTAGCGGGTCGACCACCAGTCCAGGAGCCTAACCGGGCCGCCGATCACCCACCTCATGTGGTGCCCCACAGCCGCCGGGGCCGTCCACAGTGGAGCAAGATCGACCTGCGCCGTTGCACGCGACCGGGTGGTTTGTCAACCCCCCTCGCGGCCCTGACCTGCGCGAACTGATCTCCGGACGCCGAAGAGGGGATTGCTCGACGTGTTAGGATGGGGTTAGCGAAAGGGGCAGAGGACACATGGTTTTCAAGGTCGGAGAGACCGTCGTCTACCCGCACCACGGTGCCGCTCTCATCGAAGCGATCGAGACCCGGTTGATCAAGGGCGAGGAGAAGAAGTACCTCGTCCTCAAGGTCGCCCAGGGTGACCTCACGGTCCGCGTCCCCGCCGACAACGCCGAGATCGTCGGTGTGCGTGACGTCGTCGGCCAGGAGGGTCTCGACAAGGTCTTCGAGGTCTTGCGTGCTCCTCACACCGAGGAGCCGACCAACTGGTCCCGGCGGTACAAGGCCAACCTGGAGAAGCTCGCGTCCGGTGACGTGAACAAGGTGGCCGAAGTGGTGCGCGACCTGTGGCGGCGTGAGAAGGATCGCGGATTGTCCGCCGGTGAGAAGCGGATGCTGGCGAAGGCTCGACAGATACTGGTCAGCGAACTGGCGCTCGCCGAGGGCACCGACGAGGACAAGGCAGAGGTCCTGCTCGACGAGGTCTTGGCCACCGCGTCCTGATCATCGAAACTCCCAGGTAGAGATCCGCGAACATGGGTGTGGTCGCGCTCGTGCCCGCGGCGGGCCGGGGTGAGCGGCTGGGTTACGGGCTGCCCAAGGCGCTCGTGCCGGTCGGTGGCGTGCCGCTGTTGGTGCGTGCCGTGCGGGGCCTGTTCGAGGCAGGTCGCGTGCAGCACGTGGTGATCGCCGCACCACCGTCCGATGTGGACATCGTGAACACCGTCACCGCCCCGTTGGCACCCGCCGGCGGGGCGGTACACGTGTTGGCCGGTGGCGCCGAGCGGTCCGACTCGGTCCGGCTGGCGCTGGCGTACGCGCTGCGCGAGATCCCGGGCACGACCATCGTCCTGGTGCACGACGCCGCCCGCGCCTTCACCCCGCCGCACGTGGTGCGGGCCGTGGTGGAGGCGGTCGAGGCGGGCCGGCCGGCGGTCGTCCCGGTGCTCCCGGTGACCGACACGGTCAAGCAGGTCGACGCGGACGGTGTGGTGGTCGCCACCCCCGACCGGGCGGCGCTGAGGATCGTCCAGACCCCCCAGGGCTTCGACGCCCGGGTGCTGCTGCGCGCGCACGAGTCCGGGCTGCACGCGACCGACGACGCGGGCCTGGTGGAGCGGCTGGGCGTCCCGGTCGCCACCGTCGCCGGGCACCAGGACGCCATGAAGATCACCACCCCGTTCGACCTCGCGGTCGCGGAGGCACTGCTCGTGGGAGGCCAGGCGTGAGGGTCGGCATCGGGTCCGACGTCCACCAGGTGGAACAAGGCCGGGACTGCTGGATCGCCGGCCTGTTCTGGCCGGACGTGCCCGGCTGCGCCGGCCACTCGGACGGCGACGTCGCCGCGCACGCCCTGTGCGACGCCCTGCTGTCGGCCGGCGGCCTGGGCGACCTCGGGGCCGTGTTCGGCACCAGCGACCCGCGCTGGTCGGGCAGGCACGGCGTCGAGTTCCTCGCCGAGGTGCGCCGACTGCTCGCCGAGCAGGGCCTGCGGGTCGGCAACGCGGCGGTCCAGGTGATCGGCAACGCACCCAAGGTCGGCAGGCGCCGGGACGAGGCGCAGCGCGTGCTGTCGGCGGCCGTCGGCGGCCCTGTCTCGGTCAGTGGGACGACGACGGACGGCCTGGGCCTCACCGGCCGAGGTGAGGGCATCGCGGCGATCGCCACCGCGCTGGTCGTCCCGGCGGACGCGCTGTCGCAGTGATCCGGTGTCGCACTGAACCGGCCCGCACTAGCCTGTGACGCATGGCGATCATCCTCAGCGCGGCGACGCGCGACCTGGTGGACGGCAGGAACTACGCCACGATCTCCACGCTCAACAAGGACGGCAGCCCGCAGAGCTCCGTCATGTGGATCACCCGGGACGGTGACGAGATCCTGTTCTCGACCGTCCGGGGCCGGCTCAAGGAGCGCAACCTCGCCCGCGACCCGCGGGCCAGCGTCTCGGTGTGGTCCAAGGACGACCCCGAGACGTACGTGGAGCTGCGCGGCACCGTGTCGATCGTCGAGGACGAGGACCGCACGCTGGTCAACGCCCTGGCGCAGAAGTACCTGGGCACCCCGTACCCCGGCGAGGAACCCGACGCCGTCCGCGTGGTCCTCCGCCTGACCCCGACCAAGGTCACCGGCAACGCCGCGAAGTGACGCCGACACCTCCGCGCGTGCGGGAAACGCCGGCGGCGGGCCCGCGCCGCGTCCTGCCGGGACCGCCGGCGCGGGGGTGTGGTGTGCGTCGCGGTCCGGGTGCGGGGCTTCACCCGAGTGGTCCAGACCACGTAGCGTGCGGATGTGACGATCCGCGCCGTCCTCTTCGACTTCTCCGGCACTTTGTTCCGCCTGGAGCACGACTCCCTGGCCGAGCACGCGGACCTGATGCGGGCGCTCACCGCGCCGGTCGGGGTCGCCGAGGGCCTCGACATCGACCCCGACGAGTGGCAGCGCCGCGACCTCGACGGCGACCTGCACCGCGACCTGCACGTCAAGGCGCTCGTGGCGGCCGGGGCGCGGGACCCGCACGACTTCTACGCCCGGCTGTGCTCGCCGCCGTTCTGGCAGCCCTACCCGGACACCGCGACCGCGCTGGGCACCGCCCTGCCGACCGCCGTGGTGAGCAACATCGCGTGGGACATCCGGACCGTCTTCGCCCGGCACGGCGTCCAGGACCGGGTGGACGAGTTCGTGCTGTCCTTCGAGGTCGGGCACGTGAAGCCGGACCCGAAGATCTTCCGGATCGCCTGCGACCGGCTGGGCGTGCACCCGAGCGAGGCGCTCATGGTCGGGGACAGCGAGGAGGCCGACGGCGGCGCGGCGGCGGTGGGCTGCCAGGTGGCGATCGTGCCCCCGCTGGAGACCGGCGAACGGCCGGACGCACTGCTCCGGGTGCTGCGCGAGCACGTGGCATAGGCAGCCGGCATAAGCACAACCAGGCGGGCGATTCAACCCCGCGGGGCCAACGCCCGTACCATTCCCACGTGAGCCTCCACCTGTACGACACGGCGAGCCGGTCCATGCGGGCATTCCACCCGCAGGTCTCCGGAACGGCGTCGATCTACGTGTGTGGGGCGACCGTGCAGGGCGTGCCCCACATCGGCCACGTGCGCAGCGGCCTGAACTTCGACGTCCTGCGCCGCTGGCTGGGCCGCACGTACGCGGACGTCCGACTGGTGCGCAACGTCACCGACATCGACGACAAGATCCTGGCCAAGGCCGCCGACCACGGGCGTCCGTGGTGGGAGTGGGCCTACCAGCACGAGCGCGCGTTCGAGGACGCGTACACGGCGCTGGGCTGCCTGCCGCCGTCGTACGCGCCGCGCGCCACCGGCCACATGACCCAGATGGTCGAGCTGATGCAACGCCTGGTCGACCGCGGCCACGCGTACGCGTCGCGCGGCGACGTCTACTTCTCGGTCACGTCGTTCCCGGAGTACGGCGCGCTGTCCGGCCAGAAGCCCGACGAGGTGCACCAGGGCGAGTCGGCGGGCCAGGGCAAGCGCGACCCGCGCGACTTCACGCTGTGGAAGGCCGCGAAGCCCGGCGAGCCGGCCTGGCCGACGCCGTGGGGCGCGGGCCGGCCCGGCTGGCACCTGGAGTGCTCGGCGATGGCGACCGCCTACCTCGGCGGCACCTTCGACATCCACGGCGGCGGCATCGACCTGATCTTCCCGCACCACGAGAACGAGCGGGCGCAGTCGCAGGCGGCCGGCGACGGGTTCTCCCAGTACTGGATGCACAACGCCTGGGTGACCCTCAGCGGCGAGAAGATGTCCAAGTCGCTGGGCAACACGGTCGCCATCCCGGAGCTGCTCAAGCAGGTCCGGGCGCCGGAGCTGCGGTACTACCTGGTCGGCCCGCACTACCGGTCGACGATCGAGTACTCCCGCGAGGCGCTGGAGGAGGCGGTCTCGGCCTACCGGCGGATCGAGTCGTTCCTGCGCCGCGTGGTGGAGCGGACCGGGGCGGTCGGCGAGGACGGCGTGCTGTCGCAGCCGTTCACCGCGTCGATGGACGACGACATGGGCACGCCGGGCGCGCTGGCCGCGATCCACAAGCGGGTCCGGGAGGGCAACACGGCGCTGGAGGCGGCCGACGACCTGTCCGCCCGCGCGGCGGCCGAGTCGGTGCGCGCCATGGCCGGCGTGCTCGGTGTCGACCCGCTCGCGTGGACCGACACCACGACCACCGGGGCCGGCAGCCGCCAGGCGCTGGCCACTCTGGTCGAACACGTGCTCGAAGAGCGCGTGAAAGCCCGCCAGGGCAGGGACTTCGCGAAGGCCGACGCGCTGCGCGACCACCTGCTCCAGGCCGGGATCGCCGTCGAGGACACCCCCGACGGTCCGCTGTGGACGTTGAAGGACGACTGAGCTCGTGGCAGGGAACTCCAAGCGCCGGGGTGCTATGCGCAACCCCGGATCCAAGAAGGGCGCGGTCGTCGGTTCCGGCGGGCAGAAGTCGAAGGGCCTGCAGGGCAAGGGCCCTACCCCGAAGGCGACCGAGCGGCCGAACCACCCCGCGTTCAAGCGGGCCCAGGCCGGCGCGAAGGCCGACCAGTCCCGGTCGCGCCGGCAGAAGAACGCCGAGAACACGCCGGAGACGGTCGCCGGGCGCAACCCGGTGGTGGAGTGCCTGCGCGCCGACATCCCGGCGACGGCGCTGTACGTGGCGATGGGCATCGACACCGACGACCGGGTGGCCGAGGCGGTGAAGCTGGCCGCCGACCGGGGCATCTCGGTGCTGGAGGTGCAGCGCGGTGAGCTCGACCGGATCACCGGCGGCGCGATGCACCAGGGCCTCGGGCTCCAGGTGCCGCCCTACGAGTACGCCGAGCCGCGCGACCTGCTCAAGATCGCCAAGGAGTCCGGCCACCCGCCGCTGCTGGTGGCGCTGGACGGCGTGACCGACCCGCGCAACCTGGGTGCCGTCGTGCGCTCGGCGGCGGCGTTCGGGGCGCAGGGCGTGGTGCTGCCGCAGCGGCGTTCGGCGAGCATCACCGCCGTCGCGTGGCGGACCAGCGCGGGCACGGCGGCGCGGATGCCGATCGCGATCGCCACGAACCTGACCCGCCAGTTGCGCGAGTGGGCCGAGGCGGGCCTGATGATCGTGGGCCTGGACGCGGACGGCGACGTCGACGTGGACGGCCTCGACCTGGCCACCGGGCCGCTGGTGGTGGTCGTGGGCTCGGAGGGGCGCGGGCTGTCCCGGCTGGTCCGGGAGACCTGCGACCAGACCGTGTCGATCCCGATGGCACCGGGCGTGGAGTCGCTCAACGCGTCGGTGGCGGCCGGTGTGGTGCTCGCCGAGGTGGCCCGGCGGCGCAGGCTGGAGCTTTGACCGGGTGTGACGGTGGTCGTCAGGTCACCCGAACGGCGACCTTGACGACGACCGCCGGATAAGGTTCCCGGCGATGTCCTTCGCCACGCCCCTGTTCCTGTGGTTCTTCCTCCCGGTCGTGCTCGCGGCCGTCCTCGTCGCGCCCGCGAAGCGGCGCAACGGGGTCGTGGCGGTCGCGAGCCTGTTCTTCTACTTCACCGGCGCGGGCGGGACGACGTTCCTGCTGCTCGGCGCCATGCTGGTGAACTACCTGGCCGGCCGCCGGCTGGAGCCGGGCGCGCCGGGCGACCGGAAGCTGGTGCTGGTCGGCGCGATCTGCCTGAACCTGGGCGTGCTGCTGGTCTGGAAGTACCTGGGGTTCGCCACCGAGCAGCTCGCCGCCATCGCGTCGATCATCGGCGTCGACCTGCCGGTGGTGCACCTGGCGCTGCCGATCGGCATCTCGTTCTACACGTTCCACCACATCTCGTACGTGGTGGACGTCTACCGGGGTGAGCGGCCGGCGCTGCGGGAGCCGGTGGCGTTCGTCACCTACATCGCGATGTTCCCCCAGTTGGTGGCCGGACCGATCGTCAGGTTCAGGGAGATCGCCGACCAGTTGCCGCAGGAGCGGCTGCACCGTTGGGACGACATCGCGGCGGGGTTCCCGAGGTTCGCCCTGGGGCTGTGCAAGAAGGTCGTCATCGCCGACTCGTTGGCCCCTCTGGTGGACGCCTGCTTCGCGACCCCGAACGACCGGATGACCTTCGCGATCGCCTGGTTGGGCGCGATCGGTTACACCCTGCAACTGTACTTCGACTTCTCCGGTTACTCGGACATGGCCATCGGACTGGGCCGGATGCTCGGCTTCCGGCTGCCGGAGAACTTCGCCCGGCCGTACTCCTCGGTGACCATCACCGAGTTCTGGCGGCGCTGGCACATGTCGCTGTCGCGCTGGTTCCGGGACTACGTCTACATCCCGCTGGGCGGGAACCGGACCGGCGTGCTGCGCACCTACCGGAACCTCGGGATCGTTTTCGTGCTCACCGGTTTCTGGCACGGCGCGAACTGGACGTTCCTCGTGTGGGGATTGTTCCACGGCGCGCTGCTGGTCCTGGAACGGCGTTTCGGTTGGGATTCCGGACCGGTTACCACGCGCGCCCGAATTGGCCGGCGGGCGCTCACCACGGTGCTCGTGGTAATCGGCTGGGTGTTCTTCCGGTCGGCCGACCTCGGCGACGCGTTCACCATCATCGGGCACCTTCTGGTACCCGATTCCGGCGGTCTCGGCGAAGCCGTGGCGGCGGCGGCGACGAATCAGCGGATTGTGCTGCTGGTGGCCGCGCTGGCGATTGTCGTAATGCCCGCGCACCCGGTGACGGGGCCCTACCTGGAGTCCTCGCGGGACAAGATCGCGGTAGCCGCTAGGGTGTCCCTGATGACGGTGGGCGTTGCCTACGCGGCGATCCTGGTCGCCAGCGGTACGTTCAGCCCGTTCCTGTACTACCAGTTCTGATGATCGACAAGCGTGCCGCGGCAACAATTGCCGAACGGTGCTCCGACCACCCACTGGTCGGCCCGCACGAACGCGCTGGACCGCACGGACCAGCGGTGCGACGACCAATGGAGGTCGCCTTGACCCTGGGTAGGCGAGCTTTGCTCACGGCGGGTCACCTACCGTCAACTGTCAAGAATAGGTACCCGGGTTATCGCCATTGTAACTACTTTATGTAACTGATCTAGTCCGTTCGGGTACACACTGTGGTAGGACAGAGAGTGAACAACCAGCAGCTTCTACCGTGCTAACCGAGATAATTGTTACGTCGGGTGGGGGTAACGTGACTCACTCATCGGGGCCGACGAACCTGGAGGAGCGGTGACTTCCGGGGGGACCATCCGCGCGCTCGTGGGCAACCGCGAGTTCCGCGGGCTGTGGATCGGCTCGACCGCGTCCACGGTCGGCGACCAGCTCGCGGCGGTGGCCCTGTCACTCCTGGTGTTCGAGCGCACGAACTCCCCCGCGTGGACCGCCCTGACCTGGTCGCTGACGCTGCTCCCGTCGCTGGTGTCCGGCCCCTTGCTGGGCTGGCTCGCGGACCGGTTCCCCCGACGCACGGTGATGGTCTGCTGCGCCTGGGTCCAGGCCGCCCTGGTCGGTCTGATGGCGGTGCCCGGTGTCCCGTTGTGGATCATGATAGTCCTCCTGGTCACCGTGCTGATGGTCGCCTCCCCCTTCCTGGCGGCGCAGGAGGCGAGCCTGCCGTCGGTGCTGCCGGAGAAGCGCTACGACGACGGCGTGGCCCTGTTCGGCACCTCGGTGGACGTGGCCCAGATGGCCGGTCTGGCCGCGGCGGGCTTCCTGGTCACCGCGACCAGCCCGCAGGTGGCCCTGGCGATCGACGCGGCGACGTTCGTGCTGGTCGCGATCCTGGTGCAGACCTCGGTGACGTTCCGCCCGGCGGCCGACCCGCTCGGCTCGGCACATCGGGATGCCGAAGATCGCAAAGGAGCTTTCGCCCTACTCGTCACTGAACCGCGTTTGCGCTCTCTAATGGGTATGCGCATGTTGGCAGGCATCGCGATGGTGCCCGAGGGTCTGGCCGTGCCGCTGGCGGCCGACCTGGACGCGGTGTGGGCCGTGGGGCTCATCCTGGCCATCGAGCCGGCGGCCAACGTGCTGGGGGTGGCGGTGCTGTTCCGGCTGGTCAGAGACCCGGCGAAGCGCGAGCGGCTGATCGGGCCGCTGGCGATCCTGTCGCTGGCCCCGCTGGTCATGTTCGCGCTGAACCCCAACCTGACCTGGACGATCGCCCTGCTGGTGATCGCCGGCATGGCCGGGGCGTACCACACGCCCGCGCGCTCGGCGTGGATGCGGATCCTGCCGGACGAGTACCGCGGCCGCGCTTACGGCATCGCGCGGACGGCGCTGCGGTCCAGCCAGGGTGGTGGGATGGCCCTGGCGGGCGTCGTCGCGCACGCCATCGGCTCGGTGACCGCGACCCTGGCGGGCGCGGGCGCCATCGGGCTGCTCCTCGCGGGGCAGGCGACCGTAGCCTGGAACCGGGCAAGGGCCAGGACCGACCCGAACACGGTGACCACATGAAACGTACTCATCATCAATGGCGATTGTCATGACGAGGCGTTCGTGCGCACTCAGCGAGAACGCACGCACGTACGGTGAAGATTCCGGACCGGGCTCAAGGAGAGCGATGGGGTCACCACTCGCGGTTACGCATGGCAGACGCTCCTCTACTCGCGACTTGGGTACCGAGGGGGGCCGTGAGGCCGTCGCTGCGCCGGCGAGTGGCCGCGCGGCGGCGGCATGAGTGTAGGGGGACGTGGTGAAGAACAGTTTGCCTGACCACGGGCCGTCCGCGACAGCCAAGTGGCGGCTGAGTCGCAACTGGGACCTTTGGGCGCTGCGCCGCACCGCGATCGGCTACATCCTTTCCGTCGAACTGGCGGTCGGAATTGCCGCCATTTGGCTGCTGACTACCCTCGGTTCCGCACCGACCACGGATTGGCTGCGGTTCGCGGCCCTGCTGTTGGCGATCACGGTCCACTTGACGATCGTGCGCCGCGCCGAGGAATCCCGACGTGACGAATCCGCAGGTCCGTACTTCGACCTCACGTCGGTCTGGACTTTCGCCGCCGCGATCGTGCTGCCGCCCGGCATGGCCGTGCTGGTCGCCGTGTGGCTGCGGATCGTGCTGTGGCCGATCGCCCGGCGGCAGCCGTACCGGTTCGTGTTCACCTCCGCGCACATCGTGGGCAGCACGCTGCTCGCGAACGCGGCCGTCCACCTGTCGGGATTCTCGCTGGACGCCTCCGGCCGGGTCCTGACCGACCTGGCCCTGCTGGGCGTGCTCGTCCTGGTGGCCACGCTCTACTGGTTCGTCCAGGTGCTGCTGATGACGGTGGCGCTGAAGATCGTCAACCCGCAGACCCGGTTCGTCGACTCGCTGGGCACGCGCAACGACAACATGCTGGAGATGACCACGCTGGGCGTCGGCGCGATGCTCGGGCTGCTGGTCGCCACGCACTGGGTCGCGCCGCTGCTGCTGGTCCTGCCGGTGATCCTGGTCAACGCCCTGCTGCACCGCGCGTCGGAGCGGCAGGCCCACCTGGAGCGGCTGGTCGCCGAGCAGCACAAGGCGCACCTTCAGCTGACCAAGGACGCGCACACCGACTACCGCACCGGCCTGTTCAACACCAACGGCCTGAGCGAGCACGCGGGCAAGCTGACCGACCGGTGCAAGCACGCCGGCCAGCCGGTGACCGTGCTGGCGATCGACCTCGACCACTTCAAGCGGATCAACGACACCTGGGGCCACCCGGCGGGCAACGCGGTGCTGGCCGAGGTGGGCCGCATCCTGCGGGAGAAGCTCCGGCCGGGCGACGTGGCCGGCCGCGACGGCGGCGAGGAGTTCGTGGTCGTGCTGGCCGACACCGGCCTGGCCCAGGGCACCGCGATCGCCGAGCGGGTGCGCGAGGCGATCGGCGAGATGTCCGTGGTGACCACCGACAAGCACCGCAACACCGTCACCCTGCGCGGGCGCAACCTGCCGCTGACCGAGGACGGCCCGGAGGTGCGGGCGATCTCCGCGTCCGTCGGCGTGGCCGTGGTCCCGGACAACGGCGAGAGCCTGCTGGCCGCGCAGCACAGCGCCGACGCGGCGCTCTACACGGCCAAGGAGAACGGCCGCAACCAGGTCCGCGTGGCGGGCATCGACATCCACGCCCACCGGCTGCCCGTGCCGCGCGTGGACGAGCCCGAGATCACCCGCTCCGCCTGAACCCGGCGCGCGACTAGCGCCCTCCGACCGAACGGAGGGCCTGACGCGCGTAGGCGCGCACGTCCGCGTCCGAGTCACCGAGTGCCCGTTCCAGCGCAACCTCGACTTCAGGCCGGTCAGCCCACCGCACGAGTACCCGGACCACGGCTTTCCTAACGTCGAGGTTCACGTCCGCCAGGCGCGCCACCACCGCCGCGGGCTCCTCCACGGCCCACACCGCGCCCACCCGGACCTGCCACGCCGGGTCGTCCAGCGCCCGTCGCGCGACCGGCCGCAGCACCCCGAACCCGGCGCCCGCCTCCAGCGCCGCGGCACGGACCAGCAGGTCGGGGTCGTGCGCGAGGGCGACCAGCACGTCCGGGCGGGCGCGCAGCCCGCCCAGCCCCTTGGCCACCAGGACCCGCAGCTCCCGTTCCGGGTCGTCGGCCGCCCGCGCCAGCTCGTCGGCCGCGCGCAACGCGACGAGTCCTCGGACCCCACTCGAACGGACCGCGGCCGACGGGTCGTCCAGCGCTTCGGCGTAGGTGTCGACCGTGCCGAGCTTCAGCGCCCAGAGGACCTCCAGGGCGACCGCGCGCGACGGGGAGAGCCGCAGCGCCTCCCCGAGCTCCTCGGTGGCCGGAACGACCTCCACGAGCTCGCGCAGGCCCGCCCCGGCCGCCTCCCGCACGTCGGCGTCCTCGTCGGCCATCGCGCGCACGAGGGCGAACTCGAACCCGGCGGGCACCGCCTCGGTGAGCAGCGCGACCGCCGACCGCCGCACGGCCGGGTCCGGGTCGGCCAGGTACGGGCCGACCGTCGCCAGGTCCGGCTGCTCGTCGGTGAGCGCCAGCAGCTCCAGCAGGCGCTCGGAGCCCGCGCCCGCGGCCTTGTCGGCCGCCGGCTCCGCGAGGGCCGCCACGGCCACCTCACGGCCCGCCAGGACGGTCACCTCGCCCGGCGGCGGCGTGAAGCCCTCCACCGGTACCAGGTAGGGCGCCACCGGCCGGGTGACGAACTCCGTCCCGCCGGCCGCGTTCTTGCGCAGGTTGAGGTGGCGGAACCAGTCCTGGTCGTCGCGCTCGGGCAGGTCGACCCGGTCGTGGTAGAGGCCCCAGCGGCTCTCCGCGCGGGTCAGCGAGGCGTGCGCGGCCAGTTCGGCGCAGTCCCGGATGAACGTCACCTCGGCGCACCGCATCAGCTCGTGCGGGGTGCGCGCGCCCATGCCCTCGATCTCCGCGGTCATCCGCACGAACGTCTCCAGCGCGAGTTCGAGCTTCGTGCCGGTCTTCGGCGGTGCCACGTAGTCGTTCACGAACCGCCGCAGCTTGTACTCGACCTGCGGCTGGGGCGGGCCGTCCGGGTTGCGCAACGGCCGGTAGACCAGCTCGTGCGCGTCGGTGATCTGGTCCTCGGGCAGCTCTCCCGGCGGCACGGCGGACCGCGCCGCGTCCGCGCCCGCGAGGTCGCCGAAGACGAACGCGCCGAGCATGTAGTTGTGCGGCACGCACGCCAGGTCGCCCGCCGCGTAGAGGCCGGGGACGGTGGTGCGCCCGTGCTCGTCCACCCACACGCCGGACGCGGAGTGCCCGCCGCACAGGCCGATCTCGGAGATGTGCATCTCCACGTCGTGCGTGCGGTAGTCGTGCCCGCGTCCACTGTGGAACGTCCCGCGCGTCGGCCGTTCCGTGGTGTGCAGGATGTTCTCCAGCGCCGCGACGGATTCCTCGGGCAGGTGCGTCGTGCGCAGGTACACCGGGCCCCGGTCGGAGGCGATCTCCGCCGCCACCTCGGCCATCATCTGCCCGGACCAGTAGTCGCAGTCCACGAACCGCTCGCCGAGCGCGTTGACCTGGTAGGCGCCGAACGGGTTGCCCACGTACGCGCACGCCGGCCCGTTGTAGTCCTTGATGAGCGGGTTGACCTGGAAGCACTCGATGCCCGACAGCTCCGCGCCGGCGTGGTAGGCCATGGAGTAGCCGTCGCCGGCGTTGGTCGGGTTCTCGTAGGTGCCGTAGAGGTACCCGCTGGCGGGCAGGCCGAGCCGGCCGCACGCGCCGGTGGCCAGCACCACCGCGCCCGCCGAGACCGTGACGAACTCGCCGGTCCGGGTGTTGAAGCCGACCGCGCCGACCGCCCGGCCGGCGGAGGTCAGCACGCGCACCGGCATCACCCGGTTCTCGATCCGGATCCGCTCGCGCATCGACCGCTCGCGCATCACCCGGTACAGCACCTTCTTGACGTCCTTGCCCTCCGGCATGGGCAGCACGTACGAGCCGGACCGGTGCACCTGGCGGACGTGGTACTCCCCCGCGGCGTCCTTCTCGAACTTCACGCCGTAGCGCTCAAGTCGTTGCACCATCGCGAATCCGCGCGTCGCGGTCTGCATCACGGTGCGCTGGTCGACGATCCCGTCGTTGGCCCGGGTGATCTCGGCGACGTAGTCCTCCGGCGACGCCTTGCCCGGGATGACGGCGTTGTTGACGCCGTCCATGCCCATCGCCAGCGCCCCGGAGTGCCGCACGTGGGCCTTCTCCAGCAGCAGCACGGACTTCCCGTGCTCGGCGGCGGTGATCGCGGCCATCGACCCGGCCGTGCCACCGCCGACCACCAGCACGTCGCAGGTCAGCTCGACCCGGCGGGCGACGTCGGGCACCTCCATCGGCGCGGTCATCAGCCCAGCACCGCCAGGATCGCCTCGCGCCGCACGGCCACCTCGCCCGCGCCGAGCACCACCACCCGGTCGCCCAGCCGCACCGCCTCGTCCACGTCGTGGGTCACGAAGATCGTCGTCGTCCCGGTTTCCCGCAGCACCTCGACCACCAGTTCCTGCATCGCCGCCCGGGTCTGCGCGTCCAGCGCGCCGAACGGCTCGTCCATCAACACCAGCCCCGGCGCCTGCGCCAGGGTCCGCGCCAACTGCACCCGCTGCCGCATCCCGCCGGACAGCTCGCGCGGCAGGTAGCGGCCGAACCCGGCCAGCCCGACCCGGGCCAGCCAGCCGCGCGCCCGCTCCCGCCGTTCGGCCTTCGCCACCCCTTGCAGCGCAAGGGGCAGCTCGACGTTGCGCAACGCCGTGCGCCACGGCAGCAGGCCGTCGTCCTGGAACACCAGCGCCCGCTCCCGCGACGTGCCGCGCACCTCGACGCCGTCGACCAGCACCCGGCCGGCCGTGATCGGCAGCAGCCCGGCGACCGCGCGCAGCAGCGTCGACTTGCCGCACCCGGACGGCCCGGTCACCACGACGATCTCGCCGTCGGCGATGTCCAGGTCCAGCCCGCGCAGCACGGGTGCGCGCCCGTACCCGGCGGTCAGGCCCTCGATCCGCACGCTCATGCCCGCGCCTCCCGGGGCAGCCAGCGGGTCGCCCGGCGGCCGAGCACCTCGACCGCGCTCGACGTGAGCCAGCCGAGCAGGCCGATGGTGACCATGCCGACGATCACGCCGGGGTAGTCCACCACCGTGTAGGCCTGCCAGGTGCGGTAGCCGACGCCGAACCGGCCGGAGATCATCTCGGCGGAGATCACGCAGATCCACGACACGCCCATGCCCACCGACAGGCCGCCGAACACGCCGGGCAGCGTGCCCGGCAGCACCACCTTCGCCAGCACCTGCCACCGACCGCCGCCCATCGTGCGCACGGCGTCCTCCCAGATGGTCGGCAGCGCGCGCACCGCGTGCCGGGTGCTGACCAGGATCGGGAAGAACGCGGCCACGAACGTGATGAACACGATCCCCTGCTCGTCGGTCGGGAACAGCAGGATGGCGATGGGCACCAGCGCGATCGCCGGGATCGGCCGGGCCACCTCCAGCAGCGGCCCGACCAGGTCGCCGAGCAGCCGGGACCGGGCCACCGCGACACCGAGGGCGGTGCCGACCACCGCCGCCAGCAGGAACCCGGTGCCGATCCGGGCCAGGCTGCTCGCCAGGTCCTGGTAGTACTCCGGCACCCGGACCTGCTCGGCGAACCGCCCGGCCACCTCGACCACGGTCGGCAGCTGGTCGAAGCGCAGCCAGATCCGCGCGCCGGTCGCCGTCAACAGCTGCCACAGCAGCAACCCGGTCGCGAGCGACGCCGCCCGGAGCGCCCACCGGCCGCGCATCACGCGCCCGCCAGGGCTTGCTCGTAGGTCAGCACCGCGCCCCGGGCCGCCGCCGCGGCCTCGGTCGTGAACGGCAGCAGCCCGCCGTTCACGCGCACCCAGTGGGCGTGCTCGGCGAACCACCGGGTGCCGGTCGCGGCGTCCGGCACGTAGGCCGCGCGGACCTTCTTCCCGGCCTGCTTGACCTGCTTGAGCAGGCAGTCCGGGGTGGCCGCGGGCCGGGTCGCGGTCTCGCCCTCGAACCACACCTCGCCGGCCGCGGCCGAGTCGGACACCTCGACGCCGCACGCGCTGTCGGTGCCGGTGATCCGCGCCGGGTTGGTCAGCTCCTCGGTGGTCTCGAAACCCGTGGCGCGCAGCGGGCCGTCGTCCACGAAGCGGTCGACGTCGAGCTCCTCGATGTTGCCGATGGACTTCAGGAACGGGACGTCGTCCTTCAACGCCCTGCGCAGCACGGACTTCAGCGACAGGTCGAAGGTGGCGATGCCGTTGGGGCCGTTGTAGAGGTAGACCACCTCGGGCCGCAGGCCGGTCGCCGCCGCCACGGATTCGGCCGCCGCCAACGGGTTCGCGTGCAGGTACCGGGTGGCGTCGAGCTGAGCGCGCAGGAACTCCGCCAGCACGTCGGGCCGGGCGGTGGCGAACGGCTTGCGCACCACGACCCCGTGCAACGTCGGGAAGTCCAGCGCCGCGCCGTCGTAGAGCAGCTTGGCCTGCTTGTCGAACACGAGCTGGCCGGGCCAGGCGACGAACTGCGACAACGCCGCCACCCCGCCGCCCTGCAACGCCGACGCGCCCACGGAGGGCTGCTGGTTCTCCACCGTCACCTCGACGCCGCCCAGCGCGCGGACCAGCGTGCCGTGCCCGGCCGACCCGACGCTGGCCGACACCCGCTGCCCCTTGAGGTCGGCGAGCGTCCGCGCGGTCGAATCGGGCCGCACCACGACCATGTTCAGCGCGCCGCGCGCGTTGTAGCCGGTGACCGAGACCATCCGGGTGCCCTCGTCGCCCTGCCCCTGCGTGCGCGAGCCGTTGATCAGCAACGGGAAGTCGCCCATCGAGCCGATGTCGACCTTGCCGGCGATCATCTGGGCGGTGATCGGCGCGCCGGTGTCGTAGTCCTGCCAGGTCACCTCGTACCGCTTGCCGGTGCGCCGGCCCAGCTCCCGCAACCGCTGCTCGAAGAAACCCCTCTCGCGCAACAGGGTTCCGGCGGTCACCGTGTTGATGGTCTTGGACTGGTACCCGATCACGACCGGCACGGCGTCGCCCGCGGCGGAGCCCGTGCCGCACGCGGTCAGCGACCCGGCCACCAGTGCGGCGGTCAGCAGCCTGCGCATCGCCGTCCCCCTCACCGCAGCAGGTAGGGCATGTTGATCTCGACCGCGCCGGTCGGGCAGCGCGCGGCGCACGGACCGCAGTACCAGCACTCGTCCACGTGCATGTACGCCTTGTTGGTGTCCGGGTGGATGGCCAGCGAGTCCAGCGGGCACATGTCCACGCACAGCCGGCAGCCGTCGATGCACCGGGATTCATCAATGGTCACGGGCACGTCGACGCGGTTGTTCACCAGAGCCATTGCTCGTAGCTCCTCTCTCGACGCGCGAGGGCGCGTCGGTGCCTGGACTGGGTGGATCCGCCGACGTTCGCGGATCCGCGAGGGAAGGCGCCGACTTCAGGCGCCCGAGCCTGCGGCGACGGAGCCGACGCGGTTCAGCACGGTGCTCATCGTGAGCCGGTCGCCGCGCAGGCGGATGAACTCGAGGTCGACGGGACGCCCGTCGGCGAAGTGGCTCAGGCGTTCCACCACGAGCAGTGCCGCGCCGCGCGGCACTTCCAGCACGGTGGAGGCGTGCAGGTCGGCGTTGACGGCCTCCAGCGTCACCGCGGCGGTGCCGAGCCGCCGGCCGGAGGTCTGCTCGATCAGCGAGAAGATGTCCCGGTGGCGGAGGTCCTCGTCCAGCAGCGGCAGGCCGACGTCCATCGCCAGGTAGGTCAGGTCCAGCGAGAGCGGCAGGCCGTTGAGCCGGCGCAACCGCTCGACGTAGACGACGTGCTCGCCGTCGGCGAGCCGAAGGCGTCGCGCCACCGAGGAAGGCGGCCGGATCGGGCCGGCGGCGCGGATGTCGTTGGTGACCTCGCCGTGCTCGTGCAGCACCTCGGCGAGCCCCATCAGCCGGTCCAGGCCGTGCGGGTACTTCTCGCCCACCACGACGGTGCCCACGCCGGGGACGCGGTCGATCAGGCCCTCTTCGCGGAGCAGGTCGAGGGCCTCGCGCAGGGCGTTGCGGGACACCCCGAACTCGGCGGCGAGCACGAGTTCGTCGGGCAGCACGCCGTCCGGGAAGGCGCGGCCCACGACCTGCCGGCGGATCACGTCGGCGGCCTGCCGCGCCCGGTCGGCGCGACACCGCCGGTCCGGCGCGCCCTGCTCCCTGCTGCCCACGTCCATGGCGAGCAGTCTGGGTCACCGACGACGAACGGACCGTTGCGCGACGGTTACGCCACCCAGGTCAGCGGGGGTGCGGGCGCTGACCTGCGGGTGCCCGCGCGGGCCCGACCCGTTCCGCCACCGGGTCGCTGTCCCACCCAGTGGACAGCCGTGGTCAGGCGTCCACGCGGCTCCGCGAGCCGCCGAAAGCTCGGCATACGAGGTATATCAGGAAGGACACCGCCGTGACGAACGCGCTCACCGGCACGCCGGGCGCGAGCGACAGCAGGATCCCCAGCAGCACGGCGATCTCCGCGAACACCACGGCCAGCACGGTCGCCTTCACCGGCGACGCGGTGACCCGGCCCGCCGCGGCGGCGGGCGTGATCATCAACGACAGCACCAGGAGCGCGCCGACGATCTGCACGCTCAACGCCGTGGCGATGCCCACCAGCACCGCGAAGACGACGGCCAGCGTGCGCACCGGGACGCCCCGCGCCGTCGCCACGCCCGCGTCCACCGACGCGAAGTGCAGCGGCCGGTAGATGAACGCCAGCACCGCCAGCACCGCGACCGACGCGCCGATCAGCAGCCACAGGTCGGTCGAGCCCACGCTCACGATCTGCCCGGTGAGCAAGCCGAACTTGTTGGCCGACCGGCCCTTGTACATGAACAGGAACAGCACGCCCAGGCCCAGCCCGAACGCCAGGATCGCGCCGATCACCGAGTCCCGGTCGGAGTCGCGCCGGGACAGCAGCCCCAGCAGCAGCGCCGCGACCACCGAGCCGGCCAGCGCGCCGTAGCCGACCCCGACACCGACCAGCAGCGCCGCCGCGCCGCCGGTGAAGGCGAGTTCCGACGTGCCGTGCACGGCGAACGCCATCTTGCGGGTCACCACCAGCGGCCCGAGCAGCCCCGCCACCACGCCCAGCACGGCCCCCGCGACCAGCATCTGCTGCACGAAGCCGTAGCCGAGCAGCTCGAAGGTCAACGGGAGGTTGAAGAAGTTCTCCATCAGTCCTCATCCGCCACGTGGTGCGGCTCGTCCTCGCACACGTGCTGTGCGCCGACCACGTGGATCTGGTCGCGCACGCGGACCACCTCGACGTTCGTGCGGTACAGCTCCGACAGCGTGGCCGACGTCATCACGTCGGCCGGCGCGCCGATCCGGAACCGGCCGTCCACCAGGTACAGCACCCGGTCGACCAGCGGCAGGACCGGGTTGATCTCGTGGGTGACGAACAGCACGGCGGTGTCCGCCGCCCGCCGCCGCCGGTCGATCAGGTCGCTGACCACCCGCTGGTGCGCGAGGTCGAGCGAGAGCAGGGGTTCGTCGCACAGCAGCACCCGGGGGTCGCCGACCAGCGCCTGCGCCACCCGCAGCCGCTGCTGCTCGCCGCCGGAGAGCAGGCCGACCGGCTCGTCGGCGTAGCGGGTCGCGCCGACCGCGGCCAGCGCGCTGTCCACTTCGGCGCGTCGTCGTTTCCGGTTGCGCCAGCCGATGCCCCAGTCGTGGCCGTCGAGGCCGAAGCCGACCAGGTCCCGGCCGCGCAGGGTGAGCGACGTGTCCAGCGCGCGCTGCTGCGGGACGTAGCCGATGCGCCGGTTGCCGCCGGCCACCTCCACCGTGCCCGCGGACAGCGGTTGCAGGCCCAGCAGCACGCGCATCAGGCTCGTCTTGCCCGACCCGTTGGGCCCCAGCACGGCGACGAACTCGCCGGGGGCCACGTCGAGGTCCAGCCCGTCCCACAGCACCCGGTCCCCGTAGGACAGTCGCGCCCCGCGCAGGGCCACCGCGCCCCGCACGGACTTGTCGCTCACCTGTGCGGTCATCCGCGGAGCGCCTGCGCCAACGCGTCCACCTGCTTCGTCATCCAGTCAAGGTAACCCGTGACGCCCTCGGGCAGCGTCTCGGTGACGGCCACGACCGGGACGCCCGCCCTGCCGGCCTTCTCGACCACCTGCTTGACCGCCGTGTTCTCGGTCTGCACGTTGTCCACGACCGCCGCGACCTGCTTCTCGTCCACCAGTCGGGTGACATCGGCGAGGGCGGCGGCCGGGATGTCGGTCTCGCCCTCGACGGCCTTGCTGAACGTCTCCGGGGTGACGTCCTCGACGCCGGCGGCCTCCAGCAGGTAGTGCGCGACCGGTTCGGTCTGCAGCACCTTCTTGCCCTTGCCGACGCCGTCGAGCTTCTGGTGGAGCTCCTCGACCTTGCGGCCGAACTCGGCGGCGTTGTCGGTGAAGGCGGCCTTCTTGTCCGGCGCGATCTCGGACAGGTCGGCGGCGGCCTGGTCGGCGACCTTGCGGACGGTGTCCAGGTCGTACCAGACGTGCTCGTTGACCTCGTGGTCGTGCGGCTCCTCGCTCGCCGGCGGCTCCTCGTGCGAGTGCGAGTCGATCTTGCCCGACAGCGGGAAGGTCTCGATCTTCTTGGCCTTCTCGGTGTCGGTGGTGAGCAGCGTGGCGAAGAAGTCGTCGTAGCCGCCGCCGTTGAAGATGACCAGCTGCGCGTCCTTCACCGCGGCCACGTCGGACGGCTTGCTGTTGTACGAGTGCGGATCGCCGGACGGGTCGTTGATGATCGCGCTGACCTCGACCGCGTCGCCGCCCACGGCCTTGACCACGCTGCCCCAGACGTTGGTCGAGGCGACGACCTTGATCTTGCCGTCGGCGGTCGGGGAGGCAGGCGAGCCGCCGCAGGCGGCGAGGGCGACGGCCGTCACGGCGGCCACCGCGCCGAGCATCGCGTTACGGACGGTCATGAGCTGACTCCTCGACAGGCTGATTCATGGGTAATGGAAACCGTTGTCGAGTTCAGTTTAGAACGCTCCGCCACTCGGACGTCCACCGACCGGGTGATTTTGTGGCCGAGAACGCCGCCGAGGGCCACCCGCCGCGGCAGGTGGCCCTCGCTCCGTGGTCGACCGGTCTCAGTTGGTGAGGCGCGCGCCGGTCTGCGGGTGGAACAGGTGGATCTCGCCGGCGTCCCGCACGGTGACCTTCACGGTCTGGCCCAGCGACGGCGGCGTGCGCCCGTCGACCCGCACCACGAACCGCTGCGAGGCGTTCCCGATCCGCACCGCGCCGTGCACCAGCGCGTCCGCGCCCAGCTCCTCGACCAGCTCGACGACCATCTCCATGCCCACGCCCTGCGAGCTGACCAGCGCCAACGCCTCCGGCCGGATGCCGAACGTGACCTCGTTCAGGCCCTCCGCGCCGGCCGCGTCGAGCGCGCGGCGCTCCAGCGGCACCACGATCCCGTCGAGCTTCACGCCCTCGGAGGTCAGCGGGACGGTCTTGAGGTTCATCGCGGGCGAACCCATGAACCCGGCCACGAACGCGTTGCCCGGCTTGTCGTAGAGCGCGCGCGGGGTGTCGCACTGCTGGAGCAGGCCGTCCTTGAGCACGGCCACCCGGTGGCCCATGGTCATGGCCTCGACCTGGTCGTGCGTGACGTAGATGGTGGTCGTGCCCAGCCGCTGCTGGAGGGCGGCGATGTTGGCGCGGGTCTCCACGCGCAGCTTCGCGTCCAGGTTGGACAGCGGCTCGTCCATCAGGAAGACGGAGGGCTCGCGCACGATGGCCCGCCCCATGGCCACCCGCTGCCGCTGCCCGCCGGACAGCGCCTTGGGCTTGCGGTCGAGGTACTTGGTGAGGTCGAGCATCTTGGCCGCCTCACCGACCTTCTCCTTGATCTGGGCCTTGCCCACGCCGCGCAGCTTGAGCGCGAAGCCCATGTTCTCGGCGACGGTCATGTGCGGGTAGAGCGCGTAGGACTGGAACACCATCGCGATGTCCCGCCCCTTCGGCGGCACGTTGGTGACGTCCTTGCCGCCGATCCGGATGGCGCCCTCGTCCACGTCCTCCAGCCCCGCGAGCATCCGCAGCGCGGTCGACTTCCCCGAGCCGGACGGCCCGACCAGCACCAGGAACTCGCCGTCGGCGACGTCGAGCGACAACTCGTCGACGGCACGGACCGGCGGGTTGCCGGAGAAGATCCGCGACGCTTGGACGTAGGCGACCTCTGCCATGGGAACGCACCTTTCACCACCGAGCTTTGCCGCAACGCTAGGCATTGCAAGCGCTTACGGGAACAGGTGCATTGGTCTACTTTTCCCCCACCCGCAACCACCTCGCCACCCACCAGCCACCCCACCGGCACAGGACACCCCCACGCCCGCCGGGCCCGCCGAGCCGCCGGCCGAGGTTCACCGATCGGGGGCTTCGGGCTCGGGGGCTCTGCCGGTCGGGCCACACCGGTCGGCCACTTCGGGTCGTCGGTGGCACCGGTGCCGGTGCGGACCGGCGGGTGGCGGGGTCTTCCGCCGGAGGCGGGCGCCGAAGGCGGCTCTTCGGCCGGAGGCCGGCGCCGGAGGCGTGCCCTTGGCTTTGGCGGCTTTGCACTCTTGGTCTTTGCGCTCCTGGTCTTTGCGCCCTTGGTCTCTTGCGCTCTTGCCACCTCCCCGCAACCCGAAGTACGACCGCCGGTACAAGAGCCGCAAGAGCCAAAGAACCGGGCTCCGCCCAAAGACCCGGGCTCCGCCCGAAGGGCCGACGGCGCTGCCGCCGTCGCGCGGCTTCGCCGCACAAGCCCTCCGGTCACCGTGCCCGCCGTTTCAGCCCTTCACCGCTCCCGACGAGAGGCCGGTCACCAGGAACCTCTGCACCAGGTAGAACACCACGATCGCCGGGATCGCCACCAGGATCGACGCCGCCGCCAGGTGTCCCCACTCGGTCCGGTTCTGCTGGACGAACACCTGCAAGCCCACCGCCAGCGTCTTGGACCCGTCCGCCGCCGAGAGGAACGCCGACGCGAACGCGACCTCGCCCCACGCCGTCAGGAACGCGTAGAACGCCGTCACCGCCAGGCCCGGTCGCGCCAGCGGGAGCACCAGCCGCCAGAACACGCCGAACGGCGAGAGCCCGTCGACCCGCCCGGCCTCGTCGATGTCGGTCGGGATGGTGTCGAAGTAGCCCTTCAGCATGTACGTGCAGAACGGCACGGCGGTCGTGCAGTACACGAGCACCAGCCCGAAGCCGGTCCCCTGCACCCCGAGCGTGAGCAGGATGTTGTACAGCGGCACGATCAGCACCGCGAACGGGAACATCTGCACCACCAGGAACGACAGCATCAGCGACCGCTTGCCCGGGAAGCGGAACCGGGACGCGGCGTAGCCCGTGGTCGCGGACAGGAAGACCGAGATCACCGTGGTCATCAGGGCAATGGTGATCGAGTTGCCGAACCACGCCAGGAAGTTGCCCTTCTCCCCGGCCAGGATGCGCGCGTAGTTGTCCACGCCGGACTCGTTGAACAGCTTCGGCGTCGTCTCCACCGCGCGCGCGTCGGGCTTGAACGACGTGACGAGGACCCAGAACACCGGGAACACCGCGATCAAGGACGCGGCCACCAGCGCCGCGTGCAGCCCGACGCTCGCCAACCGGGACCGGTCGCCGCGCTTGGGAGTGCGTTGTGGCGCAACGGTCTTCCCGACTGACTTGAGGGAAGCGGCCTCGACCGTCATCACCACACCTCGCCTTGCCTGCGCAGTGCGCGCCGGTAGACGCCCGCGAACACGAGCAGGACGGACAGGATCAGCACGCCGTACGTCGACGCCACCGCGTAGTCGCGCGACGCGCCGGAGAAGAACCGCTCGAACGCGTAGGTCACCAGGATCCGCGTGTTCGGGTTCGGGCCGGTGATCAGGTAGATGACCGCGAACATGTTGAACGTCCAGATGATCCCGAGCAGCACCACCGTGCCGGACACCGACCGCAGCCCCGGCAGCGTGACGTCGCGGAACCGCTGCCACGCCGACGCGCCGTCCACCTCGGCCGCCTCGTAGAGGTCGCCGGAGATCGACTGGAGGCCGCCCAGCAGCGCCACCATCATGAACGGGACGCCCAGCCACACGTTGACGACGATGACGGCCACCAGCGCCCAGTCGGACTGGCCGAGCCAGATCGGGTCGGGCAGGCCGAGCGCGCGCAGGACCTGGTTGATGATCCCGTACTGCGCGTTGAACATGTACTTCCACGCGAACGCGCTGATGAACGCGGGCACCGCCCACGGCAGGACCAGCAGCACCCGGTAGGCCGTGCGGCCCTTCACCTGGCGGTTGAGCAGCAGCGCCAGCCCGAGCCCGATCACGTAGTGGAGGAACACGCAGCCGAACGTCCAGACGAGCGTGCGCACCAAGGTGGACCAGAACGAGCCGAAGCTCGGGTCGCCGGAGAGCACGTTGAGGTAGTTCGCCAGTCCGACGCCGCTGTACGTGGCGGGCCGGTCGAGCACCGGGTTGGCGATGGTGCCCTCGTTGATGTTGGTAAAGGTGAAGAACACGCCTTGGGCGAGCGGGAACAGCACCAGCACCGCGATGACCACCACCACCGGCAGCACCATCGCGTACGCGTACCAGTGCCGTTCGAGGAACCTGCGCACGGTCGCCTCCTTGCTGGGATCGGAGCGGCGCGAGCGGAGTGCGCCGTTTGTGCGGAGAGCCCCGCGCATCAGCCCGTCACCGGCCACACCGCCACAACACGGGGCGCAACGCCGGGCCGGAACGCCGACAAGCGCGGGGCGAGGCGTGCGCCGGCGGCAGACCGGTGCACTGCGCGTCGTGCGGACGACGCGCAGTGCGGGAGCGCGTCAGCCGATGCTGTACTCCGGCACTACCTGGTCCTGGTACGCCTTGGCGACCTCGTCCAGCGCCGTCTTCGCGTCCTTCTTGCCCGCCAGCACGTCGGCGTACGCGATCTTCAACGGGTCGAAGAGCTGGCCGCCCTCCGGGATCCACGGTCGGGCGTGGGCGGCCGCGGCCACCGGCTGGAACGCCGAGACCACCGGGTTCGCCTTCACGTCCGGGTTGTCGTAGGCCGATTTCCGGGTCGGCAGCAGCCCCAGCTCCTTGGCGATCCGCACCTGCGAGTCGACCCCGCTCAGGCAGGCGACCAGCTTGGCCGCCGTGTCCTTGGCCCTGGTGCCCTGCCGGATCACGTAGTCGTGGCCGCCGACCGGCGCGGAGCCCTTGCCGGCGGTCTCGCCGGGCACCGGCGCGATGCCCAGGTCGGCCTTGTCGGTGAACGCCGTGCCCTTGAGGTAGTCGGCCACCGACCACGGCCCGTTGACCACCATCGCGACCTCGCCGGAGGAGAACGCGGCCTGCATGTTGTTGTACGAGTTGGCCGGGTCCAGCGCGGTCGTCGCGGCCTTGGCGTCGAGCAGGCCCTTGGCGGTCCGCAGCGCCTTCACGTTCTCCGCCGAGTTGACCACGATCTTCTTCGCCGACGCGTCCACCAGGTCGCCGCCGGCGCCGTAGATGAACGGCAGGGCGTAGTACGCGTCGTTGTTGATGAAGATGGTCTTCTCGCCGCCGAGCTTCGCCGCGGCGGCCTTGACCTCGTCCCACGTCTTCGGCGGCTCGACGCCCGCGGCCGCGAGCAGCTTCTTGTTGTAGAACAGCGCCAGCGAGTCCGTCACCTGCGGCACGCCGTAGGTCCGGCCCTCGTACTTGGTCGAGCCGAGCGGCGTGGCCAGGAAGTCGGCGGTGTCCTTGCCGACCTCGGTGTCGCTCAGGTCCACCAGGTAGCCGAGCTTGGCCAACTGCGGCACCCACGCGACTTCGGCCCGGAACACGTCGGGGCCCTGGCCGCCCTGCGCGGCGGTCTTGTAGTTGTTGAGCGCCAGGTCGAAGGCGACCGTCTCGGTGTTGACCTTGTACCCGCCCCGGGTGGCGCACTCCTGGGCGATCTTGCCGAACACCGGGGCCTCGTTGGGCCCGCTGGTGTCCCAGAAGGTGACCTCGCCGCTGTCGCCCGCCGCACCGCCGCCACCGCACGCGGTGAGGACGAGGGTGCCGGCGATGCCTAACGCCACGGCGGTCGTGAAGGTGGTCCGTCGCATCGTTGCTGTCGTCCCTCCTGCCGGCCTCATCGCGGTGAGGCCACCACTGCAAGAACTTGCGAAATTCTTGACGTGAATTTCATACCCTCCACCAGCGCCGGGTCAAGACCCCCGGCGAAACCGGGCCGTAACGGCGGCGGCCGTCCGAGCGAAACGCGGGTAGGCGTTGCAAAACTTTGCCGCTCGCGGCAGGCTGCACGCCACCCACGACGAGCTAGGAGGCAGGGTGTCCGGTCTGTCCGAGATCGCCAGGGCAGCCGGGGTGAGCATCTCCACGGTCAGCCGGGTGCTCAACCGCCGGGCGGGGGTCAACGAGGAGACGCGCCAGCGCGTGCTCGCGGTCCTCGCGGAAATGCCCTACACGCCAAGGGGTCTGGGCGCGCTGCAGCGGACGGGCGTGATCGGGCTGCTGGTGCCGGAGCTGTCCAACCCGGTGTTCCCGGCCTTCGCCGAGGCGCTGGAGGTGCGCGCCGCGCGGCTGGGCTACTCCTCGCTGCTGTGCAACACCCGGGCCACCGGCTCGGGCGCGATGGGCGAGGAGGAGTACGTCCGGATGCTGCTCGCCCGCGGCGTCGAGGGCATGGTGTTCGTGTCGCCGGAGATCACCAACGTCGAGGTCCCGCTGGGCCAGGCCCCGCGCCCGAGCTACTACGCGAAGCTGCTCGCCGACGGCGTGCACATGGTGTTCCTCAACGGCGCGACGCCGTCGCTGGACGTGCCGGACGTGACGGTGGACGAGCAGCACGCCGGGTACGCGGCGACGCGGTACCTGGTGGAGCTGGGCCACCGGCGGATCGGGTTCGTGTCGGGTCCGGCGCGGTCGCTGCCGTCCCGGCTCAAGCGCGCGGGCTGGTCGGCGGCGATGGAGGAGGACGGGCTGCCGGCGGGCTCGGAGTACGTGGCGCACGCCCAGTTCGGGCCGGAGGGCGGCGCCGAGGCGATCGCCCTGCTGCTCGACACCGTCCGGCCCACGGCGGTGTTCTGCTCGTCGGACCACATGGCGATCGGCGTGCTGCGGGAGGCCCACAAGCGCGGGCTGGACGTGCCGCGCGACCTGTCCGTGGTGGGGTTCGACGACATCCCGCTGGCGTCCTACTGCTCGCCGTCGTTGACCACGTTGGCCCAGCCGATAGAGGAGATGGCGGCGGCCGCGGTGGACGAGTTGGTGCACCGGCTGGACCCCGATCGGCGGCGTCGGCCGGTCGGCAACTACACCCGCGTGTTCCGCCCGAAGCTGGTCGTCCGGGAGTCCAGCGCGCCGCCACCACCCGCCTAATTGGTCTGGACCATGTTCCAGACAGCTAACCCAGTCCTACCTGCGGTGATGACCAATCGCAGGGATGCGGGTCACCCCTGCTTCTGTAATTGGTTCTGAACCGTTACGGTCACTTCATGGCGCGGTCGATGCATGTGCGACGCCCCGCGACGCTGGCTTCACTGGCGGCGGAGCTGGGTGTTTCCCGGACAACGGTGTCCAACGCGTACAACCGTCCCGACCAGCTCTCGCCGGAGCTGCGACGCCGGGTGTTGGAGACAGCGAGACGACTCGGATATCCGGGCCCCGACCCGGTGGCCAGGTCGCTGCGGACGCGGAAGGCGGGAGCGGTGGGGCTGTTGCTCACCGAGAACCTGTCCTACGCGTTCCGCGACCCGGCCGCGATCGGGTTCCTGGAAGGGCTGGCCCTGGCGTGCGAGGACGCCGGGACCGGTCTGCTGCTGGTGCCGGCGAACCCCGAGCGCGAGGACGTGGCCGCGGTGCACCGCGCCGGCGTCGACGGGTTCGTGGTGTACTCGGTGCCCGACGACGACCCGCACCTGGCCGCCGTGCTCGAACGGCCGGTGCCGACCGTGGTGTGCGACCAGCCGGACCTGGGCAACGTCGATCGGGTGGGAATCGACGACCGGGCCGCGATGAACTCGCTCGCCAAGCACCTGATCTCGCTGGGGCACCGGCGGATCGGCGTGGTGTGCATGAGGCTGGCCCGCGACCGCAACGACGGCTACGTGTCGCTGGAGCGGCAGCGCTCGGCGCACTTCCACGTGCAGCGGGCCCGGATCGCCGGGCTGGCCGAGGCGTTCACCGAGGTCGGCGTGGACTGGGCGGGCGTCCCGGTGGTGGAGCGGTTCGACCACGCCATCGCCTCCGGCGCGTCGGCCGCGGCCCAGGTGCTCGACCGCGACCCGCGGATCACGGCGTTGATCTGCACGTCGGACATCCTCGCGCTGGGCGCGCTCGGCGAGGCCCGCAAACGCGGCCTGAACGTGCCGCACGACCTCACCGTCACCGGGTTCGACGGCATCCGGGAGGCCGAGCAGGCGGGCCTGACCACGGTCCGCCAGCCGGTGCTGGAGAAGGGCCGGGCGGCGGGCAAGCTGCTGCTGGACTCGGCCGAGCGGACCCGGCCCCGGTCGGTCACGCTGGCCACCGAACTGGTCCTGGGCTCGACGGCCGCCTCGCCGCGCGGCGTGGTCGAGGAGCGCTGGTTCGGTCCGTGACGCGGCGGTGGCCGGGCGTCAGGTCATCCGGAACACGACCGGATCGCTCGCCTTCCCGGCCACCCGCGCGCTGAGCAGGTAGTCCCCCGGCCCCAGCCGGGTGTGCTTCGCGCAGCCCGGCTCCGACGTGCTGCCCAGCCACTTGAGCCCGAAGTCGAACACCTCGCCGGGCCGCAGCACCCGGACCTCGGACCCCTCGGTCGCGAAGCAGTCGTTGCTCGACCACAGGCGCGTGCCGCCGTCCGCGCTGGTCACCACCAGCTCGCGCACCGCGCGGCCGATCTCCTTCGTGCACGGCAGCGGCCCGGTGTTGGACACCAGGATCTTCATCCCGACCGCCTCGCCCGCCGGGTACGCGGGCTTCGCCACCTCCGCCTGCACCACCACGTTCGCGTCGTCGCACGGCTGCGGCGGTCCGGGCGGTGGCGCGGGCGGCGGCGGTGGAGCCGGTGGCTCGGGAGGGGGTGGGGGTGGCGTGGTCGAGGACGACGAGACCGCCACCGGCCGCTCGCTCTGCGGCGGCGGACTGGACGCGACGGCCGGCCCGGCGGCCGGCACCGGATCACCGCGCCCGATCAGCGCCCCGACCACCCACACGGCCAGGACCAGGGCCACCGCGGACCCGCCGATGGCCAGCGCGCGACGCCGCCAGTACACGGACGGCGGGAGCGGGCCTGTGGGCTCGGTCACCTGACCGAAGGTAGCCAAGCCGCTGGGAATAGCGGTGGAGGTGCGGGTAATCCGATGAGGTGAACGTGATGCCGGCCCGATTGACTTGCCGCCGTCCCGGCCGCGGGTTCCAATCCTGGGTGAACGAAAAGGGAGGTGGGCCATGACCTCGATCGACGAACTCCTCCGCCGCAACGCCGACCTGGGCGACGTGGTGCCCGGCGACCGCTCGTCGCCGAAGCCTTCGATGAAGGTCGCGATCCTGACCTGCATGGATTCACGGATCAGGGTGTTCGAGATCTTCGGCCTGCGCCAGGGCGAGGCGCACGTGCTGCGCAACGCCGGCGGTGTGGTGACCGACGACATGATCCGGTCGCTGGCGCTGAGCCAGCGCAAGCTCGGCACCCGCGAGGTGCTGCTGGTGCACCACACGAACTGCGGCCTGGAGCTGGTGACCGAGGACGCCTTCAAGGACGAGCTGGAACAGGACGCGGGGATGCGCCCGACGTGGTCCGTGGAGGCCTTCCGCGAGGTCAAGGACAGCGTCCGCAACTCCATGAACCGACTCCGCCACAGCCCGTTCGTGCCGTACCGGGACAACGTGCGCGGGTTCGTGTACGACGTCCACACCGGCGCGCTGACCGAGGTCGTCCAAGCCGAGGTCGGCTAGGCCGCGGGCCACCGGGCACGGTCCACCGAGAACGTGCCCGGTTCGCCGGACTCCCGCCCAGCCCGTTCCGATCGGCTTTCACCCGCACGGGGTCGTTCTGGAAGACTGGCGCGCGCTATGAGCCTGGACGCGCAGACCCTCATCGACTGGTTCGCCGACACCGCCCGCGACCTGCCCTGGCGCAAGCCCGAGTGCACCGCGTGGGGCGTGCTGGTCAGCGAGATCATGTTGCAGCAGACACCCGTCGCCCGGGTGGAGCCCATCTGGCACGAGTGGCTGGAACGCTGGCCCACCCCGTCCGCGATGGCCGCCGCCTCGCAGGGCGACGTGCTGCGGGCGTGGGGCAAGCTCGGCTACCCGCGGCGGGCGCTGCGGCTGCACGAAGCCGCGCGGGCCATCTCGAACGACCACGACGACGTGGTCCCCGACGACGTGGACACCCTGCTCGCGCTGCCGGGCATCGGCGCGTACACGGCACGCGCCGTAGCCGCTTTCGCCTACGGCCAACGGTGTCCCGTGGTCGACACGAACGTCCGCCGGGTCGTCGCACGGGCCGTGCACGGCGCGGGTGACGCAGGCCCGCCGTCCACCACCCGGGACATGAACGACGTGCAAGTCCTGCTGCCGGAGCAGGACGCCGCAGTCTTCTCCGCGGCGTTGATGGAGTTGGGCGCGGTCGTCTGCACGGCCCGCACGCCAAAGTGCGCGGACTGCCCGGTGTTCGACACGTGCGCGTGGCAGCACAACGGCCGCCCCGCGTACGACGGGCCGGTCAAGGTGGTGCAGAAGTTCGCCGGCACCGACCGGCAGGTCCGGGGACTGCTGCTGGACGTGCTGCGCGGCACGCCCGACCCGGTCGCCAAGACCCGGCTGGACGTGGTCTGGTCCGACGCCGGCCAGCGCGACCGCTGCCTGGACTCGCTGCTGGTGGACGGCCTGGTCGAGCAGACCGCGACCGGCCTGTTCGCCCTGCCCGGCGAGCACTGACGTGCACGCGCTGGTGGTGTTCTTCGACGCCGAGGCCGACGCGAAGGTCCGCGACCTGTGGCGGCGGGTCGGTGCGACGTTCGAGCGCCCGCCGCACCTGACCTACGCGGTCGCGGGCACGATCGGGCCGAAGGTCCGGGCCGAGCTGCGCGAGGACCTGTCCCGGCTGTGGCTGCCCGACCTGTGGCTGCACACCCTGGGCACGTTCTCCGCCACCGAGAACGTCCTGCACCTGGGCGCGGTCGTGGACAGTGAGCTGCTGGCCGTGCACTCGGCGATCCACGACGTGCTGGCGGGCCGGGTGAAGAACCCGAGCGCCTACTACCTGCCGGGCACCTGGGTGCCGCACTGCACCCTGCTGCACGGGACGACCGACGAGGAGACGGTCCGGGCGTTCGCCGCGCTGCACCCGGTCGAGCCGATCCGCGCGAAGGTCCGCGAGATGGCCGTCGTGGACACTCAGACCGGCGGGATCGACCCGCTCAGGAAGGCTTCCACCGCGCCCCGGTAGACCTCCGGGGCCTCGTCGTGCACCACGTGCCCGGACTCGGGGACGAGCAGGTGCGCCCCGCCCGTGCGGCGGGCGACCTCGGCCATCTGACCGGCCCGCAACCCGCCCCGACCGGCCTCGACGGTCAGCGTCGGGCACGCAATGGCGTCCACGAACTCCCAGTAGGACCGCTCGCCCCACTCGGCGGCGATCTCGTAGAGGTCCGCCAGCCGCGCGATGAGGTGCCAGCCGTCCGCGCGCTCCTCGAACAGCTCCTCGACCCGGGGCACCCGCACCACCGACCGGACGTGGGCCACCGACTCGAACACCGGCCACGAGTCGAAGTACCAGCGCCACTCGTCCACCGTGCGGCCGGTGTTGTCCGGCACGACGTCCTCCGCGACCACGGCCCGCACCAGGTCGGGGCGGGTCGCGGCGAGCGCCCACGCGTGCAGGCCGCCCATCGAGTGGCCGATCACCACGGCGGGCCCGAGGTCGAGCCGTTCGATGGTCTCGGCGGCGTCGGCGACGAAGTCCTCCGTGCGGAACGGTCCCCGTCGCGGGTTGCGGCCGTGGCCGCGCGCGTCGGTCGCGACGACCCGGCCGTAGGGCTTGAGCCACTGGGCGACCGTCCACCACGTGCTCGCGCGGCTCATCAGGCCGTGCAGCAGCAGGATGCCCTGCCCCGATCCGCCGAACTCCGCGACGCTCATACGTGCATCATGTCGGCATGGCTCTGAGCTCCAAGGCCCGCCCTCACCTCCTCGTCGCCGCCCTGGTGCTGGTGGTCGTCGGGGTGCTGGTCGCCCGGATGCCGGGCGCGACGCCGCAGGCCGTGCCCGGGAGTCAAGTGCCGGCGACGACCACGCCCCCGGTGGTCGACTCGGTCGGCGGCGACGGCGCGGGCGACCCGTACTACCCGCAGGACGGCAACTCCGGGTACGACGTGCGCGGGTACGACCTGGCCGTCGGCTACGACCCCGCCACCCAGAGGCTGGACGGGAAAGCGCTGGTCACGGCCACCGCAATGGACGGCCTGAGCCGCTTCAACCTCGACCTGTACGAGCTCGCGGTGTCCGAGGTGTCGGTGGACGGCAAGCCCGCCGAGTTCCGCCAGGAGGGCGAGCACGAACTGGTGATCACCCCCGCCGAGCCGCTGGTGAAGGACGCGGAGTTCGTCGTCGCCGTCACCTACGGCGGCGTGCCGACCCTGTTCCAGGACCGCGCGCTGGGCAAGAGCGGGTGGCAGGTGTCGGCGTCCGGCGGCGCGTTCGCGGCGGGCGAGCCGCACTCGGCGACCACCTGGTTCCCGGCCAACGACACCCCGCGCGACAAGGCGTCGTTCAAGCTCGCGGCCCGCGTCCCGGACGGCTGGTCGGTCGTGTCCAACGGCGCGGAGGGCGAGACGACCCGCGCGGACGGCTGGACCACCTACCGCTGGGACGCGCCGCAGCCCATGGCCACCTACCTGACCACCATCGCGATCGACAAGTGGACGATCGACCGGACCACCCTGGCCGACGGCACGCCCGTGGTGAACGCGTTCGCGCCCGGCGCGACGCAGGCGCGCGCGGAGCAGGGGCGGCTGCCGGAGGTGCTGGAGTTCCTGGCCTCGAAGTTCGGCCCGTACCCGTTCGAGTCGGCGGGCGGCATCTTCCTGGCCGACGACATCGGGTTCTCGCTGGAGACCCAGACCCGGCCGATCTACGCCGGGTGGGCCGACCTGGAGACCGTGGTGCACGAGAACGCCCACCAGTGGTTCGGCGACTCGGTGGCGCTGCGGTCGTGGGCCGACATCTGCCTCAACGAGTGCTTCGCGAGCTACGCCCAGTGGCTGTGGTCCGAGGGCAAGGACGGCGTGGACCTGGACGCCAAGTACCGGGGCGAGATCGCCCGGACCGACGACTCGTCGTCGTACTGGAACCGCAAGCTCTACGACATGGGCCGCGGCAACGAGTTCCGCGGCGTGTACGACAAGGGCCAGCTCGCCGTGCACGCGTTGCGCCGGCAGATCGGCGACGAGCCCTTCGGCAAGGTCCTGCAAACGTGGACCGCGCAGCACCGGGACGGCAACGCGTCGTGGCCCGAGTTCGAGGCGCACGTCGAGCAGGTGTCGGGCCAGGACCTCGACGGGTTCTTCGCCGCGTGGTTCCACGGCGACAAGATCCCCTCCGACGAGTACCTGTGGCCGGGTCCGCTGCGCAAGTAGCGCTCCACGCCACGCAGCGCGCGCCCTGCTAACGTCGGGGCATGGCGGTTGTCAAGATCAACGCGATCCACGTCCCCGACGGCTCGGGCCCGGAGCTGGAGAAGCGGTTCGCCGCGCGGCTCGGGGCGGTCGACTCGTCGCCCGGGTTCCTCGGCTTCCAGCTGCTGCGGCCGGTCGCCGGCGACGAGCGGTACTTCGTCGTCACCCACTGGGAAAACGACGAGGCCTTCGACAACTGGCGCAACGGCAGCGCCCGCGAGGCGCACTCCGGCGAGCGGGCCAAGCCCGTGGGCACCGGGTCGGACCTGCTGGAGTTCGAGGTCGTGCTCAGCTCCCAGCCCCCACGTGACTGACCGCTCCACCACCGAGCAGAACCCCACCGGGCAGGACCATGCGGCGCTGGACCATGCGGCGCTGGACCGCGCGGCGGAGCTGATCTCCGGCGCGCAGGCGGTGCTGGTGTGCGCGGGCGCGGGGATGGGCGTCGACTCGGGCCTGCCCGACTTCCGGGGCGACCACGGGTTCTGGCGCGCCTACCCGCCGTACGAGCGGCTCGGGCTGCGGTTCGCCGAACTCGCCGACCCGGTGCACTTCGTGGACGACCCGGAACTGGCCTGGGGCTTCTACGGCCACCGGCTCGACCTCTACCGGCGCACCGAGCCGCACGCCGGGTTCGCCGTGCTCCGGTCGTGGGGCGCGCGGGTGTTCACCTCGAACGTCGACGGGCAGTTCCAGCGGGCCGGGTTCGACCACGTCGCCGAGGTGCACGGGTCCATCCACCGCCTCCAGTGCGTCGAGCCGTGCACGGACGACGTGTGGCCGGCCGACGACGTGCTGGTCCAGGTCGACCCGGAGACCATGCGGGCGGTCGGGCCGCTGCCCGCGTGCCGCGCCTGCGGCGGTCTCGCACGGCCCAACATCCTGATGTTCGGGGACTGGTCGTGGGTGCCGGGGCCGAGTCAGCGCGCGCTGGACGAGCTGACCGCGTGGCGGCGGTCGGTCCGCGACCTGGTCGTGCTGGAACTCGGCGCCGGGGTGGCGGTGCCGACCGTGCGCCGGCAGGCGGAGCTGGCCAGTGCCGCGTCCGGCGCGCTGATCAGGGTCAACCCGCGCGAGCCGGAGGTCCGGCACGGGCGCGGGGTGTCGCTGCGGATGGGCGCGGCGGCGGCGCTCGCCGCACTGGACCGGCTCACGACGCCGGCACGACGAACCGGGTGAGGATCCCCCGGTGGTCCGTGCCGGGCAGGTCGAGCACCCGGAACGCGTCGACCGGGCACCGGTTGTCCACCAGCACGTGGTCGAGCACCACCGGCGGCCAGTACCCGCGAGAGGGCCACGTCGGGTTCAGCCCCTCGCCGACCTGGTCAGCCGCGTCGACATAACCCTGGTTGAGCAGCCGGCGCAGGCCCACGTGGTCCATGGTGGCGTTGAAATCGCCCACGAGCACCCGCATCGGCCCGTTGAGGTCGCGCTTGGGCAGGCCCGCGAGGTCGCGCTGCCACGGCTCGGTGCCACCGGGCACGGTCGGGGCCAGGGTGTGCACCGACACCAGCTCCAGGTCCTCGCCGGGCAGGTCGACCAGCGCGCGGGCCTGCCGGAACGTGCTCGGCGCGGAGGCCCGCGAGGACAGCGGGCGACGTGCCGCCAGCCCCGACCCGGCCGCCCCCGAGTCCGGCAGGAACACCCGGTGCGGCAGCACGTCGGCCAGCCCGGCGCGGTCGAGCGCGTCGACGGCACCCGGCGTCAGCTCCTGCAACGCCAGGACGTCGACCTGGTTCGCCCGCGCGGCCGCGACGACCGCCGCCGCGTCGGCCCGCCCGTACTCCAGGTTCACCGACATCACCCGCACGTCCTGCCCGACCCCGATCGGCCGCGCGTCCGGGAACGCCCGTGGCGCGACGGCCGAGACCAGGACCAGCGACAACAGCAGCGTGACCGTTCCCAGCGCCCAGCGGCGCACCAGCAGCGCCACCGCCCCGAGCAGGACGCCGGCGGCGGTGGAATAGGGGGTGAGCGCGGTGAGGGCGACCATGTGCCGGGTGCCGTCGATGCCCAGCAGGCGCAGCCCGGCGGCGGCGCAGAACGCCACCGTGGCCAGCACCAGCAGGAACGTGACCACCTTGCGGCGAGGACGGCGCACTTCGAGGTCGGCCACGACATCTAGTCTGCCCGAGTGAGAGTTGTGCTGACGGGCTTCGAACCGTTCGGGGGCGACGGGACCAACCCGTCCTGGGACGCGGTGCGGCTGGTCGCCGAGCAGTACGCGGCGGCCGGTTCGCCCGGCGGGTACGAGCTGGTGGTGGCCGAGCTGCCGTGCGAGTTCGGGCGGTCGCTGGACGTGCTGCGGGAGCTGGTCGGGACGCACGCGCCGGACGTCGTGGTGTGCGTGGGCCAGGCGGGCGGCCGGACGGGCGTGACGCCGGAGCGCGTGGCGGTGAACCTGGACGACGCCCGGATCCCCGACAACGCCGGCGACCAGCCGATCGACGTGCCGGTGGTGGAAGGCGGCCCGACCGCGTACTTCGGCACCCTGCCGGTGAAGGCGTGCGTCGAAGCCCTGCACGAGGCGGACATCCCGGCGTCGGTGTCGCACACGGCGGGGACGTTCGTCTGCAACCACGTGTTCTACGGCCTGATGCACCTGGCGGCCACCGAGTTCCCGCAGCTCAGGGGAGGTTTCGTGCACGTCCCGTACGCGCCGGGCCAAGGCCACGAGGACGCCCCGAGCCTCCCGGTGGAGACCACGGCGCGCGCCCTGTCGCTGATCATCCACACCACCGTCACCCGGACCACCGACCTGCACACCACAGCCGGCGCCCTGCACTAGCCGCCACACACGCGAAAGCGCCCCCTGAAAGCTCCAGGGGGCGCTTGACGCGTTCGATTCCACCACCGGGGACCCAAGACCAGCCTGGGCCCCTCTCAGCGGTCAGGCCGAATCGGCTTCGCCCTCACCCGCGTCGCCACCGGCGCTCGCACCGGAGGACGCGGCCAGGTCGACCGGCGGAGCGTCGGGCACGCTGAGCGGCTTCGACTCACCCCGGAAGACGAAGTGGGCCTTGTCGTCCGCCTCCGACTCGCCGTCCCAGCCCTCGACGTCGGTGATGATGATCTGGCCCGGCTGGATCTCGCCGAACAGGATCTTCTCCGAGAGCTGGTCCTCGATCTCGCGCTGGATCGTGCGACGCAGCGGACGGGCGCCGAGCACCGGGTCGAAGCCGCGCTTGGCGAGCAGCATCTTGGCCCGGTCGGTCAGCTCGATCGCCATGTCCTTGTTCTTCAGCTGCGTCTCGACGCGGGCGATCATCAGGTCGACCATCTTGATGATCTCGTCCTGCGTCAGCTGGTGGAACACGATGATGTCGTCGATGCGGTTGAGGAACTCCGGGCGGAAGTGCTTCTTCAGCTCGTCGTTGACCTTGTTCTTCATCCGCTCGTAGTTCGACGCGGTGTCCTGGCCGGAGGTGAAGCCCAGGCCCACGGCCTTGGAGATGTCCGACGTGCCCAGGTTGGACGTGAAGATGATGACGGTGTTCTTGAAGTCCACCGTCCGGCCCTGACCGTCGGTCAGCCGGCCGTCCTCCAGCACCTGGAGCAGCGTGTTGTACACCTCCTGGTGCGCCTTCTCGATCTCGTCGAACAGCACGACCGAGAACGGCTTGCGGCGCACCTTCTCGGTGAGCTGGCCACCCTCTTCGTAGCCGACGTAGCCGGGAGGGGCACCGAACAGCCGCGACGCGGTGTACCGGTCGTGGAACTCGCCCATGTCGATCTGGATGAGCGCGTCGTCCTCGCCGAACAGGAACTGCGCCAGCGCCTTGGACAGCTCGGTCTTGCCCACGCCGGACGGGCCGGCGAAGATGAACGAGCCGGACGGGCGCTTCGGGTCCTTCAGACCGGCGCGGGTGCGGCGGATCGCCTGCGACACGGCCTTGACCGCGTCGACCTGGCCGATGATCCGCTTGTGCAGCTCGTCCTCCATGCGGAGCAGCCGGGTGGTCTCCTCCTCGGTGAGCTTGAACACCGGGATGCCGGTCCAGTTCGCCAGGACCTCGGCGATCTGCTCGTCGTCCACCTCGGCGACGACGTCGAGGTCGCCGTCCTTCCACTGCTTCTCCCGCTCGGCCTTCTGGCCCAGCAGCTGCTTCTCGGAGTCGCGCAGCTTGGCGGCGCGCTCGAAGTCCTGCGCGTCGATCGCGGATTCCTTCTCGCGACGCACGTCGGCGATCTTCTCGTCGAACTCGCGCAGGTCCGGCGGCGCGGTCATCCGGCGGATGCGCATCCGCGCGCCCGCCTCGTCGATGAGGTCGATGGCCTTGTCCGGCAGGAACCGGTCGTTGATGTACCGGTCGGCCAGCGTCGCCGCGGCCACCAGCGCCGAGTCGGTGATCGACACCCGGTGGTGGGCCTCGTACCGGTCGCGCAGACCCTTGAGGATCTCGATCGTGTGCTCCAGCGACGGCTCGCCGACCTGGATCGGCTGGAACCGGCGCTCCAGGGCGGGGTCCTTCTCGACGTACTTGCGGTACTCGTCGAGCGTGGTCGCGCCGATCGTCTGCAACTCGCCCCGCGCCAGCATCGGCTTCAGGATCGAGGCCGCGTCGATCGCGCCCTCCGCCGCACCCGCCCCCACCAACGTGTGGATCTCGTCGATGAACAGGATGATGTCGCCGCGGGTGCGGATCTCCTTGAGCACCTTCTTCAGGCGCTCCTCGAAGTCACCGCGGTAGCGCGAGCCGGCCACCAGCGAGCCCAGGTCGAGGGTGTAGAGCTGCTTGTCCTTGAGCGTCTCGGGCACCTCGCCCTTGACGACCATCTGCGCCAGCCCCTCGACCACGGCGGTCTTGCCCACGCCGGGCTCGCCGATCAGGACCGGGTTGTTCTTGGTGCGGCGGGACAGCACCTGCATGACCCGCTCGATCTCCTTGGTGCGCCCGATCACCGGGTCGAGCTTGCCCTCCCGCGCGCTGGCGGTCAGGTTGCGCCCGAACTGGTCGAGGACCAGGGACGAGGACGGGGTGCCCTCACCGCGGCCGCCGGACTCCGCCGTCTCCTTGCTGGTGGAGTAGCCGGACAGGAGCTGCAACACCTGCTGGCGGACGCGGTTGAGGTCCGCGCCCAGCTTGACCAGGACCTGCGCGGCGACGCCTTCGCCCTCGCGGATCAGGCCGAGCAGGATGTGCTCCGTGCCGATGTAGTTGTGGCCGAGCTGAAGCGCCTCCCGCAACGACAGCTCGAGCACCTTCTTGGCGCGCGGGGTGAAGGGGATGTGGCCGGACGGGGCCTGCTGGCCCTGGCCGATGATCTCCTCGACCTGCTGGCGGACGCCCTCCAGCGCGATCCCCAACGACTCCAGCGCCTTGGCGGCGACACCTTCACCCTCGTGGATCAACCCCAAGAGGATGTGTTCGGTGCCGATGTAGTTGTGGTTGAGCATCCGGGCCTCTTCTTGGGCCAGGACAACCACCCGCCTCGCGCGGTCGGTGAACCTTTCGAACATTCGCACTCCCTGACTGCTGCGCCGGCGGTCCTCGGGCTCACCACTGGCATACCGTGGAGAGCGCGGCACCGTGGGACCACTGTAGTCGCCGGCCCGGACACTCTCAGTTCCCGTTCGCGTGCAGTCGCTGTCGGGGATCTCTGACATCGGTACCAACGCGTGATCTGCCAGGTAGATTCCACGGATCGGGCGATGTCCGCTGAGCGCGAACAACCCCCCGAACGGCCGCAACGGACGTGACCGGCGTCACCGAGGACCACCGACTCGAGGGAACCTCGATAAGGTTAGGCAACCCTCATCCGCCGGATCCCAGGACCTCTCACCATGACCGTACCCGCACCCACGGCCACCCGAGAGAGCCCCCTCGCCACAACCATCACCCGGGCCAACACCCTCACCGACTGGTGCGAGGTAAGCCTCCACCTCCCGCCCCCCGGCACCCCCACCTCCTCCGCCCCCGCCTTCCCCGCTCCCTCCGGCTCCGGCTCCACCCCCACCCCCGGCTGGACCGTCACCGAAGCACTGCTCTCCAGCCCGGCAGGCTTCACCTCGTGGCGGGCCGAGTTGGCGATCTGGCTGCGCGAGCACTACGGCGACGCACCCGAGCGCACCACCGGCGGGTACGTGATGAGCTGGTACCTGAGCACCGTCGGCCTGCTCGGCGGCACGCTGTTCCACCTGGCCAGGCGGGTGCCCTCGCTGCGCCCCGCCGACGTGGCGATCCGGGTCGGGACCACCGGCCGGCCGCACGTCGTGGGCGTGGCGTTGCTCACCGACGAGTTCGCCTGCCTGCCCGACGACCCCGCGCGCGACCACCCGTCCGCCACCGTCGTCGCCGACGACCAGGCCCTGGCCGCGCTGCTGCGCGCCCGGTTCGCCGCGCACGCGGCGCGGTTCGTGACCACGTTCGGCCCCATGGTCCGGTTCGGCCGCCGGCAGCTGTGGGCCGCCGCGACCGACGCCCTGGACAGCGCGGCCTGGAACGCCGGTCAGCTGTGCGGCGACGAGGCGGCCGGCGTCGCCGACGCGGCACTGCTGCTACCGGACAAAACGGCCCCGTTCACCTCGGCGTCCACTCTGCGCGCGACCGGAACCGGGTGGACCCGCCGCCGGGAAAGCTGCTGCTTCCACTTCGCGCTGCCCGACGCGGAAGTCTGCGCCACCTGCCCGCGCCAGGGCTGAAGAACGACCACGACAACGTCACCCGCGCAGACGGCCGCGCCCTTCCTGGACCGTTCGGACTCACCCCGGCACTCACCCACCTACCGGGGGACGCCGTCCCAGGGCACCCAATCCGACCACCGAACGCGCATGCCCACCGGCACACCGTCATCGACATCTCGGCCCGCCCGCCACCTTCACCACGTCGACCGCACCACCATCGGAACATCGTTATGAACTTCACCATCCGACGTCCGTACAAGATCTTTCCAGGATCGACTGGTACGGAAAAACAACCAAGGGGCACCGGTAACGGACCGGTGCCCCTTCGTCGTTTGGCGTAATTGCCGTGGCGAACGCCACGCAATCACGTGTCAGCCCTGCTGGTGGTAGGCCTCCAGCACCTCGGCGGGGATACGTCCACGATCGGACACCTTCATCCCCTGCTTGCGGGCCCACTCCCGAATGGCCTGGTTCTGCTCGCGATCAGCGGATGCGGGACGTGCGGCCTTCACACCGGCCGGACGGCCCGGACCGCGCTTGCGGCCCCCGGCCTTGCGAGCGCCGGCGACGAAGTCGGCGAGTGCATCGCGGAGCTTGCCCGCATTGCCCGAAGAAAGGTCGATCTCGTAGGACACACCGTCCAAACCGAAGCCGACCGTCTCCTCCGCCTTCCCGCCGTCCAGGTCATCGACCAGGGTCACGGTGACCTTCTGCGCCATGCGTATCCTCCTGGACTCCGAATGCGCGGTGTTCCCCGACCGCGACCAAAGCATTGTCGGGTGCAGGTTAGCGCACAAGTACCGCAATGCGCAGACCGGAGTCCCAGAAGTTACTTCATTCAGGTCGCACGAGGGGGAACAGGATCGTCTCCCGGATACCGAGGCCGGTGATGGCCATCAGCAGTCGGTCGATGCCCATTCCCACACCACCGCTCGGTGGCATTCCGTACTCCAGCGATCGCAGAAAGTCTTCGTCCACCGGCATGGCCTCGACGTCCCCGGCGGCACTCAACCGCGCCTGGGCTTCCAGCCGCTCCCGCTGCGCCACCGGGTCGACCAGTTCGGAGTATCCCGTGGCCAACTCGAATCCGCGCACGTACAGGTCCCACTTTTCGGCCACCCCGGGCCGGGTGCGGTGCCGCCGGGTGAGCGGCGAGGTCTCGACCGGGAAATCACGGACAAACGTGGGTGCGTGCAGCCCGTCGCCGACCAGGTGCTCCCAGAGTTCCTCGACCAGCTTGCCGTGCCCGAGCTTCGGGTCCACCTCCAGGCCGACCCGGTCCGCGAGCTTGCGCAGCTCCTCGGCGGAGGTCTCCGGCGTGACGGCCTCGCCGGCGGCGTCGGACAGCGACTCGTACATGCCGAGCGTGGTCCACTCACCGCCCAGGTCGTACTCCGAGCCGTCGGCGAGCGTCACCTGGTGCGTGCCCGCCACCGCCAGGGCGGCCTCCTGGACCAGCTCGCGGGTGAGGACCGCGTTCGTCTCGTAGGTGGCGTACGCCTCGTAGTACTCCAACATGGAGAACTCGGGCGAATGGGACGAATCCATCCCCTCGTTGCGGAAGTTCCGGTTGATCTCGAAGACCTGCTCGATCCCGCCCACCACGCAGCGCTTGAGGTACAGCTCCGGGGCGATGCGCAGGAAGAGGTCGATGTCCAGCGCGTTCGAGTGGGTGACGAACGGCCGGGCGGACGCACCGCCCTGCAACGTCTGCAGCATCGGCGTCTCGACCTCGACGAAACCGCGCCGGTGGAACGAGTCCCGCAGGGAGCGCACCACGGCGGCCCGGCTGCGCACGGTGTCGCGGGCCTGCTCGCGCACGATCAGGTCCACGTACCGCTGCCGGATGCGGGTCTCCTCGGCCAGTTCCTTGTGGGCGACCGGGAGCGGCCGCAACGACTTCGCCGCCAGCCGCCACTCCTGGGCCATCACGGACAGTTCGCCGCGCCGGGAGGTGATGACCTCGCCGCGCACGAACACGTGGTCGCCCAGGTCGACGTCGGACTTCCACTCGGCGAGCGCCTGCTCGCCCACCCCGTTCAGGCTCAGCATGGCCTGGAGTTCGGTGCCGTCACCCTCGCGCAGCGTGGCGAAGCACAACTTCCCGGTGTTGCGGATGAACATCACCCGTCCGGTGACACCGACGATCTCACCGGTGGTGACATCGGGTTCGAGCCCCTGGTGCCGTTCCCGGACCTCACGCAACGTGTGCGTCCGGGGCACTTCGACCGGATAGGGGTCCACCCCGCGTTCCAGCAGCCGCGCCCGCTTCTCCCGGCGCACCCGAAGCTGCTCGGGAAGATCGTCGTCACTGGTGGCGGTAGGGTTCGCAGGCTGCTCACTCACGGGGGGAAGCGTACGGAAAGACCCCTCGGGGAATCGAACCGGTTCTCACTATGGTGGGGACGGTGACGAGTGATGACTTGAGTGCTCGCCGGGCGAACTCCTTCGGAGCACAGGCCGCCACGTACGCCGAACACCGCCCGGACTACCCGGCGACCGCCATCCGGTGGTCGCTGGAACCCCTGGGCGGCGGACCGCAACAGGTGCTGGACCTGGCGGCGGGAACCGGAAAACTCACCGGAGGACTCGTCGCGGAAGGCCACCACGTCACGGCCGTGGAGCCCGACGAGTCGATGCTGTCGGAGTTGGTGCGCCAACACGGAGGCGTAAGGGCGCTACCGGGAACAGCGGAACGCATCCCCCTTCCGGACGGCACCATGGACGCCGTACTGGTGGGACAAGCGTTCCACTGGTTCGACAAGGCGAAGGCGCTGACCGAGATCGCCCGGGTCCTGCGCCCAGGAGGCGTCCTGGCCAGCCTGTGGAACGACTCCGACGTAACGGTGCCGTGGGTCGCGAAGCTCAACGAGTTGGGCAAGTCGACCGTGAGCCACCAGCACTCGGTGGAAGAAGACATCCCGGAACACGAGGCGTACAAGGACGTGGAAACCCGGAAGTTCCCCCACACGCACCGCCGAACGGCGGAGTCCCTGGTGGCGACGATCGGCACCCACTCCCACACCCTCGTGATCTCGGCAGCGGAACGGGAGGAACTGCTGACGTCCCTGCTGACCTACCTGAAAAGCAACCCGGAAACGGCAACGGGCGAGTTCGACTTCCCGTTGGTGACAGAAGCGACCCGCCTTCAGCGCCGCTAACCGCCCAGCGCCGGCCCGCCCACCCACCGTGCCCACATGCAGGAGCACACCCGCACCCCCACAATCCACCTGCCGCCACCCGCTTTTCCGTCATCCTTGGCGGCTCGCCCGTCCGGCGAGGACGCTTTTCGCTTTTGGGCCTCACCGGCCCGCCTGCTGCACCTGGCCGGGCTTCGCAACCAGCCCCGGACCCAATGCGGACGACGACGAACGCTCCGATAGTGCCTGGCCCGCGCACACCTGGGCGGTCCGGAAGCGGGTCGGAGGTCCTCACGTGGGAGGCGACTTCCCGCGCACGCGGCGGCACAGCCGCTAGAACAGCCACGTCAGGCCACGCCGACAAGCGTGGCCTCCGGCCCCCGACACCACTTTCCCACGCACCACCGACAATCCTCTGCACCAGCCCAGCGCGACCGCTCGAACGCGCAGGTCAGCACGCCGACGCCGACAAGCGTGGCCTCCGGCCCCCAACACCATTTTCCCACGCACCACCGACAATCCGGCACAACAGTCCGAGACCACCAGCCAAGCGACAAGCCGGCCGGCGAGCTTGAAGAACCCAGTCACGCGGGGGCTCAGGGCAGAGCCGGAACGGGTCAGCGCATGTTGCGTTCGAAGACCAGGCGCAGGCCCAGCAGGGTCAGGTCCGGGACGTGGGCGTGGATCGTGGCCGACTCCGTGACCACCAGCGGTGCCAGGCCGCCGGTGGCGATCACCGTCACCGGGCCGGGTTCGCTCACCTGGAGTTCGTCCACGATCCGGCGTACCAGGCCGTCCACCTGACCCACGAATCCGTACACGATCCCGGACTGGAGGCACTCGACCGTGTTCTTCCCGATCACCGAACGGGGTCGTACCAGCTCCACCTTGCGCAGCTGTGCCGCGCGGGCGGCCAGGGCGTCGACCGAGATCTCGATGCCGGGGGCCAGTGCGCCGCCCAGGAACTCGCCCTTGGCCGAGATGACGTCCAGGTTCGTCGACGTGCCGAAGTCGACCACCACGCACGCCGTGCTGTGCAGGTGGTGCGCGGCGAGGGTGTTGATCACCCGGTCCGAGCCGACTTCCTTCGGGTTGTCCACGAGCAGCGGCACGCCGGTCCGCACTCCCGGCTCCACCAGCACCTTCGGCACCGCCGAGTAGTACCGGCCGAGCATCACGCGCAGTTCCCTCAGCACCGCCGGGACCGTCGACAGCGCCGAGATGCCGGTGATCTTGTCCGCGTACTCCCCCAACAACCCGCGCATGGTCAGCGCCAGCTCGTCGGCGGTCATCCGCGCGTCGGTGCGCATCCGCCAGTCACGCACCAGGGCGGCTTTGTCCCCCGTCCCGTCGTACAGGCCCAGGACGATGTTGGTGTTGCCGACGTCGATGGCGAGCAGCACAGGAACTTCCCCTCCGCCGAGACCCGGTCAGTTCTCGGCCTGGATCAACGCGTCCAACGCCGTGGCGTCCTCGGTCTCGGACGACGAAGTAGGAGTACCGGTCACGGCGACGAGCGACACGCCCGCGGGGTCCGCGACAACAGCACCGCTGACCAGGCCGGAGCCCTCCGGCGCGTGCGCGGCGTCCGCTCCGAGGTCGACGACCCGGTTGTCCGCGTCCACGAACACCACCCTCGGCTGGTACGCGCGCGCCTCGGTGTCGTCCATCTGCCCGTACGCGATCAGGATGACCAGGTCGCCGGGCTTGACCAGGTGCGCCGCCGCCCCGTTGATGCCGATCACGCCCGACCCGCGCTCACCGGCGATGACGTAGGTCTCCAGCCTCGCCCCGTTGGTCACGTCCACGATCGCCACCTGCTCGCCGGCCAGCAGGTCGGCGGCGTCCATCAGGTCCTGGTCCACGGTCACCGAGCCCACGTAGTGCAGGTCGGCCTGGGTCACCGTGGCCCGGTGGATCTTCGACTTGAGCATGGTGCGGAACATCGCGGTCCCCCTCACTCGTCGCCGGTGCCGAGCAGCACGGCGATGTTGTCGATCAGTCGGGTGGAGCCCACTCGCGCGGCGAGGAGCAGCCGCGCGTCCCCGTTCTCCGGCGCGGGCCCCAGGTCCGGTGCCCGCAGTTCCAGGTAGTCCACGTCCACCGACGGCACGGCCGCGAGCACCGAGGACGCCGCCGACAGCACCGCCGCCGCGCCGCCGCCGCTCACGTGCGCGCCCGCCACCAGCGCCGCCGACAGCGCGGTGGCCGCCGACCGCTCCTCCTCCGACAGGTACCGGTTGCGCGAGGACAGGGCCAGGCCGTCCGGTTCGCGCACGGTCGGCACGCCCACCACGGCCACCGGGAAGTCCAGGTCCCGCGCCATCCGGTGGATCAGCGTCAACTGCTGGTAGTCCTTCTCCCCGAACACCGCGTACGTCGGCTGCACGATGTTGAACAGCTTGGACACCACGGTCAGCACGCCGGCGAAGTGCCCCGGCCGGGACGCGCCCTCCAGCTCGTCGCCGAGCGGTCCGGGCGACAGGGTCACCGTCGCACCGGGCAGGTACATGTCCTCCGCCTCCGGCGCGAACACCAGGCCGGCCCGCTCCTGCCGGCAGACGTCCACATCGGACTCGAACGTCCGGGGGTAGGTCGAGAAGTCCTCCGCGGGACCGAACTGCGCGGGGTTGACGAAGATCGACACCACGACCACGGTGTTCTGCATGACGTGCGCTTCCCGGATCAGCTTCCGGTGGCCCTCGTGCAGCGCGCCCATGGTCGGGACGAGCGCGATGTTGCGCCCGGCGGCCCGCAGTGCGCGCACCACCCGCCGCAACCGCTCCGGGTCACGGTGCACCGTGACGTCGTTGGGCACGTAGTCGTCTTTGGTGAGCGGCTTGGTCATCGGTCCTCAAGAGTGGTGCGGACGTCGGCGGCCGGATCGGGCTTGAGCAGCCCGGCGGCCTCTGCGCGGTCGGCGGTGCGGCGCGCGAGAACCCGGTACGGGTCAAGGGTGTCAGGCGCTTCGGACGCCAGGACGCGCAGGTGCTTTGCCACGGTGCCGGCGTCGCCGCGCGCGACCGGCCCGGTGAGCGCCCGGTCGCCGTGCCGCAGGACGTTGTCCAGCGCGGCCGACAGCAGCGGCCCGAGCATCCGCTCGGCGTCGCCGATCCCGGCCGAGCGGAGCAGGTCCGCGCAGTCCGCGACCAGCGTGATCAGGTGGTTCGCGCCGTGCGCGAGTGCCGCGTGGTAGAGCGGGCGGGCGGTTTCGGGGATGCGCACGGGCTCCGCGGCCATCTCCACGACCAGGGCCTCGCCGACGTTCCACGCCGCGTCGTCGCCGTCCGCGGCGGTCACGCCGACCGAGCACGCGGTCATCCGCTCGACGTCCTCGGAGCGTCCGGTGAACGTCATCACCGGGTGCAGGGCCACGCACAGCGCACCGACCGCGCGGGCCGGTTCCAGCACGCCGATCCCCTGCGCGCCGCTGGTGTGCACGACGATCTGCCCGGCGCGCAGCGACCCGGTGGCGACCAGGCCGCGGACCAGCCCGGCCAGCTCGTCGTCGGGCACGGCCAGCAGCACGAGGTCGGCCGACGCGGCGACCTCGGGCGGTGGAGCCACCGGCACGTCCGGCAGCAGTTCCTCGGCCCGGCGCAGCGACTCGCGCGACACCGCCGACACCGAGCTCACGACGTGGCCCGCCCTGGTCAGGGCGGCGCCGAGCACCGAGCCCACCCGGCCTGCCGAGATCACTCCGACAGCCAGCCGCGCGGGGCGGGGGGTCGCGTCCATGCGACGTACTCCTTCAGTGGCGTTCCAGGCCCTAGGCGGGTACCGGACGACGGCCGCGAGCGTAATCCCGCGCCCGCCGGACTGAACTCAACTGCGACGAACACCACCCGCCCTCTGGCAAACCCAACACACCCGCCCTCTGGCTAGCCCAACACACCCGCCCACACCGAACGCCACCCTCCCGACCGCGGCGAACACACCACACCCGACCACCACGAGCCCTGGCCTTTCACCCTCGCCTGGCCCCACCCGCGGCCTTGAGCGCGCCCGGCGCGTCCACCGCGGCCTGACGTGCGGCGACCAGCGCTTCGAGCAGCACGGCGTGACGTTCGTCGGCCTCCGTTCCAGCGGTTCCCAACTGAATCCGGTGCCGCAGGAACGCCAGTTCCGTCGCGGCCACCTGGTACCCGGCCACGGCTCGCGCGGCCTGCTCGCCGACCTTGCGCCGCACCGTGCGCCGCCACCTGCGGCGCCCCTGCAACGACGCCAGCAGGGTGACCTCGCTGGAGGCGATCCACCGCTGCGCGGCCATCTCCGGCAGTTGGCCCGCCACGATCCGCTGCTCCCGGCGGCGCTGCCAGATCACCAGCCACACCATGCCCGCGAACACCGGCACCATGATCAGGAAGTACAGGTTGATGAACGTCGACCCGTCGCCCACCGTCGTGGAGAAGTTCCACAGCGAGTGCAGCCCCACCGCGCCCAGGTAGCCCACGACCGGCGCGACCCACCGCAGGGTCCGGTTGACGGTCAGCGCCGCGATGCCGATCCCGATGCCGGCCATGGCCGTGAACAGCGGGTGCGCGAACGGCGAGAGCACCCCGCGCAGGACGAACAGCGCCACCACGCCGCTGGACATGTCGCCGAAACCGCTGTCCACGAACACGCGCGCGAAGTAGTAGATGTTCTCCGTGTACGCGAAGCCGGCCGCGGTCACGCCCGCGTAGACGATGCCGTCCACCACGCCGTCGAACTCCTCGCGCCGGCGCAGGAACAGCACGACCACGAACACCGCCTTGGTCGCCTCCTCCACGATCGGCGCGCCCACGACGGCAGCGAACGTCGACCCGTCGCCGTTGTTGATCAGCTCGCCCAGCACGTGCGCGGTCTGGTTGAACACCAGGGACGTGATGGTCGCGCCGCACGCGCCCCAGGCGAACGCCAGCAGCAGGATCTTCGCGGGTTCCGGTTCCCACCGGTCGACCCAGAGGAACGCGCCGAGCACGGCGGCCACCGGCACGAGCGCGGCGATCGCGCCGACCAGGATCGGCCCCACGCCGATCTTGCTGGTGCCCAGGCCGAGCAGGATCAGGCCGCACGCGCCCAGCGCGATCAGCCCGACCACCGGCAGGAGGACGGTCCAGCGGCGCTGGTCGACGCGCTTGCGGGCAGGGGAGGCGGTCACAGTGTGCAACCTTAAAGGGACACTTGACGCATGCGGGACTCGGAATCGGCGTGGCGCACCGCGCTCTACGGCCCGGAGGGCTTCTTCAGCCGGGGCGCGGTGCCGGCCGACCACTTCCGCACCGCCCCGCTGATCGGCCCTGAGCTGGCCGAAGCGCTCCTGGTGCTGCTCGATCGGGTGGATTTCGCGCTGGGCCGGCCGGCCCGGGTGGACTTCGTCGACGTGGGCGCGGGCGGCGGCGAGCTGTCCGCCGCGATCCGCGCGCTGGCCCCCGCGCGGCTCGCCGACCGGCTGCACGTGACCGCCGTGGACGTGGGGCCCGCCCGCGCGCTGCCCGGTGTCGAGTGGACGCGCGACCTGCCGGCCGCCGTGCACGGGCTGCTGGTCGGCCACGAGTGGCTGGACGCGATCCCGTGCCCGCTGGTCGTGGGACCGCACGACGACCCGTGGCTGACCAGGTGGTGGCCGCTGGAGCCCGGTCGGCGGGCCGAGATCGGCGCGCCCCGGGACCGGGCGTGGGCGGACGCCGTGGGCCGGGTGCACGGCGCGGCGCTGGCCGTCGACTACGGGCACCTGCGCGCGGACCGGGCCGCCGGCCGGTACCCGGAGGGCACGTTCGCGGCGTACCGCGCGGGCCGTCGCGTGCCGCCGGTGTTCGACGGCTCGTGCGACCTGACCGCGCACGTGGCCCTGGACGCCTGCGCCGAGGCCGCCGGCGGCGACTGGGTGCTGGTCTCCCAACGCGACGCCCTGGCCGCCCTGACCCCCACCAACCAGCCCACCGGTCAGCCCGCGACGGGCCGAGCGACACGCGGAACGGGCATGGCGTGGCTGGAGTCGGCGGCACGGGCGTCGCGCGTGGCCGAGCTGCGCGCCGTCGGCGGGCTCGGGTCGTTCGGCTGGCTGCTGCACGGCGTGGGCGTCCCGGTCGCGGACCTGCTGCCGCCGCTGCCGCCGTGGCGACCCCGGCCCGACCACGAGAGTGGCCAACCAGGTTGTCCACCTGCACACTGACGACCGTGCCCCACCCCCCTGCGCAACCCGCGTCGATGCTGCTGGCCAGGACGTTCCGGGCGATGACCGACCGGTTCCACGACCGCCTGGCCGAACACCGGTTGGAGCCGCTGCGCCCAGCGCACGGCTTCGTCTTCCGGTACCTGGCCGCGAACGAGCACCCGACGACCGTCGACCTGGCGGCGCACCTGGGCGTGTCGAAGCAGGCGGCCGGCAAGACCGTCGCGGAGCTGGTCGAGTGGGCCTACGTCCGGCGCGAGCCGCACCCGACCGACCGCCGGGCGCAAGCGCTCGCGCTGACCACCAAGGGCCACGACTACCTGCGCCTGGCCGACCGGCTGTGGGCGGAGCTGGACGCCGAGTTCGCCGCCCTCGTCGGCGACGCCGAGTTCGCCGCCCTCCGCGACAGCCTCACCACGTACCTGGACCACACCTCCACAGCCGGCATCCGCCCCGTCTGGTGACTCGCCGCCCGAACCACCCCCGCCGCCACGTCCGAAGACCGCCGGCCACCACCGCCTCCGACGACCAGGCTTGATCGCATGAGGATTCACGCGTTGCCCACCGACGTGGTGGAACGGGCCCGGAAGCTGGCCGGCACGGACGAGTTCCACGAGCTGCGGGGCGAGTCGCCCGGCGCGCCGCTGCGGTGCTGCCTGCGCAAGGCCGGGGTCGGCGAACCGCTCGTGCTGTTCCGCTACACGCCCACCGCCGGTCGCGGTCCGTACGAGGAACTGGGCCCGGTGTTCGTGCACATGCTGCCGTGCGACGGCCCGGACACCGTGCACGATGTGCCCGAGGCGTTCCGGCACAACAAGCGGACCTTGCGCGCGTACGACGCCGACGGCCGGATTTACGAAGGCGGGATCGCGCAGCCCGAAGAGCTGTACGAGAAGATCGACGAGTTGCTGAACAACTCCAACGTGGTCGAGATCCAAGTGCGCAGCGTGTCCCACGGCTGCTTCCTGTTCTCCATCACCGCCGACTGACACCCCACCCAGCCACCCACCACCCAGCACCCCGACCCGACCCGACCCGACCATCCACCCCAACCCGGCCAGGCCCCCCTCGACCCGGCCGGGCACCAGGAGCGGCCCTCCGCCCCACCACCGTCCGGCGTGCGAGCATGACGCGGTGGAGATCACCGTTGGCGTCGGTGCCGGGGCACGTCACCTGGGCGTGGACCGGGTGGTCGACCTCGGCCCGCTGCACCCCTCGGCGCACGGCGCGTACCGGCTCCGGCTGACCGTCCGCGACGACGCGGTCATCACCGCCGCCGAACCGCTCGTCGGGCACCTGCACCGGGGTGCGGAGAAGCTGTTCGAGGTCCGCGACTACCGGCAGGTGCTGACGCTGGCCAACCGGCACGACTGGCTGGCCGCGTTCTGCAACGAACTCGCCGTCGCGCTCGCCGTCGAGCGGATGACCGGCATGGACGTCCCCGCCCGCGCGCAGACCCTCCGGGCCGTGCTGTGCGAGCTGAACCGGATCATGGCGCACCTGGTCTTCCTCGCGCCGCTGACCGGTCCGGCCGCCGCGCGCGGGCGGGAAGCCGTGCAGGCCGTGCTGGAGGAGGCGTCGGGCGGCCGGATCCACTTCATGTTCAACCGGATCGGCGGGCTGCGCGAGGACGTCCCGGCCGGGTGGACCGACCGGGTCCGCGCCGCACTGTCCACTGTGGACACCGGGGAGGTTCCCGGTGGACTGGCCGGGATCGGTGTGCTGAGCCGGGAGTCCGCGCTCGCGTACGGGGTGACCGGTCCGATCGGACGGGCGTCCGGAGTGGACTTCGACCTGCGCCGGGACGATCCGCTGCCCGGCTACCGGGGCCTCGACGTGACCCCGGTGGTCCGGGCGGAGGGCGACGCGCTGGCGCGGGTCCGATGCCTGGTGGACGAGGTGCGGCAGTCCGTGCGGCTGGTCGAGCGGTGCTTGGACGTGCTGCCCGGCGGGCCGGTGAACGTGCGGCTGCCCAAGGCGATCAAGGCACCGGAGGGGTCGGTGTACACCCGGGTCGAGGCACCGCTCGGGACCTCCGGTGTGCACCTGGCCTCGCGCGGCGAGAAGACGCCGTGGCGGCTCAAGCTGCGCACGCCGTCGTTCAACAACGTGCAGGCGCTGTCCGCGCTGCTGCCCGGCACGGCGGTGGACGACCTGCCGGCCGTGCTGGGGTCGTTCGCCGTCGTGGTCGGCGACATCGACAAGTAGGCCGCCCCCGCTCCGACGGGTCAGTCCTCGCCGCGCCGCCGACGCCGACGCGGCGACTCGCCACCGCCGAACGCCGCCAGCAGCTCGCTGACCGACTTGCCGTCCGCGTGGGCCCCGGCGGGTTCGGGTTCGGGGGCGCTGCGCCGTCCCGCGGGCCGGTCCTCGGCCCGCCGCCGGCCGCCGCCGCTCTCGTCGGCGGCCCGCCGCCCGGCGGACAACTCGGCCGACGACCGCCCGGCCGGCTCCGCCGACACCGGCAGGTACCCGCTCTCCTCCGCCGCCCGCGTGCCGGACCCGGACGCCGGCACCGCCGCGTACCCGCCCTGCTCGGCCCGATCACCCGCCGGCACCGGGTGGTAGCCACTCTGCTCAGCGCGCTGACCCGCCGCCGGCACCGGGTAGTGCCCGCTCTGCTCGCCACGCTGACCGGCTGCCGGCACCGGGTGGTAGCCACTCTGCTCGGCACGCTTGCCCGCAGCGGGCACCGCCGTGTAGCCGCTCTGCTCCGCGCGTCGACCGGTCTGCACCGGCTCCGCGCCGGTCACCGGGCGGAAGCCGCCGGTGCGTTCGGCGGCCGTCGGCGTGGCGCGGCGCGGCGGCTCGGCGGGCGCGGGCCGGCTCTGCTCCGCCACCGGACCTCGGACGGACTGGTCGGCCGCCAGCGCGTCGCGGCTGATCATCTCGGTGCGCTCGGCGACCCGGCTGCGCCGCTGGATCGTGTGCTCGGTGCGGGACGGCTCGGCCTGGCGCGCCACCGGTTCCGCCGGCTGCGCGGCCTCGGCCCGACCGGCCGGACGCGCCGCGTCACCACCGGACCCGCCGGAACCGCCACCGGACCCACCGGATCCGCCAGGACCGCTACCGGGCCCGCCGGGACCGCCACCGGGAGCACCGCCCGGGGCACCGGGACGGCCACCGCCGAGCACCGCGCCGCTGCCCACCGCACCGGTAGTCGACGGCCGGGCCGCCGCCTTCGCGTCGCTGAAGAAGTCGGCCGACTCGGCGGCCGGGCGCGTGGGCTCCACGCGCCGGGTCGGCTCCGGTCGGCTCGTCGGGGTCAGTCGCCCCGCCAACTCCGACCGGTTGACGCGCTCGGTCGACTCCGGCGCGCGCACCGCCACCGCCGGCCGCTGCTGCGCCGCCCGTGCCGGTTCGCGCCGCGCGGGCTGGGCCGGTTCACGCCTGCTCGGGTCCGGGCGCACGGGTTCGGGACGCCGAACCTGCTCCTTGCGCGGGACCTCGTGGGCGACCCGCTCGATCAGCTCCGTGCGGTCCGGCGCGGACTTCTCGACGGTCTTGGTCACGGTCGTCTTGGTCGGCCCGGCGGTGATGATCCGCTGATCGCTCACCGACATCACCCGGGACTGGTCGGACAGGGCGCGCATCCGGGTCGACTCGGCGCGCAGCGCCACGCGTTCCACCAGCACCTCGCCGCCGAGCAGGGCCTCCAGGTTCTCCCGCAGGGCGCGCAGCTCGCCGCGCAGCGCCTCCAGGTCGTCCTTGGCCTCTTCCTGCACCCGCTTGCGGGTCTCCGCCTCGATCTCCAGCTCGTACTCGCGCCGGGCGGCGACCTCGCGCTCCAGCTCCAGCTCGTACACCGACTGGAGGTCGGCCACCTCGTCGGCGCTGTCCGCGACCTGGCGGCGGTACCGGGCGGCGAGGAACGCGCCGACCAGCGCGGCCCACAGCGCGGCGACGACGGCCAGTCTCAGCCACCGGGCGTTGTCGCTCAGCACCAGCACCGCCGCGGCACCCAGCGCGAGCGCCAATGCTGCTACCAGCAGTAGTCGCCCGGAGCCACGACCGTGATCTTGCTGCTCGTCGTCCTGCGACGTGCCTCGCCCGGTCATGGCGTCTACCGTACCGGTCAGTTACCCGATTGAGACCTCCGCACCGGTATTCACCCGTCCCGGTGGGAATCTTCGGGGGTCTTGCAGCAGTGCTCCAGCCACAGGCCGGCACCGATCAAGGCCACCGCGCTGACGACTCCGACGATCGCGCTGACCAGGTCGTGGTCGGCGGCCTCGAACTCGCCGCGCACCGGCAGCACGTAGACCAGCACACCCGCCCACGCGCCGGCCATGATCGCGCCGAGCACCGAAGACGCCTTGGCCAGCGCCACCGCCCGCGCCGCGGTCAACGGTTCGACCGGCGCGCTGCCGGGCTTGCGCTGGATGCGGGCGCGCAGCGAGAACGCCAGCACCAGGTCGACCGCCGCTATGACGAGCAGGGTGAACCCGGCGAAGGTCGGCAGCGGCGGCAGCGTGCCGTAGGCGAGCCGGAGCAGCAGGTGCGCCAGCAGGCCGGCGACGAGTCCGGCGGCGAGCAGGTCACGGGGCTTGGTGAACCTCACGCACCCCATGGTGTCATTCGACCAGCGCGGTCTCCCGCGTGCCGAACAGCTGGAGCGCGGCCAGCCACCGGCTCGGGTCGCCGTCCCAGTCCAGCGACCGGATCTGGCTCTCGCTGCGCCGCCCGCCCACGACCCGCAGCAGCTCGAACGACGAGGTGCGCAGCGTGGCCGACGGGTCGCCCTCGCCGACGATCCGGTCGCCGTGCTCCAGGGTGATCCGCAGCGCCGGCAGCTCCCGGCTGCGCAACCGCTGGTCCACCTCCTGCAACGGCCTGGTCAGCGCCGCCCGCACGGCCACGTTGTCGCGCTCGCCGGGCCGGCCCAGCGCGGTCCGGATGTCGTGCTCGTGCTCGACGACCTCGGCGATCAGCACCGCGCCCGCGGGCGAGTCGAACAGCCCCTCGGCGACCTGGAAGTTGCGCTCCCACTCGACCAGCAGGTCGCCCAGCGCGCGGTCCCGGCGGTCGCGGACCTGCCGCTCGCCCCACTCGCCGGTCTCGACCCCGTCGAACTGCCCGTTCGCGAAGTCGCCGAGCCCGGCGGCGAGGTGCGCCACCACGTCCTTGACCGTCCACCCCGGACACGCCTCGACCTCGGCCGCCGTGTCGCCGGTGGTGACCAGGCTCGTGATCCGCCGCCGCGCGGCGTCGTACGTGACCGCGTTGCTCATCGCCGACCTCCCGCGCCGACGCTAACCCCGCACGCCCGCAGGTGCACCCCGAACTCCGGCCCTGAACCAACCCTGGACCAGCCTTGGACCCCAGCCCCGAACCAACCCGGAGGAGAGCCGAGAACAGGCCGGGCTCAGCCCAGTCGGAGGTCGTCGCGGCGGGTCACGCCGGTCACGTCGAGCGCCGCCACCAGGTCGGCCACCGGGCCGTGGCCGGGCAGCACCGCGTCCGGCTCGACGTCCAGCCACGGGACCAGCACCGTCGCCCGCTCGTGCGCGCCGGGGTGCGGCAGCAGCAACGACGGGTCGTCGGAGGTCACGCCGTCCACAGTCACCACGTCGACGTCCAGCGTCCGGGGCCCCCACCGCAGGGTCCGCACCCGGCCGGACGCGTTCTCCAGCTCCTGCCCGCGCCGCAGCCAGTCCCACGGCCCGAGCCCGGCGGACACCACCAGCACCGCGTTCAGGAAGTCGTCCTGGTCGGTCACGCCCCACGGCGCGGTCTCGTAGACCGGGGACACCGCGACCAGCTCGGCCGCGAACCCGGCCACCGCCTGCTCCAGGAACCCGAACCGGTCGCCCAGGTTCGAGCCGATGGACAGGACCGCGCGGCTCACCCGCGCTCCCGCCGCACGGTCACCGACACGTCCTCGAAGGTCAGCGGGATCGGCGCGGCCGGCTTGTGGATCGTCACCTCGGTGGCCCGCACCCGCAGGTCGGTCATCACCTCGTCGGCGACCTTGCCCGCGACCGTCTCGATCAGGTCGTACGGCCCGCCGGCCACGATCGCCGCCGCCCGCTCGGCCAGCTCGCCGTAGTGCAGGGTCTCCCGCAGGTCGTCGGTGGCCGCCGCGCGGGACAGGTCCAGCCACGCCGTCACGTCGACCAGGAAGTCCTGCCCGTCGCGCTTCTCGTGCTCGAACACGCCGTGGAACCCGCGCACCCGCAGCCCGCGCAACGAAATCCGATCAGCCACCTCAGCCACCTCCGCCGGAGAACCCACCACGCCCGGCCCGCCAGGCGCGGGCCACCGCGACGGCGTCCAGCGACTTTTCCACGTCGTGCACCCGCACGCCCCACGCGCCGACGAACGCGGCCAGCGCCGACACGGCGGCCGTCGCGTCCTCGCGGCCGGCCGGCGCGCGGTCGCCCAGCAGCGACCCGAGGAAACGTTTGCGGGACGCCCCGACCAGCACCGGGAACCCCAGGGCCAGCAGCTCGTCCAAGCGGTGCAGCAGCTGCCAGTTGTGGTCGGCGTTCTTGGCGAACCCCAGCCCGGGGTCGAGCACGATCCGGTCCGCCGCCACGCCCGCCGCCAGCGCGACGTCGACCCGGGCGCACAGCTCGTCCCGGACGTCGCGCACCACGTCGTCGTACACGGCGAGGCGGTTCATCTCGCGGCTGTGCCCGCGCCAGTGCATCAGCACGTAGGGCACCCCGGCGGCGGCCACGACCGACGCCATCTCCGGGTCGGCGAGCCCGCCGGAGACGTCGTTCACGATCGACGCGCCCGCCTCCAACGCGGCCACCGCCACCTCGGCGCGCATGGTGTCGACCGACACCGGCACGCCCTCGGCGACCAGTTCGCGGATCACCGGGGCGATCCGCGCGGCCTCCACGGCCGGGTCGACGCGGGACGCGCCGGGCCGGGTGGACTCGCCGCCGACGTCGATCACGTCCGCGCCGCGCCGGAACATCGCGACCCCGTGCTCGACCGCGTCCGAGCGGCCCAGGTACCGGCCGCCGTCGCTGAACGAGTCCGGGGTCACGTTCACGACACCCATCACCACGCAGTGCCCCGGCCGAGGCAGGCTCACCGCGTGCGCCCGCGGATGAGCTCGATGGCCTCCGCCCGGGACGAGGCGGAGGACCGCAGGATCCCGCGCACGGCGGACGTGGTGGTCCGCGAGCCGGGCTTGCGGACACCCCGCATCCCCATGCACAGGTGTTCGGCCTCGATCACGACGATCACGCCGCGCGGTTCGAGCCGGCGCACCAGGGCGTCGGCGACCTGCGAGGTCAGCCGCTCCTGCACCTGGGGCCGCTTGGAGTAGAGGTCGACCAGCCGGGCCAGCTTGGACAGCCCGGTCACCCGCCCGTGCTCGTTGGGGATGTACCCGACGTGCGCCACCCCGTGGAACGGCAGCAGGTGGTGCTCGCAGAACGAGAACATCGGGATGTCGGTGACCAGGACGAGCTCCTCGTGGCTCTCGTCGAAGGTCTTCGCCAGCACCGAGTCCGGGTCGGTGTACAGGCCCGCGAACAGCTCCCGGTAGGCCCGCGCGACCCGCGCCGGCGTCTCCTGGAGCCCTTCGCGGTCCGGGTCCTCGCCGCACGCGAGCAGCAGCTCGCGCACCGCCGCCTCGGCCCGCTTCTGGTCGAACGTCCGCCTCGTGGAGCCGGCCTCCCCGGTGACGGAGAGGCCGGCCTGGTCGATCTCGGTCACGTGCGGTGGTCCGGATCCGCGTCGAACGTCCGCTTCCCCGCGTCCGCGTCGGTGTGCTCCGGCTGCCACGGGGCGGCGGGCTGGCCGCTGCCGGGGACGGTGGCCGGGGTCCAGCCGGGGGGCGCGCCGTAGTTCGGCGGCCCGGACGTCGGGTGCTGGGGCTGCTGCGGCTGGTACGGCGTGCCGTTGCCGTTGGGCACCGCGGCGGGCGGCGCGGGCACCGGGTCCTGCGCCGGGGGCAGCTCCTGCTGGAGGGTGTCCTCGATGGCGGGGGGCCACGGCTCGCCGCGCTCCTTCGCCAGCTCCGCCGGGGTCTTGACCGGCGGCTTGTCCGACGGCGTGCGGTTGCCGAAGTCGTTGAACTTCGTGATCCGCGGGCGCTTCTCCACGGCGGCGAAGATCCGCTCCAGGTCCTTCTGGTGCAGGGTCTCCTTCTCGATCAGCTCCAGCGTGAGCGAGTCGAGCACGTCGCGGTAGGTGTTGAGCACCTCGTACGCCTCGGTGTGCGCGGCCTCGATGAGTTCGCGCACCTCCTCGTCGATCTCGTGCGCGACCTCCAGCGAGTAGTCCGCCTGCCGGCCCGCGGTCCGCCCGAGGAACGGTTCGCCCTGCTCCTGGCCGTACTTCACGGCTCCGAGGCGCGCGGACATGCCGTACTCGGTGACCATCGCGCGGGCGATCTTGGTCGCCTGCTCGATGTCGTTGGACGCGCCGGTGGTCGGCTCGTGGAAGACCAGCTCCTCGGCCGAGCGGCCGCCGAGCGCGAACACCAGCCGGGCGATCATCTCGGACCTGGTCATCAGGTCCTTGTCCTCCTCCGGCACGGACAGCGTGTGACCGCCGGTCCGCCCGCGGGCGAGGATGGTGACCTTGTAGACCGGGTCGATGTCCGGCATCGCCCACGCGGCCAGGGCGTGCCCGGCCTCGTGGTAGGCGGTGATCTTCTTCTCCTTCTCGGAGATGATCCGGCTCTTGCGGGCCGGACCGCCGATCACCCGGTCGACCGACTCCTCCAGCGCGGCGCTGTCGATCACGGTGCCGTTCTGGCGGGCGGTGAGCAGGGCGGCCTCGTTGATCACGTTCGCGAGGTCCGCGCCGGAGAAGCCCACGGTGCGCTTGGCCAGGCCGTCGAGGTCGGCTTCCGCGGCCAACGGCTTGCCCTTGGCGTGCACCCGCAGGATCTGCTTGCGACCCTTGAGGTCGGGCGCGGACACCGGGATCTGCCGGTCGAAGCGGCCGGGGCGCAGCAGCGCCGGGTCCAGGATGTCGGGCCGGTTGGTCGCGGCGATCAGGATGATCCCGCCGCGCGAGTCGAAGCCGTCCATCTCCACGAGCAGCTGGTTGAGGGTCTGCTCGCGCTCGTCGTGACCGCCGCCGAGGCCCGCGCCGCGATGGCGGCCGACCGCGTCGATCTCGTCCACGAAGATGATGCACGGGGCGTTCTGCTTGGCCTGTTCGAACAGGTCGCGGACGCGGGACGCGCCGACACCGACGAACATCTCCACGAAGTCCGAGCCGGAGATCGAGTAGAACGGCACCCCGGCCTCGCCGGCGACGGCCCTGGCCAGCAGGGTCTTGCCGGTGCCGGGCGGGCCGTAGAGCAGCACGCCCTTCGGGATCTTCGCGCCCAACGCCTGGTAGCGGCCGGGGTTCTGGAGGAAGTCCTTGATCTCGTAGAGCTCCTCCACCGCCTCCTCGGCACCCGCGACGTCCGCGAAGGTCGTCTTGGGCATGTCCTTGGACAACTGCTTGGCCTTGGACTTGCCGAAGTTCAGGACGCGGTTCCCGCCGCCCTGGGCGTTGTTCATCATCCACATCAGGAGCAGCAGCAGCAGGCCGAGCGGGACCAGGTACAGCAGCATCTGCATCAGGAACGAGTCCTGGCTGACCTTGGTCTCGACGGTCGGCTTGCCGGTGGAACCCGGCTGGTCGCCGGTCCCGGTGAGGATGGTGAAGATCTCGTCGGTGGAGCTCGCCGGGAACTGCGTGATCAACCGGTTGTGACCTTCGAAGGTCACCCCGTCGTTGAGGGTCAGTTTGAGGCGCTGCTCCTTGTCCTCGATCGTGGCTTCTTTGACTTTGCCGTCCCGGATTTGCTCCAGTGCCTGGGACGTTTTGACCGGGGTGTACCCCCGTGCGTCGTCGAAGAGCACGGTGAAGGCGTAGTAGAGCAGCAACACCGCCACGATCCACAGCAGCGGGTTGCGAAGCAGGCGCTTGCGGTCCATTCACTTACGGCCGGCGGGCGGCCTCGACCCTCCCTGACTTGGTGACGGGCGCGGACGGGCACGACCCGTCCGACCAGCCTACCGCCCGAGGCGCGGGCGGAGTGCTCCGCGTTGGGGGCTGTCACGTCTCGTGGGACCAACGGACGAGACCGGTCAAGCGTTCCCCGCCGTGACCGCGAACACGGTTCGCAGGTCAGACGGGTCCAGCCAACGCCCAAAAGATCATGAACCGGGCGGACGAACCGGCCGTAACACTTACGTGGGGTAGGACGTTACTAGCAGGTAGCAAGGAAGTGAGGCTCATTCGGGTGACGTGTGCCACGAGCACCCGGTGCCCGGACCTCCCGTGCCATCCTCGGCAGCTACGGAGTGTTCAACGCCCACCCGAAAGAGTGAACAACGACCCGAAGGTACTCACGGTATGTCAGCTCGGACCGAGCGTCCCCCCGGCCGCGCACGCCGGACCGCACTCCCGATCGGTGCGCTGATCGGCGTCCTGGCGGCGGCCGGCGTCACGGTCGTCGCGATCCAGGCCACCGGCGGACCGGACTGCAAGGGCACCCTGCCGCTGAAGGTCGCGGTCGCCCCGGCGACCGAGGAGGTCGTGCGCGGCGCGGCCGACGACTACCAGGCCGGCCAGCCGGTCGTCGAGGGCAAGTGCGTCCAGGTGCTGGTCGAGGCGCGCGGCGCGGCCGACGTGGCGCACGAGCTGCCCACCGCGCAGATCAACCCGCCCGCCCTGTGGATCCCGGACTCCACCATGTGGGCGGCCGAGAGCCGGCGCCAGGCCGGTGACCGCGGCGCGGACGCGCCCCGGCTGGAGATCAAGCCGTCGCTGGCCTCGTCACCGCTGGTCATCACCGGTTCCGAGGGGGCGATGACGGCGCTGGGCTGGCCGATCACGCCGGTCAGCTGGGCCCGCGTGGTCGACCCCGAGGTGCCGGTGGTGCTGACCGACCCGACGACCTCGACCGAGGGCCTCGCCACGCTCGCGGTGATCCGCGCCCAGCTCGGCAACCCGGACGGCACGCCCAAGCCGGAGCTGGTCGGCGCGCTGCTGCGGATCGGCCGGGAGGCCCCGCCGTCGGTGCGCGACGCGTTCGGCAAGGTCGTGCAGGGCGCCGACAACGCGCCGGTGTTCACCGCCTCCGAGCAGGCGGTGCTGGCCGCGAACCGGGTCGCCGGGTCGCGGCGGGTGGTCGGGTCGCACCCCAAGGAGGGCACGATCGGCTTCGACTTCCCGGTGGTCCGGGTGAGCCGGACCGGCGAGATGGCGGGCACCGCGGCCGCCGCCGCCGGCTTCGAGGAGGCCCTGCGCGGCGGCCGGACCGCCCAGCGGTTCGCCGAGGCGGGCTTCCGCACCCCGGACGGCAAGGCCCCGCGGGGCTGGACCACGGAGCAGGACGGCCTGCGCGGCGACGACGTGACCCTGCTCCGCACGCCCACCCCGGACCAGGTCGCGGAGCTGCTGGGCACATGGGGCGCGATCAGCCTGGACACCCGGATCCTGGCCGTGCTGGACGTGTCCGGCTCGATGGCGGAGAAGATGCAGGGCAGCGAGCTGACCAGGGTCGACGCCGCCAAGGAGGCCGCGCTGACCGCGCTGTCCATGCTGCCCGACACCTCGGAGATCGGGCTCTGGGCGTTCTCCACGAACAAGAGGCCCAAGGGGTACGTCGAGCTGGTGCCGACCGGTCCGCTGGGCGAGCCGATCGGCGGCGCGCCGCGCCGGGACCAGCTGCAGAAGGGCGCGGGCGCAATCCCGGCCATGGTCGGCGGCGGGACGTCGTTGAACGACACCGTGCTGGCCGCGTTCCGCAACGCGCAGCAGACGTTCAACCCGAACAAGATCAACTCGGTGACGCTGCTGACCGACGGCAGCAACGACGACATCTCGACCACCAAGCTGCCCGAACTCCTCGACACCCTGCGCCGCGAGGTAGACCCGGCCCGCCCCGTGCCGATGTTCATGGTGGGCCTGGGCCCCGATGCCGACCTGGACGCCCTGCGGCAGATCGCCGATGCCACCGGCGGCAAGTCCTACCAGGCCATGAAGCCCGAGGACATCAAGACCGTCCTGCTCGACGCCATCTCGCAACGCCGCTGCCGCCCGAACTGCTAGACCGGTCGGGCCGCGCCGACAACGGCGCGGCCCGTCGGGTTCAGCTGCTGTACACCTTCGGCTCCAGCGTGCCGATGTAGGGCAGGTCGCGGTAGCGCTCGGAGTAGTCGAGGCCGTAGCCCACGACGAACTCGTTGGGGATCTCGAAGCCGACGTACTTGACCGGGACGTCGACCTTCACCGCGTCCGGCTTGCGCAGCAGCGAGCACACCTCCAGCGAGCGCGGCTTGCGCGACGCCAGGTTCTTGAGCAGCCAGGACAGCGTCAGACCGGAGTCGATGATGTCCTCGACGATGATCACGTCCCGGTCCACGATGTCGCGGTCCAGGTCCTTGAGGATGCGCACCACGCCGGATGACGAGGTGGACGAGCCGTAGGAGCTGACCGCCATGAACTCCAGCTGCACGGGCACCGGGAGCGCCCTCGCGAGGTCGGTCATGAACATCACCGCGCCCTTGAGCACGGTGATCAGGACGAGGTCCGACCCGCCGTCGGCCGGGTAGTCGGCTCCGACCTTGTTGGCCAGCTCGGTGACCTTGTCGCTGATTTCCTGCTCGGTGATGAGCACGGAGGCGATGTCGCCGTCGTACACGGACGGTCCCCTTTTTGTCATGACTGAACTGGTTCAACCGGTGGTTCATCAGGCCGTTCGACAACCAGCCTGCCATGCACGCGGCGTGCCACAAAGCCGCCGGGCAGCCAGACGCCGCCCTGTCCGCGCCACTCGCCCACCAGCGCGTCCACCCGCCGCAGGTGCGAGTCGGACAACTCGGGCACGCCCGCGTCGAGCAGCCACAGGCGCAGCACCCGCCTGCGCAGGGCGGGCGGGTGGTCGTGGAGGTCGTCGGCGGCGCGCGGGTCGCCGGCGAAGCGCCGGGCGATTTCGTCCAATGCGTCACAGTCCTCGCGCAGCTGCGCGGCGGTGCGGGCCAGGGCGTCGGCGACGCCGTGCTGGAGCACGTCTTCGAGCAGCGGCAACACCTCGCGGCGCAGCCTGACGCGGGTGAACGCCGGATCGGAGTTGTGCGGGTCGACCCACGGCGTGAGGCCCAGTTCGGCGCACGCGGCGTTCGTCGTCTCGCGTGCGACGGCCAACAGCGGGCGGCCCCACGGCGGGTCGTAAGGCCGCATCCCGGCGATGCTGCGGGCCCCGGAACCCCGCCCGAGCCCGAGCAGCACGGTCTCCGCCTGGTCGTCCTTGGTGTGGCCGAGCAGCACGACGCCGCTCTCCGGGCGCAGCACGGCGTACCTGGCCCGCCGGGCGGCGGCCTCCGGGCCGCCCGGACCGGACACGAGGACCCTTCGGACCTCCGCTGCCAGCCCGAGCCCTTCACACGTGCCGGCGGCCCGGTCGGCGACCTCGGCGGACCCGTCCTGGAGGCCGTGGTCGACCACGACGGCCCGCGCGCCGGGCGCCAGCCGCGCGGTCACCGCGGCGAGGGCGAGCGAGTCCGCGCCGCCGGACACGGCGACCGTCACCCGGTCGGGGCGGTGCTCGGCGAGGAACCGCTTGACGGCCGTGCGGACCTCGGCCAGCGGCCCGTTCACGGGGAGACGCGGCGCAGCCAGGCAGCCGGGTCGGCGATCTCGGCCCGGGTGGGCAGCGTCTCGGGGCTGGTCCACACCGCGTTGAAGCCGGACATGCCCGCGCGGTCCACCACGTGCCGGGTGAACGCCGCGCCCTCCGCGTACTGGCGGACCTTCGCCTCGACGCCGAGCAGCGTGCGCAGGATCCGGTCCAGCACCCCACCGCCCTTGCGCCGGGCGGTGAACCGCTCGCGGATGACCCCGACGGTCGGCACCACCTCCGGCCCCACCGCGTCCATCACGTGGTCGGCGTGGCCTTCGAGCAGGGTGGACAGGGCGATCAGCCGGTCCAGCGGCTCGCGCTGCGCCGGGCTCTGCAGCAGGTCGACGAACCCGCCCGCCTCGCGCAGCCGGCGGGGCAGGTCGCGCAGCCGGGGCGCGACGCCCTCGTCCATCGAGCCGAGCAGCGCGGCGACCTGGCCCGCGAAGTGCTCGGCCAGCCACGGGACGGCGGTGAACTGGAGCCGGTGCGTGCCCTCGTGCAGGCACACCCACATGCTGAAGTCCGCGCCGGGGACGTCCAGCGCGCGCTGCGCGCCGACGATGTTGGGTGCGACCAGCAGCAGCCGGCCGCCGTCGGAGAACGGGTCGTACTGGCCGAGCACCCGGCCGCTGAGGAACGCGATGACCACGCCCGCCTGCACGCCCGCGGTACCCGAGAGGACCCCGCTGAACGCCCCGGACTGGCGCGGGAGGGCACCGTCGGTCAGCGCGGCCAGGCCCTGCACGGCCGCGCGCACCCAGCCCGGCCGGTCCACGACCTCACCGGCCCTGAGCGGCAGCCCGTGCCCGAGCCCGGTCAGCTCCCGGACGTGCACCTCGGCGTCGATCGCCTGCTCGCGCAGCCGCCCGACGGCGATGTCCGCCTCCGCGCGGGGCACCACAGGTCCGGGCCGGACCAACCGGTCGGCGGTCGCGACGGCCAATTCCCAGTCGACGGGTTCGCTCCCCGCCCGGTGATCCTGCGTAGAGGCGCTCACCCCGCTGACGCTACCTGCGCCGCCGGGGCCGGCGACACTCCGACGTTGCCCGACGCGCCGTCAGGCGCACCCGCAGCCCCGCAGCGCCGAAGCGAGTTCGTCCAGGCCACCGCGCACGGTGTTGGCGTCGGTCGGGCTCAGCGACATGAACGCGAACACCAGCAGCCGCCCGTCCACGTCGACCACGACACCGGCCAGCGAGTTCACCCCGGTCAGCGTGCCGGTCTTGGCCCGCACCCAGCCCTTGCCCGCCGCGCCGGCGGTGTCGTAGCGGCCGGCCAGCGTGCCGCTGCCGCCGGCGACCGGCAGCGCGGTCAGCAGCGGGCGCAGCTTGGCCGTGCGGGCGTCGGCGGCGTCGGGCTTGGCGGCGGCCACCAGCAGGTCGCCGAGCAGCCGGGCGGGCACCTTGTCGGTGGGCGAGAGCCCGGAGGCGTCCACCACCTCGGCGCCGGTCAGGTCGAACCCGTTCTCGGTGAGCACGGCGCGCACGGCCGCCACGGCACCGGCGAAGGTCGGCTCCTGGCCCTTGGCCAGCGCCACTTCCCGGGCCAGCGTCTCGGCCAGCACGTTGTCCGAGATCTGCATCATGTTCTCGACCAGCCGGTCCACCGGCGCGGACTTCACCTCGCCGAGCACCTTGGCGCCGGCGGTCGCGGTGCCCGCCCCGACCGCGGTCACGCCCAGCCGGGCGGCCAGCGCGGACGCCGCCGCGGCACCGGGCGTGGCCGAGCGGGGCGTGTCCGGGAGGGTCGGGTCCTGGCGTCCGCCGTCGGCCATCAGCGGGCCGATCGGGGCCACGTAGCCGTTGGGCACGTCGGTGGGGTCCCAGCCGGGGGCCATGCCCTCGCCCCGGTACCGGCTCACGTCGAACAGGACCTGGGTGACCGGGCCGTTCTTGGTCACCTGGGACGCCAGGTCGTCCAGCGTCGCCGCACCGGGGTAGACGGTGCCGCGGTCGACCGGGAACGTCGACAGCGTCGGGTCGCCGCCGCCGACCAGCACGACCGTGCCGGGCTGGTCGCCCTGGACGACCTTGGTGGACAGCTGCGCGGTGTGGTCGAGGGTGAGCAGCGCGGCCGCCGCGACCAGCACCTTCACCGTCGACGCGGGGGTCAGCGGGGTCGTCTCGCCCTGCTTCCACAGGGTGGTGCCGCTCGCCGGGTCGACCACCGTGCCGGTGAGCGTGCCCAGCGCGCCGTTGTTGGCCGGTCCGCGCAGCGCGGCCCCGACACCGGTCGCGGACGGCGCGGGCGCGGTCGCGCCGATGCCCTTCACGGCGAGCGAGATCGGCGCGGGCGGCTGCGGAGCGGCGGTCGTCGGGGTGGGGGCGGTGTCCAGCCAGCCCTGCTGCCAGCCGACCACCGCACCGCCGGCCAACACCACGACCAGCGCCAACGCGCCGACCAGCAGCCAGGGGCGCTTGCGCGGGGCCTCCTCGACGACGCCGTCGTCGGCGGGCGGCACCCGCTTGGGCTCGCTGCGCGGCTCGGGCTCGACCTTCCGCTCGTCCCGCGCCACACCGGCCGCCGACGCGCCGGCGGCCTCCGCACCGCCCGGCTGGGCACCGAGCGGCACGCCCCTCGCGGGGGTCTGCGGACCGTTCGCCGGCGAGCCGGGCGGCACACCCCGGCCAGGCGTCTGCGGACCGTTCTCCCGCGCACCGAGCGGAACGCCGCGGCCCGGCGTCTGCGGGCCGAGCGGCACACCCCGGCCGGGCGTCTGCGGGCCGAGCGGAACGCCACGAGCGGGCGTCTGGGGGCCGAGCGGGACGCCGCGGCCGGGTGTCACCGGGGTGGTGGTCTGGCCGGGGTTCTCGGGCTGGGCACCACGCGGCGCGGAACCACCCGATCCGGTGGCGGCGGACGTGCCCCGAACGGTGGGGGCGGCGCCCGTTTCGGTGGGCGTCGACGTTCTTTCACGTTCCGTGATCGGTTCAGCGGCCGGCGGCGGGGTCGGTCGACCGGTGGCCGGCGACGGGCCCGAACGGGGCTTCGCGGGCAGCGGGACGGGCAGCCGCATGGTCGGCGGATCGGCCGGTCGCGACCGCCTGACCTGCACGGTCGGCGGTTCACCGGCACGGTCGTCGCCATCGACGGTCGGCCAGGACGGCTCGTCGGCCACGCAGTCCTCCGGGGTTGATTACGGGCAATGTCACACCCGCGACCTGCACGTGGGTGAGGGTTGACGACACCTCGTGGTCCACACTAGTGGCGTAACGAACGTCAAAGACGAGCGAGGACCGCGCAGTGGAGTTCGACGTCACCATCGAGATCCCCAAGGGGGTCCGCAACAAGTACGAGATGGACCACAAGACGGGGCGCATCCGCCTGGACCGCACCCTGTTCACGGCCACTCAGTACCCGGCGGACTACGGCTTCGTCGACAACACACTGGGTGAGGACGGCGACCCGCTCGACGCGCTGGTCCTGGTCCAGGAGCCGACGTTCCCGGGCTGCCTGATCCGCTCGCGCGCCATCGGCATGTTCCGGATGACCGACGAGAAGGGCGGCGACGACAAGCTGCTCTGCGTGCCGGCGGACGACCCCCGCAGCGAGCACCTGCGCGACATCCACCACCTCAACGAGTTCTACCGGCTGGAGATCCAGCACTTCTTCGAGGTCTACAAGGACCTGGAGCCGGGCAAGAGCGTGGAGGGCGCGACCTGGGTCGGCCGGACCGACGCCGAGGCCGAGATCGTGAAGTCCTACCAGCGCCTCAAGGACGCGATCGCCAACGGCGAGGACCACTGACCCGCAGCACGCGCGAAGCGGGCCACCCCCCGACGGGTGGCCCGCTTCGTCGTTCGACGCGGTGGATCAGTGGATGGCGACCGGGGCCTTCGCGGCCTCGTTCTCGTCGTTCACCCGCTCCAGTCCCGACCGGTCGGACAGCGGCACCTCGCGCAGGAACCACACCAGCGCGAAGCCGACCACCGTGACCAGCCCGCCGACCAGGAACACCAGGTCGATCGAGCCGGAGAAGCCGTCCAGGAACGGACGGGCCAGCACCGGGTCCAGCGTGGCGAGGAACTCGGTGTTGTCCAGGCTCAGCCCGGTCCCGCCGTCCTTCAGCGACGCCGCGAACTGCTGGTTCTCCGGGCGTGCCAGGGCGGCCATGAACTCCGGGTTGCCGAACGCCGTGTTCAGCGCGTTGCCGATCTTGTCGCCGACCGTGCTGAACAGGATGGACAGGAACACCGCGGTGCCGACCGTGCCGCCGATCTGCCGGAAGAACGTGGCCGAGGCGGTGGCGACGCCCATGTCGCGGGGCTCGGAGTCGTTCTGGATGGCCACCAGCAGGGTCTGCATGCACAGGCCCAGGCCGGCGCCCATGAAGAACATCAGCACCAGCGGCTGCCAGATCGCGGTGTCCGTGCCGACCGTGCTGAACGCGAACAGCACCACCGACATCAGGCCCAGGCCGACGATCGGGAACACCCGGTACCGGCCGGTCTTGGCGGTGTACTGGCCGCTGGTGCCGGCCGCGGTCATGATGCCGAGCGTGAGCGGCAGCATCATCAGGCCGGCTTCGGTGGCGCTGAAGCCCTTCACGATCTGCAGGTAGAGCGGCAGCGAGACCATGCCGCCGAACATCCCGATGCCCATCAGGAAGTTCAGCGCGTTGCCCAGCGAGAACGTCTGCCGGCGGAACAGCCGCAGCGGCAGCAGCGCCTCGTCGCCCATCCGCTTCTGCACGAACACGAACGCGATCAGGCCGAGCACGCCGACCACGTACATGGTGATCGAGGTGGCCGACGCCCAGCCCCACTCGCGGCCCTGCTCGGCCACGATCAGCAGCGGCACCAGGCCGATGGTGATGGTCGCCGCGCCCATGAAGTCGATCCGGTGGTTCACCCGCTTGTGCGGGATGTTGAGCACCTTGGCGACCACGACCAGCGCGACCAGCGCGATCGGCACGTTGATCAGGAAGACCCAGCGCCAGCCGGCGGTGCCCAGGAAGGTCTCCAGGCCCGCGAACAGGCCGCCGACCACCGGGCCTGCGACGCTGGCGATGCCGAACACGGCCATGAAGTAGCCGGTGTACTTGCTGCGCTCACGCGGCGAGGTGATGTCCGCGAGGATCGCCATGGCCAGCGACATCAGACCACCCGCGCCGAGGCCCTGCACCGCGCGGAACGCGGCGAGCTCGTACATCGAGTTCGCGATGCCGGACAGCAGCGAGCCCGCGAGGAACAGCGAGATCGCGGTGAGGTACATCGGCTTGCGGCCGTAGATGTCCGACAGCTTGCCGTACAGCGGTGTCGAGATGGTGGCCGTGATCAGGTACGCCGTGGTCGCCCACGCCTGAAGCGTCTGGCCGTTGAGCTCGTCCGCGATGGTCTTCATGGCCGTGGCCACGATCATCTGGTCCAGCGCGGCGAGGAACAGCCCCAGCAGCAGCCCCGACAGGATCGTCAGGATCTGCCGGTGGGTGAGCAGCGCGGCACCCGGTGGTGTCGCCTCCGCTCGGGTTGTCGTCTCCGACATCACTTCTCCCCTTCTGAGCGCGGCCCCAGTCCGCTCTCAGCGATGAATTTCGGCAGCGCCCGTTCGTAGTCACCGACGAAGCGCTCGAAGTAGTCGATGAACGCCCCCAGGTCCTCCTCGGGCCAGTCGGCGAGCATCCGGGCGATGGACTGGTTGCGCATCAACCGGCGCTCTTCCAGCAGGCGTCTCCCCGCGTCCGTCACGGCCAGCACGCTGGCCCGGCCGTCGTCGGGATCCGCCCGGCGTTCGACCCACCCCTCCTTGACGAGCGTCGCGACCTGACGGCTGACCGTCGAGGGGTCCGAGAAGACCGCCTCGGCCAGGGCGCTCGACCGTGCGGGTCCCAGGTGCATCAGGTTCGCGAGCAGCACGAACGAGGCCTTGTCCATCCCGGCCTTGCTCATCTGCGCGGCGACGCAGGCGTGCATCTTGTTGAGGCGTACCAGCGCCATGCCGATGCGCTCGGCCTGGGCGAGCTGCGCTTCCCGCACGTCGTCACTCACCGGGGTCACCATGGGACACTCCGTTTGCTTGCATCATCCAACTAGTTGCTGGGTACAAGCATGAACCCGGCGGAGAGTCTTGGCAAACGAAATAACCGGTGACTCGCGTCTCATGACTACCGGTCGGTAACATCTGCGGCATGAGCGCTGACTACTCGTTCGTCGCCGACGCGATGAAGCAGGCCGTGCCGTGGGTCAGGACCAGCCGGGTGGAGTTCCCCGAGGTCACCGGCGACCGGGTGGTGGCCGAGCTGCCCGACGACCCGGCCACCCACAACCACGTCGCGGGCCCCCACGCGGCGATGATCTTCGGCCTGGGCGAGACCGCGTCGGGCGCGGTGGCGATGGCCGCGTTCGCCCCGCACCTGGCCAAGGCCACCCCGCTCGTGGCGCGGTCGGAGATCTCGTACAAGAAGCTGGCGCTCGGCGCGCTGCGCGCGGAGGCCGTGCTGGGCCGCCCGGTCGACGAGGTGGTGGCGGAACTCGACGCGGGCACCCGCCCCGAGTTCCCGGTCACCGTCACCGTCACCAACGCGGACGGCGTGACCACCGCCGAGATGGTCGTCGTCTGGACCCTGCGCCCGAACCGGACCTAGTCCTCGACCTCCACGCCCATCGAACGCGCGGTGCCCGCCACGATCCGCTCCGCCGCGTCCAGGCTCGTCGTGTTCAGGTCGGGCAGCTTCCGCTCGGCGACGGCGCGCAGCCGGGCGCGGCTCAGCGTCCCGGCGGTCCGGTGACCGGGCTGCCCGGAGCCCTTGCCGCCTAACGCCTTGCGGATCAGGAACGCGGTCGGCGGCGTCTTCAGGCGCAGGTCGAACGACTTGTCCTCGCGCACGGTGACGACCACCGGGACGACGTCGCCGCGCTGCCCGGCCGTGCCCTCGTCGTACGCGCGCTTGACCGCGACCAGGTTCACGCCGGTCTGCCCCAGCATCTTGCCGAGGTCCATCATCGAGGCGTTGCCGGCCTCCAGGTTCAAGGTGATCTCGTGGGTCTTCTTCGCTGCCATGGCGGGGACGCTAGAAATTGACGCAACGGCAGACTCAACCCGTTTTCGCGAACCCGACCCGATTTTTCGGGCCGGACCCGATTTTTCGGGAACGCGTAACGAGTGCCCCGGCACCCGTCGATGAGGTCGGCATGACCGCCGACTCAGTCCGAAGATCGTCGCCGCTGCTGCTTTTGGCCGTTCTCGCGGTGAGCGCGTGCGGCACCTCGCCGTCTGCGACGGGCTCCGCTCAGAACTCCTCCGCGACAACAACTTCCACGACCTCCACGACTCCCCCGACGACCACGACCACCGCGCCGCCACCGGTGGACGTCACCGGAATCGTCGACGGCCGCACGATCACCGTGACCGACGGACGTCGAGTGGTGTTGGACGCCATCGCCCAGCCGGGAGCGTGCTGGTCCCAGTCCGCCGTCGACTTCCTGACCGCCACGGTGAGCGGCAAGCAGGTCCGACTGGTCGGCGAAGCCGTCCTGCTGCCCGACGGCACCGACGCTGTCGTGCTCGCGGTCGAACAGGGCGTGGCACGGGCCCTGCAACCGATGTCCGCCGCGCTCAGCGCCGCCCAGACCGCCGCGAAAACCGCCGGTAAGGGCCTGTGGGGCGCGCCCTGCTCGGGCTCGGACACCATCGCGCCGCCTCCCCCGCCCACTCAGCAGCAGACCGTGGCACCTCCGCCGCGCCAGACCGTGGAACCGCAACCCGCGCCGCAGCCCGTCGCACCCCCACCGCCGCCGAGCGCGTACTACGCGAACTGCGCCGCCGCGAGGGCCGCCGGAGCCGCGCCGCTGTACCGGGGCCAGCCCGGTTACCGCGCCGCACTGGACCGCGACAACGACGGTGTGGCCTGCGAGACGTAAGTTCACCGGCGTGAAGGTGGAACGCTTGGAGATCGAGTACGACCCGCGCACCGTCGTGGACGCCGCCCGACGCGCGGAAGCCACCGGTCACACGGGTTTCTGGCTCGCCGAGACCAAGCACGACCCGTTCCTGGGCCTGTCCCGGGTGGTCGGCGGTGACCTCGACCTGGGCACCGCCATCGCCGTCGCGTTCGCCCGCAACCCGATGAGCACCGCCGTGCAGGCCAACGACCTGCACCTGGCCACCGGCGGCCGGTTCCACCTGGGGCTGGGCTCGCAGGTGGAACCGCACATCACCAAGCGGTTCGGGATGCCGTGGTCCAAGCCCGCGGCGCGGATGCGCGAGTTCGTCCAAGCCCTGCACGCGATCTGGGACGCGTGGGCCACCGGCGAGCGGCTGCGCTTTCGCGGCGAGTTCTACACCCACACCCTGATGACCCCGTTCTTCGACCCGGGCCCGAACCCGCACGGCCGGCCGAAGGTGTGGCTCGCGGGCGTCGGCGGGCTGATGACCGAGGTCGCGGGCGAGGTGGCGGACGGGTTCCTGTGCCACACCTTCACCACCGAGCGGTACCTGCGGGAGGTGACGCTGCCCGCGCTGGCGAAGGGCCGCGAGACGGCCGGGAAGACGTTGGCGGGCTTGGAGGTCAGCGCCCCGTCGCTGGTCGCCACCGACGACCGGGAGGTGGCGGGGGCGCGCCGGCAGATCGCGTTCTACGGCTCCACCCCGGCGTACCGGAAGGTGCTGGACCTGCACGGCTGGGGCGCGCTGCACGACGAACTGCACCGGATGTCGCGACGGCGGCTGTGGGACGACATGTCCGCCGCGGTGGACGACGAGGTGCTGCACGCGTTCGCGGTGGTGGGGACCCCGTCGGAGGTGACGGCGGAACTGGACCGCCGCTACGGCGACATCGCCACCAGGGTCTTCAAGACCGGGTGAGCCGGTGGTGGAACACCGCCAACTCCGCCCGAACCCGAGCCACCCCCCGCCGCCGAACCCACCGCCGCCGCCCGACCCGCGCGGCCACCAGGACCAACGGCAACGCCAGGACCGTGAGCACGACCATCGCAACCATCGCCATCACCTCCAGGGTGGCAACGCCAGGGTGAACGAAGCCTGACGCGAACGGGCGAAAGGCCACCCTGATGGAGCAGCCGCCCGTCCACGGCCCGCTCCGCCGCACATCACGATCGATCGACCGGACGCCGGCCAGCGCACCTGGGACACCGAAGCCACACCGGTCAACGACAAACGGCGCGGCACTACGATTCGTCACCACTCCGGAAAATGAAGAAGACCAGGTCAGACACGCTGACCTGGCCTCTATCCCGCGAGCCGCCTATCGGAATCGAACCGATGACCTGCTCATTACGAGTGAGCTGCTCTGGCCGACTGAGCTAAGGCGGCGAGACGCGACAACTATAGCCCAAGCGTCCGGCGTCACCCAGCAGGGGGTGGCGTCGTTAGGTTGTTCGTGACGCCGCTCACGTGGGCGCCGCACCGCACGCCGCCGTTCGTGGGAGGTACCACCACATGCGCCTGATGGCCCTGCCCGCTGCCGCTGTGCTGGTCGCGTTGTGCGCCGCCCCCGCGTCCGCCCAGCCCACGACGACGCCCGTGCCCGGTCCCCGGGACCCGAACCAGCCGCCGGTGTCGGCCGGGCCCGCGCCGAACACGCACGTGATCGGGGACGCCGGGACCGGGCTCGCGGTGGTGCGGCTCGCGCCGGACTCGACGCCGACGAGCACGATCCTGCCCGGGTTCGGCGAGGTGCTGCCCAAGCAGTCGGCGGCCGAGATCGGGGTGGGGCTGGCCAGCGCGCAGGCGAACACCGAGGCGTTCCTGGCCTACGAGCGGGCGGTCGCGCAGGCGTCGCCGCTGGGGTTCGCGGTCCAGGGCCGCGCGCCCCAGACGCCCGGCACGATCGTGCAGACCGCGTCGCCGGACAACGCCGACCCGATCACCGGTGGGCTCACCCCGCCGCAGACGCCGCTGGACTCGCTGCTCAAGGTCGGCCTGCTCAACGGCAGCGTGCACGCCCGCTGGAACGACGAGCTCGGCCCGTGCGTGCAGCCCATCGCCGACGCCAAGACCTCCGTGGCGAGCCTGTCCGTGCTCAACGCCATCCCGACGCTGCCCAGCTCCCCCGACCTCACCGGGATGCTCACCCAGGACACGCCGAAGCTCGACGCGGCCGCCAAGCAGTCGCTGATCGACGGGCTCAAGGGCCTGGCCGGGCCGCTGAGCCGGCTCGGCGGCCTGCTCTCCGGCACGCCCGAGACCGGCGCGCAGGGCTCGCTGCTCAGCCTCCCGGACACGCTCAGCGCCCACTCGACCGTCGAACTGGTCGACCTGCCGGGCAGCGCGAACAAGGCCGTGAAGTCGACTTCGACGCTCCAGGCGGCGAGCGTGCGGCTGCTCGCGGGCACGCCGATGGAGGTCCGCATCGACGTGGTCGGCCAGCCGACGCTGACCGCGCTGTCCACCGGCGACGCCGGCACGTCGAAGATCACCTACACCGCGCCGGTCCTGAGGGTCTCGCAGGGCGGCAAGGAACTCGGCGTGCTCGACGCCGCCAACCCCAAGCTCGACGTGCCGATCGGCATCCCGGTCCTCGGCGACCTCACCCTCCCCGTGGTGGGTGCGCTCGGCGAGCGCAAGCTGGACATCGGCGTGCTGCGCCTCCAGGTCGCGCAGCTCACCGAGAAGTCCACGGCCCTCGACGGCCCGCTCCAGCAGGGCGGCCCCACCATCAAGGGGTTCATGCTCGGGGCAACCGCGCGGCTGCTCGACCTCCAGCTGTTGCCGACCGATGCCCTCGGTCTGCCGAACCTGCCTTCGGCGCTGGCACAGGTGTCCCTGGGTGAGCAGGTCGTCCGCGCGGCTGCCCCGAACGGCGGGGTGGTGTGCGCACCGACACCGACGCCTCCCGGTGGCGGTGGGCAAGCCGCCCCGCCCAAGAACGTCCCGCAACTGGCGTACACCAACGCCGCCTACCAGACCGTCCCGATCTTCTGGACGGGCACCGCGCTGCTGCTGGTCGGGGTGGTCGTGGTGGCCGCGATGCCGATCCGCCGACGGGTCGAGGACGAGTCGCCGGAGCCCGCCGAGCAGTGACGTGCCGGGGGTCAGCCCCGGTGCAGGGTGAACAGCATCGCCTCGACGGCGATCCGCGGCTTCACGTTGAGTTCCAACGCGTCCCGGCAGGCCAGCACGGCCTCCAGCCGGCGCAGCGTCGACTCCTGGGTCCACTCCCGGGCCGCCGTCCGCGCGTCGGCCGCCCGGTCCGGGTGGTTGAGCACGGCGGTCGCGCCCGACGACGTGACCAGCACGTCCCGGTAGAACGCGGCGAGGTCCACCAGCGCCTGGTCCAGCGAGTCCCGCTGGGTCCGGGTGGCCCGGGACTTCTGCCGCTTCTCCAGGTCCTTCAACGCGCCCTTGGCACCTCGGGTCGCCGCCGCCGTGCCCTTGCCGGTGCCGCCCGCGCCCATCGCGGTCTCCAGCGCGTGCCGCTCGGACTCGTCGCGCGACTCGTTCGCGGTCAGCGCGTCCGCCTCGGCGGCCTGCACCAGGTTGTCCGCGCAGGTGAAGATGTCCGCGGGCCGGCGCAGCGCCAGCGGGATCCGCAGCACCGACTCGCGCCGCGCCCGCACCGACTCCTCGGTCGCCAGCCGCCGCGCGCGCGACACGTTCCCGCCGCACACCGACGCCGCCCAGTTCGCCTCGTCCGCCGGGACGCCGTCCTCGACCAGCGCCGCCGCGATCGCGTCGAGCCGGGGCGTGCCCAGCGACACGATCCGGCACCGCGAGCGGATCGTCACCGACACGTCGTCGGGGTGGTCCGAGGGCGCGCACAGCAGGAACACGGTCCGGTCCGGCGGTTCCTCCACGGCCTTGAGCAGCGCGTTCGACGCGCCTTCGGTCAGCCGGTCGGCGTCGGCGATGATCACCACCTGCCACCTGCCCGACGTCGGCCGGCGTGCCGAGACCTGCACCAGCGCCCTCATCTCGGCCACCGCGATCGACAGCCCCTCGGGCGCGACCACCCGCACGTCGGCGTGCGTGCCGGCCAGGGTCGTGTGGCACCCGGCGCACGCGCCGCAGCCCGGCCGGTCGTCCGCGGCCTGGCACTGCAACGCCGCCGCGAACGCCCGCGCGGTGCTGGACCGGCCCGAGCCGGGCGGCCCGGTGAACAGCCACGCGTGCGTCATGGCACCGGGGGGAGGTGACCCGCCGGCCACGATCGACGCCGCCGCCTCGGCCGCCGCGCCCAGCACGGCGACCGCCTCGGGCTGCCCGACGACCTCGCTCCACACCCCTTTGCCGGCCACGGTCGCCAAACCTACCGAGCTTTCAGGAGTTGTCCGCCACCGGCTGCGCCGAAGCCCCGGCCAGCAGCGGCAGCACGGCGGCGCGCACCCGCCCGGCCACCTCGTCCACCGTCCCCTCACCGTCCACGACCAGGTAGCGGCTCGGGTCGGCGGCGGCCATCTCGGTCAGCAGCCGCTGCACCCGCCAGTGGTGCTCCACGGCGTCCACCGACGCGCTGCCCTCGACCGGCGTCCGGTCCAGCAGCACGGTCACGTCCGGCCGCAGCCGCCCGGTGGCCCAGTCCACCAGGCCCTCCATCTCCCGGGGCGGGACGCTGCCGGCCGCGCTGAAGTGCGCCAGCGGGCTGTCCACGTACCGCTCCATCACCACCAGCGAGCCGCTGTCCAGCGCGGGCCGCACCTCGCGCTCCACCACGTCGGCCCGCACCGCCGCGGCGACCAGGGCGTGCGCCCGCACCCCGGCCAGGTCGGCGGTGGACAGCAGGTTGCGCAGCCGCTGCTCGTCGAGGTCCGGGTCGGCGGCGAGCAGCACCCGGTGCCCGGCGGCGCGCAGCGCGTCGGCCAGCCGGCGGGCCTGCGCGGAGGTGTCGGCGCGGCTCTCGCCCTCGACCGCGATCAGCACGCCCGCGCCCTGCCGGGACCGCCCGCGCAGCGCGGCCAGCAGGTCGGACAGGATCGGCTCGGTGCGCCGGTCGTCCATCTGCCGGTAGGCGATCAGGCCGAGCACCACCGCGATCACCGCCGCGCCGAACAGCACCGGGCGGGTGCCGTCGACCTGCATCTCGTGCCCGAAGAGCGTGATGTCCGGTTGCTGGACCACGCTGACCAGCAGCGGGGCCGTCGCGGAGGCGGCGAACAGCACCACCTTGAGCAACGACTGGAGCAGCGCGACCGTCCGGCCGCGCATGGCGTCCTCGACCTTGGACCCGACGATGGTCAGGCCGGTCAGGAACGCCATCCCGGCGCAGCCGCCGACCAGCGCGACCGCGATCAGCGCGATCCACAGGTGCGGCGCGAGCGCGACCAGCACCAGGCTGGTGCCGGCGAGCACGATCGTCACGCCGAAGAGCCGGTCGTAGGACAGCCGGCGGGCCATCCGGGGCGCGATCGCCATGCCGACCGCGAGACCGGCGAACACCGCCACGAACAGCAGGCCGAAGGTCGAGTCGCCGCCGAGCAGGGACAGCGCGTACAGCTTGGCCGTGCCGATCACCGCGCCGGCCGCCGCGAACGCGCCGATCATGCCGATCACCAGGCCGCGCACCAGCGGGGTGCGGCCGGCGAACCGCAGGCCGTCGCGGAGCATCGCGAAGAAGCCCTCGCGCTCGCCCTCGGCCGCGCGGACCGCGTTGACCCGGCCGGACAGCTCCGGGATGCGCACCGCGACCAGGACCGCCGAGGTCACGTACAGCGCGCCGTTGACCATCACGGCGATGGTGGCGATCCGGAACTCGATGTCGGTGCTCTGCAGGTGCAGGTAGCCGGGGATGCCGGAGATCAGCGAGTACAGGCCCGCGCCGCTGATCACCGCGATGCCGTAGGTCATCACCAGGCCGAGCTGGTTGGCCGTCTCCACCTGGTCCGGGCGGCGCAGCAGGTTCGGCACCGCCGAGTCCTTGGCCGGGATCCACAGCATCGCGCAGCAGCCGACCAGGAAGTTCGCGATGAACAGCCACCAGGCCGTGCCGACCAGGGCGATCGAGATGAACAGGCCGCCGCGCAGCAGGTCGCAGACGACCATGATCTTGCGCCGGTCGAACCGGTCCGCGAGCACGCCGCCCAGCGGGGCGAACAGGATGCCCGGCAGGAGCTGGGTGAGCACGACGAGGCTCAGCGCGAAGCTCTCCCACTGGTAGCTCTGGGTGAGCTTGGAGACCAGGCCGGTCAGCGCGAGCAGTGACAGCCAGTCGCCGACGCTGCACAGGTAGGTGACGCCCCAGAGCCTGCGGAACGGCCGGATCGCCAACACGCTGCGAATCCGGTGGCCGGTCGAGGCCGCCGTGCCGCCGCCGTCCTGGATGGTGCTCACCCCCGCCGTCCGTGCCGGGGGACCAGGGTAACCGGGAGTGCCGCGCCGCCCCGATCGCATCCGCCGTTCGGGTGGTCCGCGGCGTCAGGTGAACAGCTTGGCGACCGCTTCGACGATCTCGCGCAGCACGTTGAACAGCAGGCCGCTCAGCGTGGCGAGCACCACCAGGCAGCCGATCAGGTTGCCCTTGCCGGACTTCTTCGCCGGCAGCTGCTGCTGGTGCTGGACCTGGTTCATCGCGGGCCGCTGCGCGTACGGCACCGACCGCTGCTGGTAGGCCTGCGGCGGCGAGTACGACCGCGGGGCGTTCGACCACGCGGGCGCGAGGTCCGGGGTCGGGCCGGGCGCGCGGCGGGTCTGCTTGTGGTGCGCCGGTCTGCGCGGCGGCTCCGCGTAGACCGGCTGCGCCACGACCTGCGGGATGACCGGCGGGCCCGGTGCCGCCGATCCGCTCAGCGCGTCCGGGAACGGCCGGGGCGGGTCGGCGTCACCGGTCACCAGGCCCGAGAGCGAGTCCGGGAACAGGTGGGGTGGCGGTGGTGCCTGCGTGCCGTCCGGGCCGAAGTCGTCCACCGCCACATCATCCCGCTAGCTCTTCGACTTGGCGGGTGCCTTCTTGCGAACCGGTGCCTTCTTCTTCGGCGCCGGGCCCTTGGCGCGCTTCTCGGCCAGCAGCTCGGCCCCGCGCTCGTCGCTCAACCCCTCGACGCTGTCGGACTTGCGCAGCGACGCGTTCGTCTCGCCGTCGGTGACGTACGGGCCGAACCGGCCCTCCTTGACCACCATCGGCTTGCCGGACACCGGGTCGTTGCCCAGCTCCTTCAACGGCGGCGCGGCGGCCGCCCGGCCCCGCTTCTTGGGCTCGGCGTAGATCTTGAGCGCCTCGTCCAGGGTTACCGTGAACAGCTGGTCCTCGCTGGTCAGCGACCGCGAGTCGGTGCCCTTCTTGAGGTAGGGCCCGTAGCGGCCGTTCTGCGCGGTGATCTCCGCGCCGGTCTCCGGGTCCTTGCCGACCACCCTGGGCAGCGAGAGCAGCTTGAGCGCGTCGTCCAGCGTGACCGCGTCCAGCGACATGGTCTTGAACAGCGACCCGGTGCGCGGCTTCGGCGGCTTCTTGGTGCCCTCGGGCGGTTCCGGCAGGACCTCGGTCACGTACGGGCCGAACCGGCCCTCCTTGGCCACGATCTCGTGCCCGGTGACCGGGTCGTTGCCCAGCGAGCGGCCCTCCTGCGGGGTGGCGAACAGCTTCTCCGCCACGCCCCGGTTCAGCTCGTCCGGCGGCAGGTCGTCGGGCAGGTTCGCGCGCTGCGAGGTGGGCGCGCCGTCCTCGCCCTCGACCTCGCGCTCCAGGTACGGCCCGTAGCGGCCGACCCGGACCACGACCGTGCGGCCCTCCAGGTCGACGAACAGCGGGATCGAGTTCACCTCGCGGGCGTCGATCTGCTCGACGCTCGACCCGACCAGCTTCTTCAGACCACCCGAACGGCCCACCGACGACTCCGGGCCGACGTTGCCGCCGAAGTAGAACCCGGACAGCCAGGTGGTGCGCTCCTGCCGGCCGGCGGCGATGCCGTCGAGCTCGTCCTCCAGCGCGGCGGTGAAGTCGTAGTCCACCAGCCGGCCGAAGTGCCGCTCCAGCAGGCCGACCACGGCGAACGCCACCCAGGACGGGACCAGCGCGGAACCCTTCTTCCACACGTAGCCGCGGTCCTGCACGGTGCTGATGATCGAGGCGTAGGTGGACGGGCGGCCGATGCCCAGCTCCTCCATCGTCTTGATCAGGCTGGCCTCGGTGAAGCGCGGCGGCGGGGACGTCGAGTGGCCGTCGGCGGACAGCTCGGCCGCCACCAGCGCCTGGTCCTTGACCAGCTCGGGCAGCCGCGACTCGGCGTCGTCGGACTCGCCGCCCGCCTCCGAGTCGACCGTCTCCACGTACGCCTTCAGGAAGCCCGCGAAGGTGATCGTGCGGCCGGACGCGGCGAACGTGACGCCCTCGCCCGCCGCCGTCGTGCCGGAGATCCGGACGCTGGTCGTGTTGCCCCGCGCGTCGGACATCTGGGACGCGATCGTGCGCTGCCAGATCAGCTCGTACATCTTGAACTCGTCGGACTCCAGCTCCCGCGCCACCTGGCCGGGGGTGCGGAACACCTCGCCGGCCGGGCGGATGGCCTCGTGCGCCTCCTGGGCGTTCTTGACCTTCCGGGTGTACTGGCGGGGCGTCTTCGACACGTACTGCGCGCCGTAGAGCTCCGTGGCCTGCGCACGGGCCGCGGTGATCGCGGTCTCGGACAGCGTGGTGCTGTCGGTGCGCATGTAGGTGATGTAGCCGTTCTCGTACAGCTTCTGCGCGGTGCGCATGGTCCGGTCGGCCGAGAACCGCAGCTTGCGGCCCGCCTCCTGCTGGAGGGTCGAGGTCATGAACGGCGCGTACGGCTTGCGCGTGTACGGCTTCTCCTCCACCGAGGAGACCACCATGTCCGCCTTGACCAGGCCGTCCGCGATCGCGCGGGCCTGCGCCTCGTCCAGGACCCGGACCTCCGAGCCCTCCTTGAGCCGACCGGTCGACTCGAAGTCGCGGCCCGTGGCCAGGCGTTGGCCGTCGACGGCCACCAGCCGTGCCGCGAACTGGCGCGGCGACGCCTGCTCGCCCGCGTCCATGGTCGCCGAGACGTCCCAGTACGACGCGGTCACGAACTTCATCCGCTCGCGTTCCCGCTCGACCACGATCCTGGTCGCCACCGACTGCACCCGGCCCGCCGAGAGCTTCGGCATGACCTTCTTCCACAGCACGGGGCTGACCTCGTAGCCGTAGAGGCGGTCCAGGATGCGCCGGGTCTCCTGCGCGTCGACCAGGTCCTGGTCGAGGTCGCGGGGGTTCGCGGCGGCGGCCAGGATCGCGGGCTCGGTGATCTCGTGGAACACCATCCGGCGGACCGGCACCTTGGGCTTGAGGGTGTCCAGGAGGTGCCAGGCGATCGCCTCGCCCTCCCGGTCGCCGTCTGTCGCCAGGTAGAGCTCGTCGACGTCCTTGAGCAGCTCCTTGAGCTCCGCGACGGTCGCCTTCTTGTCCGGCGTGACCACGTAGAGCGGCTCGAAGTCGTGGTCGACGTCGACGCCCAGCCGCGCCCACGGCTGTCCCTTGTACTTGGCGGGCACGTCCGCCGCCCCGCGGGGCAGGTCGCGGATGTGCCCCTTGGAGGATTCCACGACGAAGTCGGCACCGAGGTAGGACGCGATCTTCCGCGCCTTCGCGGGCGACTCGACGATCACCAACCGCCGGTTGCCGCTCGCGGATCCCCCGCTGCTCTTCTTCGCCCGTGTCGATCCAGCCACGCCGTCCCGCTCTCTCCGAACACTGTGTCCCGACCCGCCAGTGTGCACTGTCCTTTGTCGCCGCATGGGCAGCCCTGGTCGGGACAGGGTGACACAACTGTGCCCGATCGCCCGCCAGGAGGACCGCTAGGCGGCCGGCCAGGTCCGCTCCACGACCCCGCGCGGAGCCCGTCCGACCAGCTCGGCGAGCCGCTCCAACCGCCGCCGGCCCACCACCCGGAGTGCGGGTCCACCGGTTTTGAGCAGTGTCGCCGGAAGTCCCGACGCGGCCAACGCCTTTTGCAGCGGCTCGTGCGTGTCGGGCGATTCGGGGTCGAGCCCGAGCACGTACGCCGACTCCGCCCAGCGGCCCGACGCGAGCGCCCAGAGCCGCAGCACGCCGCCGTGCGGGGTGAACTCGGGCGGCACCACCTTCGTGTCACCGACGAGCCACTGGTGGGCCAGCCCGGTGAGGTCGGTGCGGTAGGCCGTCGTGACCTCCAGCCCGCCGCCGACCGCGCGCGGCGGCTCGGCCGGCGCGCTGGGCCGCCCGTCCGCCACGTCGGCCTCGGCCGGTGGCGTCCCCCCGGGCGCGGCCTCGTCCGGCGCGTCGTCCGGCGGGGCCTGCCCGAGCACCGGCGCGGGCCGTCGGACGAGCTCCAGCCGGGCCTGCACGCCCCGCTCGGCCAGGGCCGCGACCAGCGCCACCCCGCGCCAGCGCTCGTCCAGGCAGACCGAGATCCGGGCCGCCCGACCGCGCGCGAAACCCACCGCCCGTCCGGGCCCGCACAGCAGCCCGGCCAGGTCCGCGACACAGGGCCGGCGCGCCTCGGCCGAAAAGAAGGACAGTTGCCCCACGGTCCCGCAGCGTAGAACACACGTTCGAGCACGGCCAGTCCCCAGCCGGGCGATCTTGCCGTGAACGGGCCGCTCAGCGCAGGGCACCGGGCGCACGGGGCCCGGCCGGAACGCCCGGCCGGGCTCCGCCGGGAGGTCAGCCGCCGAGCGACTTCAGCTTCTCGGTCAGCGCGGTGCACTCCGGCGCCTTCTTGAAGGCCTCGCCCAGCTTCGGGTCGTTCTGGAGCTTCTTGATCTGGTCGCCGGCGGTCGTCGTCTCGTCGCCGCCCAGCGCGCCCAGCTTCGTGGCGAACTCCGGGTCGGCCGGGTCGAGCTTGGCGACCTCCTCGCCGGCCTTGGTCCAGGTGGCGGCCGACTCGGTGAAGAACTTCACCAGCTCGTCGTGCAGCGCCTGGGACTCCGGCGACGGCGCGCCCAGGTCGTCGAGCTTCTGGCCGGCGTCGGTGAACGCCTGGCCGGACTTGCCGGCGAACTCCTGGATCTTGGCCTTCATCGCCGCCGGGTCGGACGCCGCGCCGCCGAGCATGATCTGGAGCAGCTCCACGACGCCCTCCAGCGCGGGCGTGATGCCCTCGCAGTAGGTGCCGGCCCAGGTCACCGGGTCGGCGGCCGGCTTGGTCGTGGTCGTGGCCGCGGCGGACGTGGTGCTGCTGGAACCGGCCGACCCCGAACCCGAACCCGAGCAGGCACCGGTCACGAGCACGGCCGCGAGGACGCCGGCCACCGTCAAGCGAAGTTTCACGCTGTTCCCCCCACCCTGTCCTGATTGACGGGCCGGATACTACGACGTCCGGGTTACCGGCTCGGACGGGCGCAGCGTGCGCAGGCCCTGGCACGCCGGTGCCTTCTCGGCGGCCTCCTTCAGCTCCGGCGTGGCCTCCAGCTGCTTGAGCGGCTCGGCGAACTGGTCCAACCGGCCGATCGCCTCGCCCGCGGCCTGCAACCCGCCGACCGGGTCGTTCGCGTCGGCCTGCTCGACCGACGCCTTCGCGTCGGCGAACGACTTGGCGATGTCGGAGAACGTGCCCGCCATCTTCGACACCTGCTCGTCGCCACCGGCGACCGGCGACGGCCCGACCTCGCGCAGCCTGGTGGCCGTCTGGTTGAACGCGTCGGCCATCTGGCCCATGTACGCGCCCATGTCGGCCTTGAGCTTCACCGGGTCGTTCGCGTCCAGCTTCGGCGGTGTCTTGGGCACCGAGATGAACGACGACGCGGCCGAGCACACCTTGTCCATGTAGGCGACGGTGTCGCCGCCGGACGGGGACGACGACGCGGAGGTGGTCGGGGCGGGGTCGCCACCGGAACCGCACCCCACGACCAGCGCCGCCGACGCGGCCACCGCGGCCAGCCGGATCCACATCTCGGACTCTCCATTCACCCGGGAACACCCCGCGAAACACCCACAGTGTGCCCATCCGGGCCGATCCGCACACGCCGAAGCGGGCGCCCGCCCGTGGAGGGGACGCCCGCTTCGGGGTGTTTCAGGCCGGACCGGTCACGCGGCGCCGTTGGAGACGGGAGTCTCCGCCGGGGAGTCCGCGATGGCCGTGCCGCGCCGCTTGGACACGACGACCGCCGCGACGATCACCGCCACCGCGACCAGCGCGATGGCGTAGCGCAGGGGCGCGGACTCGCTCGCGCCCACCGAGAACGTCACGATGGCCGGCGCGATCAGCACCGAGACCAGGTTCATCACCTTGATCAGCGGGTTGATCGCGGGGCCGGCGGTGTCCTTGAACGGGTCGCCGACCGTGTCGCCGATGACCGTGGCGGCGTGGGCCTCCGAGCCCTTGCCGCCGTGGTTGCCGTCCTCGACCAGCTTCTTGGCGTTGTCCCACGCGCCACCCGAGTTGGCCAGGAACACGGCCATCAGGGTGCCGGTGGCGATCGCGCCCGCCAGGTAGCCCGCCAGCGGTCCGACGCCGAGGCCGAAGCCGACCGCGATCGGGGCCAGCACCGCGAGCAGGCCGGGGGTGGCCAGCTCGCGCAGCGAGTCCTTGGTGCAGATGTCCACGACCCGGCCGTACTCCGGCTTGACCGAGCCGTCCATGATGCCCGGGTTCTCGCGGAACTGGCGGCGCACCTCGAACACGATCGCGCCCGCCGCGCGGGTCACCGCGTTGACGGCCAGACCGGAGAACATGAACACCACGGCCGCGCCGATGATGATGCCGACCAGCACGTTCGGCGAGAACACGACGTTGCTGAAGGAGACCGGGATGGTCGCCGTGACGCCTTCCAGCGCCTGCTTGATCGCGTCCTGGTACGAGCCGAACAGCGCGGTGGCCGCCAGCACGGCGGTCGCGATCGCGATCCCCTTGGTGATCGCCTTCGTGGTGTTGCCGACCGCGTCCAGCTCGGTGAGGATCTGCGCGCCCTCGCCGTCGACGTCGCCGGACATCTCCGCGATGCCCTGGGCGTTGTCCGACACCGGGCCGAACGTGTCCATGGCGACGATGACGCCGACCGTGGTCAGCAGGCCGCAGCCGGCCAGCGCGACCGCGAACAGCGCCACGACCAGCGTGCCGGAGAGCAGGAACGCGCCGTAGACCGCGCCGCCGATGACCAGCGCCGTGTAGACCGCCGACTCGAAGCCGACCGAGATGCCGGACAGGATCACCGTCGCCGCGCCGGTCAGCGAGGTCTTGCCGACCTCCTTGACGGGCTTGTGCTCGGTGCCGGTGAAGTAGCCGGTCAGCCACAGGATGACGCCCGCCAGCACGATGCCGATGATCACCGCGATGGCCGCGATCAGCGCCGGGCTGCCCGACGTGGCGATCACCTCGGGGTCCTCCACGCCCTTGAGCTCGCCGAACGAGCTGGGCAGGAACACGAACGCGGCCACCGTGCACAGCACGGCCGAGATCACCGCCGAGATGTAGAACGAGCGGTTGATCGCCGAGAGGCCGCTCTCCCCGGTCCGGGCCGAGGTGATGTAGACCCCGATCACCGCGGTCAGCACGCCGATCGCCGGGACGATCAGCGGGAACAGCAGGCCCTTCGCGCCGAACGCGGCGGTGCCCAGGATGAGCGACGCGACCAGCGTCACCGCGTAGGACTCGAACAGGTCGGCCGCCATGCCGGCGCAGTCGCCGACGTTGTCGCCCACGTTGTCCGCGATGGTCGCCGCGTTGCGCGGGTCGTCCTCCGGGATGCCCTGCTCGACCTTGCCGACGAGGTCCGCGCCGACGTCGGCGGCCTTGGTGAAGATGCCGCCGCCGACCCGCATGAACATCGCGAGCAGGGCCGCGCCGAAGCCGAAGCCCTCCAGCACCTTGGGTGCCTGGCCGGTGTACACCAGCACGACGAGGGCCGCGCCGAACAGGCCGAGGCCCACGGTGAACATGCCCACCACGCCACCGGTGCGGAATGCGATGCGCATCGCCTTCTCGCGCCCGCCGGGCTCCTTCGCGGCCGCCGCCACGCGCACGTTCGCGCGAGTGGACAGCCACATGCCCAGGTAGCCGATGGCGGCGGAGAACGCCGCTCCGACGAGGAAGAACAACGACCGGCCGATCCGCTCCCCGATGTCCTCCGCGGGGAGCAGGAAGAGCAGCACGAACACGATGACGACGAAAATGCCTAGCGTTCGGAACTGCCGGTTGAGGTAGGCCGCTGCGCCCTCTTGAACCGCTTTGGCGATGTCCTGCATCTTCGCGGTGCCCTGGCCGGCGGCCAGGACCTCCCGAAGCAGCACATAACCGACGGCGAGAGCAGCCAGGGCGACCACGGCGACCACGGCCACGAGACCTTGGTCACCTCCGGAGAGCTCTAGGCCCTCCGCGAGGAATTGCCGGGACATCCGTCCTCCTGGTGAGTTTTCCAAGCCCAAGGCGGGAAGCACCGCGCTACGCCGGGACCGGCCTTGCTCACCCGCGACGGTCTGTCCCGACACAACGTGACGCACCCCTCATTGGATGCGATAGCGGCGGAGTCTATTCAAGGTCCGCAAGTACCCGACAGTGAGTCCCCGTCCGTGCACACACCGTTATAGGCGCAGGAAGCAACCGTGATGTCGGTGGCGTGTGCGAAGCTGCGCCCCGTGGCGAACCAGGGACGTCGTTTACTGGACCGGGTGCTCGCCGGGGTCCCGGCCGGGGAGACGCCGTTGACGCACCGCGCGGACCTCCCGCGACAGGACGCGCAAGCCGTGCCGTGGCCGTCGTGGGCCGCGCCGGAAGTCGTGTCGGCGCTGGTGGAACGGGGTGTCCCGGAACCGTGGCGGCACCAGGCGCAGGCGGCGGAGCACGTCTGGGCGGGGCGGCACGTGGTGGTCGCGACGGGCACCGCGTCGGGCAAGTCGCTGGCGTACCAGTTGCCGGTGCTCAGCGCCGTGCACACCGACCCGAAGGCAACAGCTCTGTACCTGTCGCCGACCAAGGCGTTGGGTGCGGACCAGCTTCGGTCGGTGGAAGCGCTGGGCGTGCCGAACGTGCGGGCGGCGACGTTCGACGGCGACACCCCGATGGCCGAGCGGGACTGGGTGCGGGCGCACGCGAACTGGGTGTTCACCAACCCGGACATGCTGCACCGGGGGATCCTGCCCAACCACGCCAAGTGGATCAGGTTCTTCCGCCGGCTGTCGTACGTGGTGGTCGACGAGTGCCACTCCTACCGGGGCGTGTTCGGGTCGCACGTGGCCCTGCTGCTGCGGCGGCTGCGGCGGGTCGCCCGGCGCTACGGGGCGGACCCGGTGTTCGTGCTGGCGTCGGCGACGGTGGCCGATCCCGCGACTTCGGCATCCCGCCTGACCGGGGTGCCGTGCGAGGCGGTGACCGAGGACGGCTCGCCGCGCGCCGGGCGGACCGTCGCGCTGTGGGAACCGCCGCTGCTGACCGAGCTGGAGGGCGAGAACGGCGCGCCGGTGCGCCGTTCGGCGGGCGCGGAGACCGCGCGGATCCTGGCCGACCTGGTCGTGGAGGGCGCGCGGTCGCTGGCGTTCGTCCGGTCGCGGGTCGGCGCGGAGCTGACCGCCATCGGGGCGCGCCGGGTGCTGGCCGAGGTCGACCCGGAGCTGGCGACGCGGGTGGCGGCCTACCGCGGCGGGTACCTGCCCGAGGAGCGGCGGGCCTTGGAGAAGGCCGTGTCCAGCGGCGACCTGCTCGGCGTGGCGACGACGAACGCGCTGGAGCTGGGCGTCGACATCGTCGGCCTGGACGCCGTGGTGGTGGCGGGGTTCCCGGGGACGCTGGCGTCGTTCTGGCAGCAGGCCGGGCGGGCGGGGCGGACCGGGGACTCGGGCGCGCTGGTGGTGTTCGTGGCGCGCGACGACCCGTTGGACACCTACCTGGTGCACAACCCGGCCGCGGTGCTGGAGAGACCGGTCGAGGCGACGGTGCTCGACCCGACGAACCCGTACGTGCTGGAGCCCCAGCTCGCGTGCGCGGCGGCCGAGCTGCCGCTGACGCCGGACTCGCTGGAGGAGTTCGGCGGGGACCTGGCGGTCGAGGTGCTCGACGGCATGGTGGAGCGCAAGCTGCTGCGACGCAGGCCGAACGGCTGGTACTGGACCTCGCACGACCGGCCGCACGGCGAGGTCGACATCCGGGGTTCGGGCGGCGAGCAGGTCGTCGTGGTGGAGGGCGACTCGGGCCGGATGCTCGGCACGGTCGACCCGGCGGCGGCGTGCTGGACGGTGCACGACGGCGCGGTGTACCTGCACCAGGGCGAGTCGTACGTGGTGGACCGGCTCGACCTGGACAGCGGCATCGCGCTGGTGCACGCGGAGAAGCCGGACTGGACGACCACCGCGCGCGACACCAAGGACATCACCGTCGTGCGGGTGCTGGAGGAGCGGCGGTTCGCCGGGGTGTCGGTGTGCCTGGGCGAGGTCGACGTGACCTCGCAGGTCGTCGGCTACCTGCGGAAGCTGTCGTCCGGGCAGGTGGTCGACTCGGTGCCGCTGGACCTGCCGGAGCGGACCCTGCGCACCCGGGCGGTCTGGTACACGGTCGGCGAGGAGCTGTTGGGTAGTGCGCCGGGGGGCGCCGGTCTGGATCCGGCGCGCATCCCCGGCGCACTACACGCTGCCGAGCACGCGGCGATCGGCCTGCTACCCCTGTTCGCGACTTGCGACCGATGGGACATCGGCGGCGTCTCGACCGCGCTGCACCAGGACACCGGGGAGGCGACGGTGTTCGTGCACGACGGTCATCCGGGAGGCGCCGGCTTCGCCGACCGCGGGTTCGCGGCGGTGGTCCCATGGCTGGTCGCCACGAGGGAGGCGATCGCTTCCTGCACGTGCCCGGCCGGCTGCCCGTCCTGCGTTCAGTCGCCGAAGTGCGGGAACGGCAACGATCCGCTGGACAAGGCGGGCGGGTTGGCCGTGTTGGACGTCGTGCTCGGGGTTGTCGGGGAGTAGTCCCACGACGTCCAACACGGCCGGGCCGGTACTGCTCCCGCGGGTGCGTCCGCGGGGTGTACCAGGGTCGTCGGTGTGAGGCCGGCGACCCTTCTTGCGGGTGCCGAACCACCGGAGGAGGACGGCGGTCCGGCCGGCCCTGGTCGGGCAGGCCCTCATCGGGCAAGCCCCGGTCAGGGAGGTCCTGGTCAGGGAGGTCCTGGTCAGGGAGGTCCTGGTCAGGCGAGGCCGCCGACGACCAGGCCGTAGTCGGAGGGCACGTGGCCGGAAGGCACGTGGCCGGCCTCGGTCAGCGCGTCCTGCACGACGCCGGTCCGGGGCAGCTGCCACGCGCAGATCTGCGGCTTGACCCGCCAGTGCACGACGCCGTGCTGGACGGGCGTCGGCGGCAGCGGGACGTACTCGCCCTGGCCGTAGTGGTGGACGTCGTGGTCGGCGACCCAGTCGGCCCGCAGCGGCTGCCCGGTGGCGACGAGGAACATCCAGCGACCGGACGGAGTGGCCGTGATCGGCACCGGCACACCCGCCGCCCGCAGCGCCACGGCGGCGCGCCGGCCGAGGTCGGCCCCGACCTCGATGGCGTCCACACCGTGCCCGGTGGCCAGCAGGATGCTGTAGGAGTGACCGGCCCACCAGGTGGCGACCTGCTCCGCCTTGGTGCCGATGCGCTCCTGCCAGTCGTGGTGCACCGGAGCCGGGCCGTCGTGCTCGACGCTCTCGCGACCGGCCCACTGCCCGATGCCCGCCGGATAGGTCCCCGGCAGCACAGGCCACCCGTGCCACGCGAGGTTGACCGCCTCTGCGCGCAGCTCGATGCGGAAGGCCCCGCGCCAGCTATCGGACCACTCCATCTTCCGTTCGCCTCCTTGAAGACCACGACACCGTGTCTGGTGTTATTCGACACCGCGTCGGTGCCGCCACTTGAACTAACGACATGACAGGGACTTCTGGTAGCCACCAGTCGACAACTGGTAGGTACGGAACGGCGAACGCCGGTCGGCCGGACGGCCGACAGAACTCCGCCGTCCCCACAGACGGCCCTTGAAGCCGCAACCAGCGGGTGTGTGAGTCCGCTCACCGCCGGAGGGCGACCGTTCGTCGCGGAGCGGCAAGGTCACCCTTCGCCCGAGCCGGCCCGAGCCCGAGCGGCGGGCGCACCGAACACCGAACCGAGCCCCTTTCCCCGAGCCGCGCGGACCTCGACCACCACCTCCACCCCGGACACGACGCACGACACCAACTCCCCTCCCATCCGCCGAACGACCCACTCGGCCCGCCCACAGGCCCGCGCCGCCCCCTGCTCGATCCACCCGGCAGCGGCAACGGCCGCAAGATCAGCCGCAGCCACCACCCGGTGCCGACCAACCACCACCTCCCCGTACCGCACCCCGAACACGACGGCGGCCCCCAACACCCCGAGCAACGCCACGGCCAGCACACTCGCCGCCCCCCGCTCATCCCCCACCACAGCCCGCCCAGCCCCGCGCCCCAGGGCCGAGCGCTCCCCGTCCACGCGGGCACGGACTGACAGCGCGCGTGCAGCGTGTGCGGCCAGTGCGCGGCTACCGGTCACCAGGGCGCGGGCAGCCAGGGCGCAGGCCGCCAGGCCGGACCGCGCGCTCGGCTCACCCATCGGCGGTCCCGGTGGGCGCGTTGGAGGTGGCGACTCCCGGTTCGAGCACCGCGTAGGCGTCCGCGCGGACGTCCACCAACCTGCGCCGCGAGGCCACTTCCACCCGTGCGGTGTCGCCGTCGTGCCGGATGACCAGCTGAGCGCCTGCGGGAGCGATGGCCGCCGCAGCGGTCGACGCCCGCCCCGGATCCCCACGCGCGACCAGGCGGGCGGCCTCGCGTGCGGCGTCCGTGCACTGGACCTGGGCGAGAACGGTCAGGACCACTTCGACGCCCACCACCACGAACGCCACCAGGCCGCACACCGCCAAGGCGGCCTCCACCGTCACCGCGCCCCGGTCCCCGCTCAACAGAGACCTGTGCCCGGCAACGACTTTCGGCGGTCGCGGTCGGCCCGGAGTCACGTTCCCGCCGCGAAGGCTTTTTGCAGCAACCCCCGCAGCATGTCCGTCATCCACTCACCACCGAGCAACACGACCAGCAGCCCCGCGAACCCGGCCGCCGCCAGTGTGCCGATGGCGTACTCGGCGGTCGTCATTCCCCTGTCGTTCAAGACAGTTCTCCTATCGCTCCATTGTGGACAGTCACCAGCTCGAACTCACCTGCCCGGCCAGCCCGATCACCACCGGCAGGACACCCAGGCACAGGAACGCGGGCAGGAAGCACAACGCCAACGGCCCGGCCACCACCACCGCCGCCCGCTGGGCGCGGGCTTCCGCCTGGTCGTCGATCCGCGCCCGCAGGTCGGCCGCGAGGTCCGCCACGGCACCGGCCAGCGCCGCACCGGACCGCGCGCTGCGCCGAGCGGCACGTGCCAGCGGCGCAGTGTCCGGATGGTCCAGCGCGGCAGCCCACGCCGCAGCCGGATCCGCACCCAACGCCAACAGGTCGCCGACCTTCCGCAAGTACGCGCCAGGCCCCGGAGGCGCGCCCGCCCGCACCGCGTGCACCGCCGTCGCCACCGGCAACCCGGCGCGCAACGCCGCAGCGAGCAAATCCCAGGTGGCAGGCAACGCGAACGGATCCGCAGACGGCGATGACGACTGGGACGACGGCCGTGACGCTGACGACCGTGACCACGGTTGAGACGGGGACCGCCCACGTGGCACCAGCTTCGCCACGAGACTCGACCGCTCCGCGCTCGACCACGCCAGTCCCCACCGTTTGGCCCTCGCCTGCGGCAGGCCGGACCCGGCACCGGCCGGAGGGGTCGTTGTCAGGCGGGCGAGCGGTGGGCGGCGTGGTGGGAGGACCGCGAGGGCCGCCGCCAGCAAGAACAGGATCACGTGACCACCTGCCTCGTCAGCCGCGTGCTCCAGCCCAGGCCGACGCAGATCAACACCGCGCCCACCACCAGCAGCACCTGCCCCGCGACCGTGGACGTCAGCACGGCCACCGGGCCCGAGCCGGTCAGCTCGCCCAGCAGCACCCCGAACACCGGCAACGCCGCCAGGACCGCCGCGCTCGACCTCGGCCCGGCCATCCGCGCGTGGAACCGGTGGGCGAAGTCGATCCGGCGACGCAGGTCGCGCCGGACCTCCTCCAGCACGTCGGCCAGTGGCACGCCGTGCTCTCCCGACAACCGCCACGCGCGGGCGAGCGGTCGCGCGTCCGGGGTGGTCAGGGCGGCTTCCACGTCGCCGCCCCGGGCCGCTGTCGACGCGATGGCCCGGAACACGCCGGCCGCCGGGGGTTCGGCGTCCTCGGCCGCGCCGAGGGCCGCCTGCGCCGGGTGCGCGCCGGAACGCAGCTCGGCGACGAAGCCCGCCAAGCCCTCGGCGACGGCCGTCGAGGCGCGCAGCCGAGCCCGCTCCGCCCGGAGACCCCGGCGGGCCCGCCAGAGGGTCCAGGCCACCAGGGCACCGGCGACGGACCCGCCGACTCCGGCCGGCAGACCGACCGCCGCGCCCAGCACGGCCGCCGTCACCGGGTCGGGCGGCCTGCGGCGGAACCGGAGGGGTCGCCTGCCCTGCAACGCTTTCAGCCGCCCGACCACCGACACCGGAACGACCAGCAACGCGACGGCGGCCAACAGCAGGCTCACGGCACACCCGCCAAGCGCCGCAGCTCGGCACCCGCCGGCCGCCAGCCCTCGTCGTGCCGCCACGCCGTGTGGACCAGCAAGGTGTCCTGCCGCCGCTCGAACACCCCTATCTCCGCGAGGTGCCGCGCGCCGCCCGGACCCCGGCGCATGTGCAGCACCACCTTCACCGCCGCCGCCAACTGGCTGTGCAACGCCCGCCGGTCCAGCCCGCCCAGTGCGGCCAACGCTTCCAGCCGCGCGGGCACCTCGGCGGGCGAGTTGGCGTGCAACGTCCCCGCGCCGCCGTCGTGCCCGGTGTTGAACGCGGTCAGCAGGTCGACCACCTCGGCACCGCGCACCTCGCCCACGACGATCCGGTCCGGCCGCATCCGCAGGGCCTGGCGGACCAGGTCGCGCAAGGTCACCCGACCCGCGCCCTCGACGTTCGCGCCCCGGGCCAGCAGCCGGACGAACTGCGGGTGGTCGGGGTGCAGTTCGCCGGCGTCCTCGACGCACACCACGCGCTGGTCGTGCGGCACGCAACCGAGCAGCGCGGCGAGCAGGGTCGTCTTGCCCGACCCCGTGCCGCCGACGACCAGGAACGCCGACCTGGCCCGGACCACCGCGCGCAGCACCCCGGCGGTCTCCCGGGAGAACGTGCCGCGTTGTTCCAGCGCCGCCAGGTCGTGCACGGCGGGGCGCAGGATGCGCAGCGACAGGCAGGTCGACGGGGTGATCGGCGGCAGCACGGCGTGCAGCCGGACCGAACCCGGCAGCCACCCGTCGACGTAGGGCACCGCGTCGTCCAGCCGCCGCCCCGCCTCGACCGCGAGCCGCTGGGCCAGCCGGCGCACCGCCGCCTCGCCGGCGAACACCACATCGGTGCGCCGGAGCCCGGCCGGGCCGTCGACCCACACCTCGTTCGGCCCGGTGACCAGGACGTCGGTGTGCTCGGGGTCGCGCAGCAGCGGCTCCAGCACACCCGCGCCCACGAACTCCTGCCGCAGCACGGTCAACGCCCGCCGCACGTCCTCCTGGCTGACCACGCCACCGGCTTCGCTGCGCACGGCGGCGGCCACGGACGCGGAGGTGAGCGCGTCGCCGCCGTCCGCCAACCGCCGCCGGACCCGCTCCACGAGTTCGGTCACGGCCGACCTCCCCGGCCCCATCGGCGCGCCTGACCGACCACCGATTGAATGCAGGAATCCCTTGCCGCGCCCAGGCTTTCCAGCAGAACCCGATCTGCCGCCCCGTGCAGGCGCGCCCGCAGCACGCCCACGGCCCGCCCGACCCCGCCCCACGCAGCACGAGCGTTCGCAGCCAGTGAACGAGGTGGATGCTCCGACAGACCCGCCGCCCGCACGTCCTCCACCGGCCAAGGGGATGGGCGCTCCGGCTGGTCGGCGGTGGGCGCGTTCTGAACCGGCGAACCGGACGGATGCTCTCCCTTACCGGCCGGGCGGGTGTCCTGCGCTGGGAAGTGGGCCGGCGGGTGGCTGTGGCTCGGGTGCTCAGCCATGGCTGATCTCCGCCGGGGTGAAAGTCCTGGTGGACAACGGGTTCTGCGCGCGCAGCACGGCCAGCACCTCGCGTGCGGCGGCGGCCAGCGGGCCTTGGCGGTGGTGGGGGAACCGGCCCTCGTCGAGCGCGGTGGCCAGCCGGCGTTCCGGGCGCATGGCGGTGAGCAGGGGCAGCCCGACCGCCTTCGCCACCTGGCGGGCGTGGATCCCGGTCGGCGACGGCCCGCGCACGACGGCGTGCAGGGCGACGCCCCGCGTGGCCACCTCCTCCGCCACGCGCCGGGCCGCCGCGCACGCCCGCAACCGCGCGGGCACGACCAGGACCGCCAGGTCGGACCGCTCCAGCGCGGCCCCGGCGGCGGGTGAGAGCTGCCGGGGCACGTCGCAAATCACCGTCTCGCCCGCGCGCCGGCCGGCCTCGACCACCGCCGCCACGGCCTGCGGTGTCGGGTCGGGTCCGTTCCGCGCGCAGGACAGGAACGTCAGCCGCCCGTCACCCCTGGTGCGGCTGGGCAGGGCGGACCGCAGCTCGGCCACCGGCACCCGGCCGCCGCTCAGGCTCAGGTCCGGCCAGCGCTTGCCGGCCTCGCGCTCCGCGCCCAGGGCCAGGTCGAGCCCGCCGCCGAGCGGGTCGCAGTCCACCAGCAGGCCGCGCCCGCCGCCGGAGAGCACCGCCTGCCCCACGGCGGTCGCCAGCACCGACGCGCCCGCGCCGCCGCACCCGCCCAGCACGGACAGCACCCGACCGTCGCCCGGCGGCGACTCCACCACGTCCGACAGTGCCTCCTGGAGCTTGGCGCGGCCCGCCCGGACGTCGATCACCTGCTCCACGCCCAGTTCCAGCGCCGGTGGCCACACCGACCGGTCCGGCGGGCCGGTGGCGACCACGAACACCGCCGGCCGCCGGGGCAGCGCCGCGCCGGCGACCGCCGCGAGGGTCGTGGTGTCGAGCACGACGGCCGACGCGGCGCGCCACCGACCGCGCAGCGCGGCCACGTCCGGCACCCGGTCCACCTCGCAGCCCGCGACGGCGGCGGCCTGCAGCACCTCGTCCAGCAACGCCGGGTCGTCTACCAGGGCCAGCAGTCGATTCACGGTTCCTCCTCGGGTCGTTCACGTTGGGTGGTACCCACGTTCCCGAGTGGTGAGGAAGGCCACAACTACCGATGGTCGATCTGTGGACAGCTTTGCGGGGTGTGGACAACTCGAAGCCGCGAATCGGCGGGTTGCCCGGCGACCGGACCAGGAGCGGGGGACCGCGCGCGACCGGCCCGGAAAGGGGCTGCGGAACCGGCGGAGGAGGGGGCGAAACCGACCCCGGACATGGGACGACCCCCGCCAGGGGGGAGGGACGGGGGTCGTCATTGGTTCAGTCCCGGGGGTCGGACTGAACCTGTCCGGTCGAGCCGGACCCGTCTACTGTATCCCCACAGGACAGGGTCATGCGTGTCTTCCGTTAGAGGGACACGGAAAATTCGGTAGACCGCATCACTGTCAGTTCGTAAAACGCCGAATTACAGTGGCCGCTCGACTGCTCCGACCGGCCCTTAAGCTGGACCGGTGACCGAGCACGCCACCGAAGGCAGCAGAGTCGCCGCGTTCTTCGACTTGGACAAGACGGTCATCGCCAAGTCGAGCACGCTGGCGTTCAGCCGGCCGTTCTTCCAAGAAGGCCTGATCAACCGGCGTGCGGTGCTCAAGAGCGCCTACGCGCAGTTCGTGTTCATGCTGGCCGGCGCGGACGCCGACCAGATGGACCGGATGCGCTCGCACATCACCGCCCTCTGCGAGGGCTGGGACGTCGAGCAGGTCCGCTCGATCGTGGACGAGACGCTGCACGACATCGTGGATCCCTTGGTCTACAAGGAAGCCACCCAACTCATCGTCGACCACAAGGCCGACGGGCACGACGTGGTCGTGGTCTCCGCGTCCGGGGAGGAACTGGTCGCGCCCATTTCCGCGATGGTCGGCGCGACGCGCAGCGTGGGCACCCGGATGGTCGTCAACGACGGCCGCTACTCGGGCGACGTGGACTTCTACTGCGCCGGCGAGAACAAGGCCGTCGCGGCGAAGCGGCTGGCCGACGAGCACGACTACGACCTGGCCCGGTGCTTCGCCTACTCCGATTCCATCACCGACCTGCCGCTGCTGGAGGTGGTCGGGCACCCGACCGTCGTCAACCCGGACCGCGCGCTGCGCAAGGTCGCGGCGCAACGCGGGTGGCCGGTCCTCACGTTCTCCGACCCGGTTTCCCTGCGGGCCCGCATCCCGCGCCCGTCCGGCACGACGGTCGCGGTGACCGCGATCGGGTTGGGTGCCGCGACGGCCGCCGGTGTCGCTTGGTACGGCTTGCGCCGCCGACGTCGGAGCTGATTCACCCGGCGTTGCCCCGGTCAGCGGTACCCGCGATGGCGCCCTTATCGAAAACGGTGTCACACAAGAAGATCCGCTACTGACGGTCGCTTTACCGGTGCACTCCATCGAGCCCTTGCCGGAGGGCCGTACACGCACTACAAAGGAGGTGCGGACCTCCGGTTGGCCAGGGACGGAGCGGAAGAGAAGCGCCGTTCACCCCGACAGAGCTCCGTGCGCGGACTTCGAGCACCCACGCGCGGCACGCCGCGGGAGGCTTGTCGTCAAGGGCCTGCGTAACGGGACGCCGGACGCCGAGGCCAGGTTGGTACGACACGAGTTGCACGCTTGGTAACTCGAAAGCCCGCGCTGAAGGCCGTGCCCCTCACATCGCTGAGGGGCACGGCCTGTTTTTGTGCCCAGTTCCGGCACCCCGCCGCGGAACCGCCCGATCGAGTGACGCCGGCAGGCCCGGAATTGTCGGTGCCCATCCGCACAATGCTTACGCAACGCAACCCGTTGACCCGCCCCTGTGACGTGGGTAACTTGCAAAATAGGGCCACCAAGTGGTGGGAGATTGCCAAGTGAGGAGGACACCGTGTTCCGTCCGCTCGTCGCCGCAGCCGCGGTCGCGGCGTCCTTCGTCGTGCCACCGGCCGCCGCCGCGCCAACCCCGGCCACGCCCGACCAGAGCGCGTCCGCGCAGCAGGTGCGCTCGGCGGTCACCGAGCTGGCCGAGGGCCTGTCCCTGGAGGAGAAGGTCGGCCAGCTGTTCGTGACCTACCTGCACGGGCAGGCGGCGGACGAGGTCCACCCCGGCAACCAGCGCGACTTCGGCGTGGGCACCCCGGCCGAGGTGATCGCGAAGTACCGGCCCGGCGGGGTCGTCTACTTCAACAACCCCAGCTACGACAACATCGACACCCCGCAGCAGATCGCGCGCCTGTCCAACGGCCTGCAACGCGCGAGCCGCGTCCCGCTGGCCGTGGCCACCGACCAGGAGACGGGCCTGGTGACGCGGATCGGCGCGCCCGCCACCCAGTTCCCCGGCAACATGGCGCTCGGCGCGGGCCGCAGCACCCGGGACGCCGAACGCGCCGCCGCCATCACCGCGAGCGAGCTGCGCGCGATGGGGATCAACCAGAACTTCGCGCCGGACGCGGACGTCAACTCCAACCCGGCGAACCCGGTGATCGGCGTCCGCTCCTACTCCAGCGACCCGGCGCTGGCCGCCGAGTTCACCGCCGCCCAGGTGCGCGGCTACCAGCAGCGGTGGCTGTCACGGGACTCCGTGTCGGCGACCGCCAAGCACTTCCCCGGCCACGGCGACACCGACGAGGACAGCCACACCACGCTGCCCGTGGTCGACCGGACCGTCGAGCAGTGGCGCGCGGTCGACGCCCCGCCGTTCGAGGCGGCGATCCGCGCGGGCATCGACTCGGTCATGACCGCGCACATCCGGTTGCCCCGGATCGACCCGTCGGGCGAGCCGGCGACGCTGTCCAAGCCCGCGATCGACCTGCTGCGCAACGACCTCGGCTACGACGGCGTGGTCATCACCGACTCGCTGGCGATGGCGGGCGTGCGCAAGATGCACCCGGACGCGGAGATCCCGGTGCTGGCGCTGAAGGCGGGCGTCGACCAGTTGCTGATGCCGGTCGACCTGGGGCTGGCCATCGACAGCGTGGTGGCCGCCGTGCGCTCCGGCGAGCTGACCGAGAAGCGGATCGACCAGAGCGTGCTGCGGGTGCTCCGGATGAAGTTCCTGCGCGGGACGCTGGGCCACCCGCTGGTGGACGAGAGCCGGGTGGACGCGAGCGTCGGCGCACCGCAAAACCTGGCCGCGGCGCAGGCGATCACCGACCGCACGATCACCGTGGTGCGCAACGAGTCGCTGCCGCTGAAGACCACGCTGAAGACCACATCGGCGCTGGTGACCGGGTGGGGCGAGACGACCACCCGCACGCTGGCCGGCCTGCTCGGCGGCACCGCCCTGCCGACCGGCGGCACACCGACCGAAGCCCAGATCGCGGAGGCCGTGCGGGCGGCGGCGAGCGCCGACCTGGTGGTCGTGCTGACCAACGCGCTGTCCAAGCAGCCCACCCAGCAGGCGTTGCTGACCAGGCTGCTGGCGGTCGGCAAGCCGGTGGTCGCGGTGGCCGTGCAGAACCCGTACGACGTGGCGCACACCGCCGCGCCGAACTGGCTGGCGACCTACTCCTACGGGGCCGGTTCGATGGCGGCGCTGGCGAAGGTGATCACCGGCGAGCTGAAGCCCAGCGGTCGGTTGCCGGTCGCCGTCCCCGGGCCGACGCCGTACCCGATCGGCCACGGGGTGACGTGGTGACGCCCGGGGTCTCGCGGCGGCTGCTGCTGGCCGGTGCGGCGGCAGGCGTGACGACCGGGGCCGCCGGCGTTGTCGGGACTGCCGGCGTTGCCGGGGCGGAGCCCGTGCAGGCGGATCAGCGGCTCGCGACCGGCGCGGAACTCGCGGCGGCGGACGGGTGGCGGCTGCTCGCCGGGCGTGCGGTCGGGGTGCTCACCAACCCGACCGGGGTCTTGCGCGACCAGACGCACGTGGTCGACTCGATGGTGGCCGCCGGGCACGCGCCGAAGGCCGCGTTCGGGCCGGAGCACGGGTTTCGCGGCACCGCGCAGGCCGGTGGGTCGGAGGGCGACTACCTCGACCCGCGCACCGGCGTCCCGGTGTACGACGCGTACGGGGCCGACGCGGCGAAGCTCGCCGGCATGTTCGCCAAGGCCCGCGTGGACACGGTGGTGTTCGACATCGCCGACGTCGGCGCGCGGTTCTACACCTACATCTGGACGATGTACACGGCGATGCGGGCCGCCGCCGCGAGCGGGGCCGAGTTCGTCGTGCTGGACCGGCCGAACCCGGTCGGCGGCACCGCGCGGGGCCCGCAACTCAACCCGGCGTACGCGACCGGCGTCGGGCGCAAGCCGATCGTGCAGCAGCACGGTCTGACCGTCGGCGAGCTGGCGGGGCTGTTCAACGGTGAGTTCCTGCCCCACGACGGCGGGCAGGTCGCGTTGCGCCGGGTGTGGGCGCGGGGCTGGCGGCGCGGTGACCTGGACACGGGTCTGCCGTGGGTCCCGCCGAGCCCCAACATGCCCACCCGGGACACCGCGCTGGTCTACCCCGGCACGTGCCTGTTCGAGGGGACGGTGCTCTCCGAGGGGCGGGGCACCACCCGACCGTTCGAGACGGTGGGCGCGCCGGGGGTCGACTGGCGGTGGGCGGAGGACCTGAACGCGGCGGGCCTGCCGGGGGTGCGGTTCCGGGAGGCGCACTTCACGCCGACGTTCGCCAAGTTCGCCGGCCAGGTCTGCGGCGGGGTGGCCCTTCAGGTCACCCGGCCCGCCGAGTTCGACGCGATCCGGGCCGCCGTGGCGATGATCGTGACCGCGCGGGTGCGCTACCCGGGGGTCTTCGCGTGGCGGCCGGACTTCTGGATCGACAAGCTCACCGGCTCGGACCGGCTGCGCCGCATGGTCGACGCGGGCGCGGGCACCGACGAGGTGGTCGGCGCGTGGCGCGACGAACTGGCCGCCTTCACCCGCCTCCGCCGCGACTACCTGCACTACCGGTGAACCCGCACTACCGGGGAGCCCGCACTACCGGTGAACCCGCAACTACCGAGAAGCCCGCACTACCGGGGAGCCCGCCGAGGAACCCGCACGACCGGTGAAGGAGTGACCGTGCGCGCCCTGCTGATCACCGCCCTGCTCGCGATCCTGGTTACGACCACCCCGGCCCACGCCACAGCGAGTGAGACTGGACGTCACGAGGCGGACGGTGAGGTGGCGGTGCAGGAGCGGCGGGGGCGGTTCGACGTGGTTCGGCGGGGGTGGGCGGACGACGTGCTGCGGTCTGGTCGGCCGGAAAGCGTCGGGCTCGATCCCGGGCCGATCGCCGGCGCGCTCGACCAGGTGCGCCGCTTCACCGCGCCCGACGCGTCGGGGCACCCGCTGTTCGCCGGGGCCGTCACGCTGCTCGCCCACGACGGCGTCGTCACCACGCACGAGCCGACCGGGTGGGCGGTCCGCTACGCCGACGCCGCCGGCACCGAGCTGCCCGAGGACCGGCGGGTGCCGATGCGGGCCGACACGATCTTCGACCTGGCCTCGATCTCCAAGCTGTTCACCTCGATCGTGGTGGTGCGCCGCCAGGAGCTCGGCCAACTCGACCTCGACGCGCCGGTCGCCCGGTACCTGCCGGAGTTCGGCGTCAACGGCAAGTCCGCCATCACCGTCCGCCAGTTGCTCACCCACACCTCGGGTCTGGAGCCCTGGCTGCCGCTGTGGTCGAAGTACCCCGACGTCCCGGCGCGGCTCAAGGCCGTGCTGGATGTGGCGCCGAAGAACCCGCCGGGCTCGACCTACACCTACTCCGACCTGAACCTGATCACGCTCGGCCTGCTCGCCCACCGGCTCACCGGCAAGCCGCTCGACGTGCTGGTGCGCGAGGAGATCACCGAACCGCTGGGGCTGCGCGACACCGGCTACAACCCGCCGGCCGACGAGCTCGACCGGGTCGCGGCGACCGAGTTCCAAGCCCACCGCGGCCTGGTCCGGGGCCAGGTGCACGACGAGAACGCCTGGTCGCTGGGCGGGGTCGCCGGGCACGCCGGGGTGTTCGGGACAGCGGCCGACCTGGCCGTGCTGGGGCAGGCGATCCTCAACGGCGGCGAGTACCGGGGCCGCCGGATCCTGCGCCCGCGCACGGTGGAGCTGATGCTCACCGACTTCAACCAGGGGTTCCCCGGCAACGCGCACGGGCTCGGCTTCGAGCTCGACCAGCGCTGGTACATGGGCGCGCTCACGTCCCCGAAAGCCGCGGGCCACACCGGTTTCACCGGCACGACGCTGGTGCTCGACCCGCTCTCGGGCTCGATCGCCGTCCTGCTGACCAATCGGGTGCACCCGAGCCGGGACTGGGGTTCGATCAACCCCGCGCGCCGGGCCGTGGCGAACGGTCTGGCGGCGGCGCTCGCGGTCCGCCCGCGGCACGGCCGTGCGGCGTGGACCGCGACGACCCACCTCGGCACGCTCACGACCGCCACCTTGACCCGCTCCGACCGGGTGCGGCTGCGGTTCGACGCGTTCGTCGACCTGGACCCGGGCGACCGGGTGGTGGTGCAGGCCAGTAACGACGGGACGTCGTGGCGCGACCTGAAGGTGTTGGCCGGTTACGGTGCACGCCGCTGGGAACGCGTGGAGCTCGCGACGGAGTCGGCGACCGCCTTCCGCTGGCTCTACGTGAAGGGCGAGGGGTACGGCGGGCGCGGCGTGTACGTCGACGGCGTGCGGGTGTCGGACAGGCACGGCGTGGTGGTCGACGCGGAGCGCGATCCGGGTGTGTTGCGCGCCGATGGGTGGCGTTCGGCCGACCGCTAGTGGGCCATTGCCCGATCCGCCCACGCCACCGGGTGGAACTCGGCGGCGGTCGGGGTGAGTTCCGCCCACTGTGCGTTGATTTTCCGTTGGACGGTTAGTAAGTTTCCCACGTGTCCACCGAGAGCACCGATGCCAGCCCCCTAGTCAAGATCCGGTCCCTCCTGCCCGGCCTGGCCCGCGCGGAGCAGCGGGTCGCCAAGGTCGTGCTGGACAACCCGGCGACCGTCGCCCACCGCAGCATCACCGAGGTGGCCGAGGCCGCCGGCACCAGCGAGACGACGGTGACCCGGTTCTGCAAGGCCATCGGCGTCGGCGGGTACCCGGAGCTGCGGATCGCGCTGGCCGCCGACACCGCCCGCACCGCCGCGCGCACCGACCGGGACCTGGGTGGCGACATCGGCCCCGGCGACGACCTGCGCCAGGTGGTCGGCAAGGTGGCGTTCGCGGACGCCCGCGCGGTCGAGGAGACCGCCGAGCAGCTCAACGTGGAGACCCTCCAGCAGGTGGTCGAACTGGTCGCGGGCGCGCGCCGGGTGGACGTCTACGGGTTCGGCGCGAGCGCGTTCGTCGCGTTCGACCTCCAGCAGAAGCTGCACCGGATCGGGCGGACGTGCTTCGCCTGGAACGACACGCACATCGCGCTCACGTCGGCCGCCGTGCTGACCGAGGCGGACGTGGCGGTCGGCATCTCGCACACCGGCTCCACCTCGGAGACCGTCGAGGCACTCCGGGTCGCCAAGGACCACGGCGCGGCCACGGTGGCGCTGACGAACTTCCCGCGCTCGCCGATCAGCGAGGTCGCCGACCACGTGCTGACCACCGCGGCCCGCGAGACGACCTTCCGCTCCGGCGCGATGGCCAGCCGGATCGCCCAGCTCACGGTGATCGACTGCCTGTTCATCGGCGTCGCCCAGCAACACGTGGACAGCGCCAAGACCGCGCTCGAAGCGACTTACGACGCGGTGTCGGGCCACCGGCTCGGCGCCCGCCCGGACGGCAGGCGACGCCGGGAGACCGGTAAATGACGCCGCCCCGGCACGATGTCGCGATCCGGGTGGAGTCGCCCACGGAGGCCCGCAACCCCCGCACCGAGGACATCGACCGGCTGTCCACGCTGGACGTGCTGCGGTTGATCAACAGCGAGGACCACCAGGTGCCCGACGCGGTGGCCGCCGTGCTGCCGGAGCTGGCGCGGGCCGCCGACCTGGCGGTGGGCGCGCTGCGCGCCGGCCACCGGGTGCACTACGTCGGCGCGGGCACGTCCGGCCGCCTGGCCACGCTGGACGCCGCCGAGCTGGTGCCGACCTTCAACGCCCCGCCGGACTGGTTCGTCGCCCACCACGCGGGCGGCTCGGAAGCCCTGGTCAAGGCCGTGGAGGACGTCGAGGACGCGGCGGCCGGCGGTGCCGCGCAGATCCGCCGGCACGCGGCGGCGGGCGACCTGGTGCTGGGGCTGACCGCGTCCGGCCGCACGCCGTTCGTGGTGGCCGCGCTGGCGGAGGCGCGCACGATGGGCGCGCACACCGTCCTGGTCTCGAACAACCCGATCGCGCCGCCGGTCGACGTCGACGTGCTGATCGCGGTCGACACCGGACCGGAGGCGATCGCCGGCTCCACCCGGATGAAGGCGGGCACGTCGCAGAAGCTGGTGCTGACCTCGTTCTCGACGGCCGTGATGGTCCGGTTGGGCCGCACGTACTCGAACCTGATGGTCTCCATGCGCGCCACGAACGCGAAGCTGCGCGGCCGCACGGTCCGGATCCTGCGGGAGGCGACCGGCCTGGGCGAGGACGAGTGCACGTCGGCGCTGGCGGACGCGGGCGGCGAGCTGAAGGTGGCGCTGGTGCACCTGTTGGCCGACGTCCCCGCGGCGCGGGCGGCCGAGGCGCTGGACGCGTCCGGGGGGCACGTCCGGCACGCGCTCAGCCTGCTGTCACCGGGCGCCACGGGATAGGCGTCGACAGCACCATCGCCGACGACGTCTCGCCGTAGCCGCCCAGCCGCACCAGCAGCCGTTCCAGCTCGATGATCGAGCTGGTCACGATCTTGACGACCGAGCAGATGTCGCCGGTCAGCCGCACCACCTCGACCACCTCGGGGCAGTCGTCGAGCAGTTCCGGGTGCACCGTGATGCACCGCGGCCCGTAGCACTTCATCCGTACCAGGGCGACCACGGACCGTCCCACCGCCGTGGGGTCGACGGTCGCGCGGTAGCCGGTGATCACCCCTGCGTTCTCCAGCCGGCGCACGCGCTGCGCGACCGTCGGCGGCGACACGTGCACGCGGCGCGCGAGCTCGTTGTAGGACAGCCGCGCGTCTTCCTGCAACGCCTCCAGCAAGGCCCAGTCGACCCGGTCCAGCTCTACGCTCATGAACCAAAAGCTATCCTCAAAATCCTCTTTCATCCATAAGAACTTCCGCCGGAAACAGCCCCCGACACCCATTCAGATCAGCCAAAAGGGCAGCCATGATGAAGTCATGGAATGCCCGGTCGCACCCAAGTTGGACTTCGGCGGCACGACGCCTTACGAGGACTACGTGCATGCCTCCGTGCTGCACTCGTTGCAGCAGCAGTGGTCCCAGGACCCGCGCGAGATGTCGTTCCTGGTGATCACGCAGATCATGGAGCTGTACTTCGGTCTGCTGTGCTTCGAGTGGCGACAGGCGCAGCGGGAACTCCGGGACGACGACCTGCGCGCCGCCGTGCGCACGCTCAAGCGCAGCGACCTGCACCTCCAGGCGTTGAACGCGGCGTGGCGGCCGATCGCCCGGATGACCCCGACCGAGTTCAACTCGTTCCGGGACGCGCTGGGCGAGGGTTCGGGCTTCCAGTCCGGCCGCTACCGCGAGGTGGAGTTCCTGCTCGGCGAGAAGTCGCGCTCGATGCTGGTGCCACACCGCGCCGTGCCCGCCCAGCACGACGCCTTGGAGGCGCTGCTCAACGAGCCGAGCTTGTACGACGACGTGCTGGCCGCGCTGCACCGGCGCGGCCTGCCGATCCCCGAGGACGTGCTCAAGCGGGACGTCGCCGAGCCTTACGAGCCGAACGCGGACGTGGAACGCGTGTGGGCGGACATCTACCGCGAGGGCAACCGCGATCTGCTGGAACTCGGCGAGGCGCTGACCGACCTCGCCGAGGAGTTCGCCCGGTGGCGCTACGACCACCTACTGGCGACCCGGCGCTCGATGGGGTCGAAGGTCGGCACCGGCGGGTCGGCGGGTGTGGCGTGGCTGGAGAAGCGCACCCGGCGTTCGATCTTCCCGGAACTGTGGACCGCGCGGAGCTACGTGTGAACCACGACCCGTTGGCGCACGTCCGCGCCCTGTTCGACCTGGACGACTCCGTCGTCTACCTCGACGGCAACTCGCTGGGCGCGCCGCCGAAGAACGTGGCCGCGCGGGTTCAGGACGTCATCGCGAACCAGTGGGGCCGACGGCTGATCCGGAGCTGGTCGGAGGGCTGGTGGACCGCACCGGAGCGGATCGGCGACCGGATCGGCAAGCTGGTCGGGGCCGCCCCGGGCCAGGTCGTGGTGGCCGACTCGACCAGCGTCAACCTGTTCAAGGCACTGATGGCGGCGGTCCGCGGCACGGACCGGTCGGAGATCGTGGTGGACGCCGGAACGTTCCCGACCGACGGCTACATCGCCCGGTCGGTGGCCGACCTGACCGGCCTGGCCCTGCGCCCGGTGGACCCGGACCACCTGGCCGTGCACGACCGGACCGCCGTGGTGCTGCTCAACCACGTCGACTACCGCACCGGACGCCTGCTGGACATGGCGGAGCTGACCGCTCGGGCGCACGCGGCGGGCGCGAAGGTCGTCTGGGACCTGTGCCACAGCGCGGGCGTGCTGCCGATCGAGCTGGACCGGCTCAACGTCGACCTGGCGGTGGGCTGCACCTACAAGTTCCTCAACGGCGGCCCCGGCTCGCCCGCGTTCCTCTACGTCCCGACGGCCGCGCAGCCCGGCTTCCACCAGCCGTTGACCGGCTGGACCGGTCACCGCGCCCCGTTCGCGATGACGCCCGACTACACCCCCGACGGCGGTGTCTCGCGGGCCCGCGCCGGCACGCCGGACATCGTCTCGATGCTGACCCTGGACGCCGCGCTCGACGTCTGGGACCAGGTGGACCTGCGCGACGTCCGGGCGAAGGGCCTGGCGCTGACCGCGCACTTCCGCGGCCTGGTCGAGGACCTGCCGGGGATCGAGGTGATCACCCCGGCCGACGAGTGGCGGGGCCACCAGGTCTCGCTGCGGCACCGCGACGCGGAGTCGCTGATGCGCCGGCTGATCGAGCGGGACGTGATCGGCGACCACCGTCCGCCGGACGTGCTGCGGTTCGGCTTCGCGCCGCTGTACAACTCGTTCGAGGACGCCGAGCGCGCCGCCGCCGTGCTCAAGGAACTGCTGTGAGGGGCTAGGAGGAGGCGGCGTCCGCGATGCTGCGGGCTTCGCGGGCGCCGGCCTCCAGCGCCTCGCACCAGAACAGCACCCACTTGCCGACGCCCTCGGGATCGCCGGTGGAGAAGCCGTGCAGCGCGGCGGCGTAGTCGTTCTGCCGGCGCAGGCACGCCACCTCGGGCACGCCCAGCGACTTGGGGTCGAGCCCGGTCGCGATGGACGCCAGCCGGGACGCGGCCCGCGCCACGACGCCGTTGGCGGTGGGGAACGGCGAGAGGGTCATCAGCTCGCCGTGCACGACGGCCACCACCAGCGGTCCCGGCGCGGACGTCCCGCCGGTCACCAGCCCGGCCAGCAGGTCGAGCCGCTCGGCGATGCCGGGTGCGGTGCGCGGCCGGCCGGGTTCCACACCCAGGTCCGCGCCCGCGAGCACGTGCAGCCGGGCCAGCGCCTGGGACGGGGCGCGCTGCCAGGTCGGCAGGACGACACCGAGCGCCTCCGCGACCCGCAGCGACCCGGCGAGCACCGGGTCGGCCACCGTGCCGTCCTCGGGGATCGCGGTGGGGCCGCCGTCGAGGGCCGCCGAGGCGCGGGCGGCGCGCACCGACGCCTCGGCCGCCGTGGTCGCCCAGCCGCGCAGGTTCACCCGGAGCCGGTGCACCTGGAACACGGCGTCGCGGGCGGCTTGGACGGCGTCGGCCACACCGGGCAGGTCCAGCAGCGGAGCAAGCGGATCGGTCACGCCGGAGCACACTACCCGCCGGTAAGTGGCCTCTCGGAACTCGCTGGCAATGGCCGTGACAAGAGGCCACTAAGGCGCTTAGTGTCGAAGACATGACCTGGTACGACCGTCCCACCCTCGTCGGCGAGCACGTGCGCCTGGAACCGCTGTCCGTCGACCACGCCGAGGGCCTGCTCGACGCGGGCAAGGACCCGGACATCTGGACGTGGCTGAGCCTGCGGCAGCCGCGGACGCCCGCCGAGGCCCGGACCATGGTCGAGACGATCCTCGCCGACCCGGACCGCCGGGCGTGGGCGCAGGTCGACCCGGTCACCGGCGAGGTAGCCGGCACCACGTCGTTCTACGACATCGACCCCGTCCACCGGGGCCTGTACGTCGGCTACACGTGGATCGGCGCGCGCTGGCAGCGCACCGCGCTCAACCGCGCCGCGAAGCTGCTGCTGCTCACCCGGGCGTTCGAGGAGCTGGGCGCGCACCGCGTGGGCTGGCACACCGACGGCCTCAACGAACGGTCACAGCGAGCGATCGAACGGCTCGGCGCGACCCGCGAGGGCGTGCTCCGATCGCACCGGATCCGACCGGACGGCACGCTGCGCGACACGGTCGTGTACTCGATGACGGCGGCGGAGTGGCCGGCCGTCAAGGCGCGTCTGCGGGCGTGAGCCTGCTCACGAATCGCGCCGCTGGTCGCAGGGGTTGTGCCAGCCAGCGGGATCACAATGGTCAGGCAGGGCCCGCGCGGGTTACACAGTTACCCACGTGTTTCAGCCAGGCATGAAATTGGTCTGAACCTTTTGGGTGCGCAGTGAGCCGGATCGCACTACCGTCAGTGCGCACCCCCACGGATTCAGGAGGTCCCCGCACCATGACCCAGCCGCAAGCCCAGGGCCCCGCCCTGGACAACCTGCTCACCGAGAACCGGACGTTCCCGCCGAGCGCGGAGTTCGCCGCCCAGGCCAACGCCACCCAGGAGCTCTACGACCGGGCGGCGGCCGACCGCGACGCGTTCTGGGCGGAGCAGGCCGAGCGGCTGGTCTGGGACACCCGGTGGACGCAGGTCCTGGACTGGTCGAACGCCCCGTTCGCGAAGTGGTTCGTCGGCGGCAGGCTCAACGTCGCCTACAACTGCGTGGACCGGCACGTCGAGTCCGGCCACGGCGACCAGGTCGCCATCCACTGGGAGGGCGAGCCCGGCGACAGCCGCGCCATCACCTACGCCGAACTCCAGCGCGAAGTCTCCAAGACGGCCAACGCCCTGGTCGAACTCGGTGTCGGCGCGCAGGACCGGGTCGCCATCTACATGCCGATGGTGCCCGAGGCGATCTTCTCGATGCTCGCCTGCGCCCGGCTCGGCGCGCTGCACAGCGTCGTGTTCGGCGGCTTCTCCGCCGAGGCCCTGCGCACCCGCATCGAGGACTCGCAGGCCAAGCTCGTCATCACCACCGACGGCCAGTACCGGCGCGGCAACCCGGCGGCGCTCAAGCCCGCCGTGGACGAGGCCGTCGCCAAGGCCGCGAGCGTCGAGCACGTGCTGGTGGTCAAGCGCACGGACTCCGAGGTCGAGTGGACCGAGGGCCGCGACCTGTGGTGGCACGACCTGGTCGACCGCCAGTCCGACCAGCACACGCCGGAGTCCTTCGACTCCGAGCACCCGCTGTTCATCCTCTACACGTCCGGCACGACGGGGAACCCCAAGGGCATCCTGCACACGTCCGGCGGGTACCTGACCCAGGCGTCGTACACGCACCACGCCGTGTTCGACCTCAAGCCGGACACCGACGTCTACTGGTGCACCGCCGACATCGGCTGGGTCACCGGCCACAGCTACATCGTCTACGGCCCGCTGTCCAACCGCGTCACGCAGGTCGTCTACGAGGGCACGCCGAACACCCCGCACGAGGGCCGGCACTGGGAGATCGTGCAGAAGTACGGCGTCTCGATCTACTACACCGCGCCCACGCTGATCCGCACGTTCATGAAGTGGGGCGCGGACATCCCGGCCAAGTACGACCTGTCCAGCCTGCGCGTGCTGGGCAGCGTCGGCGAGCCGATCAACCCCGAGGCGTGGATCTGGTACCGGGAGACCGTCGGCGCGGGCAAGACGCCCGTCGTGGACACCTGGTGGCAGACCGAGACCGGCGCGATCATGATCTCGCCGCTGCCCGGCGCCACCTCCACCAAGCCCGGCTCGGCGCAGCGCCCGCTGCCCGGCATCGGCGCGAAGGTCGTCGACGACCAGGGCGTCGAGGTCGGTCCCGGCGGTGGCGGCTACCTGGTGCTCGACCAGCCGTGGCCGTCGATGCTGCGCGGCATCTGGGGCGATGAGGCCCGCTACCGCGACACCTACTGGTCCCGGTTCGGCGAGCAGGGCTACTACTTCGCCGGCGACGGCGCGAAGTACGACGACGACGGCGACATCTGGCTGCTCGGCCGGGTGGACGACGTGATGAACGTGTCCGGGCACCGGATCTCCACCACCGAGGTCGAGTCCGCGCTGGTCTCGCACCCGACCGTGGCGGAGGCGGCGGTGGTCGGCGCGACCGACCCGACCACCGGCCAGGGCATCGTGGCGTTCGTCATCCTGCGCGGCGGGGTGGCCGAGGGCTCCGACGGCGCGGCGGCGATCAAGGCGCTGCGCGAGCACGTGGCCAAGGAGATCGGGCCGATCGCCAAGCCCCGGCAGATCCTGGTCGTGCCGGAACTGCCCAAGACCCGCTCCGGCAAGATCATGCGCCGGCTGCTGCGCGACGTGGCGGAGAACCGGCAGGTGGGTGACGTCACCACGCTGGCCGACTCGTCCGTGATGGACCTGATCTCCACCGGCCTGAAGTCCGGCTCCACCGAGGACTGATCGCCGGGCGAAGGGTGCCCTCCGACGGGGAGGGCACCCTTCTGCGTTAAAATCCCGTCAAGGTGAGCCGGGAAGTCTGGTCGGCACGAGGATGACCCGTACCCGACGCACCTGGAGTCACGTTGAGCCGCAAGCGTCACGCCGTCGCGGACTTCGCCCGCTACCTGCGCACCGAGACCGTCGGCGGCATGGTCCTGCTCGGAGCCACGGCGGTCGCCCTGGTCCTGGCCAACTCCCCGTTGAACGACGCGTACACCGCCGTGCGGGACTTCCACATCGGACCGTCCTCGCTGGGACTGCGGCTGAGCGTCGGCGACTGGGCCAAGGACGGCCTGCTCGCGATCTTCTTCTTCGTCGCCGGGCTGGAGCTCAAGCGCGAACTGGTGATCGGCGAGCTCAACAACCTCAAGGCCGCGACCCTGCCGGTGGTCGCGGCGATCGGCGGCATGGTGGTGCCGGCGGTGATCGCGCTCGGCGTCGGGTGGGGCGAGCCCGGCATCGAACGGGCGTGGGCGATCCCGGTGGCGACGGACATCGCGTTCGCGCTGGGCGTGCTGGCGATCACCGCGTCCGGGCTGCCGAGCAGCCTGCGGGTGTTCCTGCTGAGCCTGGCCGTCGTGGACGACCTCGGCGCGATCCTGCTCATCGCGGTGCTGTTCACCGCGAAGTTCAACCTGCTCGCGGCGCTGGCCGCCGTGGCGCTCATGGCGTTGTACGCGTACTTGCAGCGCAAGCGGGTCACCACGCCGTGGCTGTACGTCCCGATCGCGGTCGGCACGTGGATCGCCGTGCACGCCGCGGGCATCCACGCCACGATCGCCGGCGTCGCGCTCGCCCTGCTCACGCGGGTGCGCAAGGACCACTACGAGCAGCACGCCCCCGCGCTGCGCCTGGAGCACCGCCTCCAGCCGTGGTCGGCCGGTGTGGCGGTGCCGGTGTTCGCGCTGTTCGCGGCGGGCGTTCCGGTGAGCGGTGACGTGCTCGGCACGCTGTTCGAGGACAAGATCGCGCTCGGCATCATCCTCGGTCTGGTGGTGGGCAAGCTGGTCGGCATCGTCGGCGCGTCCGCGCTGGCCGTGCTGTTCCGGGCGGCGGTGTGGCCCAGCGGGGCCGGGCCGCGCGACATCGTGGCGGTGGCCATGCTGGGCGGTGTCGGGTTCACGGTCAGCCTGCTGATCTCGGACCTCGCGCTCGACGGGCAGGCCGCCGAGCAGGCGAAAGCCGCGGTGCTGCTGGCGTCGATGGCGGCGTCGCTGCTGGCCGCGGCGTTGTTGGTGCGGCGCAGCCGGGTGCACCAACGCGCCGACGAGGACGCGTGATCCGCCGGTCGAGCGGCCCCGGGATCCGGTGCATGGCACGATGAGCAGCGTGACCAGCGCTCGGGAGAACACCAACGGCAGCGGACTGCCCCCTGTTCCGTCGATCCCGTTGACCGCGGAGAGCGCGGCCAAGATCGCGGAGGAGACGTCCATCGGCGGCCTGGTCCGCGACGCGACCTCGCACTTGTCGACGCTGGTCAGAGCAGAGGTCGAGCTCGCCAAGTCGGAGATCGCCGGCGAGGTGAAGAAGGGCGTCAAGGGCAGCGTCTACTTCATCGTGGCGCTGACCGTCCTGCTGTTCAGCTCGTTCTTCTTCTTCTTCTTCGCCGCCGAGCTGCTGGCCGAGTGGCTGCCGCGCTGGGCGGCGTTCCTGATCGTGTTCGGCGCGATGCTGCTCGCCGTGGCCGGGTTCGCGTTCCTGGGCTACCGCAAGATGAAGAAGCTGCGCGCGCCCACCAGGACGATCGAGTCGGCCAAGGACACCGTCGCGGCGCTCACCCACCGCGGCGACGAGTCCTGAGCAGCGCCGTGCGGCTGCCGCCGGACCCGTCGACGGTCCGGGTCCCCGGGCCCTGGACGCACCGCGACGTGTCCGCGAACGGCATCCGCCTGCACGTCGCCGAGCTGGGCGATGGACCGCTCGTGCTGATGCTGCACGGGTTCCCGGAGTTCTGGTGGTCGTGGCGGCACCAGCTGGTGGCGCTCGCCGACGCCGGCTTCCGGGCCGTCGCGGTCGACCTGCGCGGCTACGGCGACTCGGACAAACCGCCGCGCGGCTACGACGGCTTCACCCTCGCCGGTGACGTCGCGGGGCTGGTCAAGGCGCTCGGCGCGGCCAAGGCGCACGTCGTCGGCCACGCCTGGGGCGGGCTGCTGGCGTGGACGGTCGCCGCGATGCACCCCCGGCTGGTGCACACCGTCACCGCGGTGTCCGCGCCGCACCCGCTGGCGCTGCGCCGGGCGATCCGCCGGCACCCGCGCCGGCAGGGCCGGGCCGCCTCGCACGTGTTCCGCTTCCAGGTGCCGCTGTACCCCGAGCGCAAGCTCACCCGCAACGGCGGCGCGGAGGTGGCCCGGCTGATCTCGGCGTGGGCCGGTCCGAAGTGGACGGTCTCGCCGGAGTTCGACGAGGTGCTGCGGCGCAACCGGGAGGCGATGCTGGTGCCCGCCGTGGCGCACTCCGCGCTGGAGTACCACCGCTGGGCGGTGCGCTCGCAGCTGCGCAGCGACGGCCGCCGGTTCGCCGAGGTCGTGGACCGCCGGCTGACGATGCCGGTGCTGCAACTTCAGGGCGCGCAGGACCCGGTGATGCTGGCGTCGACCGCGTCCGACTCGGGCCAGTGGGTCGGCCCGAACTCCCGCTACCGCTGCCTGCCCGAGGTGGGGCACTTCCCGCACCAGGAAGCGCCGCACACCACCAGCAAGCTGATCACCGAGTTCCTCCACGGGGCCGCAGCACGGCGGTGAACAGCAGGAACGTCGCCAGGAACGGTGCCGTCCCCAGCTCGTGCAACCACCGGCGCGCCACGTCCGGCGCGAGCCCGCCGCCGCGCACGGCCCGTTCCGCGTTGCGCCGCAACCCGAGGATCTCGTCGGCGGCGGCGAAGTCCCGGATCACCGGCGCGGTCACGTGCAGGTCGACCTCGAACCCGGCCCGCTCGGCCAGGCGTGCCACCCGGCGGCCGACCGTCGCGCCCGGCACGACCTGGTCGCACAGGAAGTCCCGGACCGCGCGGCCCACCCGCACGTCGCCCGGGTCGACGGTGATGGTGTCCCAGTCCGGCTGCGCCACCACGGCGATCCCGTCCGGCCGCAGCACCCGCCGCAGCTCGGCGAACACCGCCGCGGGCGAGTCCACCCGGTGCAGCACCCGGTCCAGCCGGGCCCGGTCCACCATCGCGTCGGCCAGCGGCAGCGCCGCGGCGTCGGCCCGGTGCACGTCGACCGCCGGGTACTCCTCGGTGCGCGCCCGCGCCGCCGCCACCATCTCCGGGTCGGCGTCGATCCCGATCACCCACTCCGCGCCGGTCGCGGCCAGGTCGACCAGGTCCGCGCCCGGACCGCAGCCGACGTCCACCACGGTGTGCCGCCGCCACACGTCCAGCGCGCTGAGCAGCCGTTGCTTGTAGGCCCGTGCGGTGTCGTGCCGGGCCACCGCGTCCAAGTACCCGATCGTGTCCACCCGGCCAGCCAAGCAGCGGGATGTGGAGATCGGGTGATCAGGACGCGCAGGTCTGGGTGGACGCCCGGCGGACCTGGCCGGGGGCGTCGGCGACCTCCTGGGCCACCTCCTGCGCGGTGAGCACGAAACCGGTCTCCTGGTCGTCCACGGCCGCGCCGAAGACCACGCCCATCACCCGCCCCTGCGGGTCGATCAGCGGGCCGCCGGAGTTGCCGCTGCGCACCTTCGCCCGGACCGTGTAGACGTCCCGGGTCACGGTCGCCGCGTCGTAGATGTCCGGGCCGCGCAGCATCGGGATGCGTTCCCGGATGCGCGCCTCGGACGCCGTGTACGGCCCGTCCAGCGGGTAGCCGAGCACGATCCCGTCCTCGCCCTGCTTGATCTCGTCGGTGCGGAACTCCAGCGGCTCGGCCTCCAGGTCCGGCACGGCCAGGACCGCCACGTCGGTCTGCGGGTCGTAGTGCACGACGGTGGCGTCGAACTGGCCGCGCCCGACCTCGACGGTGACCTCGCTGGTCCCGGCCACGACGTGGGCGTTGGTCATCACCCGTTCCGGCGCGATGACGAACCCGGTGCCCTCCAGCGCCCGCGAGCACGACGGCGCGCGCCCGCGCACCTTGAGCACGCTGGGCCGCAGCTTCTGCACGATGGGGTTGGCCGACAGCGCCGGGTCGGGCGGGCCGACCTCCTTGAGCGGCGTCCGGTTGAACGGGTCCATCGCCGCCGGGAAGCCCGACACGTCGAACAGGTTCTGCAGGTCCTGGGAGAGCGTCCGGGCGGCCTGCGGCATGGTGCCGTCGACGGTGGACAGGATCACCGACTGGTTGAGCGCCTTGGCCAGCGACGGCAGGCCGGCGACCATGGTCAGCGGCAGCGCGATCATCCACGCCACCACGAACACCACCGCGCCCTGCACGATCGCGCCCAGCGCGTTGTCCGCGCCGCGCAGCGGGCTGGAGTTGACCTTGGGCTTGATCGTGCGGCCGACGTAGACGCCGAGCGTCTCGCCGAGCGCGACCAGCAGCACCACGATCCCCACCGCGAACACGACCTTGGTGACCACGTTCTCGAACTGGGCGACCACCAGCGGGGCCAGCTGCGTGCCGAGGACCAGACCGATCAGCACCCCGACGAACGCGGGCAGCGCGACGACCATGCCCTGCCGGGCGCCGGAGACCGCGGCGAAGGCGGCCAGCGCAAGGACAAGCAGGTCAACCCAGTTCACGCAGCCCAACCCTCCGTCACGTAGCGCGCAACGCTAGCTCAAGGTCGCGCACGTCGGTCCTGTCCCACGGCTGTTCCCAGCCGCCCAGCGAGAGCAGCCCGTCGAGCAGGCCGGCGGTGAACCCCCACACCAACATGCCAGGTGCGGAGAACGCCGGTCCGCTGTAGCCGGACGGGTGGGTGACCCGGAACCGGTTGGCCGGATCGGCCAGGTGCGCGATCGGCACCCTGGCCACGGCGGCGGTCTCGTTGAAGTCGACCGGCGCGACCGGCGACGGCCGGTCCCAGTGCGCCAGCACCGGAGTGACCACGAACTTCGACACCGGCACGTAGAGGTCGGGCAGCTGGGCGACCGGGCGCACGCCGGAGCGCAGCACGCCGGTCTCCTCGTACGCCTCGCGCAGCGCCGTGTCGACCGGGCCGTCGTCGGTCGGGTCGGCCGCGCCGCCGGGGAACGCCACCTGGCCGGGGTGCGAGCCGAGCGTGTCCGAGCGGCGCAGCAGCAGCACGTCGGGGCCGTTCGGGCCCTCGCCGAACAGCATCAGCACCGCCGCGGCCCGCCCCGCGCCGTCCGCCGGCGGGGAGATCCTGGTGAACCTGCGGGCGTCGATCCCGGCGGTGGCCTTCACCAGCCCGCTCATCCACCCCGGGACGTCCTCCGGGCTCGCCAGCGCGCTCATCCGACCACCTCGCGCACCTGGTCGACGCTGGTCAGCACGGGGTACTTGGTGACCTCGGCCAGCGTGCCGTCGGCACCGACGACGTAGGTCACCGGCATCCCCGGCCTCGGCCGCACGGCCTTGCGCACCGCGTCCTCCTCGCTGAACACGGCCGGCAGGCGCACGTCGAGCTTGCGCAGCAGTTCCAGGCCGTCGCCTTCCTTGCTCTCCACCAGCACGGTCACCACCGGGACCGCGCCCGGTTCGCGCGCGTACGCGTCGAGCACCTTCAGCTCTCCTTGACAGGGAACGCACCAGGTCGCCCAGAAGTTCACCACCGCCCGCCCCGGCAGGGCGGACGCGACGTCGAGCGCGGAGCCGTCGCCCAGGCAGCGGGCGGTCACGCCGCGCAGCACCTCGGGCCCGCCCTCCCCCTTGGGGCACGGCCGCAGCGCCGCCTGCTCGCGCAGCGGGCCCAGGTCCGGTGCCGGTCGGCCGGAGGCGGCCGGTCGGTCCGGCGGCGGGTCGGTGTCCGAGGCGCGCGGCCACAGGGCCACCACCCCGGCCACCGCGAGCACCAGGACGACCGCGGCCCACCGAACTGCCCGGCTCACGCCAGTCTCTCCCCCGCCCGGACCCGTTCGGCCAGCGCGATCAGGTGCGCTGCCTCCTCGCCCTTGACCAGCTTCTCGGCCTTGGCCGGGTCGACCTGGCCGATGCCGTAGGAGGGGCACTGCGGGGCCAGCAGGCACGCGCCGCAGGCGGGCGTGCGGGCGTGGCAGACGCGCCGGCCGTGGAAGATCGTCCGGTGCGAGAGCAGCGTCCAGTCCTTGCGCTCGACCAGTGCGCCGATCGCGTGCTCGACCTTGACCGGGTCCTCCTCCTCGGTCCAGCCCCAGCGGCGGACCAGCCGGCCGAAGTGGGTGTCGACGGTGATCCCGGGCACGCCGAACGCGTCGCCGAGCACCACATTCGCCGTCTTGCGGCCGACGCCGGGCAGCGTGACCAGCTCGGCCAGCGTGCCGGGCACCTCGCCGCCGAACCGCTCGACCAGGGCCGAGCCCAGGCCGATCAGCGAGGTGGCCTTGTTGCGGTAGAAGCCGGTGGAGCGGATGAGCTCCTCCAGCTCGGTGCGGTCGGCGGAGGCGTAGTCGGCGGCCTTCCGGTAGCGCGCGAACAGCGCCGGGGTGACCATGTTCACCCGGACGTCGGTGGTTTGCGCGGACAGCACCACGGCGACCAGCAGTTCCAGCGGTGTCGTGAAGTCGAGTTCGCAGTGCGCGTCGGGGTAACCCTGGTGCAGTACGCGGACCATCCGACGAGCGCGCCGGGTGAGGCCCAGCGGGGTCTCCGGCTTCTTGACCGTGCTGCGAGCCATGGGAGAAGGCTACTGCCACCGACCGACACGCCCGGCCGACCTCACGAATCCGGCCGACCCGGGCACCGCGCGCAACCACCCGGCGGCGGTGCACGTCCACATACAAGACGACCTCGAAGCGGAACAGAGACCCCCTCGGATGCGCGTCCACAAGGGATGCGCAAGGATCGGAGCCATCATGACTGCCTGGTTCGTCATCGCCGTTCCGATCGTGATCATGTTCTTCGCGCTCTTCATGGAGCGCGTTGAAGCCCGCCTGCGCCACGTCGCCGTCCAGGAGGACGAGGTCGAGGAGTTCCTCGAGTCGGCGCGCCCCGACGAGGTCAGGGCGCTCTACGGGCACGGCATCGGCCGCGCGCTGGAGCTGTTCCGGCTGCGCAGGCTGGGCGGTCGTGCGCGGAACCTGCGCCAGCGGCGCACCCGCCGCTAGCGCCGGATCGAACCGGCGAGGCCCGCGGGGTCACCCCCGGTGGGCCTTTTCGGGCTGTCCGGGAGCTGTGCGGCGGCGCGCCGAAAGGCGAACCACCACACAGCGCCTAGACTGCACTCAGTGATCGACGGCAGGCGCTGATCCGCCAGAAGGCGGAACGCGCTCGACCAGCCGTCGCGTCTCGACAGGAGGGACGAGGTGGACGAGACCCTGGCCCGCGCGGGCATTTTCCAGGGGGTTGAACCGGCTGCAGCGGAGGCACTGGCGCAGACGCTGGAGTCCGTTGAATTCCCGCGTGGCCACGTGATCTTCGCGGAAGGCGAGCCGGGCGACCGGCTCTACATCATCCAGTCCGGGAAGGTGAAGATCGGCCGCAAGTCGCCGGACGGTCGGGAGAACCTGTTGGGGATCTTCGGGCCCTCCGACATGTTCGGCGAGCTGTCGATCTTCGACCCCGGTCCGCGCACGTCCACCGCCACCACCGTGACCGAGGTGCGCGCGGTGAGCATGGACCGACCGGCACTGCGGCAGTGGATCACCAACCGGCCGGAGATCGCGGAGCAGTTGCTGCGGGCGCTGGCGCGCAGGCTGCGCCGGACGAACTCCATGCTGGCCGACCTGATCTTCACCGACGTGCCCGGCCGCGTCGCCAAGGCGTTGTTGCAGCTCGCGCAGCGCTTCGGCAGCCAAGAGGCCGGTCTGCTGCGGGTCACCCACGACCTGACGCAGGAGGAGATCGCCCAGTTCGTCGGCGCGTCGCGGGAAACGGTGAACAAGGCCCTGGCCGACTTCGCCCACCGCGGCTGGCTGCGGCTGGAGGGCAAGAGCGTGCTGATCCTCGACCCGGAGCGGCTGGCGCGCCGGGCCCGCTAGGAACTCGGACCGCACCGAGGCGAGTCCTCGAAGGACAACAAGACCGGGCGCCGCCCCCGACGCGGCGCACCGGTCTTGTTGTGCTGCGCGGCCCATCCCCCGACAGACCGCGCTTCTCCACACCTCCGACACCTCAGGCCCCGACCCTCTGGCGCCGGAAGGAGGCTTGGGTACCCCGCCTGACCTCGATCGAAACGGGCCCGTGCGGGTAGTGCCCACGATCGCACGCCACCCACCACCCAACTCAAGCCCGTTCACCCTCAAGGACCTTCTGTTCAGCGCTTTCGTTGCGTGGTTTCACCCGGTCATCCCATTGTTGTGACCGAATCGCAACACAACGGGCCCTGGTGACCGACCACACCGCCGAAAACACTGGTACGGGCGTACCAGTGTGCGGCACACTGGTACGCATGTCCCACTCTGCCCGCCTCTCCGACTACCGCACCGCCCTGACCACCCCCGGCATGCGCGGCCCCGTGGTCGCGTCGCTGCTCGCCCGGCTGCCCATCGCCATGATCGGCCTCTCCCTGCTGCTCTACGTGAAGCTGGAGACGGGCTCGTTCGCCGCGGCCGGTCTGGTGTCCGCGGCGTCGCTGATCGGCGTGGCGGTGGGCTCGATCGTGCAGGGCAGGCTGATGGACCGCTTCGGCCCGACCCGCCCGCTGCTCGGCGCGGTGTCGCTGTTCGCCGTGTTCGTCACCCTCGCCGTGATCGCCGTCGAAGCCCACGCCCCGCTCGGGCTGCTGGTGCCGGTGGCGTTCGCGGTCGGCCTGAACGAACCGATGGTCGGCTCCGCGTCCCGTGCCCTGTGGGCCCGGGTGACGCCGCCCGGCTCGGTCCGGCTCGCCGGGTACGCCTACGAGGCGATCAGCATGGAGGTGTTCTTCATCCTCGGTCCCGGCCTGGCCGGGCTGCTGGTCACCGCACCGTGGGCGGGCACCGGCGTGGTGATCGGCGCGGGCTCGATGGTGGTCGGCGCGCTGTGGTTCGCGCTGAACCCGACCGTGCGCGGCGTGCAGCCGGAGCCCGCCACCCGCAGCCTGCTGGGCGCGCTCGCCTCGCCGGGCATGCGCACGGTGGCCCTGGCCGCGCTGGGCTTCGGCGTGACCATCGGGTTCATCGAGGTCGCGGTGCCGGCGGCGGCCGAGGAAGCGGGCCACTTCGGCCTGGGCGGGCTGCTGCTGAGCCTGTGGTCGGTCAGCTCGGTCCTCTTCGGCGTCCTGTACGCGATGAAGCCGTTCCCCAAGGCCATGCACCTGCGGCTGCCGGTGCTGCTCGGCGGGTTCGCGCTGCTGTCGCTGCTGCTGGCGGTCCCCACCACGCTGATCGGGCTGGGCCTGGCGCTGCTGGTGGTCGGCACCCTGATCACGCCGCAGGCCACCACCCACTCGGCCGCCATCGAGCAGGTCGCCCCGGCGGGCACCGCCACCGAGGCGTTCGGCTGGGTGGTCACCGCGGTCACCGTGGGCCTGGCCGTCGGCCAGTTCTTCAGCGGCCTGCTGGTCGAGTCCAGCGGCACCGGGGCGGCGTTCCTGGCCGCCGCCGCGGCCGGTCTGGCGATCGCCGCGCTGGTCTGGGCGTTCCGCGGCACGGTCGCCGCGGGCGTGCCGCTGCCCCGCCAGGACGAGGTGGAGCTGGCCTCCTCCCGCTGACACCCGGTCCCCCGTGAGGTCGGCCGCCGGCTCCCCCGGCGACCGACCTCGCGGCGTCTTCCCGGTGTCCGCCGGCGTCTTCCGTACGTGGTCTGACCTGCGCTTGAGCACTGATTGTCGGTGCTCGCCGCTACCGTCCCGCCCATGGACCTGACCGCGACCACCGCCGACCTCGCCGCCGCCGCGACCGAGGTGGCCCGCCTGCTGCCGACCAGGGTGCTCGACCCGGTGCTGGCCGGTCTCGTGCTGCGCGCCGGGCCGGCGGGCGTCGAGCTGGTGGGCAGCGACCGGGAGCACGCCGTGCGGCTCTCCCGGCCCGCCACCGTGCACACCGACGGCGCGGTCCTGGTGCCCGCCCGCCGGCTCGCCGACACCCTGCGCGGGCTGGAGGACGACCAGGTCCGGCTGGTCGTGGAGGGCTCCCGGCTGGCCGTGCGCACCAGCGCCGCCCGGTTCGCCCTGCCGCTGCTCGACCTCGCGTCGCACCCCGGCGTGCCGCCGCTGCCGCCGGTGGCCGGCCGGATGCCGTCCGAGGTGCTGGTCGCCGCCCTGACCCCGGTGGCGGGCGCGACCTCGAAGGACGACGCCCTGCCGATCTTCACCGGCGTCCGGATGCTGGCCGTCGGCGACCACCTGGAGATGATCGCCACGGACCGTTACCGGATGGCGTTCGCGACTGTCCCCTGGTCGGCTGAAGGTTCCCTGAACGTCCTAGCTCCCGCCGCTCTATTGGCTGACGTTTCGCGCCTTCCGCAGCACACTGTCGTGACCATCCACGCGGACGACGACCGCATCGCCCTTTCGTGGCCGGGCGGCAGCGTCAGCACCACCCTCCTGGCCGCGCCCTTCCCCGACGACCGAGCCCGCAAACTGCTGGAGGCGATCATCGACAGCACCGTGGTGGTGGAAGCGGACGCCCTGGCGGGGGCGGTCCGCCGGGCGACCCCCTACTCCGGCCCGCACGGCTCCGTGACGTTGCAGGTCGAGGACAGCGAACTGCGGGTGCGCGGCAGCGACCCGCAGACCGGCGAGTCCGAGGAGTCGGTCAAGGCCACCATCGAAGGCAACCGCGTCACCAAGACGTTCCAGGCCAGGTACCTGGCCGACGCCCTCCGGGCGTTCAGCGGCAGGCGGGTGGAACTCCGCATCCAGGACGGCCTGCGCTCGACCGTGCTCACCTCGCAACCAGGAGAGGACGGTGTGGAGCTGAAGTACCTGGTGGTCCCCCTGCGCACGGTCGCCTGACCCGGCAGGGGCCCGGCCCCTCCGCAGCCGAGCCCACGCCACGACGGCACCCCCGGCCCACTCCGCAGGGCCGCCCCCGACTCGCGCGACCGGGACGACCCCCACAACCGAACCAGCCAGGCGCGACAGGGCTCGACGCGACGGGCCCAAGGCGACCCGGCCAGGCGCGACTGGACGGCCGAACTCGACCGCACACCCCACAGCGCCAGGGGCGGGCCGGGTTTGGTGCGGTGCGGTGCGGTGCGGTGCGGTCAGGCTGCGCCCCACTCCCACATGGCGTCCAGGACACCGCGCAAACGTTCGCCGCGTGGCGTGAGCGTGTAGGTCACCCGGGACGGCCAGCCCGGCGTGCGCACGCGCTCCACGACGCCGTGCGCCACGAGCTGCGCGAGGCGGTCCGCGAGCACCTTGTCCGACAGCGCCAACGCCGCCGCCAGCTCCCCGTACCCGCGCGCCCCGCCGAACAGCTCCCGCACCACCAGCGTGGTCCACCGCCCGCGCAACGCGGCCAGCGTGATCTCCACCGGGCAGTCCGGCGAAGGCCGATCGACCGTCAGGTGGTCGGCCGACAGGTGGTCGGCCGACAGGTGGGGGTCGACCGCCGGGCCGTCGCTCGCCGGGTGGTCACTCACCGTTTGGTTGGTCACGAGACCCCCTCCTACCGTCGCCGACATGCCCGCCACCACACCCGAAGAACTCCCCGCCCTGTTCGCGAAGCTGTTTAACCAGAGCGACCCGTCGAGCCTCTACGAACCCGGCGCGCGCCCGCCCGAACTCACCGGCCACCTGACGGCGAACGCCACCATGCACGTCACCCCGCGCAAGGTCCTCACCAACGGCGACATAGCGCTGCTGGTCGTGGACTGGCGGCTGGGCGACGAGCGCGGCACCGCCGTCGACGTCGCCCGCCGGGGCCCGGACGGCTGGCGCTACGTGATCGACAACCCGTCGGGCACCGGCCCGTCACGAGTCGGCTAGGTAGTCCAGCTGGGCCCGCACGGACCACTCGGCGGCCTGCCACAGCGCCCGGTCGACGTCCGCGTACACCAGTTCCACCACCTGGCGCGCCGTGGGCGACCCGCCGAGTTCGGCGACGGCCGCGCGCACCTGCGCCAGCCGCTGCTCGCGGTGCGCCAGGTACTGCCGGGCGACCGGCCCGATGTCGGCGATCTCCGGACCGTGACCGGGCAGGACGATGGTGCCCGGTGGCAGGTCGGCCAGGACCTTGAGCGATTCCAGGTAGTCCCGGAGCTTGCCGTCGAGCACGGTGGTGCCCCGGCCGAGCACGGTGTCACCGGTCAGCACCGCGTTCTCCACCAGGAAGCACAGCGAGTCGTCGGTGTGCCCCGGCGTGGACAGCACCCGGATCTCCAGCCCGCCGGCCTCCACCACGTCCCCGCCGGCCAGGCCCGAGTCGGCGGTGCCCGTGGTGCCCAGCTCCGGGTTCCCGGCCCGGACCTGCGCGCCGACCAGCGCGGCGAACTCGGCCGCCCCTTCCGAGTGGTCGTGGTGGCCGTGCGTGAGCAGGACGACGTCCACCGGCCCGTGCGCGGCGACCCGCTCCAGGTGCCCCCGGTCCAACGGCCCCGGGTCGACCACGACGCACGACTCCGACCCCGGCGCGCGCAGCACCCAGGTGTTGGTGCCCTCCAACGTCATCACCGAGGGGTTCTCCGCGAGCACGACCGACGCGAACGGCGTGACCTCGCGCAACTGCCCGTAGACCGGGCTCACGGCACGATCACCCGGATCGCGTCCCCGTCGCGCACCAGCTTGGGCACGATCTTCTCCACCGCGCGCGGCGCGTCCAGCACGTCCGACACCCCCGGGTACTCGGCCAGCTCCGTCAACGTCACCCACGTGGGCGGCATCAGCATCCGCCGTCCCTGCTGCCAATCCTGCAACGCCGCCACCGGCGTCTGCCAGACCGCGTCCGAAGCCTCGGTGGTCCACCCGTCGGCCCGCTGGCCCCGGGGCAGCACGGCGACGAAGAACCGCGTGTCGTAGCGCCGGGGCTCCTCGACCGGCGTGACCCAGTTCGTCCACGGTCGCAGCAGGTCGGCCCGCAGCACCAGCCCTTCGGCGGAGAGGAACTGGGCGAACGAGAGTTCGCGCGCCACCAGCGCGCGGCGCGCGTCGCCGTACGCCGAGGTGTCCGCGACGACGGAGTCACCGGACGCCCCGGCCAGCAGCACGCCGGACTCCTCGAACGTCTCCCGCACCGCCGCGCACACCAGTGCCCGCGCCAGCCCGTCGGACACCGCGAACCGCTGCGCCCACCAGTCCGGCGACGGCCCGCTCCACGCCACCGACGTGTCGCTGTCGCGCGGGTCGACGCCGCCACCGGGGAAGACCGTCATCCCGCCGGCGAACGCCATGCCCCGGACCCGGCGTTGGAGGAACACCTCCAGGCCGTCACCGCCGTCGCGCAGCAGCATCACGGTGGCGGCGTCCCGCGGGGTCACCGGGACCTCCGGGGGCACGTCGGGCACCATGCCGGGCGGCAGGACCAGTTCCTCGGGAAGTTCGCGCACGTTCCCGAGCCTACGACGAGGATCGTCTCCCATGGACACCACGACAAGAGGGTGCCTGGTCAAGGTGCTGCTGTTCGTGCTGGGCGCGGTGGTCGGGACGGGGATGACCACCGTGTTCGCGGTGGTCGTGCTCCTGCCGTCGACCGAGACCGTCAGCGCGGACCAGGGCACGCCGGGCGTGTGGGTGAAGAAGCGGGAGAGCCTGCTGGGCAGCGCCGACTACGAGGTGTGGCTGGGGCCGAGCGAGGACCGGGGGCACGTCGTCACGATCCCGAACGGCTGGGACCACACGCCCGACGTGGTGCGCGGGGAGGCCGGCGTGGAGCTGGGGTTCGACAACGGCGGCCGGATCTTCGTCCCCGCATCGGCGTACACCGGCGGCCGGTGGCGGTGTGGTGGACGTGACAGCATGGGCGGTGTGGACGAGCAGCTGCGCGTAGGACTTGTCGGAGCCGGACCGTGGGCGCACCGGGTGCACGCGCCCGGCCTGGCCGACCACCCCGGCACCAGGCTGACCGCGGTCTGGGCCCGCCGCCCCGAGGCCGCCGAGGAGCTGGCCCACCCCTACGGCGCGGCGGTCGTCACCTCGCCCGACGAACTTCTGTCCACTGTGGACGCTGTGGCGTTCGCCGTGCCGCCGGAGGTGCAGGCCGAGATCGCGATCAAGGCCGCGCAGCAGGGCAAGCACGTCATCCTGGAGAAGCCGATCGCGTCCACCCTGGACGACGCGGAACGCCTCGCGGACGCGGTCACGCAGTCCGGCGTGGCCTCGTTGGTGATGCTGACCAAGCGGTTCGCCCCGGAGACCGAGGAGCAATTGGCCCAGCTGCACGCCGCCGGCGGCTGGATCGGCGGCAACGCGCGCTGGCTGACCGGCGCGCTGCTGGACGGCCCGTACTCGCACTCGCCGTGGCGGCACGAGCGCGGACCGCTCGACGACATCGGCCCGCACGCGTTCGACCTGCTCGACGCCGCCCTGGGCACGATCACCGAGGTCGTCACCGCGAACCGGTCGGACGCGGGCCTGTGGCAGTTCGTGTTCGCGCACGAGGGTGGAGCGACCAGCAGCGCGACGCTGACCATGACCGTGCCGCTGAACCCGAGCATCTCCGAGGTGAGCGTGTTCGGGGAGCACGGCTACCGGGCGTTCGCCGATCGCGGGACGACCGCGCAGCAGAGCTACACGAACCTGCTGGACGACTTCGTGGCGATGGTCGACAGCGGCACGACGACGCACCGGTGCGACGTGCGCCGGGGCCTGCACCTACAGCGGATCATCGAGCAGGCCAGGCGGAAGTCGGAGGCGTAGTGGAGTTACCGGCGGTGGACCACCACGTGGATCCGTTGACGCTGAAGGAAGTTCCGACCGACCCCACCGCCCTCGAACGCCTCCTGGCCGCACCGCCGCCACCGCCGCTGCCCGAGACCTACCGGGCGTGGACCGAACGCGGCCTGGCGGCGCGGTTGTTGCGGCGGTTGGACGAAGCGGAACACGCGCTGGTCACCGCGCTTGCCCTGAAACCCGGCCCGGCGGCCCACCTGAGACTGGCGCACGTGTGGCAGTGGCAGGGCCGGTACGCGGAGGCGGACGCGGAGTACGCCAGGTGGTTCGACGGCCCGTCGGCCGACTTCGCCCACCAGCACGCCGGCAGATCCCGTTACGACCAAGGACAGTGGCGCGCGGCCGAAGCCCACTTCCGCCACGCCTTGGACCTCCGCGACGACGAGGACCTCCGCGCGTCCAGCGCGCTCGCCCTCGACGCCGCGAACGCCTGCGCCACGGCCGCCGAGGTCGCACCCGAACTGCACCGCCTGGTCATCCCGGTACACCGGCGAAGTGCCCGGTACCTGCACGGAGAACGCCCGCCGCACGTGCCGGTGCTGGGAGATCTCGCCGCCGTCCTGGCCCACGGCCCGATGACGCTGACCGAGGTGCACAACCTCCACCGGTACACGCCGGGAGTCGCGGAAGCGTTGGCGGACAACGACTGGCTGACCGTCGACGGCGACCAGGTCACCGCGACCGCGCGCGCCCGGACGTTCCTGGACATGGTCAACCGGGCCCACGAGCAGGCCGCGACCGACCTCTGGCCGGCCCCGCCGACGATCGAGGTGGCGGTGGGCCACCCGATGGCGAGGGCGAGGACCGGCACCGCTCCGGCGGCCGTGCTGTTCGACCGGTTGCGGGCCCTGCGCCACCACCGCGCCGACGCCCACGACACCGCCCGACGCGCGGCGAACCTCACCCCGTCCGACCCGGCGACCGACACCCTGCCCCCGGCCGACCCGACCCGCCGCGAGATCGACGCCGCGACGGACCGGGCAGCTTCGGTGCCCTACCGCGCGCTGTCCCAGGAAGCCCGCACCGCCCTGCTCCACACCCTCCAGACCCTCTAGCCACCCAGGCCCGAGAGGCCCCCGACACGGCCCGCCCTCCGTCCCGGTCCGGCCGGTCGTTCGAGAGGACGCGGCGCAGAATCTTTCAGGAAGCCTTCCTGAAAGATCGACCGACGAGAACACCCCGCCGCCCCGACGCTGAAGCGACACCGGTGGTTCGAGGTGTCATGCCGGGGTAGCGGGGTGTGGGCTCAGCCGGGGAACTTGCCGTTGTTCGGCTTGTGGACGCCGTTCACGTACTCCGGACCGGACGGCCAGGACTGCTGTTCGCGCTGGGCCAGCTCCTCGTGCAGCTGCTGCAACAACGCCCGTTCCCGGTCGCTGAGCTTCGCGTCCACGGTCGGCGGCAACTGGACCGCCGCCGGGGCGTGCCCGTCCGCCAGCGCCGCCTGCAACGCCGCCAGGTCGTCCGGCCCGAGTTCGGTCGTCACCTCGGCCCGCGACAACGGCGGCTCCCCGCCGTGCGGCTCGCCGTTGCGGGGCTCGCCGTTGAGCGGACGCGGGTAGTCCTCGTGCGGCTCGTGGACGCCGTTGCGCACGTCGTTGCGCGAGCTGTTCAGCGACTCGTTGAGCGAGTCGAGGTAGGCGTCGTTCCGCGAACCGTTGAGCGAGTCCGGGCGCGAGTCGGCGTGCGGATCGACGTGCGGATCGACGTCCGAGGCAACGGGGTCGCCCACCTCGACGTTCGGCCCGACCTCGGCCCGGACGTCGTCCAGCGCGTCGACCGGCCCGGTGTCCACCTCGACGTCCACCGCGTCCGACGCGGCCTCGTGCGACGGGGCCGTGTGCGACGGGGCCGTGTGCGACGGGGTCAGGTGCGACGGGGCCGTGTGCGACGGGGTCAGGTGCGACGGGGCCGTGTGCGACGGGGTCAGGTGGGACGGGGTCGCGGGCGGCGGGGTCGCGGGCGGCGGGGTCGCGGGGTCGGCCGCGTCCCGCACCGGCAGCCGCTTCACGGGCTTGGGCGGGAAGGGCTGGGAGCCCTCGAACGGGTCGACCCGCGCACGTCGGGACTTGGAGCCGGCTTCGGGTTCCGCGGGCACCGGTTCCGGCTCGACCACCGGTGCCTCATCCCGGACCTCGCCGTCGAACCAGGTCGCGGGGTCCGGTGGCGGCGCGGGTGCCGTCATGGTCTGGAAGAACACTTCCCGCGCGGTCGTCACGGCCGCCGCGTGGTACTCGCCCAGCGGCACCCCGACGGTCAGCACCTCGACCGCCGCCCGGATCCCGGCCTGGCGCAGCACGGTGTCCACCCGGTACGCCGTCGCCGGCGCGAACCCCGAGGGTCCGATGTCCACGAGCACCACCCGCTGCGGGAGCGGGCCGGGGGTCGCGCCCGCCGGGCTGGACCGCCACGTCGCTCGCACCGAGCGCACGTCCGGCAGCACCGACGCGGTCTTGCCGATCACCTCGGCCAGCCCGTCGGCCGGGTCGGACTCGACGCTGAACCGGTGCCGCGGCACGGGGACCTGCTCGACCGCGAACAGCTTGTCCGCCAGTGACCGGTCCGAGCGGACCTCGCCGAGCAGCCGGCCGATCTCGCGGCGCTCATCGACCGACACCGGGATCCGGCCGGCCAGCAGCACGCCCGTGACCAGCTCGACCGCGCGGTCGAGCTCGGCGACGGCCAGCAGCTCCCGGGCCTGGGTCAGCGCGTCGTCGTCAACGCGCCCGGCCAGCGCCAACAGGAGTTCGTGTAAACGGACGGGAAGCCCCACTCCGTCGTTCGTCACGCCTGCTCTCCTTCCGGCCCGCGCGGCAGCGACGAGCTCTACACGGGCACCAGGTGCCCGTCGGCCTCGGCGCCGGCGCAAACCAGCTCCGATGCCGCCAACGCCGCCCGGTGGTAGGACGGCAGGTCATGTCCGGTGGGCAGGACCTCAACGCAGGGGTCGTGCTCACCGAGCGCCCGCAGCACCCGCTGGAGTTCGGCTGCCAGCCGGGCGTGCTCGGTCGTGGCCATGACCAGGATCAACCTCCTGGTCACGCCCCCGCCCTGCCGCCACGTGGTCCGGACTTCGCCGACCCCGAGGCGACCGCGCAGGGTCGCGCCGAGCACTACGGTCGCGGAATCTCCCATCAGCACCCGTTCGGGTGATTCCGGGGTGAATGTGTAACCGGGATCGGGCTCGTCGTCCAGTCCCTTGACCGAACTGGTGGTGGAAAGATCCGCTCCGTGCGGCACCAGGGCGTCGGCGAGCAGCCGCTGCTCGCGGTCGGTCAGCCCGATCCGGTCGTGCAGCAACGTCCGGGGCAGCGCCCGCGCGAGCACCGCGACCGCGTCCGTGGCGGCCCAGTCGCGGAACCTCCACAGCACGTCGTCGGGCAGCCGGCCGGCGAGCCGCAGCAGCAGCTCGTGCAGCGTGTCGGACATCTCACTCCCCGATTTCGACGATCAGGTCCACCTCGACCGGCGCGCCCAGCGGCAGCTCGGCCACGCCGACCGCCGCCCGCGCGTGCCTGCCCGCGTCGCCGAAGATCTCGCCCAGCAGCTCGGACGACCCGTTGATCACGGCCGGCTGCCCGGTGAACCCCTCGGCGGAGGCCACGTACCCGGTCAGCTTCACGATCCGGACCACCGAGTCGAGGCCGACCAGGGCGTCGATCGCGGCCAGCGCGTTGAGCGCGCACGTCCGGGCGTGGTCCTTGGCCTCCTCGGGGCTGACGTCCGCGCCGACCTTGCCGGTGGCGGCGAGCGTCCCGGAGACGAACGGCAACTGGCCGGACGTGTACACCAGCGCCCCGGAGCGGACCGCCGGGACGTACGCCGCGACGGGGGCCGCGACCTCGGGCAACCGCACGCCCAGCTCGGCCAGGCGGGACGTCCAGCTCATGCCTTGGCCCTCTTCAGGTAGGCCACGTGCTGCTCACCGCTCGGGTTGGGCAGGACGGTCACGAGCTCCCAGCCGTCATCGCCCCACTGGTCCAGGATCGCCTTGGTGGCGTGGATCAGCAGCGGGACGGTGGCGTACTCCCACTTGGTCATGGCGCGCAGCCTAGCCGCACCCCGCACCCGGGTACCCGTCGATCTGCCCCAGCCGAGGTGCGCCCGCCGCCGCGGCGGTCGGGGCACCCCCGGTGAGGACGCCCCGACCGCACATCAGCGGGCCTTCACCTCGGACAGGAAGGCCCGGAACGCCCGCGCCTTGAAGATCAACGTCCCGCCGTCGCGGTTCTTGGTGTCCCGCACGCCGGTGACCGCGTCCGTCACGGCCAGCTCGACGCACTGCGCCGCGGAGGCGCTCCGGCTGCTCTTGCGCCAGGTCTGCTCGATCATCGGTCTCCTAGTGACTCCCGAACCGCCTTGATGAACTCGACGGACTCCACGGGCGTGAGCGCGACCGAGGCCGCGTCGCGCCAGATGCCGTCCAGCGGTTGCACCTGATCCTGCTCCTCCAGCATGGCAAGACCCGAGATTTCCTCGGTATAGGCCGCACAGGGGGCGTCTTCCTCCGGGAAGTCCAACAGCAGCAGCAACGCGGTCGGCTGCGGACCGTACGCACCGAGGTCGAACGGCAGCACCTGCACGGTGACGTTCGGCCGGGCCGCCGACTCGACCAGGAAGTCCAACTGCTCCCGCATGACCTCCGGCCCGCCGACCATCCGGCGCAGCGCGGCCTCGTCGACCAGCGCGTGGAACTCGAACGGCTCCTCGCGGTCGAGCAGGTGCCGCCGGGTCAGGCGCTCGGCGGCCGCGGTCCGGTCCCAGCCGTCGCCGACGATCAGCCGGTGCGAGGCGTGCGCGATGGCCTCCGCGTACGCCGGGGTCTGGAGCATCCCGGGCACGTGGGTGACGTCCAGCGTGCGTTCGCGGTACGCCTCCAGTTCGTCCATGCGGAACCTGCGGTACTTGATCGGCAGCGCGGCGGCGTACTCGACGGTCGCGTTGTCGACGTCCGCGACCTCCCACATCTGGAGCAGGAACGTCTTCTGCTCCGGTGTCGCCTCCAGCACGTCGAGGATCACCGAGAGGGACGGCCACCGCGCCAGGTGCGTGCCGGCCAGCAACCGGGTGACCGTGGGCCGCGACACGCGGATGCGCTTGGCGATCTCCTCGGGCGTCAGACCGGACTTCTCCTGGAGTTCCCGGACGAATCGCGCCAGCCTGCGCTTCCCGCGGGTTGTGCCGTCTGCCATTCACTTATTCCAATCACTCAGGGCAAGGGCCCGCTACGAGACTTCACCCGGCTGAACTCCCCGGCTGTGAACTGTACAGATGTTAGGCTCGTCTCATTCGAGGGGCAATCCGGGATGGGGCGGATGGATCGCGACGAGCTGGAAATGGCCGCGGGGGCCGGGCGCGCGCTGGACGCGTGCAAGCGCTTCATCGCACGCGTGCTGGACGAGACCGGCGGTCGCAGCACCACCGACTACACCGAGTCGGTGGAGCAGTGGGCGCGCGACCTGGGCGTGGTGCTGCTCGACGTCGGGTGGCAGGCGATGAAGTGGGCCGAGGCCCGGGGACACGTCGTGGTCGAGGGCCACGTCGAGATCAGGGAGGACGAAGGATGACCGGGATCGACGTGGACCGGCTGGCGCCGCAGTTGTTCGCCGTCGTGCAGCAGGACGACGAGGAGGACTGGGTGGCCGCGTGGGGGATGGCGTTCGAGGACCACGCGGAGGTCGCCTCGACCTCCGGCGACCTGAGGATGCTCACGGCCACCGCCGAGAGCGCGTTGCGGTACTTCGAAGAGGGCGACGAGGTGCGTACCACGATCGTGTGGGTCACCCCTGCCGCGCCCCGGGCTTCGGCGCTACTTTGATCACGTGGAGACGTGGCGGATCGTCGCGGCGGGGTCGTTCATCGTCGGCGGGCTGATCATGGTGCTCGTCGGCATGGCGCAGGCCCGGGACCGCAAGCACGCGCAGGCGTCCGACGTGTGGCGGGCGGCGTTGATCGGGCTGGCCGCCGTGGCGGTGATCGCCCTGCTGATCGCGTACCTGCTGCCGTCGGTCGCGGCGTGGGGGATCGTCGCGGCGACGGCCATCGCGGTGGTGTTCGTCACGATGATGGACTGACCGTGTCCAGCGGGTCTCAGGTCGGCGCACTTACGCTGATCTGGTGAACGGCTGGACCGACGAACTCACCCGCGCCCGGCTGCACGTGGTCACCGGGAAGGGCGGCACCGGCAAGACGACGGTGGCCGCCGCGCTGGCCCTCGCGCTCGCCACCGGCGGGCGGCGGGTGCTGCTGGTCGAGGTCGAGAACCGGCAGGGCATCGCGCAGCTGTTCGACCGCGCGCCGCTGCCGTACTCCGAGGAGCGGATCGCGTCCGCGCCCGGCGGCGGCGAGGTGCGCGCGCTGGCCGTCGACCCGGAGGCGGCCCTGCTGGAGTACCTCGACATGTTCTACAACCTGGGCTTCGCCGGGCGGACCCTGCGCCGGATGGGCGCGATCGAGTTCGCCACGACGCTCGCGCCCGGCCTGCGGGACGTGCTGCTGACCGGCAAGGTCAAGGAGTGCGTGCGCCGGGCCGGCAAGACCGGTCGGCACGAGTACGACGCGGTGGTGCTCGACGCGCCGCCGACCGGCCGGGTCGTGCGGTTCCTCGACGTCACCCGGGCGATGGCGGACCTGGCCAAGGTCGGGCCGATCAAGGGGCAGAGCGACGGGGTGGTGAAGCTGCTGCACTCCGGCGACACGGCGGTGCACCTGGTCGCGCTGCTGGAGGAGATGCCGGTCCGGGAGACGCTGGACGCGGTGGCCGACCTGGACGCCGCCGACCTGCGGCCGGGCGCGGTGTTCGTGAACCGGGTCCGCACCCCGCGCCTGCCCGCCCGCTCGCTGCCGTCGGCCGCCGCCGGCCGGGTCGACGCGGCCCGGCTGCGCGCGGGGCTGACCGCCGGCGGCCTGGACGTGGACGACGAGGTGCTGACCGGCCTGGTGGACGAGACCGTGGAGCACGCCATCCGGGTGCGGATGGAGCAGGACGCCAAGAACCTGCTCGCCGAGGCCGACCTGCCGACCGTCGAACTGCCCGAGCTGACCGACGGCGTGGACCTCGCGGCCCTGTACGAGCTGGCCGAGGAGCTGGTCGGGCGAGGTGTGCGATGAACCGGCTGGACATCGATGGATTGTTGGACAACCCGGCGACGCGGGTGCTGGTGTGCTGCGGTTCGGGCGGGGTCGGCAAGACGACGACGGCCGCCGCGCTCGCCGTGCGGGCCGCCGAGCGGGGCCGCCGCGCGGTGGTGCTGACGATCGACCCGGCACGTCGGCTGGCGCAGTCGCTCGGCCTGCGCGAACTGGACAACCACCCGCGCCCGGTCAGGATCGACGGGTTCGAGCCCGAGGGCGAGCTGCACGCGATGATGCTGGACATGCGTCGCACGTTCGACGACATGGTCCACCAGCACGCGGGCCGCGAGCGGGCCGCGCAGATCCTGCAGAACCCCTTCTACCAGACGATCTCCACGTCGTTCTCCGGCACGCAGGAGTACATGGCGATGGAGAAGCTCGGCCAGCTCGTCGCCCAGGACGAGTGGGACCTGATCGTCGTGGACACGCCGCCCAGCCGCAGCGCGCTGGACTTCCTGGACGCGCCGCAGCGCCTGTCGACCGTGCTCGACGGCAAGCTGATCCGGATGCTGTCCGCCCCGGCGCGGGCCGGCGGCCGGGGTATCCGCAAGATCGTCGGCGCCGGGTTCGGCCTGTTCACCAAGGCCGTCTCGACCATCGTCGGCGGTCAGCTGCTGCAGGACGCTTCGACGTTCGTCCAAGCGTTCGACAGCATGTTCGGCGGCTTCCGGCAGCGCGCGCAGGCCACCTACGAGCTGCTGCGCTCGCCCGGCACCGGCTTCCTGGTGATCGCCGCCGCCGAGCCGGACGCGCTGCGCGAGGCCAGCTACTTCGTGGAGCGCCTCTCGGCCGAGAGCATGCCGATCAACGGCCTGGTCGCGAACCGCACCCACCCGGTGCTGGCCTCCCTGCCGGCACCGGGCGCGCTCGCGGCGGCCGACCGCCTGGAGCGCTCTGGGGACGCTCCGCTGGCGGCGGCCGTGCTCCGGGTGCACGCGGACCGCGTGGCCGTCGCCGATCGCGAGAGGCGACTGCTCGCGCGGTTCACCCGCGCGCACCCGAACGTTCCACTCGTGGGCGTGCCCGCACTGCCGGCCGACGTGCACGACCTGGACGGTCTGCACGAGATCGGCCGGCGGCTCGCGGGCGAGTGACTACCCGACCTTCTCCTCGGTGTGCTCCTGGCGCGCGGTGTCCAGGAGTTCGTGCCAGGACGTGACGTCGGGGCGTCGGCGCAGGAGCGCTCGACGCTCCCGTTCCGTCATGCCGCCCCAGACGCCGAACTCGATCCGGTTGTCCAGTGCTTCGGCCAGGCACTCGGTGCGCACCGGGCATCCCAGGCACACCACCTTGGCCTTGCGCTGCTCCGCACCGCGGACGAAGAGCTGGTCCGGCTCCTCATCACGGCACGAGGCCTTGATCCGCCAATCCCCCTGCTGCTGCATAACCCCCACCTCAGTTCACACAGTGCCCAGACTCTTTTAAATCCGCCACACCCCTGCCGCGGATGCCGTAGGCTCCCCACATCGAGTGGTCGTGCCGTCGGCTGCTGTCTTGGACAGTGACGGACTGTAGAGCCTTCCGGTTCCACCTCCAACCCTGGGTTGCCCACCTGTTACCTGTCTTGAGTACGAGTACTCATCCTGTGTAATGAACGTTGCGCGATGCTGATCACCCGTTCAGGTCCCCGCTACGCTCCAGTCCATGCGAGCCAGGAACGGCGTGCTGAAACTGCTCGGCCTGTGTCTGCTAGCCGGCGTGTTGCTGGCAGGCATGATGTTCCCTGTCATCGGCTCGCTGGGGCTCGTCTCGAACAGAGCCAGCGACACGGTCGACAGCATCTCCGCAGATCTCGTGACCACGGACCCGCCGTTGATCTCCACGATCACGGACAAGGACGGCACGGCGATCGCGTACTTGTATGACCAGTACCGGGTGCTGGTCCCACCCGACAAGATCGCGGCCACGATGAAGGCGGCGCTGGTGTCGGTCGAAGATCGACGTTTCTACGAACACCAGGGCGTCGACTGGCGGGGCACGATCCGGGCCGGGCTGACCAACCAGTTCAGCGGAGCGGTCACGCAGGGTGCCTCCACGCTCACGCAGCAATACGTCAAGAACTACCTGGTGCACGTGGTCGCACGGAACAACCAGGTCGAGCAGCAGAAAGCACAAGAGCAGACAATTGCGCGCAAGGCCCGCGAAGCGCGCATCGCGTTGCAGCTCGAACGCAAACTCGGCAAGGACGAAATCCTGGCCCGCTACCTCAACGTGGTGCCGTTCGGCTCGACGATCTACGGCATCGCAGCGGCGTCCCAGGCGTACTTCAACACCACGCCCGAGGCGCTGACCGTGCCCCAGGCCGCGATGCTGGCCGGCATGGTCAACAGCCCGTCGGCGCTCAACCCGGAGGTGTTCCCGGAGAAGGCGCTGGAGCGGCGCAACCAGGTGATCGACAAGATGGTCGAGAACGACAAGCTCTCCCGCGACGCCGCCGAGGCCGCCAAGAAGGAGCCGCTGGGCCTGGCGAACCCGGTCCGCACCCCGCCCAACGGCTGCGTCGGCGCGGGCCCGGAGAACGGGTTCTTCTGCTCCTACGTGGTGGCCTACCTGGAGCGCAACGGGTTCAGCCTGGAGCAGCTCAAGAACGGCGGCTACACCATCCAGACCACGCTGGACCGCACCATCACCAGCCAGGCCAAGGCCGCCGCCGAGGGCCAGGTCGGCAAGGACACCGAGGGGATCGCCAACGCGATGGCGATCGTCCGGCCGGGGCGCGACAAGCACGAGGTCGTGGCGCTGGTCGCGAACCGGGACTACGGGCTCAAGGCGGACCAGTTCCAGACCACCTACGACCTGCCCTCCGGCGTGGAGAACAAGTTCGGCGCGGGCAGCGTCTACAAGGTGTTCACCGCGGCGGCGGCGATGGAGAAGGGCATGGGCATCGAGAACAACATGGCCACGCCGAACTCCCACGTGTCGCGGGTGTTCAAGGGCGGCGGCGAGAAGTGCCCGAGCACCGGCGAGCCCGGCACCCGGTGGTACTGCCTGGGCAACGCCACCTCCAACTACCCGCCGCAGATGACGTTGCAGACCGCGCTGCAGACCTCGCCGAACACCGGGTTCGTGATCCTGGAGGAGCAACTGGGCCTGGACCCGGTGGTGGACATGGCGGCCCGGCTGGGGATGCGGGAGACCATGGCGACCAACATCGCCGGCACCCGGCCCGACCCGAAGGCCAAGGACAAGTCGCTGCGGATCTCGCAGACCGAGTTCTACAAGTCCAACGGCGGCAACGCCTCCTTCACGCTGAGCCCCGCGCCGGTCAGCACGCTGGAACTGGCGAACGTGGCGGCCACCGTGATGAGCGGCGGCGTGTGGTGCCCGCCCACGCCCATCATCAAGGTGCTCGACCGCAACGGGGAGGGCGTCCCGGTCAACGAAGCGCCGTGCGAGCAGGTGGTGGCCGAGGGCCTGGCGAACGGCCTGGCCACCGGGATGAGCAAGGACGACCAGGGTGCCGGCACGGCGGCCCTCGCCGCGCGCAACGCCAAGTGGGCCCGGCCGATGCTCGGCAAGACCGGCACCACCGAGGACTACAAGTCGGCCGCGTTCATCGGCGCGACCCCGGACTACGCCGCGTCCGTCCAGACGTTCAACGACGGCACCAACCCGCGCGGCATCTGCGTCAACGGCGGGCCGCCGAGGCTGTGCCGGGACGGTGACATCTACGGCGGCACGGTGCCCGCGCGGACGTGGTTCGACACCATGACGAAGGTCCACGAAGGACTCCCGGTGCGCGAGCTGCCGCCCGTCGAGGACCGGTACCGCAAGGGCGGCAAGGAGATCCAGATCCCCGAGGTGGTCGGCAAGCAGGTCAACGACGCCACCCGGATCCTGGAGGAAGCCGGCTACAAGGTGACCACGTCGAACCGGAACTCCGAGCAGGCCAAGGGAACCGTGGTCAGCCAGACGCCCCGCGGCAGCGCGCTGCGCGGCACGGTCGTGACCCTGCTCGTGTCGACCGGCTACGTCCCGCCGCCGCAGCCCGCCGACCCGACCGCCCAGCCGCCACCGGCCGAGCCGCCGCCCAGCGGACGTCCGGGCGACCCGCCGCAGATCACCATCCCGACCGAGCCGTCGGGTCGGTGACGGCGGCGCGCCCCCTCGTGCACCTGCTCGTCGGGCTGCCCGGGTCGGGGAAGACGACCTTCGCGCGGTCGCTCGGGGTCGTGCGGCTGTCCGTGGACGAGCGGATGGCGGCCCGGCACGGCAGGCTCGACAAGGACTACCCGGCAGCCGACCACCTGGCGCTGCTCGGCCCGGTGGTCGCGGAGGTGCGCGCGGAACTGGTCGGGCACGTGCGCGCGGGGCGCGACGTCGTGCTGGACCACGGGTTGGGCCGGCGCGCGGAACGCGACGACTACAAGCGGCTCGTGGCGGAGGCCGGCGGGACGTGGCGGCTGGTGCACCTCGCCGTGCCGCACGACGAACTCCTGCGCCGCCTGACGTCCCGCAACCAGGACCCCGAGGCCGGCCGGATCACGCCGGCCGTCCTCGCCTGGATCGCCGCCCGGTCCGAAGACCCGACCGACGACGAGTTCACCGGGCCGGTCGGTCCTGCCTAGGCCAGCTTCGCCTTCACCGCCGCGGCCACCTTGCCGCCGTCGGCGCGCCCGGCGACCTTGCCGTTGACCAGCTTCATGACCTGGCCCATCTGCCGCTGGCCGGGCTGCTCGCCGAGCGCGGCGGCGACCTCGGCGACGGCCGCGTCCACGATCGCGGCCAGCTCGGCGTCGTCCAACCGGGCCGGCAGGTAGGCCTCCAGCACCTTGGACTCGGCCCGCTCCAGCTCGGCCTTCTCGGTGCGCCCCGCGCCGGCGAACGCGTCGGCGGCTTCGCGGCGCTTCTTCACCTCGCGGGTGATGACCTTGAGCACCTCGTCGTCGTTCAGCTCGCGCGCGGTCTCGCCGGAGACCTCTTCAGTGGTGATCGCGGTCAGCGCCATGCGCAGCGCACCGGCCCGGACCGTCTCCCGGCCCTTGATAGCCGTCGTCAGATCCGCCCTCAACCGCGCCTTGAGCTCCGCCATGCGGGCAGACGTTACCGGGCACCGCGCTACGACCCGAATCGGTCAACCCCCTACCCTCGGTGCTGTGAACAAGTTCGGTCGCGCACTGCTCGCCACCACCGCCCTGGGCACCGCCACGGTCGCGTACGCGGCCGGGATCGAGCGGCGGCACTGGACGCTGCGCCAGGCCACGGTGCCGGTGCTGGCGCCGGGTTCCGCGCCGATGCGCGTGCTGCACATCTCGGACCTGCACATGCTGCCGGGGCAGGAGTCCAAGCAGCGGTGGGTGGCGGCACTGGCCGAGCTGGAGCCGGACCTGGTCGTGAACACCGGCGACAACCTGGCGCACCTGCAAGCCGTGCCGGCCGTGATCCGCGCCCTGGGGCCGTTGCTGAACCGCCCGGGGGTGTTCGTGTTCGGCAGCAACGACTACTTCGCGCCGCGCCCCAAGAACCCGGTGCGGTACCTGCTGCCGTCGGCCAAGACGAAGCGCATCCACGGGATCTCGCTGCCGTGGCGGGACCTGCGCGCGGCGATGGTCGAGCACGGCTGGCTGGACCTGACGCACGTGCGGGAGACGTTCACCGTCGCCGGCCAGTCGGTCTTCGCCGCCGGCCTCGACGACCCCCACCTCAAGCGCGACCGGTACGAGGAGATCGCGGGCCGCGTGCCGTCGGCGGCCCTGCGCCTGGGCGTGACCCACTCCCCCGAACCCCGCGTCCTGGACCCGTTCGCGGCAGACGGCTACGACCTCGTGCTGGCGGGCCACACGCACGGCGGACAGCTCCGGATCCCGGGCTACGGGGCCTTGGTGACCAACTGCGAACTGGACCGGTCCCGCGCACGCGGCGTGTCGCGGTGGGGCGCGCACATGTGGCTGAACGTCTCGGCGGGCCTGGGAACCTCCCCCTACGCCCCGGTGCGCTTCGCCTGCCCACCCGAAGCCAGCCTGCTGACCCTGGTAGCCCGCCCCGTCGACGCTGGTCAGCCCCGGTCCGACGCGGAAAGGGATACCCGGTTCGGAGTTGGCGGCAACGTCAGGTAGAGTTCTCCTCGTTCGAGAGCAAGACCGGGGTGTGGCGCAGTTTGGTAGCGCGCTTCGTTCGGGACGAAGAGGTCGCAGGTTCAAATCCTGTCACCCCGACTCGGGTACTTGCAGGTCAGGTCCTGTCCACAGCGGTTGTGGGCAGGGCCTGACTCGTTTGTGGGGTCTTTTCGGGAGAAGAAGGGGAGCGACGGGGCCGAGTGTCCGTCGCGGCCCTTGGTGGCCCGTTGGCCCGATTCGGGTGTGGGTCCTGCCATGCTCGTCGGCATGTCCACGGGTACGGCTCGGCGGATTGCCGCGCGGGCGTTGGGGTTGGCGGAGTTCGGGCACGCGCACTGGTTCTTCGGCAACCTCTACGAGGCTGTGGTGAGGGTGCCTGACCGGTTGGCGGATCGGGAGGGCGGGGCTTCTCCGGTCGGGGTGGGGAGTCCGGTGCGGTACTACCTGGTGGGCGCGCCCCTGACGTTGCCGGCCGCTCTTGCCGCGGCGGTCGCGGGGTGGGGTGATCGGGGTGGGCGGCCTTGGTTGGTGGCTGCGGTCGTCTGCTCAGGGGTGGGGGTCGGGTTGACTGCTCATCTGGTGCGCACCGTGAACCTGGACCTGTTCTTCCGCGACCGCGTGCCGTCCGCCGATGAGCGGAAAGCGTTGCTGCGCGCGTGGTACCGGGTCAACGCCGCCAGGCTCGTGGCCACCGGAGGGGCTTTGGTGGCGGCTCGGGTCGCCCGGTCGCGGTTGTCGCGGTAGGGGTCACTCGCCGGTCTTCTTGGCCGACAGCACGACCACCGTGTCGCACGGGATCTCTTTGCCCGCCTCGACGTTCTGCGCCGTCGTCGTCCAGTTCCGGTCCACGACGAGCAGGCGGCCCTGGCCGGTGGCGTCTTCCTCGCGCAGGCGGTAGAAGCCGGCGGCTTGCATGGTGTCCTGGGCGGTCTGGTGGACCATGCCGACGACGTTCGGGACTGTGCACGTCTTCGCGGCGGAGGCAGGGGCGGAGGCGGGGGAAGGCTGTGCCGACGTCGGAGCCGGGGTTGGGGGCGCGGGTTGGTCGGTGGTCGGCTGGGCGGGTGTCGGGGTGGGCGTTCGGGTGGTGGTCGGTGGGGGTGTGGGGGTGCAGGCGGCCAGGAGAGCTAGGGCCAGGGCGGCGGTTAAGCGGGTGCGGCTCAACGGGGGGCGCCTTTCCGGGTCAGGGTCGGTGCAGGAGCTTGGCCAGCAGGCTGGTCAGGTGGGCGCGTCCTCGACCGCGTGCGCCAGCACCCGCTGCCAGTCTCGGTGATGACCACCTCGTAGGCACGTCGGTCGATCGGGTTGCGCGTTCGGGTGACGTGCCCGGCCTTCTCCAGGTCGTCCGCGAGGCCGACCATCACGCTGCGGTCGATGCGCAGTTCCTCGCTGAGCGCCTGCTGGGAGCATGGGCCGACTGCGGCGAGCATCTTCAGCACCAGGTGTTGCCCCACGCCCACCCCGCTGACCTCGGACTGCGCCTCCGCCGCGCGAACCACGGCGGTCGACAGCCGGCACAGCGCGATGTCGGGGCGCTCCTCGGAACCACCCGGGCGAAGGTCGCCGACGTGTACCGGCGGGCCGTGCATGCCGCCGGGAACCGGCCGTTCAGCGACCGGGACGTGCGACGGATGTACGCCAATCCGGGTGTGCCGTCCCCGACGACGTCATGCTCGCCGCGTAGGTGCCGCACTGGAACGGCTGGTGATCAGCTCACTCGAAAGGCCCAATCACCATCACTGCATGCAGTTACCTACTGGCAGTGCGCTAGGTCGCACGATGGAGTGAACTTTCGGCCTAGTAGCCGATTCCTGACGTAGCGTGGTGTGGAGTACGAGCAGATGTCACGTTCTGTTACACCGAATGAGTGATGATTGACGAATCAACTCACGCAAAGTAACGAAGGTCGAGGTCGGCGCGAAGACGAGACAACACGTCGGCCACAGACGCTTTCACGGTAGGAGAGCCGAACATGAGCATCGTCTCCGCGATGAAACCCACCACCGGCAGCTGGCTCCACCTCGTCGCCTGGGGCATGGTCGTCGCCGGGGTGGCGGGTGTGCTGGCGGTCCTCGCCTCCCCTGCGACCGGCGTCCTCACCGGGCTGGCGCTGGCCGTCATCGGGCTCGTCGTGAACGCCTTCGCGAAGGCGTCGCGCAAGATGGACCAGATCTTCTCCGAAGAGCTCGACTAGCAACAGGCCGACAGGGGACAGGCCCATCGGCTCCCCTCTGCCACCCCACCTCCGCGAACCGGCACCATCAGGGGATGGCAGACGACGAAGCGGCGCGCGCTGAACGCCGCCGCCGGATTTACGGCCCGGACGACCTGGCCGAGCGACCGGCGTTCGCCGGCGGGTTCATCAACTTCGGCTACTGGGCGGGCATTCCGCTGGACGGTGAGCTCACCGTCGACCAGCGCATCGCGTCCCAGCGGGCCCTGTACGACCTCGTCCTGGACAGCCTCACCATCACACCCGACGACCGCGTGCTGGAGGTCGGCTGCGGTCGCGGCCGAGGCGCGCGGGAAGTGCTCGTCCGCGCACCGCGCAGTCTCGACGGCCTCGACCTGGTCCCGGAACAGGTGGCCCGCGCCCAGCGGAGCACGCCCGAGGCCACGTTCACCCTCGGCTCGGCGTCGTACATCCCGTTCCCCGACAACACCTTCGACCGCCTGCTGTCCGTCGAGGCCGCCCAGCACTTCGAGGACCTGACGGCGTTCGCGCACGAGTCCGCGCGGGTGCTCGCGCCCGGCGGCCGGTTGGCCGTGACCACGTTCTTCGCCCGCCACGACGACGCGGGCCCGGCGCTCGCGGAGCTGCTGGACACCTTCGCCACCGGCCTCGACCTGGCCCACCCGATCGACCGGTTCACCGCCGACCTGCGTGCCGCCGGTTTCGCCGACGTGCGCGCGGACCGCATCGGCGAGCACGTCTGGGCGGGCCTGGACCGGTGGCTCGCGCTCGGCGACCACCCGGACCGCTGGGACCGCCGGTGGATCCGGGCCGCCGAGCGCGGCCTGCTGGACTACTACCTGGTCACCGCGAACCTGCCCGCCGCGCCGCAGCCGGCAGGATCGGGGACGTGACGACGCACCCGACCGCCGAGATCCCCGACCCGCTGTTCGACGACGCCGACGCCGAGGCCCGCTGGCGGGACCGGTTCACCGCGCCCCGGGTCAGCCTGCCCGGCTGGGCCGACGACGCCCCCGACCGCAGCCTCTACGTGTCGAACTCCAGCGGTGTCTGGGAGATCTACGCCTGGGACCGGGCCGCGGACACCCACCGCAAGGTCACCGACCGCCCGAACGGCACGTCGCACGCCGCGCTCAGCCCGGACGGCGAGACCATCTGGTGGTTCGCCGACAGCGACGGCGACGAGTTCGGCGTGTGGGTCAGCGAGCCGTTCCACGCCGGCGGGGAGCCGAAGCCCGCTGTCGAGGGCGTGCCGGCCGGCTACCCGGCGGGCCTGGAGATCGGGCACGGGCTGGTCGCGGTCGGCACCTCCACCGACGACGGCACCACCGTCTACGTGGCGCGCGACGGCGGCCCGGCCGAGGTGGTCTACTCGCACGAGAACGACGGCGGCATCGCCGCGCTGTCCAAGGACGAGACGCTGCTCGCGCTCGCGCACTCCGAGCACGGCGACAACCGGCACACCGCGCTGCGCGTGGTCACGCCGACCGGCGAGACGGTCGTGGAGAAGTGGGACGGCCCCGGCAAGGGCTTGGACGCCATCGCGTTCAGCCCGGTGCCCGGCGACAACCGGCTGCTGGTGCTGCACGAGCGCCGGGGCCGCGAGGAACTGCTGATCTGGGACGTCGCCGCCGACACCGAGACCGAGATCGCGATCGACCTGCCCGGCGAGATCAGCGCCGACTGGTTCGAGGACGCCCGGTCGCTCTTGGTCGTGCACACCTTCCAGGCCCGCAACACGTTGCACCGCTACGACCTCACCACCGGCATTCTGTCCGCTTTGGACACTCCACACGGGACGGTCGGCTCGGCGTCCGCGCGCCCGGACGGCTCGGTCGAGTTCTCCTGGTCCTCGGGCGCGCAGCCGGGCGTGGTGCGGGTGCTCGACGTGGACGGCGACGAGCGCGTGCTGCTCGCGCCGCAGGGGCACAAGGCGGCCCCGTCGGTCGACCTCCAGGACGTGTTCGTCGGTGACGTGCACGCGCTGGTGGCCCGTCCCGAGGGCGCGCCGGACGGCCCGCTGCCCACGGTGTTCAGCCTGCACGGCGGCCCGCACTCGGCCGACGAGGACCGGTTCTCCGCCTACCGCGCGGTGTGGCTGGACGCCGGGTACGCCGTGGTGCACGTCAACTACCGCGGCTCCACCGGCTACGGCTCGGCGTGGCGGGACGCGATCGAGGGCCGGCCGGGGCTCACGGAGCTGGAGGACGTGGCCGCGGTGCACGACTGGGCCGTGTCCTCCGGGTTCGCCGACCCGGCGAGGTGCGTGGTCAACGGGGCGTCGTGGGGCGGCTACCTGACCCTGCTGGCGCTGGGCACGCAGCCGGAGCGCTGGGCGGCGGGCGTCGCGGGCGTGCCGGTGGCGGACTACCTGGCGGCCTACGAGGACGAGATGGAGCCGCTGCGCGCGTTCGACCGGGCGCTGTTCGGCGGGTCGCCGCAGGACGTGCCGGACCGGTACCGCGAGTGCTCGCCGCTGACCTACGTGGACGCGGTGAGCGCGCCGGTGCTGGTGCTGGCGGGCGAGAACGACCCGCGCTGCCCGATCCGGCAGATCGACAACTACCTGGACCGGCTGGCGGCGCGCGGCGCGGCCTACGAGGTCTACCGGTACGACGCCGGGCACGGGTCGCTGGTCGTCGCGGAGACGATCCGGCAGACCGCGGCGGAGGTCGCGTTCGTCCGGAAGGTGCTCTAGCCCGGCCGGACGTCCGCCGGAAGGCGGGTCGGGTCCGCGCGCGAGCCGCGCGCGGACCCGACCGGTCAGGCCTGCTGGGCCTGCCACATCCAGTGGGCCTGTTCGAGCTGCTTGGTGATCTCGATCAGCAGGTCCTGGGTGACCAGGTCGGACTTGTCGGTCTCGTCGATCCGGCCGCGCAGCCGCTCGACCAGCTTGGCCAGGGCGGTGACCACGGCGGCCACCACGTCGTCCTCCTTGAGCCAGTTCTCCGGGAACTCCGGGATGCCCGAGGACGCGGCCACGGTCTTGGCCTTGCCGTTGGGCGAGATGCCCAGCGCGGAGGCCCGTTCGGCCACCTCGTCGGTGTAGGTCCGGGCCGTGGTGACCAGTTCGTCGAGCTGGAGGTGGACGCTGCGGAAGTTCTTGCCGACCACGTTCCAGTGCGCCTGCTTCGCGACCAGGGACAGGTCGATCAGGTCGACCAGCGTCGCCTGGAGCACCGCTCCGACCGACTTCTTGTGGTCGTCGGACAGCGGGCTGGTGATCGGGGACTTGGCCGGGGACTTGGCCATGGTGCTAGCGCCTCCTTCACACGGTGGCGGTGAGAGCCACCTCGATGTTTCCACGCGTGGCGTTGGAGTACGGGCAGACCTGGTGGGCCTGGGCGACGAGGTCGTCGGCCACCGCCTGCTCCACTCCGGGCAGGTGCGCGTGCAGGGCGACGGTGAGCTGGTAGCCGCCCTCGCCGTTCGGGCCGATGCCGACCTTCGCGGTGACCTCGGTCGAGGTCAGGGCGAGCTTCGCCCGGCGGGCGACGACCTGGAGCGCGCTGTGGAAGCACGCCGCGTACCCGGCCGCGAAGAGCTGCTCCGGGTTCGTCTTGTCGCCACCGGGACCACCCAGCTCGGTCGGCGTGACGAGTTGCTCGTCGAGCACGCCGTCCGAGGAGCGGACCTCGCCGTCGCGGCCGTCGCCGACCGCGGTCGCCTCCGCCGTGTAGAGCACCTGCATCAACGTTCTCCTTCGAGCTGGTGGTTCGGGGTTCCTCTCCCCCTCGACACCCGGTTCGCACCGGACCGCACCGCGTGGCGCGGCAGCTCACGCCGGTCCAGGCGTACCCGCCCAGTAGAACCGTCAACCGGCTTGTGACACGGCGAACTCCGCCACCTGTCGCCCGATCGTGCGCAAAGTGTCCGCGACCGTGGGATCCGAGCAGCCCCCTTCGAGGTCGAACTCGACCTCGCGGGAGTTGATCGCCGAGCCGAGCGGGGTGGGCCAGCCGCGCAGCGCGTGCACGATCGAGCGCAGGGCGGTCAGCGTGGTGACCGACGCCTGCCAGCCGCGCGCGGCGGCCACGCAGCCCACCGCCCGCCCGTCGAGGTAGACCCGCGGGTCCTCGCGCAGGTCCTCGACGTAGTCCAGGGCGTTCTTGACCAGGCCGGAGACCGTGCCGTGGTAGCCGGGCGAGACGAGCACGACGCCGTCGGCCTGGCGCAGCGCCTCGACCAGCCGGCGGGCGTTGTCCGGGCGGTCGGCCACGGCGGGGTCGTAGAACGGCAGCACCAGGTCCGGTCCGACGACCTCGATGACCTTGGCGCCCGCGTCCGCCGCGCCGGACAGCGCGATCCGCAGCGCGCGTTCGGACTGCGAGTTCGGGCGCAGCGAACCGCCGATACCCACCACCGTGACCGTCATGCCCCGATCCTGCCACCTCCACCTAGCTGGAGGTCCAACCTGGTCGGGGGGTGTACTGGCGAGTAACGTGCGTCTCATGTCGAAGCTCGCCGAGTCGTTGCCCCCCGGCGTCCTGGCCGGTGCCCTGCGCTTCGCGTTCGGCCTCCCCGGGCCGCTGCGCAAGCTGATCACCGGCCCGCCGATCACCCTCGACGGCCAGCGCCTGCACCCCGAGGCGCACCTGCTGCTGCGCCTGCAGCAGCTCAGCGGCGAGGACTGGCAGACCACCACCCCGGCGGCCAACCGGGCGGCCCTGACCAGGAGCAACTTCCTGGTGTCCGGCCCGGTGATCGAGGGCGTGACGGTCCGCGCGGTGTCCATGGACGGCGTCGGCGGCCGCTTCTACACCCCGCACGGCCTGGCCGAGGGCTCGCCGCTGCTGGTCTTCTACCACGGTGGCGGCTGGGTCAGCGGCGACCTCGACAGCCACGACAACCTGTGCCGGTTCCTGGCCGTCGAGGCGGGCGTGCGGGTGCTGGCCGCGGACTACCGGCTGGCCCCCGAGCACCCGTTCCCGGCCGCCGCCGACGACGCGCGCACCGCGTACGAGTGGGCTGTGGCGAACGCTTCGGAACTGCGCATCGACCCGGCCCGGATCGCGGTCGGCGGAGACAGCGCGGGCGGCAACCTGGCCGCCGTGACCGCACTGCACGCCGACGCCGTCAAACCGGTGTTCCTGCTGCTGTTCTACCCGGCGGTGGACGCGACCGTGCGCCGGCGCTCGCGGGAGATCTTCGGCGAGGGCTTCTTCCTGACCGACCGGAAGATGGACTGGTTCCTGGACCACTACGCGCCGTCCCGCTCGGCGCACGCCGACCCCAGGCTCTCCGTGCTGCTCGCCGACGACCTCAGCGGCCTGCCGCCCACCTACCTGGCGACCGCCGGGTTCGACCCGTTGCGCGACGAGGGCGAGGCGTTCGCCGAGAAGCTCGCCGACCAAGGGGTCCCGGTGGTGCTGCGGCGCTACGAGGGGCTGTTCCACGGGTACGCCAACATCCTCGGGGTGGGCGGCGTGTTCCGGGAAGCCGTGGCGGAGGCCGTGGGCGCGCTGCGCACCGGGCTGGCGCTGGCCAACGCGCGCAAGGGCGTGACCGAGACGGCGTGACGTGACGGCCCGTCCCGCCGCGCGGGACGGCCCGTCCGGACAGCGGGAGGGTCACAGCGGGAGGGTCCGGACAGCGCGAACGGGGAGGAGCCGCAGCCCCTCCCCGCCGGCACTACGTCACTTGCCGAAGGCGGCGGCGATCTTGTCGCCGGTCTCCTTGTCGATGCTGCGCCAGTACGCGAAGACGCGCTCCAGCACCGGGGCGGACACGCCGTTGCCCGCGTGGCTGATCACGGTCTGCACCAGGCGTTCGCGCTGGGCGTCGTCCATGACCTCGCGGATCAGCGTGCCGGCCTGGCCGAAGTCGTCGTCCTCGGCGTGCAGCGTGTACGCCGCGCGCACGACCTCGTCCTGGACGCCGTAGGCCGAGGTGGTCTCACCGGCCGTCACGGCGCTCGCGTGCGGGCCGCCGTAGGAGTTCGGGGCGTAGACCGGGTCGGACGCGTTGGTGTAGCGCATCGCGCCGTCCTTCGCGTACGAGTTCACCGGGGACTTCGGCCGGTTCACCGGCAGCTGCGCGTAGTTCGCGCCGATCCGGTACCGGTGGGCGTCCGGGTAGGAGAAGATGCGGCCGATCAGCATCTTGTCCGGGGACGTGCCGATGCCGGGCACCAGGTTGGTGGGCTCGAACGCGGCCTGCTCGATCTCGGCGAAGTAGTCCGCCGGGTTCCGGTCGAGGACCAGCTTGCCGACCGTGATCAGCGGGTAGTCCGCGTGCGGCCACACCTTGGTCAGGTCGAACGGGTTGAAGCGGTAGTCCTTCGCGTCCTCGTACGGCATGACCTGGACCTTGAGCGTCCACGACGGGAACTCGCCGCGCTCGATGGCGTGCCACAGGTCGGCGCGGTGCGCGTCGGCGTCCTCGCCGGCGATCCGGGCGGCCTCGTCCGAGGTCAGGGTCTCGATGCCCTGGTCGGTCTTGAAGTGGTACTTCACCCAGAACTTCTCGCCCGCCGCGTTCTCCCACAGGTAGGTGTGCGAGCCGTAGCCGTTCTGGTGCCGCCAGGTCTTCGGGATGCCCCGGTCGCCCATCAGCCACGTCACCTGGTGCGCGGTCTGCGGCTGCAACGTCCAGAAGTCCCACTGCATGTCGTGGTCGCGGCGGCCGGTGTCGGCGCGGCGCTTCTGGGAGCGGATGAAGTCCGGGAACTTGATCGGGTCGCGCAGGAAGAACACCGGGGTGTTGTTGCCGACCAGGTCGTAGTTGCCCTCGGAGGTGTAGAACTTCAGCGCGAACCCGCGCGGGTCGCGCCAGGTGTCGGGCGAGCCGAGCTCGCCGGCGACGGTCGAGAAGCGCAGCAGCGTCTCGGTCTTCGCGCCCGGCTGGAACAGCGCGGCCTTGGTGAAGCGGCTGACGTCCTCGGTGGTCTCGAAGTGGCCGAAGGCGCCGCCGCCCTTGGCGTGCACGACCCGCTCGGGCACGCGCTCGCGGTTGAACTGGGCGTTCTTCTCGATCAGGTAGTGATCCTGGAGCAGGATCGGGCCGTTCGCGCCCAGCGTCAGCGAGTGGTCGTCGCTGGCGACCGGGATGCCTGCGTTGTTGGTCGTGTGACGCGCTTGGGTCACGCTCTAGCTCCTTCTGTGGGGGTGCGGCAGTCAGGTGGCCGGACGGCAGTCCGGGCACGAACCCCAGAACAGGACCTCCGCCTCGTCCACGGCGAAGCCGACCGTGTCCGAGGGCTCCAGGCAGGGCGCGGCACCGTGGACGCAGTCGACGTCCTCGGTCCGTCCGCACTGCCTGCACACGAGGTGGTGGTGGTTGTCACCGATCCGCGTCTCGTAGCGCGCCGGGTGACCGGCGGGCTCGATGCGGCGCAGCAGGCCGGCTCGTGAGCACGCGTTGAGCACGTCGTAGACGGCCTGCGTGGACACCGTCCCCAGCCTGGTCCGCACGCCGTCCGCGACCTGGTCGGCGGTCGCGTGGGGGTGGTCGACGAGCCAGTCGAGGACAGCGATCCGGGGGGCGGTGATGCGCAGCCCGGCGTCCTTGAGCAGTTCGCGTGGTCCTGGGGTCATAGCTCCACCACTCCACCATGTTTTTTGGAATCAGTCAAGAAAACGAATGGTTAAACCTCTTGCCCGGCCAGGTGAAGATGACCAGGTGAACCTCGCCCCCTACCTCGCGGTCCTGCGCACGCCTCGGCTGCCGTCCCTGATGCTGCTGATGCTGGTCGCCCGGATACCCGCGACGGCGGCGGGCATGACCATCACCATGCACGTGCTGCTCAGCCTGGAGCGCGGCTACGGCGCGGCGGGCCTGGTCGGCGCGATGGCCACGATCGGCATCGCGGTCGGCGCGCCGCTGATGGGGCGGCTGACCGACCGGCGCGGGCTGCGCGTGATGCTCGCCCTGTCGATGGGGTCCGAGGCGCTGTTCTGGTTCATCGCGCCGTTCCTGCCGTTCGAGGTGCTGCTGGTCACCTGCTTCGTGTCCGGGATCGCGGTGATGCCGGTCATGCAGATCGGCCGGCAGATCACCACCGCCCTGGTCGGCGAGGAGGGCCGGCGGACCGCGCTGGCGATGGACTCGATGGCCGTCGAGGTGGCGTTCATGGCCGGGCCGGCGCTGGGCGTGTTCCTCACCACGCACTGGCACAGCCGGGTCGCGATGTGGGCGATCGGCGCGTCGATGGTGGTGTTCGGGCTGGTCCTGTACGCGGTCAACCCGCCGGTGCGCGACGACGTGGACCACGGCGCGCCGGTGCCGCGCTCGCAGTGGCTGACCGGGCGGGTGGTCGGCGTGCTGATCAGCGCGGGCGGCGCGACGTTCGTGCTGTCCGGGGTCGAGGTCGCGGTGGTCGCGTCCATGCGCGGGATGGGGCTGACCGACTGGACGGGCGCGCTGATCGCGGTCATGTGCGTGGCGTCGCTGGTCGGCGGGTTCGTCTACGGCGCGCTGGACCGGGTGCCGCCGGTGTGGGTGATGATGGGGTTGATGGGCGTGCTCGCGGTGCCGATCGGGCTGTTCGGCGGGACGCCGTGGCTGCTCGCGCTCGCGCTGGTGCCGACGAACTTCCTGTGCGCGCCGACCATCGCCGGGACCGGCGAGGCGATCACCCGGATGACGCCGGGCTCGGCGCGGGGCGAGGCGATGGGCTTGCAGGGCTCGGCGTTCACGCTGGGCGCGGCGCTCGGCGCGCCGTTCGCCGGGTTCGTCATCGACCACTCGTCGCCCGCCTGGGGCTACTTCGTGGCGGGCCTGGGCGCGGTGGCGATCGCCGCGGGCTCGATGGTGCTGACGGCCAGGAGCCGCCGACCGCGCGCAGGGCTTCCCGGATGAACAGGCCCTTCGCCTCGGTGCAGGACTCGCGATCGTCCCGGAAGCGGGACGACAGGTCGTGCTCGAGGGCCTGGTAGACGGTCGCGCAGGTCGCCGTCGCGGCGGTGCCGGGCCGCCAACCCCGGCACGGCTTCCTCGGCCGGCCCGGGATCCGGATCTACCGGATCGCCGACCTCTACCGCCCGGCGTTGGGGCTGAACCCGAAGTGGGAGGAACGCAGTTCCAGCCGATCCCTCACGACCGGCGGCTAAATCGCCCGTCAATCGGCCGCATGAGGATCGTCCAACACTTCTACCTGGGTCAGCCGAGCTTGTGCAGTGCCTCGTAGAGCTGTCCGACAAGCGGGCGGTGTTGCGCGTAGTAGCGCGCGGCCTCGGCGTCGGGGTGGATGACCCGGGTCGGTTCGATCAACGTCGCCGCCGTGCGCAGGTCCGGCAGGTCGCCCAGCGCGTGCCACGCCAGCAGCGCCGCGCCGACGCCCGAGCCCTCGCTGTCCTCGGCCAGTTCCAGGTCCAGGCCGAGCGCCGACGCCAGCACCGACGCCCACAGGTCGCTGCGGAACGCGCCGCCCGTCACCCGCACGGCGTGCACGTCGGCCACCGAGCGCACCGCGTCCAGCACCAGCGCCAGCTGCTGGGCCACGCCCTCCACCAACGCCCGGGTGATCTCCGCGCGGCCGTGCTCCCGCCGCACCCCGATCAACGCCGACCGCGCGTCCGGGTCCCACCACGGGGCCCGCTCCCCCAGCAGGTACGGCAGCGCGATCACGCCCGACGCGCCCGGCGGGACGTCCGCCGCCTCCCGCAACAACGTCGTCACGTCCGCTTTGAACGTGTCGGCGGCCCACTGCGCGACGACCCCGCCGTTGCTCACCGCGCCGCCCAGCACCCACAGCCCGTCGGCGATGGCGTAGCAGAACACCCGCTCCTGCTCGTCCACCGCGGGCTCGTCGCGCACCACCCGCAACGCCCCGCTGGTGCCCAACGACACGGCCGCCACCCCGGGCACCACCGCGCCGACCCCGAGGTTCGCCATCGGGCCGTCACCGCCGCCCAGCACCACCGGCACCCCGCGCGGAATCCCGGGCACGTCGAGGACCAGCGGCAACACGGTCGTCGGCGACAGCAGTTCGGGCAGCTCGGCCGCCCGCACCCCGGCGAACGCCAGCGCGTCGGGGTGCCACGCCAACGCCCGCAGGTCCATCAGCCCGCTGCCGGACGCGGACGAGTACTCGGTCACCAGCCGACCGGTCAGGCGCAGGGCCACGTAGTCCTTGAGCCCGCACCACGAGTCCGCCGTGATCCCGCGCGCCCGGAACCACGCCAGCTTCACCAGCGGCGACATGGTGTGCACGGGGGTGCCGGTCTCACGGTGCAGCGCGCGCCCCTCGGCCGTGCCGCGCAGCCCCGACGCCTCGGCCACCGCCCGGTTGTCGGCCCAGCTCAACGACGGCGTGACCGGCACACCGCCGGAGTCCAACCCCAGCAACGTGTGCATCGCGCCGGTGAGCACCAGGGCGTGCACCCGGTGCCCCAGCGCGGCGACCTCCGCCAACGCCCGCAGCGCGGCCTCGAACACCACCTCGGGGTCGTGCGTCGCCTCGCCGGAGGGCGTGATGCGCATCGGGTAGCCGTACTCCGCCGACCCGAGCACGGCCGCGTCGCGGTCGACCGCGATGACCTTGGTCGCCGTCGTGCCCAGGTCGACCGCCAGCACCGCGTCAGCCATGCGTCGAACCTACCCGCCCACCACCGAACCGAACCGTCCCGCGACAACGCGATGATCCCACCGGACCCTCGCCGAACCCGCCGAACCCGCCGAACCGCCGGACTTGCCGTCCCGCCGAACCGCCGGACCCGCCGTCGGTCGGAACACGGCGACCCCGCCGGAAACCGGGCGGGCCGGGATCGGGCGGGGTCGTCGGCGAGCGGACGAGCGGGCGGCTACAGGCGGCCGACCAGCTCTTCGGCGATCTCGTAGGTGTTCAGCGCCGCGCCCTTGCGCAGGTTGTCGCCGCACACGAAGAAGTCCAGCGTGTTCGGGAAGTCCAGCGCCTGGCGCACCCGGCCCACGTACGTCGGGTCCTCGCCCACGACGTCGGCCGGCGTCGGGAACTTCTTCGCCGCCGGGTCGTCCACCAGGACGATGGTCGGCTGCTCGGCGAGGATCTTGTGCGCCTGCTCGACGGTCACCTCACGGGCGAAGGTCGCGTGCACGGCCAACGAGTGCGTGGTCACCACGGGCACCCGGACGCACGTCGCCGACACCTTCAGGTCCGGGATGCCGAGGATCTTGCGGGACTCGTTGCGGACCTTGAGCTCCTCGCTGGTCCAGCCGTCGTCCTTGAGCGAACCGGCCCACGGCACCACGTTGAGCGCCAGCGGGGCCGGGAACGGGGACTCCGAGACCGGCAGGCCCGCCGCCTCCAGCGCCTCCCGCACGTCGCCGGCGCGGACGCCGACCTGCTTGCCCGCCAACGCCTCCAGCTCGCCGTAGAGCCGGTCGATCGCGGACTGCCCGCCGCCGGAGGCCGCCTGGTAGGACGCCACGACCAGCTCGCGCAGCCCGAACTCCCGGTGCAGCGCGCCGAGCGCGGCCATCATGGACAGCGTCGTGCAGTTCGGGTTCGCGATGATCCCCTTGGGGCGCGCGGAGATCTCGTCCGCGTTCACCTCGGGCACCACCAGCGGCACGTCCGGGTCCATCCGGAACGCGCCGGAGTTGTCGACCGCCACCGCGCCGCGCTCGGCCGCGATCGGGGCCCACTGCGCGGACACCTCGTCGGGCACGTCGAACATCGCGACGTCGACGCCGTCGAACGCCTCCGGCGACAGCGCGACCACGGTCAGCTCCTCGCCGCGCACGGTGATCCTCTTGCCCGCCGAGCGGGGCGAGGCGATCAGCCTGATCTCGCCCCACGGCACCGACGGCCGGCCGTTGATGATCTCGATCATGACGGTGCCCACGGCACCGGTCGCGCCCACCAGGGCCAGCGTCGGGCTCATCGTCCACTCCCCGCGTACACCACGGCCTCTTCGTCGCCACCCAGCTCGAACGCGTCGTGCAGCGCACGGACCGCGTCGTCGAGCTGGGTGTCGCGGCAGATGACCGAGATCCGGATCTCCGACGTCGAGATGATCTCGATGTTCACCCCGGCGGTGGCCAGGGCCTCGCAGAAGGTCGCCGTCACGCCGGGGTGCGAGCGCATCCCCGCGCCGATCAGCGACACCTTGCCCACGTGGTCGTCGTAGAGGACCGCTTCGAAGCCGATCTCCTCGCGCACCTTCTCCAGCGCCGCCACCGCGCGCGGGCCGTCGTCCTTCGACAGCGTGAAGGTCACGTCGGTGCGGCCGGACATGGCCTGGGAGACGTTCTGCACGACCATGTCGATGTCGAGTTCCGCCTCGGCCACGACCCGGAAGATCCGGGCCGCCACGCCGGGGTGGTCGGGGACCGCGGTCACGGTCACCTTGGCCTCGGACCGGTCGTGCGCGACGCCGGTGATCATCGCCTGTTCCACGGGAAGGTCCTCCACTGACCCGGACACGATGGTCCCGGGCTTGTTGCTGAACGAAGATCGGACGTGCACCGGGACGCCGTAGCGGCGGGCGTACTCGACGCAGCGGAGCATGAGCACCTTGGCCCCGCACGCCGCCATCTCGAGCATCTCCTCGTAGGTGATGGTCTCCAGCCGCCGGGCGTTCGGCACGATGCGCGGGTCGGCGGTGAACACGCCGTCCACGTCGGTGTAGATCTCGCACACGTCGGCCTTGAGCGCCGCCGCCAACGCCACCGCGGTGGTGTCGGTGCCGCCCCGGCCGAGCGTGGTGATCTCCTTGCTGTCCTGGCTCACGCCCTGGAAGCCCGCGACGATCGCGATGGCCCCGTCGGCCAGCGCGTCCTGGATGCGGCTGGGCGTCACGTCGATGATGCGCGCCTTGCCGTGCACGGAGGTCGTCAGCACGCCGGCCTGCGAGCCGGTGTACGAGCGCGCCTGGGCGCCCAGCGAGTGGATCGCCATCGCCAGCAACGACATGGAGATGCGCTCACCGGAGGTGAGCAGCATGTCCATCTCGCGGGCGGGCGGCACCGGGGACACCTGGCGGGCGAGGTCGAGCAGCTCGTCGGTCGTGTCGCCCATCGCGGAGACGGCCACCACGACGTCGTTGCCCGCCTTGCGGGTCGCGACGATGCGCTCGGCCACCCGTTTGATCCGCTCGGCGTTCCCGACCGAGGAACCGCCGTACTTCTGGACGACGAGCGCCACTGAGCCTCTCCCTCCGAGCCGATGCCTGAGCGGGGAAACCCCAGCTCGAAGGGCAGACTACCCGTCCCGCGAGGTGGACAGCGGCGACCGTGACGGGCACTACCCTCATGGTCGTGTCAACCCTGGAGGCCGTCCACGTGGAGCCGGAGGGCGCACCGGTGCCGGTGCGCGAGCGGCTGGCGCGCGCGGCCAGACACCGGGTGACCTCGGCGCTCGCCCCCGCGCTGCTCTACCTGGCGGTGCGCGAGACGGGGCTGCTCGCGCTGCAGCTGATGGCCGAGCGGTGGAACAAGGACCTGACCCGGGCTCTCACCTCGTGGGACGGGCAGTGGTTCCTGGGCATCGCCGAGGGCGGCTACGCGAACGTGAACCGGTCGCTGGTCGACGCGTTCTCCCGGCGCACCGACGAGACGCCGCTGGCGTTCTTCCCCGGCTACCCGGCGCTGGTGCGGTGGGCGGACGGGCTGCCCGGCGTCACGCTGGTCGGCGCGGCGTTCGCGGTGTCGCTGCTCAGCGGGCTGTTCTGCGCGTACGGCGTGCACCGGCTGGGGCGCGCGGTGTTCGGCGGGTCGTACCGGGCCGGGCTGGTGCTGGTGGTGCTGTTCGCCGCGTCGCCGATGGCGGTCGTGCTGTCGATGGCCTACTCCGAGGCGACGTTCTGCGCGCTGGCGGCGTGGTCGCTGGTCGGCGTGGTGGAACGGCGGTGGGTGCTCGCAGGCCTGTGCTGCGCGGCGGCCGGGCTCGTGCGGCCCACGGCGGCGGCGCTGGTCCTGGCGGTGTGCGCGGCGGCGGTCGTCGCGATCGTCACCCGCGAGGACGGCGTCCGGCCGTGGTTGGGCGCGGCCATCGCACCGCTGGGGCTGCTCGGCTACCTCGGGTACGTGGCGGTGCGCACCGGGCGGTGGGACGGCTGGTTCGCCGTGCAGCAGGAGGGCTGGGACTCCCGGTTCGACGGCGGCGCGGCCACCTGGAAGTTCGCGCTGCTCGTGCTGGGCGACCCGCGCTCGGTGCTGGAACTGGCCACGGTGTGGTTCCTGGTGGTGGCGATCGCGCTGGTGGTGCTGGGGATCCGGCGCCGGCTGGAGTGGCCGCTGGTCGGGTACGGGGTCGGCGTGCTGGTGATGGACCTCGGGTCGAACGGGCTGATGAACTCCAAGGCGCGGCTGCTGCTGCCCGCGTTCACGCTGCTGGTCCCGGTGGCGCTGGCGCTCGCGCGGCGGCGGACGAGCACGGTGGTGGCCGTCCTGGTGGGAATCGTGGCGTTCAGCGCGTGGTTCGGCGCGTACGCCATCACGGCTTGGCAGTATGCGATCTGATGAAACTCAACCCGATCATCGCCGACCGCTGGAGCCCGCGCGCCTTCGACGCGACCGCGACCGTGGCCCCGGCCGACCTGACCCTGCTGCTGGAGGCCGCCCGGTGGGCGCCCTCGCACGGCAACACCCAACCCGCGCGGTTCGTCGTGGGGCTCCGCGGGGACGACACGTTCCAGCGCATCTTCGACGTGCTGCGGCCCGGCAACCAGACCTGGGCGGGGCGCGCTTCGGTGCTGCTGCTCGCGGCGCGGGCGACGGCGGACGAGCGCGGACCGGTGCCGAACACCGAGTTCGGGCTGGGGCTGGCCGTGCAGAACCTGGTGCTGCAGGCCGTCGACCTCGGGCTGGTGACGCACCAGATGGGCGGTTTCGACCACGACGCCGCGGCGCGCGCGTTCGCGTTGCCCGAAGATGTTGTTCCGGTGGTGGTCATAGCCGTCGGAAAGCTCGGTGACGTGAGCGTCCTGCCGGAAGAACTCCAGGCCCGGGAAACCCGGCCCCGCGAACGGAAACCCCTGCCGGAAATCGCGTTCACCGGCACGTGGGGGAAGGCGTTCGAGGTCTGATCGCCGCTGTCGGGCGGACGACGACCCGTCGACCTGCCGGGCGGACTGCGGACCGGCAGGTCGACGGGCGGTGGACACGCACCACCGGGGCCGCTGGGCTACCTGGCCACGACGCGGGCCAGCAGGCCGGTGACGACGAGCCAGAACACGGCCGCCAGACCGTAGTTGACGATGACGTCGAGGTTGGCGTTGCCGAGCTGGAACAGACCGGGGAAGAACAGCGCCAGCGGCTCGGCGAGCTGCTGGATGAAGCGGAAGAACGCGTTGGCCTGGTTCGCCCCGAAGAGGATCATCAGGATGTAGAGCACCTCGATGAGCGCGAACACAGCGCCAACACCGCTGATCACTCGGGCAGCGGTGAAGCCGCCGCTGCGCGTTGAGGTTCGCCATCTGGACATGTCGGAGAAATGCCCGACCCACGATCGAGCGAAACACGGATGGGTGAAGTTCCACCATCTGGGCGCTCGGTTCCACGTCCGGTCGGATTCCGGTTAGGGTGTGGCCGTGGCACGTGCGCTCCTGCTTCGCCGCCGTGACGGGGTCTGATCAGACCGGCCCCCCGTCGCGGGTCGAGCGTTGCCGCCGGTCGTTTCCCCCACGCCCGGCAGGAGCACCCTCCGTCATGACGACCTCACCCGACGCCTACACCTCCGGCGTCAGCCGCATCCGTCCCCCCGCGCGCCCCGCCCCGGCCGACCAGCCGGCGTGGAACCCGCAGCGCGGGACGTCGATGCCCGTGCACCGCTACCGCCCCTTCCACGAGCTGGTCGAGGTGGTCGACGTACCCGACCGGACCTGGCCGACCAAGCGGATCACGCAGGCCCCGCTGTGGTGCGCGGTCGACCTGCGCGACGGCAACCAGGCGCTGATCGACCCGATGTCGCCCGCCCGCAAGCGCAAGATGTTCGACCTGCTGGTGCGCATGGGCTACAAGGAGATCGAGGTCGGCTTCCCGGCCGCGTCGCAGACCGACTTCGACTTCGTCCGGGAGATCGTCGAGGACGGCGCGATCCCGCCGGACGTCACCATCCAGGTGCTCACCCAGTGCCGCTCCGAGCTGATCGCGCGCACGTTCGAGGCGCTGCGCGGCGCGGGCAAGGCCATCGTGCACTTCTACAACTCCACGTCGGTCCTCCAGCGCCGGGTGGTGTTCAAGTCCGACCGCGAGGGCATCAAGAAGATCGCCACCGACGCCGCGCGGTTCGCGCTGGAGGAGGCGAAGAAGTACCCGGAGACCGAGTTCCGCTACGAGTACTCGCCCGAGTCCTACACCGGCACCGAGCTGTCGTACGCGCTGGAGGTGTGCGACGCGGTCTCCGAGATCGTCCGGCCCACCCCGGACAAGCCGCTGATCGTGAACCTGCCGGCGACCGTCGAGATGGCCACGCCGAACGTCTACGCCGACTCGATCGAGTGGATGTCGCGCAACCTGGCCCGCCGCGACTCGATCATCCTGTCGCTGCACCCGCACAACGACCGGGGCACCGGCGTGGCCGCCGCCGAGCTGGGCTACCTGGCGGGCGCGGACCGGATCGAGGGCTGCCTGTTCGGCAACGGCGAGCGCACCGGCAACGTCTGCCTGGTCACCCTGGCGATGAACATGTTCGGCCAGGGCGTCGACCCGCAGATCGACTTCTCCGACATCGACGAGATCCGCCGCACGGTCGAGTACTGCAACCAGCTGCCGGTCGCCGAGCGCCACCCGTACGGCGGTGACCTGGTGTTCACCGCGTTCTCCGGCTCGCACCAGGACGCGATCAAGAAGGGCCTGGAGGCCCTGGAGGACGCGGCCAAGGCCGCCGGGCAGCACGTGGACGAGTTCCCGTGGGAGGTCCCGTACCTGCCGATCGACCCGAAGGACGTGGGCCGCAACTACGAGGCCGTCATCCGGGTCAACTCGCAGTCCGGCAAGGGCGGCGTGGCCTACCTGATGAAGTCCGAGCACCACCTGGACCTGCCGCGCCGGCTCCAGGTCGAGTTCTCCCGGGTGATCCAGGAGGTCACCGACACCCACGGCGGCGAGATCTCGCCGAAGGACATGTGGGACTCGTTCTCCACCGAGTACCTCGACGGCGCGGTGCCGCTGAAGCTGGTGCGGCAGAAGGTGAGCGCGGACGGCGGCGGCCACGAGAAGATCAAGGCCGTGGTGGTCGTGGACGGGGAGACCCAGGAGATCACCGGCACCGGCAACGGCCCGATCGCCGCGTTCGTGGACGCGCTGGCCACCATCGGCTACGACGTGCGGGTGCTGGACTACTCCGAGCACGCCATGTCCTCCGGCGACGACGCCCGCGCCGCCGCGTACCTGGAGTGCGCGGTGGGCGACCGGGTCCTGTGGGGCGTCGGCATCGACAGCTCGACGGTCTCCGCGTCCCTGCGCGCACTCGTCTCGGCCCTGAACCGCGCCCACCGCTGACCTTGCGGGCCCCGCCCGGCCCACCTACGGGCCGGGCGGCACCGGGTCCGGGCACCGGGTCCGGGCACGGGTCTGCGCAGGGCTCCGGCTGAACGTCGGCTGAAGAGGTCGACCGGGTGGGAGCGATCCGGTGGCGGGTAGCGTTGCCGCATCATGACCGCTCTCCTGCTGCTGTTCGTGGTCGCCGCCGTGCCGCTGCTGCCCACGGAGGCGGTGCTGATCGGCAGCGGTGTGCTGGTCGCGTCCGGTGAGCTGTCGCTGCTCGCGGTGATCCCGGTGGCCACGGCCGGGTGCTTCCTGGCCGATCTGGTCAACTACGCGCTGGGGCGCGGGGCCGGGTCGCGGGCGGTCGAGCGGGTCAGCCGGCGGGCGGGGGCGCGGGCGGTGGTCGAGTGGACCCGCGCGAAGCTCGCCACGCGCGGCGAGCCGATCCTGGTCGCGGTGCGGTGGGCGCCGGGCGGCGGGGTGGTGGGCGCGCTGATCGCCGGGTCGGTGCGGTGGCCGTTGCGGCGGTTCGTTCCGGTGGCGTTCATCGGGTCGGCGCTGTGGTGCACCTACACCGCGCTGATCGGGTACTTCGGCGGCCAGGTCGTGGCCGAGCCGGTGCTCGCCATCGCGTTGTCGTGGGGTGCGGCGCTGCTGGTCAGCCTGCCGGTGGGGCTGGCGGTGCGGGCCGCGCAGCGCCGGGTCGTCACGCCCGCCGGGTAGCCAGGTCCAGCGCCCGGCCGACGGCGGCGCGGGCCCGCTCGTAGGCGTCCGGGTCGTCGTGCAGCACGGACCGGGCGTTGGCCGATTGCAGGTACGCGACCAGCTCGAACGCCAGTTGCGCCGGGTCGCGGGCGAGGTCGGGCACGTCCGCCGCGGTGGTCGTGACCAGGTCCACCCACCGCCGGTCGAACTCGGCGATCGAGTCGCGCACCCGGCCGGGGCGGGCGTCGAACTCGGCCTGCACCGAGGCGAAGAAGCACCCGCCGGGGAACGTGCGCCGCCGCGAGTAGTCCAGCCAGCCGCCGAGCAGCCGCTCCAGCCGGGCCAGGCCCGGCGGCTCGGCCGAGGCGGGCGTGATCACCTCGTCGACGAAGATCTTCGCCGCCGCCCGGACCGTGGCGAGCTGCAACTCCTCCTTCGACCCGAAGTGCGCGAACACGCCGCTCTTGCTGACTTCGAGCTCGGTGGCCAACCGGCCGATGGACAGGCCCTCCAGGCCCTCCACCGACGCGATCTCCGCCGCCCGCCGCAGGATCTGCCGCCGGGTCTGCTCGCCGCGCTCCACCCGTCCGTCGACCTTCACCCCGCCCACGCTAGCCCCCTTGACCACTGCGAAACTAATAGTACGATCGTTCGTACAACCTTTTAGGGGGATCCGTGGACCTGCTCGACCTCGACCGCACCGCCATCGACCTCAACGCCGCGCTGGTCGCGAGCCTCGAACCGGAGCACTACGACCTGCCCACCCCGTGCGCGGGCTGGACCGTCCGCGACGTCCTGCGGCACCTGGTCGACATGTCGATCAAGTTCGACGTGGGCGCGCGCGGCGGTGAACCCCGCTCGGGGATCTCCGACGACCTGGTCACGTCCTACGCGACGGCGAGCGACCTGGTCACCGAGTCGTTCCGGGCCGACGGCTTCCTCGACCGCGAGGGGCAGATCCCGGGCTTCGGCACCTACCCGGGCCGCAACCTGGTCGGCGCGCACCTGGTCGACACCGTGGTCCACTCCTGGGACGTCAAACGCGCGCTGGGGCTGGACGGAACGCTGGACGACGGCCTGGCGCTCGTCGCGTACAAGGTGGCTCTCCGCTACCCGAGCACACCGAACGTGCGGGGTCCCGGGGCGGCGTTCGCGCTGCCGGTGGGCGTCACCGAGGACGCCCCGACCACCGACAAGCTGGTCGCGCTGCTCGGCCGCTCGCCGGACTGGAAGCCCTGAACCGCCGTGCGGGGTGCCGCCCAGGGGGAGGCACCCCGCACGGGTGTCACGGGTTGAGCGCCTCGGTCACCGACGCCGGGCCGACCAGCGGGATGTCCGGCGAGAGCCCGTCGGACTCCTCCACCAGCACGGCCTCGACCTCGTGCGGCCGGATCCGCCCGGCGCGGATGTCCTCCGCCCAGTGGCACGCGACCTTGTGGCCGGGCAGCACCTGGCGCAGCTCCGGCCGCTCGGTCGAGCACTTGGTGTCCTGCTTCCACGGGCACCGGGTGTGGAACCGGCACCCGGTCGGCGGGTTCGCGGGCGACGGGAGGTCGCCCTTGAGCAGGATCCGCTCCCGGCGGTCCTCCACCAGCGGGTCGGGCACCGGGATCGCCGACAGCAGCGCCCTGGTGTACGGGTGCAGCGGCTCGGCGTAGAGGTCGTCCGAGGTCGCCTCCTCCACCAGGCCGCCCAGGTACATCACGCCGACCCGGTCCGAGATGTGCCGCACCACGGCCAGGTCGTGCGCGATCACCAGGTAGGTGAGCCCGAACTGGTCCTGCAACTCCTCCAGCAGGTTGACCACCTGCGCCTGCACCGACACGTCCAGCGCGGACACCGGCTCGTCGGCGATGATCAGGTCGGGTTCCACGGCGAGCGCGCGGGCGATGCCGATGCGCTGCCGCTGCCCGCCGGAGAACTCGTGCGGGTACTTGCGCAGCGACTTCGCCGGCAGGCCCACCGCGGTGAGCAGTTCGCGCAGCCGCTTGCCGGTGGACTCCTTGCCCTTGTCCAGGTCGTGCGCCCGCAGGCCCTCGACCAGGATGGACTCCACGGACTGCCGGGGGTCCAGGGACGACATGGGGTCCTGGAACACCATCTGCATCCGCCGCCGCATGGTGCGCAGCGCCTCGCCCTTGAGCGTGGTCAGGTCCGTGCCGTCGAACACCACGTGCCCGGCGGTCGGCTCGGTCAGCCGCAGGATCGCCCGCCCGAGGGTGGACTTGCCGCAACCGGACTCGCCGACCAGGCCGTAGGTCTCGCCGCGCCGGACGCTCAGGTCCACCCCGTCCACCGCGTACACGTGCCCGACCGTCCGGTCCAGCACGATGCCCCGCTTGATCGGGAAGTGCACCTTGATGCCCCGCACGGACATCAGCTCGTCCACAGTGGACTGATCCGGGACACCGGCCGACCCGTCGGGCACCGCGGCCGCGTCGCTGAGCGAACTCATGCCGACACCTCCTCGGGCACCGTGGGCTGGACCGGGTTGTGGCAGCGCAACAACCTGCCCGACCCCAGGTCCTCCTGCTCGGGCGTGATCCGGACGCACACGTCCAGCGCGTTCGGGCACCGCGGCGCGAAGGCGCACCCGTGGTCCCACGGGATGTTGTCGGCCACGGACCCCTTGATGGGGTGCAGCTTCTCGCCGCGCGGCGCGTCCAGCCTCGGGATCGAGGCCAGCAGCCCGTGCGTGTACGGGTGGCGCGGCTGCGCGAACAGCTCGTGCCGCTGCGCCTTCTCCACGACCCGACCGGCGTACAGGACGTTGACCTCGTCGCACAGCCCGGCCACGACACCCAGGTCGTGCGTGATCATCACCAGCGCGGTGCCCAGGTCCTGCACGAGTTCCTTCAGCAGGGCCAGGATCTGCGCCTGGATGGTCACGTCCAGCGCGGTGGTCGGCTCGTCGGCGATGAGCAGCCGCGGCCGGCACGCCAGCGCGATCGCGATCAGCGCGCGCTGCCGCATCCCGCCGGAGAGCTGGTGCGGGTACTCGGTCAGCCGCCGGGTCGGGTCGGGGATGCCGACCTTGTCCAGCAGCTCCGCCGCCTCGACCATGGCCTTCTTGCGCGACATGTCCCGGTGCCGCTCCAGCACCTCGGTCACCTGCACGCCGATCGGGATGACCGGGTTCAGCGAGGACAGCGGGTCCTGGAACACCATGCCCAGGTCGCGGCCGCGCCGGTCGCGCATCTCCCTGTCCGACAGGGACAGCAGGTTCGCGCCCTCGTAGGACACGGTCCCGCTGACCCGCGCGCCGCGCTTGGGCAGCAGGCCCATCACGGCCAGCGAGGTGACCGACTTGCCGCACCCGGACTCGCCGACCAGGCCCACGGTCTGGCCCGGCTCCACGTCGAAGCTCACGTGGTCGACGGCGGTGAAGGGCTGCTCCCCCTTGCGCTCGAAAACCACGGTGAGGTCACGCACTTCCAGCAACGCCATGACTCACCGCCTGCTCTTGGGGTCGAGGGCTTCGCGCAGGGTCTCGCCCATGAGCGTGAAACCCAGCGCCACCACGATGATGCAGCCCGCGGGCCACGCGGCCAGGTGCGGGTGCGTGTCGAACACGTTCTGCACGTCGCCGAGCATCTGGCCCCACTCCGGGATCCGGTCGTCGGGGTTGCCCAGGCCGAGGAACGACAGCGCCGCCGCGTCGATGATGGCCGTGGCCAGCACGAGCGTGGACTGCACGATCACCGGGCCCAGCGAGTTGGGCAGCATGTGCCGGAACACGATCGCGCCCGGCTTCACGCCCAGCGCGGTGGCCGCGAGGACGTGGTCGCTGTGCCGCTGCGCGAGCATCGAGCCGCGCAACAGCCGGGCGAAGACCGGGATCTGCACCACCGCCACCGCGACGATGACGGTGAACTGGTTGGGGCGGGCGAACAGCGCGCTGATGCTGAACGCCAGCAGCAGGCTCGGCAGCGACAGCATGACGTCGACGACCCGCATGACGACCGAGTCGACCCAGCCGCCGAACGCGCCGGCCAGCGTGCCCAGCGTCAGCCCGCCGGCCAGTCCGATGATGGTGGCCAGCACGCCGACGATCAGCGTCTGCTGCGAGCCGACCAGCAGCCGGGAGAAGAAGTCCCGGCCCTGCAGGTCGCCGCCCAGCACGTGACCCGGCTGGGGTGCCGGGATCTCGTTGCGGGCCTTGACCACCTGGTCGATCAGCATCGGCTCGGACGGGTCCTGCGGCGCCAACCACGGCGCGAGCAGCGAGACCAGCACGAACAGGCCGATGATGACCGCGCCGGTGAGGAACACCGGGCTGCGGCGCAGCGTCCGCCAGGCGCTGGCGGCCAGGCTGACCCCGGCGTCGTCGGCGCTCGACGCGGCCAGCGCGTCGATCCGGTCCTTCTTGCGCCCGAGTTTCTTGGTGGGAGTGACCATCGCGGCTACCTCGTCCTGATCCGCGGATCGATGAACGCGTACGAGAGGTCGACCAGCAGGTTGACCACCACGTAGACGACCGTGGCCATGATGATCAGCAACAGCAGTACCGGGTAGTCCCGTCTCTCGAAGCCGATGGCCAGCGCCTGGCCGACCCCCGGCAGCGAGAACACCTTCTCGGTCAGCACGGCGCCCGCCAGCAGGGCACCGGTCTGCAGGCCGATGGTGGTGACCACGGGGAGCATCGCGTTGCGCAGCACGTGCCGCCGCCGGATGGTCGGGGCGGTCAGGCCCTTCGACTCGGCGGTGCGCACGTAGTCCTCTTCCAGGACGTCGAGCACGGCCGCCCGGGTGATCCGGAAGACCACCGCGAACGGGATGGTGGACAGCGCGATCGCGGGCAGGATCAGGTGCTCGATCGCGTTCCAGGCGGCGTCCCACTCCTGGGTGATGACGCCGTCGAAGACGAAGAACCCGGTCACCCGGGTGGCGCTGATCGCGTCCTGGCGGCCCTCGGTGGGCAGGCCCAGCGCCGCGGACAGGGTGTCCTTGAGCACGTAGGCCAGGAAGAACACCGGCACGGCCACGCCGATCAGCGAGCCGCCGACGCTGAGGTTGTCGAACCAGCCGCCGCGCCGCTTGGCCGCCATGTAGCCCAGCGGGATGCCGAACGCGATGGCGATCACGATCGCCAGGAAGCTCAACTCGATGGTGGCGGGGAACCGCTGGAGGAAGATCTCCATGGCCGAGTCGCCGGGCTGGACACCGGTCGAGGTGCCGAAGTCGCCGGACAACGCGCGGCCGAGGAACTTGAAGTACTGGGTGACGATCGGCTGGTCCAAGCCGAGCTGCCGGGTGAGGGCTTCCCGCGACTCGGGCGTGGCGCGCTCCCCCAGGAGGGCCGAAACCGGCCCACCCGGGAGAGCGCGCAGCCACGCGAAGAGCAGCAGGGACAGCACCAGCACCACGCCGACCAGCTGGATGAGCCGTCGGATCGTGTAGCGGAGCATTGAGCTACCCCGTTGTCCCTATCGCGGTCCTCAGCCCTTGGAGGCCGAGCCGAACCGCTCGTCGGTCAGCGGGCTGGGCGTGACGCCCTGGATCTCCTTCTTGAACACGATGGCCGGCGGGGAGTGCGAGATGGCGATGGCGGGCAGGTACTCCTCCATCAGCTTCTTGTTCAGCTCCTCGTACTGCTTGGTCCGCTTGGCGGCGTCCGGCTCGGCGTTCGCCGCGGCCAGCGCGTCGGCCAGGGTCGCGCCCCACGGCGACTTGCCGGTGTTGAACCGGTTGTCGGTGCGGCCGAAGAACGTGCCGACCCAGTTGTGGGCGGTGCCGTTGTCACCGGTCCAGCCGAGCAGGAAGATGTCCGGCTCGCCGTTGTCGACGTCGGTCAGGTAGCCGCCGTTCCACGGCTTGCTGGTCGTCTCGACCTTGATGCCGGCCTTCTGCAGGTCGCCCGCGATCGCGCCGTAGAGGTCCTTCGGGCTGGGCATGTACGGCCGGGTGACCTCGGTCGGCCAGTAGAACTTCAGCGTCAGGTCGGACGCGCCGGCCTCGGCCAGCAGCGACTTGGCCTTGTCCACGTCGTACTTGACCGCGGTCAGCGACTTGTCGTAGCCGTCCACCGTCGGCGGCATGAACTGGGTGGCGACCGTCGCGCCCTCGGGCAGCTGCGACTTGACCAGCTGCTCGCGGTTGATCGCGTACTGGAGCGCCTGGCGGACCTTGAGGTCCTGCAACTTCGGGTTGTTGAGCTGGTTGATGCCCAGGTACAGCACGTTGAACGGCGGGCGCACCTTGACGTCGAAGCCGTCGCTCTTGAGCCCGGCCCAGTCCGCGGCGTTGGGCAGGTCGTAGCCGTCGATGTCGCCGGCCTTGAGCGCCTGCTTGCGGGCGGTCTCGTCGGGGATGATCTTGAAGACGACCTTGTCCAGCTTGGCCTTGGTGCCGTGGTAGTCGTCGTTGCGGACGATCTCCACCACGTTGTTGGCCTTGTCGAACTTCCCGAACTTGAACGGTCCGGTGCCGGTCGGGTGCTCGTTGGCGTAGGCCGGGTAGGTGAACGCGTCACCGGCCGCCACGACGTTGTCCGCGTCGTACTTCTTGAGCGCCTCGGGGCTGGAGATCGAGAACGACGTGAAGCCCAGCACCGACGGGAACTGCGAAGTCGCCGAGGTCAACTCGACGACCGCGGTCTTCGGGTCCTTGGCCGCGCACGACTTGAACAGCGACGGCTTGTCCGGGGTGTCCGCGAAGCCGCCGAAGTTGTCCAGCCAGTACTGCGAAACCGCCTCGCTCTGCGCGGCGCCCTTCTGGTTGTACCAACGGTTGAAGTTGACGCACACCGCTTCAGCGTTGAACGGAGTGCCGTCGTGGAATTTCACATTTTCTTTGAGTGTGAACGTCCACGTCTTGCCATCCGTCGACGACTCCCACTTCGTCGCCAGGGCGGGCTCGACGTCGGCGGTGCCCGCCTTGAAGCCGACCAGGCCCTCGTACATCTGCCGGGAGACGCGGAAGGTCTCGCCGTCCGTGGCGTAGAACGGGTCGAACAGCTTGGGAGCACCGGCCGCACCGAAGGTCAGCGTGCCGCCGGTCTTGCCGGAACCCGATTCGTCACCGCGGTCGGATTGCGCGCAAGCGGACAGTGCGAGCGCGGCGACGCCGGTCAGGCCGATCGCGGCCGTCCAGCGGCGCCGGGCCGTTCGGGAATGAGCCATCAAACACCCCTAGTGGAAATCCGGGATCTCACGGTGTGGTCAGCGACCCTAACCGGTCACCACAACCCTTCAGTGGTAACACAGGTCACGATCCGGCCACGTGAATGGGCATTCTCGTACCTCTGGCGCACGTTCGCTGACCCAACGTGACGACGACCCGTCGGGCAAACGCTCTCCTACGCTGTACAACGGACAACAGAAAGCCGCACGCAGGCGGAGGGGAGGTCGGGGATGGGCCCACAGGTCGAGTTCCGCGTCCTCGGGCCGTTGCAGGTGCTGGTCGACGGCGAGCAGGTGGTGGTCCGCGCAGGTCGTCAGCGGTCGCTGCTCGTCTCGCTGCTCATGCGGGCCGGCTCCAGCGTGTCGGTGGACGAGCTCGCGGAGCACATCTGGGGCGCGGACCCGCCCGCGCGGGCGCGCGGCACGTTGCAGACCTACGTGATGAGACTTCGGCAGGTCCTCGGACCGGCCGTGCCGATCCGCACCGTCCCCGACGCCTACCTGATCGACGTGGACGAGCGGACCATCGACGTGGTCCGGTTCGAGCAGCTGGTCGAGGAGGGCGAGCAGGAGCGCTCGGCGGGCCGGCTGGAGTCGGCGTCGGCGATCTTCACCGCCGCCCTGGGCCTGTGGCGCGGCCCGGCGATGGTGGACGTGCCGTCCGAGGTGCTGCACCGCGACGAGGTCGCCCGGCTCGGCGAGCGCCGGCTGCACGCCGAGGAGCGCCGCGTCGAGGTCGACCTGGAGCTGGGCCGGCACGCCGAGCTGGTGCCCGAGCTGTACCGGCTGACCGGCGAGCACCCGCTGCGCGAACGGCTCTGGTCCCAGCTCATGGTGGCGCTGTACCGGTCCGGCCGGCAGGCCGACGCGCTGGGCGCGTACCGCAAGGTCGGCGGGCTGCTGGCCGAGGAGCTGGGCATCGACCCCGGCGACGAGCTGCGCCGCGTGCACCAGCAGGTGCTGGCCGGCGCGCCGGCGCTGGACCTCGGGTCGGCCGCCCCCGCCCAGCGCGACCGGGTGGTGCCCTCGCAGCTGCCCGCCGACATCGGCGACTTCGTCGGGCGCGAGCAGGCCGTGCAGCTGATCGAGGCGCTGCTGCGCACCGCGCAGGGCGTGCCGGTGGTGACGCTGGCCGGGCCGCCGGGCGTGGGCAAGACCGCGCTGGCCGTGCACGCGGCGCACAAGATGCGCCGGCACTTCCCGGACGGGCAGCTCTACGTGAACCTGCGCGGCTACGCCCAGGGCCCGCCGCTCAACGCGGTGGACGTGCTGCCGAGGTTCCTGCGCGCGCAGGGCGTGCCGCCGGAGTCCGTGCCGCTGGACCAGGACGAGCAGGAGGCGATGTTCCGCTCCCGGCTCACCGACCAGCAGGTGCTGCTGGTGCTGGACAACGCGGCCAACGCCGAGCAGATCCGGCCGCTGCTGCCCGGCTCGCCGGGCTGCGCGGTCCTGGTGACCAGCCGGGACACCCTGCGCGGGCTGGCGGTCAGCCACGCCGCGTCCAACGTGCGGCTCGACGTGCTCGACCGCGAGGAGACCCGGGCGCTGCTGGCCGGGATGCTCGGCGAGGAGGCGGTGGCCCGGCAGGCCGAGGCGGCGGTCGAGCTGGCCGAGCTGTGCGCGCACCTGCCGCTGGCGCTGCGGATCGCGGCGGCGAACCTGCTGTCCCGGCCGGAGACCACCATCGCCTCCTACGTGGAGGAGCTGCGGGCGGGCAACCGGCTCGCCGCGCTGGCCGTGGAGGGCGACGAGCGGGCCGCCGTGCACGCCGCCTTCGACCTGTCCTACACCGCGCTCAAACCCGAGCTGGCCACGCTGTTCCGGCTGCTGAGCCTGGCGCCCGGCGACATCACGCCGGACGTGGCGGCGGCGCTGGGCGGGCTGACCACCCAGGACGCCCGGCGCCGGCTCGACCGGCTGGCCACCGCGAACCTGGTCGACAACCACGCGCCCGGCCGCTACCAGTTCCACGACCTGCTGCGGGACTACGCGGCCGAGCGGCTGGCCTTCGACGACGGGCCGGCCGAGAGCGACCTCGCGCACCGCCGGCTGCTGGACTGGTCGATCCGCTCGGTGGACAACGCGACCGAGGCCGTCAAGGCGAGCATGCTGCGGCTGCCGCGCGAGTCGACGGTGACCGGCGTGACCCCCCGGCTGTTCTCCACCCCCGCCGAGGCGCTGGCCTGGCTGGACGCCGAGCGGGCGAACCTGGTCGCCCTGGTGCTGCACGCCGCCGACCGGCAGCCCGACACCGACTGCTGGCAGCTCGCCGACGCGCTGCGCCGCTACTTCTACTCGCAGGGCCTGCCGGTGGAGTGGCTGGCCACCGCCAAGGCCGGGCTCTCGGTGGCGCAGGCGATCGGGGACCCGGTCGGCGAGGTCGCGATGCTGGCCTCGCTGGGCACCCTGTACTGGGTGATCGGCCAGCACCGGGTCGCCGTCGACTACTTCCGCCGCGCCATCCCGATCCAGCAGCGCACCGGGGCCGCGCCGATCGCCGAGGCCGGGGTGCTGATCAACCTCGGTGGCGTCTACGTCGACCTGGGCGAGCTGGAGACCGCGGCGGACTGCCTGGAGCGGGCGCTGGTGATCACCCGCGAGATCGGGGCGCTGCAACAGGAGGGCATCGCGCACATCAACCTGGGCGGCGTCTACCTCCAGCTCGGCCAGCTCGACCGGGCGATGTCGTCGTTCGAGCAGTCGCTGGAGGTCGGCAACCGGCTCGGCGTGTGGATCACCCAGGCCGACAGCTACCGGTCGCTGGCCGAGGTGTACCTGTTCCAGGGCCAGCCCGAGCGCGCCGCCGAACTGCACGAGCGGGCCGGCGAGCTGTACGAGCGGGTCGGCGCGCGCGGCTTCGCCCACATCCCGCACGAGGGCCTCGCGCACACCTACGTGATGCGCGGGCGGTACGCGGACGCGATCTCCGAGGCGTCCCGGGCGCTGGCGATGGCGGAGAAGCTGGGCAACCTCAAGGGCGTGTGCGACGCGAAGAACGCGCTCGGCGAGGCCATGCACGGCGTGGGGCGCACCGAGGAGGCCGTGCAGCGGCACACCGAGGCGCTGCGGATCGCCGAGGAGACCGGCTACCCGTGGGGCCTGTGCGCGGCCCGCCAGGGCCTGGCCCACGCGCACCGCGCGGCGGGCCGGCCGGACGAGGCCAAGTACTCGGCGAACCAAGCGCTCGACGGCGCCGTCCGGTACCGGCTGCGGCTGGCCGAGGTCGGCGCGCTGGCGCTGGTCGGCCGGGTCTGGCTGGACCTGGGCGACGTGGCGCAGGCGGTGGACTTCGCCAAGCGGTCGCTGGACCTCAGCCGCGGCACCGGCCAGCGGTTCGTCCAGGCGCGGGCCGAGCACCTGGCGGGCGACGCGGCGGCGGCCACCGGCGACCGGGAGACCGCGCGCGGCCACTGGAGCACCGCGCTGGAGTGGTTCACCGCGATCGGCTCGCCGGAGGCCGGCCCGGTGCGGGCGTCGCTGGAGGGGCTCAGCCGGTCGTGACGACCCGGTCGGCGCGGGCGCGGGTGCCGTCCACCGCGAACCAGCCCCGTTCGAACGCCTGCCAGCGCACGAGGTGGGCGCGGCTGCGCTCGCCGTCCCTCGCCACCGCCCGCGCCAGCCGCTGCTCCGGGTCCGGGTGCTCGACCCAGACGGCCTCGTCCAGCCGGTCGGCGATCGACCGGCGGGCCGCCGAGACCCCTTCCAGCACCAGGACTCCCGGCACGTCGAAGGTCACCTCGTCGCCGAGCCGGGGCCACCCCGCCGACCAGTCCATGCGCCGGTAGCGCGCCGGGCGGCCCGCCCAGAGCGGTTCGAGCACGCCGGAGAGCAGGCGCGGCCACCACGACACCGGGTCGTCCCAGGTCGCGAAGTGGTCGGTGGGCACCAGGACCGCGCCGAGCCCGGCGGCCAGCTCCGCCGAGTAGGTCGACTTGCCCGACCCGGACGGCCCGTCGACCGCGACCAGCCTCACATGCTGCGCCGGCCGGACAGCGCCCGGCCGAGGGTGAGCTCGTCCGCGAACTCCAGGTCGCCGCCCATCGGCAGCCCGGACGCGAGCCGCGTCACGGTCAGGCCGGGGAAGTCGCGCAGCATCCGCACCAGGTAGGTCGCGGTCGCCTCGCCCTCGGTGTTCGGGTCGGTGGCGATGATGATCTCGTTGACGTCCGTGCCGATCCGGGTCAGCAGCTGCCGGATCCGCAGCTGGTCGGGCCCCACCCCGGACAGCGGGTCCAGCGCGCCGCCCAGCACGTGGTAGCGGCCCTTGAACTCGCGGGTCCGCTCGACCGCCAGCACGTCCTTCGGCTCCTCGACCACGCAGATCAGGGTCAGGTCGCGGCGCGGGTCGCGGCAGATGCGGCAGGTCGCCTCGGCCGAGACGTTGCCGCACACGTCGCAGAACACCACCCCGTCCTTGACCTTCTGCAAGGCGTCCTGGAGCCGGCCGATGTCGGCCGGGTCCGCCGCGAGCAGGTGGAAGGCGATGCGCTGGGCGCTCTTGGGACCGACGCCCGGCAGCCTGCCGAGCTCGTCGATCAAGTCCTGGACCGGCCCCTCGTACATCAGCCGAACAGCCCGCCGAGGCCGCCCATGTCGTCCAAGCCGCCCATGCCGGACGCGAGCGGGCCCATCTTCTGCGCCGCCAGCTCCTGCGCGGCCCGGTTGGCGTCCCGCACGGCCGCGACGACCAGGTCGGACAGCGTCTCGACGTCGTCCGGGTCGACCGCCTTCGGGTCGATGTCGAGGCTCTTGAGCTCGCCGTTGCCGGACACCACGGCGGTCACCAGGCCGCCGCCCGCCGTACCGGTCACCTCGGCGTCGGCCAGCTCCTGCTGGGCGACGGCGAGTTGCTGCTGCATCTTCTGCGCCTGCTGGAGGATCTGCTGCATGTTCGGCCCACCGGGTTGCACCGCGGGTTCCTCTCGCTCGTGGTCAGGCCACCAGGGTAGCCGCGTCGATCAGCTCTTCAGCGGCCGAGCACCCAGCTGCTCGGCGAGCAGCTTGAGCACCACGGCCTCGGGGTCCAGGCGCTCGCCGGTCTCCTCGTCGCCCGGCCGGGCGGCCTCGGCGAACATCTCCTCCTCGTCGACCGGTTCCGGCGTGCGCGCCGCCTGGCTGGGCCGGGTCGGCGCGGGCCGCTGCGCGCGGGCCTGCTGCGGCGGGCGGGCGGCGGCCGGTGCCGCGTCGCCGTGCACGCAGGTGACCTGCCAGGTGCCGCCGAAGATCTGGCCGAACGCCGACGCGATGGCGTCGACGTTGCGCGGCTCGGCGAGCCGGCGGGCCAGCGGGACCGACTTGTGGCTGACCGTGACCGACGTGCCGACCACGTCGCTGACCGTGGCGCTGGTGAGCAGCGCGCCGGCGCTGGGACCGGCGATCCCGCGCACGATCCCGCACAGGTCGGGCCACCGCCGCCGGATCTCCGCCGCGTCCGCGCCCGGCGCACCGCCGGTGGCGGGCTCGGCGCTCTGCTCCGGCGCGACCTCGGGCGCTGTCTGGTCCTCCGGTCCGGCCTGGTTCTGCGATCCGGCCTGGTTCTGCGAGGCGGCCGGGCTTGGTGGGGCGGCCGGGCTTGGTGGGGTCGTGTCGGGTTCGGGCTCGGCGTGCGGGGTCGCGTCGGCCGGGCTCGGCGCGGCGGCCGGCTGGGCCTGGACGGGTTCGGCCGGCGGTTGGGTCGGTGCGGCCTGGGGGGGCTGCTCGGCGGGTGCGGAAGGGCGCTGCGAGGGGCGTTGGAAGGTCCGGCTGCTCTCCGGCGCACCGCCCGCCGATCCGCCGCCCACCGAGCCGCCGCCCGTCGATCCACTGGCGACCGGAGCGGCAGGGCTCGCCGGAGCGGGGTTCGCGGGTGCGGCGACCGCGCCGGCGGGTGGGCCGTGCTTCTCCAGCTGTTCGAGCCGTTGCAGCAGCGCCGCCTCGGTGTCGCTCGCCGAGGGCAGCAGCATCCGGGCGGTGACCAGCTCCAGCAGCAGCCGGGGCGCGGTCGAGCCGCGCATCTCGGTCAGCCCCTGGTGCAGGATCTCCGCCCACCGGGTGACCGTCGCGGGCCGGGTCGCCTCGCGCTGGGCGACCATCTTGGCCAGCACGTCGTCCGGCGCGGACACCAGTCCCCGGTCGGCGGCGTCCGGCACGGCGTGCAGCAGCACCAGGTCGCGCAGCCGGTCGAGCAGGTCGGAGGCGAACCGGCGCGGGTCGTGCCCCGCGTCGACCAGCCGGTCGACCGTGCCGAACACGGCCGAGCCGTCCCGGGCGGCCAGGCCGTCCACCACGTCGTCGATCAACGCCACGTCGGTCACGCCGAGCAGCGAGATCGCCCGCTCGTACTTGACGCCGTCGGGCCCCGCACCGGACAGCAGCTGGTCCATCACCGACTGGGTGTCCCGCGCCGAGCCACCACCCGCCCGGATGACCAGCGGGAACACCGAGGGCTCCACGGCGACGCCCTCGGCCGCGCAGTTGCGCTCCAGCAGCGCGCGCATCGAGGACGGCGGGATCAGCCGGAACGGGTAGTGGTGGGTCCGCGACCGGATGGTCGGCAGCACCTTGTCCGGCTCGGTGGTGGCGAAGATGAAGATCAGGTGCTCCGGCGGCTCCTCCACGATCTTGAGCAGGGCGTTGAAGCCCTGCGTCGTGACCATGTGCGCCTCGTCGATGATGAACACCCGGTAGCGCGACTCCGCCGGCGCGTAGAACGCCTTGTCGCGCAGCTCGCGCGCGTCGTCCACACCACCGTGCGACGCGGCGTCCAGCTCCACCACGTCGACGCTGCCCACGCCGTTGGGCGCGAGGCCGATGCACGAGTTGCACTCGCCGCACGGATCGGGCGTCGGCCCGTTCACGCAGTTCAGCGAGCGGGCGAGGATCCGGGCCGAAGACGTCTTGCCACACCCGCGCGGACCCGAGAACAGGTACGCGTGGTTGACCCGCCCCGCCCCGAGCGCCGTGCGCAACGGGTCGGTGACGTGCTCCTGCCCGACCACCTCCGCGAAGGTTGCCGGCCGGTACTTGCGGTAGAGGGCGAGCGCCACGGGGCAGACCCTACCGAAGGGGTCCGACACGAAAAGGGGACCCCGTGCACCCACCAGAGCCCGCTTATCCTTGCTGCCTTCCGGCCCTGGGGAGGTTCGCGAGATGTGTGCCGCACGAGGTCCACGATGAGTGTAGCCGGTCTCCCGGAGCCGCCGGCGACAGACCCGGCACACCCACCGCCACGGCCAGCAGACCGGGCGCGGCAGCGAGTGCAGCACGGTGAACACAGGCCGCCTTGGACCAGGGTGGACCTGCGACACCCCGTCGGCGGAAGTGACCGTCGTGGGTTCGGCGCTCGGACGGGCCGGGCTGCGTCGTCAGGCGTCAGGTGCGCACGTCGGTCCACGCCTCGATCAGCTCGTCCATCGCGTTGAGGTCCAGCAGCACCGGGTCGCGCGGCTCGCCGACGCGCCAGTACGTGATGAACCCCTCCTGGAGGCCGTACACGAGCACGGTCCGCTGTCGACTGTCCACCTCGGTCACGACGACGCAGCGGAGCTGGTCGCTGCTCTCCCCGGCGTGCAGCATCCGGCGCAGGTCGGCCCACAGGGTCAGCAGCCGGTCGGACTCCTCGCGGGTGAACTCGACCGCCGGCAGCGCGCTCTCCGCCAGCCACGCCCAGACGCCACCGCCCGGCAGGGCCTTCAACCACAGGTGCAGGCGCTCGCCGGACGCCGACGAGCACACGTAGCACTCCGCATCAACGGGCGGCACTCGTCCCTCCAGCCGTGGTTCCGCGCGGTCCCGGTCCCGGGCCCTCGTCCCCGGGACCGTCGGGTTCCGTCGCGCTCAGTCCCGGTGCCGTGCGCCGAACCGGCGCGCGATCTCGGTCAGCAGGTCCTCGTCGGACACCGCGGACAGGTCCAATGGTCGCGCCCGGCGGCCGGGCGCGCTCGGGTCGTCGGCGACGATCCCGACCAGTCGGAGGGCTTCCGCGACGTCCGCCCCCACGGCGCGCGCGACCCGTTCAACTGTGGTTTTGGTGGTGCCGACGGCGTAGTGGGCGCCGTCGCGGACGGCGTAGCCGCGTTCGAGCTGCCGCACCTTCGCGTGACTGACTTCCGCCAGTCGGGCGACCTCGGCCACCGACAGGCCGGCCACCCGGCGCGCCTGCCGCAAGTACGGACCCAGCGGCCAGTCCGGCAGTCGGTCCGCGCCGTCCTCCGACTGGGTCATGGGGCGAGTCTTCCGCAAACAATCGCAAACCCTCAACCAGGTTCCGCGCACGGACCGTTCCGCGCTCGCACGCAACGTCGACCACCTGCGCAAACTCCGGCAAACCGCTTCCATTTTGTTTGTTAGTTTGTCTACAGTTTGTGCCATGACAAGGTTATCGATCGATCGAGCCCGGCTGACCCACCTGCGGGTGACGTCACGACGGACCGTGACCGAGCTGGCCGCCGAGATCGGCTGCACCAAAGGCGCGCTGTCCGGGATCGAGCGCGGCCACCGCGCGCCCAGCCCCGCCCTGCTCGGCAAGCTCGCCGACGCCCTCGACGTCACCCCGGACGACCTGCTGCTCCGGGAGTGCCGGTGAGCCGGGGGACAGCGCGGTGAACCGCGCCCAGGTAGCCGCCCTGCTGGCCGCCGCGGCGGCCGTCGACCCGGAGTTCCCCGTCCTGGACGACGCCGGCCTCGCGACGTGGGCCGCGCAACTCACCGACGTGCCCATGACGGCCGCCGTCGAAGCCCTCCAGGACCACTACCCGCGGCACAGCCGGCCGATCGTGCCCGCCGACATCGTCACCCACTGGCAGACCACCCTCCCGCAGCCGGCCGAACGGCGCGGCACCGTGCTCGTCCTGCCCGACGCCCGCCTGCCCACCGACCCGCGCCACCGCGTCCAAGCGCTCAGCGACCTGCGCACCGCGACCGCGACCCTGGCCCGCGCCACCGGCGTCCCCCCGCTCGGCCCGTGCACGCTGCGCCTGAGGTGGACCGTCCCGGACGGCCACCGCCGCGACCCGGACCACGTGGCGGCGACCGTGATGGCCTGCGCCGACGGCCTGGCCGACGCGGGCGTGCTGGGCGACCTGGTCGACCACGGCTCGGAGCTGGAGCGAGGCGACGCGCCGACCCTGGTCATCGAACTCAAGCCAACCCGGTGACCAGCCGTTTTGGTCGGGCCTCACCCGTTGGGTAGGCTTCTCCACGGAGGATTCGCATAGTGGCCTAGTGCGCACGACTGGAAATCGTGTTGGGTTAACCCCCTCACGGGTTCAAATCCCGTATCCTCCGCAACGAGAAGACCCCGCCCGGTTCGTCCGGGCGGGGCCTCTCGCGTTCACCGGGTCACGGCCGGGGCAGGTGCTCCAGCAGGTCCTCCAGCAGGAAGACCAACTGGTCGACCTGCGCGTTGCCCGTGCTCGGGCGCAGCTTCACGATCTGCGGGTCGTGGTCGCTGGCCTGGTCGGCGAACTCCGCGTTGATGTGCACCACGTCGTAGCGGTACCGCTTGATGTTCGAGCTGATCAGGATGTGGTCCAGCGTCTGCGAGTTGCCGTCGAACACGTAGCTGTAGCGCTCCGCGGCCGGCAGCGTCGAGATCAGGTCCACGACCGAATCGCCCGCGGTGAGCGTGGCGATCGCCGGCGAGAACTGGAAGTCGTTGATGTCACCCGCGAGGACGACGTTCGAGCCCTTGTCGACCGACTTCACCTGGTCCACGAACGCGCGCAACGCGGTGGCCTGTGCCGCCCGCTGCACCTCCGACGACCGCACCGGCTCCTGGTAACGACCGTGCAGCGACTGGTCGCCGCCCTTCGAGTTGAAGTGGTTCGCCACCACGAACACCGTGCGACCGCGGAACTTGAACTCGCCCGCCAGCGGCTTGCGGCTGCTGTTCCACGCGGGGTTCGCGGGGTCGATGCGGCCCGGCGACGCGGACAGCGCCGCGCGGCCGTGCTGCTTCACCACGGACACCGGGGTCGTCGCGTCGCCGCCGGCGCGGTCCACGAAGGACACCCGCGCCGGGTTGAACAGGAACGCCACCCGGATGTTGCCGCCCGGCTCGCCGCCGTCGGTCTTGTTCTGCGGGTCGATCTGCCGCCACTGGTAGCGCGGGCCGCCCGCGGCCACGATCGCGTCCACGAACTTCGTGAACGTCGCATCGGCGGCCACCGTGCCGTCGTCGGTCGCGCCGTTGTTGTCCTGGATCTCCTCCAGCACCACGACGTCCGGTGACGCCAGGTTCTGCACCACGGCCGCGGCCAGGCGGTCGAACTTGGCCTGGTCGTTGGTCGCGGCCAGGTTCTCCACGTTGTACGTGACGACGGACAGCTCGTGAGAGCGCGCCGCGTCCGTCTTCTCCGGCGTGATGCCACCGGACGCGTAGGTGCCCACGGACTTCGTGGCCAGCGTGTAGCCGCCGAAGTTCGTGTACTCGACGTTGCCCACGGTCGCGCCGCGCCACACGTCGCCCACGTTGCTGGTCTGCGGCGTGGCGCTACCGGCCTTGACCTTGATCCGGCCGCTGTTGGGCTGGTCGTAGCCGAGGTAGTTGGTGCCGCCGCGCGCGGTCGGGTTCTGGGTGGCTTCGTGGTGATCCACGTTTCGCCGAAGCTGTTCGTGGGGCCCACCACCCGTGCGTCGTCCACCTGGACGTACATGCCTTCGAGGGACTCGTAGTAGTCCTGGCCGTACGCCGCGGGGTTGAGGTCGAGCGCCTCGATGCTGCCGCCGCCCGCGGTCGGGATGAACCCGTCCGGCGGGGTCAGCACGATCGGCGCGGGCAGCGCGTTGCCCTTGGTCAGCACGGTGACCGTCGCGTTGGTGATCTCGGTGAGCGTCAGGTTCGCGTTGCCCGCCGTGTCGCCACCCGGCCGGTACTCCGCGATCGTGCCGCTGACCAGGACGGAGTCGCCCGGCTCGGCGGTCGGCGCGAGGTTGCCGGTGTAGACGAACACGCCCTCGCTGGTGCGCGGGTCGGCGTCCGGCGCGGTGTCCTGGATCCAGAAGCCCCGGTCGCCGGTGGCGCGGGAGGCCGTGACGACGCCCGGGACGCCCGCGACCTTCGCGCCGAGCAGCGGCGAGACCCGGGTGGTGCCCTGGATGTCGCGGATCCGCTTGTCGCCGGGCTCGGGCTCCGGCTCCACGTCGCCGGGGCCCTGGCCCTTGGAGTTGACCGGCGTGGGCGCGCCCACGGCGAAGTCGGCCGAGTTGTCGTCGGTGTCGTCGAGCGCCGGGCGCGCGGCGGACGTGGCGTTGGCCAGGTTGCCGGTCGGCGTGCCCTCGCGGACGACGGTCGACGTGCCGTAGCCGACCAGGTCGCGCACGCGGGTGTCGGCCGCGCAGTCGGCGGCGGTCTTGCAGGTCAGCGGGGCGGTGGCGGTGACCAGCGCGACCGTGCCGCCGGTGGCGGACAGGGCGATCGAGCCGGTGGCGTCCGGGGCGGGCAGCTCGACGGTGCCGCCGGCGCCCCTGGCCTCGGCCACCAGGTACCGCTTGCCCGCCTCGACCGAACCGGTCAGCGGCGTGACCTGCCACTGGCTCGCGGCACTGGCGCTCGCGGGCAGGTACTGGACGCTCCACCCGGCCAGCGACACCGGCGCGGAGCCCCGGTTGGCCAGCTCCACGAAGTCCTGGGTGAGCGTGGCGCCGGAGTTGCCCCCGCCGCCGTAGACCTCGGCGATCAGGGCGTCCGGGCTGGGCGCGGCGGACGCGGGCGTCACCAGGGCGAGTGACACGGCCGAAGCGGCGGCGGCCGCTAATCCGACGCGGAGCGGACTTGGTCTCAACGGATCCTCCGGAAGTTGGCGGGTCCGCGCATCCTCCCCGGAACGAGTGAACTGCGAAAGAAGCGGTCACTAACTGTTGACCATGCGTGCGAGTAGGCCACGGACCTAACGTCCGCGTGGCCAAACTCGCATGGGGGATCCTTCACGATCACTCGAACGTGTGTTCGATCATGGGGTAGGGTTGATCACGTGCCGGTCCGGTGGCCCTCCCAGCGCCAGACCGGAGCACAACGCACATGACGGAGGCGTCGGCGGCCTGACGAGGAAGCCGACGCCTCCGGCGGTCCCTTCCCGCCCCTCCGGCCGCCCAGGTCGGAGCCACGATGGCCGGGGCACGCGAGAGCGCCTACCTGGACCACCTCGACTACCCAGCCCCCGACCACCAGGCCACTCTGACAACCTCGACTACTGGGGCTTGCGGAAGAGGAACAGGTAGTAGCCGAGGTGATCGCGGGTGTAGGCGCAGGCCAACCGCACCACGGGCGCCATCCGGTCGAACAGCTCGACGCCGTAGCGGTCGACGATCGCGTCCTTCCGCTGGGTGTAGAGCAGTTCCATCAGGTCGCCGGAGAAGGAGAGGTTCTGCGTCTGGTTCTCGACCTCGACCAGTTCGAGGCCGGCGGCGTCCGCCATCTCCAGCACCTTCGCGGGCGTGGTCGGCAGCGGGCAGAGCCAGGTCTGCCGGAACGCGTCGACCTGGTCCGGGGGCGGGGTGCCGCGTGCGGTGAAGTCGCTGACCAGGAAGTGGCCGCCGGGCCGCAGCACCCGGGCGGTCTCGCGGAACGCGCGCTGCCGGTCCGCGAGATGCGGGAAGACCTCGATCGCCAGGGCGGCGTCGAAGGACTCGTCCGCGAAGCCGAGGTCCAGGACGTTCCCGTGGTCGAAGCCGACCCGGTCGGCGAGCCCCGCCGCCCGAGCCGCCGCACCCGCCAGCGCGATCTGCTCCCGGCTGACCGTGATCCCGGTGACCCGGACCCCGCTGCGCTCGGCGATCCGCACCGCCGGCTGCCCGTTGCCGCACCCGATGTCGAGCAGGTGGTCGTCGGCGGTGAGGGCGAGGCGTTCGAGGTGGTGGTCCGTCTGCCGCTCCTGGGCCCGGTTGGCCAGGTCGGTGAGCGTCGCGGCCGGAGCCCTCTCCCCGGGCCGCGACCACAACCCGATGTGCAGCCCGACGTCCCCGATCGTCAACGCGTAGAGGTCCCCGAACTCGTCATACGCCGCCCCGACCTCTTCCGGACTCGGCGCAGCACTCTGATCACCCGCAACGCTCATCTCCGCAGACCCCCTCAACACGCTCCGCCACGTGACCAGGGTCACGCTACCGACCGTGCCGAACCCGAGAACGCCGCCGACAGGTGGATCGCCCCCTCACTCTCGGTCGACCTCGGCCGCTGTCCGCGTCCGCCCCGCACCGAGCGGATCGCCGGAGCAGATCGTTCAGTTCCGGACGCGGACGCCGTCCATCGACACCGGGAAGGGGCCGGCGGTCGTGCCGTCCGGTTGGTCGAGGAACGCCTCGCCCGACACGCTGAACCGGTCGGCGGAGAGGGTGCCCTCCTGGTGGCAGCGGATGTTCCCGAGGAGGGTGCCGTCGGGTGCGGGCAGCGGGTGGGTGACGTCGAAGCTCAGCGCAGTCGGCCCGGTGCCGCGCCAACTGCCCGTGCCGACGTACACCGGCTCGCCACCCACCCCGATCTGACCGAGCATCTCGATCCGGAGGTCGAGGCGGAACTCCAAGAGGACCCGGGTCGGTGGCTTGCCCGGCGATCGCACGGTGGTGTCCCAGTGACCGACCACCTGGTTCCGCACCTCGTTGGCCTGGGCACCGGCGACTGTCGTGGTCAGCGGTAGCGCGACGGTGGCAACGACGAGCACCGCTCCCGCCCGGAGAGCGGTGAGCAGCTTGCGCACGTGCGCGAGTCGTTCGATCATCTCTCGCTCCTTGCGATCGGGGGATGTCGGACGCGCCATTGTGCGAGCGGGCGTTGTCCACGCCTCTATAACGCGAGGGCCCCACACCGTGAACGCGAGCCACGCCGCACCACCGGGCAACGAGCCGGTACCGCGCCTCGCGCAGTCCCCGGGCCTCCGGGACGAGAACGGGGCCTGACCCGCGTTTCCGCTGGTCAGGCCCCGTTCGGAGCGGTGGCGGTGGGATTTGAACCCACGGAGGCGTTAACCTCACACGCTTTCGAGGCGTGCTCCTTCGGCCGCTCGGACACGCCACCGCCGAGAACAATACAAGACCGCCGCACCCGATCTCCACTGGGGTCAGCGCCACACCTTCATCACCTCGGCCAGGCGCACCCTGGCCCGTGCGAGGCGGCCTCGGACGGACTCCTCGGTCGCCCCCACCACCGATGCGATCTCCGCGTACGACAGCCCGTCCACCTCGGCCAGCAGCCACGCCGCGCGTTGGGGTGCGGGCAGTCCTCGCAGTGCCGAGCGCAGCGCCGCCACCGCCGCCACCGTCTCCGCCACCGTCGACGGGTCGCGCGGACCCTGGCCCAGGCCCACGGGGGTGGCGCGGTCGGGCAGTTCGTCCACCGGGTCGGTCCGGGACCGGCGCAGGACGCCCAGGCACTCGCGGTAGGCCACCCGGAACAGCCAGGTCCGGACGGCGGCCGGTTCGGTCAGGGAGCCGAGCCTGCGCCACGCGGTGGCGAACACCTCCTGGGTGACGTCCTCCGCTTCGGCCCGGTCGCCCAGCACCCGGTACGCCAGGCCGAACACCCGGCCCGAGTAGCGCCGCACCAGCACCTCGAACGCGGCCAAGTCTCCCCTGGCGACGCCGCCTGCCAGGGCGGCGTCCGCGATCTCGACGGACACCCTCCGATCGTGACAGCGGGGCGGCCTGCGCGCAGATCAGCGGGTTCCCCCACGTGGGCTATTTCCGCGACGGCCGGAAGCGAGGCGACCACGTCACCCGTCGGGCACGCCGAAGCCCGAGGCGGCACCGCGGAGGGGGTGCCGACCCGGGCCTGGGAGCTGGTGGCTACCTGTTGCCGCCGGAGAACTTGTCCTTCGCGTCCTGGACGGCGCCGGCAGTCTTGTCCCGCAGGTCGTGGCCGGTTTCCTTGACCTCGCCCACGGTCTGGTCCTTCTTGCCGGAGGCCTCCAGGTCCTCGTTGCCGGACTTCTGACCCAGCTTCTCCTTGGCCTCGCCGATCAGCTGCTCGGCCTTGTCCTTGGCCTGGTCGAAAACGCCCATGGCGACTTTCCCCTTCCCGACAAGTGGTCCTTCCACCGGTGGGATGCCTCGTCCGAACGGCCTATAACGCTTATGTGACTGGCGTCACATCTCCGCGAAGAAGGATTCCAGCAGCGCCGCGCACTCGTCGGCCAGCACGCCACCCACGACCTCGGGCCGGTGGTTGAGCCGGCGGTCGCGCACGACGTCCCACAGCGACCCCACGGCGCCGGTCCTGGGCTCCCACGCCCCGAACACCACCCGCTCGACCCTGGCCAGCACCAGCGCGCCGGCGCACATCGTGCACGGCTCGACGGTCACCGCCAGCGTGCACCCGCCCAGCCGCCACCCGTCGCCGAACGCGGCCGCCGCCGCCCGCAGGGCCAGCACCTCGGCGTGCGCGGTCGGGTCGCCGGTCGCCTCCCGCGCGTTGCACGCCCGCGCCAGCTCCACCCCGTCCGGCCCGAACACCACCGCGCCGATCGGCACGTCCCCGGTCAGCGGCGCGCGCCGGGCGACGTCGAGGGCCGCCCGGACCAGGTCCCGGTCCGCCTCGCCCCTCACGCCCGGATCCCGCCCGTCACGCCTGGATGGTGTCCAGCAGCTTGGTGAACTCGTCGCCGAAGCCGCACCGCTGCGCGATCATCTGGAGCTGCTCGTCCGGGTAGAGGTCGACCTCGTCCACGATCACCTGGAGCTCGTGCTGGGGCATCCCGACGTCGGCGAGGACGGCCAAATCGCCTTCCGGCCACAGCTCCTCGTCCTCTTCGTCGGGCGGGTCGACCCGCAGGAGGTCCAGCACGTCCGCCGCGATGTCGTAGTCCAGCGCGGCCGCGGCGTCGGACAGCAGCAACGCCACCCCGCCGGGCACCGGGCGCAGGACTATGAAGAACTCGTCGTCCACCGCGAGCAGTCCGAAGACGGCACCCGTGGAGCGGAGTTGACGCAGTTCCGTGATCGCCGCGTCGAGCTCGGACAGCGCCGAGCCGTCCATCCTGCTGCACCGCCAGCGGCCGTCTTCCCGAACCACCGCGACAGCGAAGCCGTTGACCGGCTCCTGGTGTGCCATGTGCACACCGTAGGGCCACCGCACCGCACCCGGTAGCACGGGGGGCTCGGCCGGAGGCATCAGGGCCTTTCCGATGCCACTATCGAGGGATGAGCACAACTCTGCCGAACGCACAGACGAGCGCACCCGAGCCCCGGTTCACCGGGCTGGTGGAGGCGGCACGTGCACTACAGCCCAGGACGGTCGCCTTGCGCCGGCAGATCCACCGCCACCCGGAGCAGGGCCTCGCCCTGCCCGCGACCCAGGCGGCGATCCAGCACTCGCTGGCGGGTCTGCCGCTGGAGATCACCACCGGCAAGTCCAGCACGTCCCTGGTCGCGGTGCTGCGCGGCGCGAAGCCGGGGCCGACCGTGCTGCTGCGCGGGGACATGGACGCGCTGCCGCTGCAGGAGGAGACCGGCCTGGAGTACGCGTCCGAGACCGCGGGCTCGATGCACGCGTGCGGCCACGACACCCACGTGGCGATGCTGGCCTCGTCGGCCCGGCTGCTGTCGACGCGGCGCGAGGCGCTGTCCGGCCAGGTCGTGTTCATGTTCCAGCCGGGCGAGGAGGGGATGCACGGCGCGAAGCACATGCTGGACGAGGGCGTCCTGGACGCCGCCGGCACGCCCGTGGAGAAGGCGTTCGCCCTGCACATCACCTCGACGCTGCAATCCGGCGTCGTGGTCTCCCGCCCCGGCCCGACCATGGCGTCGGCGGACACGTTCCACGTGACCATCACCGGCCGCGGCGGCCACGGGGCCATGCCGCACGACGCGGTCGACCCGATCCCGCCGGCCGCCGCGCTGGTCGGCGCACTCCAGACGATGGTCGCCCGCCGGGTGAACGTGCACCAGCCGGCCGTCGTGTCGGTCACCAACATCAAGGCCGGCACCACGACCAACATCATCCCGGAGACGGCCCTGGTCGAGGGCACGATCCGGACGTTGAGCGAGGACACCCGGGCGCTGGTCCACAAGGAGCTGCCGCAGGTCTGCGAGCACGTCGCCGCCGCGCACGGCTGCACCGCGCGGGTCCAGATCATCCCCGGCTACCCGGTGACGGTGAACGACGCGGAGGTCGGCCCGCACGTGCTCGACGTGACCGCCACTGCCCTGGGCAACCGCTGGGCGGCCCCGATGGACGACCCGCTGATGGGCGCCGAGGACTTCTCCTACGTGCTGCAACGCGTCCCGGGCGCGATCTCGTTCCTCGGCGCGTGCCCGCGCGGCGTGGAACTGGACCGGGCCGAGCCCAACCACTCGAACCGGGTGCTGTTCGACGAGTCGGCGATGGAGCACGGCGTGGTCGTCTACACCGCGTTCGCGCTCGACGCCCTGCGCTGACCACCGGGACCGGGGACGCGGACCGAACCGCGTCCCCGGTCGGTGCGGATCGGCGAGCCCGGTCAGGGCAGGTCGAATTACCCGGTCAAAACAGGTCGGCTCGGGGCAGGTCGGTGAAGAAGGCGGACTTCGCCCGGGTGTAGTGGTCGTAGTCGTCGCCGCCCCCGTGCTCGCGCGCGGAACGCTCCTTCATCTCCTGGTACGCCGCCAGCACGGCCGGGTCGGTGCGCAGCAGGTCCCGGAACCGCACGGTCTCCGCCCACCACGGCGAGCCGACCAGCCGGACGTGCAGGATCGCCGGTCCGACCGGGTCCGGCCGCACGTACAAGCGTTTGCGGTACGACTCCGGCGGGGCCAGGCCAGGCTGCCGCTCGTAGTCGCGGTGCACGCCCGGCGCGTCCGGCCGCACGCCGGTCGGCGGCCGGAACCCGGCGGCGGCCAGCAGGTCGTCCTCCGGCGAGCCTTCGACGGGCAGCGCGGTCACCCCCACCTGAAGGTCGATGAACGGCTTCGCGCGCAGCCCCGGCACCGCCGTCGAACCGATGTGGTCGTAGGTCCAGCCGTCGCGCGCGAGGCCCGTGCGCAGCCGGTCGAGCAGCCGCCGCGCGACGACGGGCAGGTCCGGGTCGTGGTCGTGCAGCACGGGCGGTCCCGGCCGGCCGATCCGCAGACCGGCCCAGCGCAGCGCGAACGGCTCCACCCGCCGCTCCCACAGCCGCGCCACGGAATCCGGCGTGACCACGGCGTCCGCCGCCGGGTCGGGCCGGGTGCCGACGACCAGGGCCGCCAAGCCGGGCCGCGCCACCACCGCGACGGTGATCAGCCCGGCCCCGAACCCCGCGAGCAAGCGGGCCGCCTCCCGCGCGCCCGGCCCGTCCAGCACCTCCACCCTCATGCCGTCAGGACGTCCGCCGGCCGGCGGCGGTTGCCACGAGCGCCGGGATCGGGTGGCCCGTCCGGCAGGATGTCCCCGTGCGTGACGTGTGCGTGGTCGGACTGGGGTTGATCGGCGGGTCGGTGCTGCGCGCGGCAGCGGCGGCCGGCCGGGCGGTGTGGGGCGCGACGGCGTCCGAAGAGGACGCGGAGGTCGCGCGCGGGGACGGGTACGCCGTCACCGGGCTCGCCGAGGCGCTCGACCGGGCCCGCGAGCAGGACGCGCTGGTCGTGGTGGCCGTGCCGCTGCCCAACGTCGAGGACGTGCTGCGCGCGGTGCCCGCCGGCACCCGGCTGACCGACGTGGTCAGCGTGAAGGGCCCGGTGCGGGACCTGGTGGCGCGGCTCGCCCCGGCCGCCCGGTACGTCGGCGGCCACCCGATGGCGGGCACGTCGGCGTCCGGCTGGGCCGCCGGGCGGTCGGACCTGTTCCGCGACGCCGCCTGGGTGGTGTCGGCCGAGGACGGCACCGACGTGGACGTGCTGACCGACGTGATCGGGCTCGCGCTGGCCGCCGGAGCGCACGTCGTGCCCGCCACCGCCGACGAGCACGACGCCGCCGTGGCCCGGATCTCGCACCTGCCGCACGTGCTGGCCGCCGTGCTGGCCAGCGTCGGCGCGGACGGCGGCCCGCTCGCGCTGGCACTGGCCGCCGGGTCGTTCACCGACGGCACCCGGGTCGCGGGCAGCCGGCCCGAGCTGGTCCGGGCGATGTGCGAGGGCAACCGCTCGGCGCTGCTGGCCGCGGTGGACGACGCGCTGGGCCGGCTGGGCGCGGCCCGCGGCTCGCTGGCCTCGACCGGCGGGCTGGCCAAGACCATCGAGGCCGGGCACCGGGCCCGGCTCACCCTGGACGAGCAGCAGGAGGCCGGCGGCGCGAACCTGACCGTCGACCTCACCTCCCCGCAGGCCCTGGCCGCGCTGCGGGCGCTGGGGGCGCGCGGCGGCCGGGTCGTTGGGCTGAACGGCAGCACCGCGCTCGCGCGGACCTCCTAGAGTCGGCCGGGTGGAGCGCGGCAAGCTCATCGCCTGGATCGGCGGCCTCGCGGTGATCGCCGGCACCGTGGTGGCCCTGCGCCACGACTCCGCCCCACCCACCCCGGTCGAGCTCACCAGGTTCCTGGACCAGCGCGTGGAGTACGTCGCCGACAGCACGGCGGTGCGCGAACCGACCGGGCTGCGACTCACCGCGCCCGACCGGACCAGCCTGCGCGCCACGTGGACGGCCACCGACGGGGTCGCCCACGGCGGGTTCGAAGTGCGCTGGCCCGGCGGGGTGCGGCTGGTGCGGACGACCGAGACCGAGCTGGCCGACCTCGACGCCGACACCGACGTCGTGGTCGAGGTGCGGGCGGTCGACGGCCTGGGCCGGCGGTCCTCGCCGGCCGTGGCGAACGCGGTGCCCCGGCTGCTCCACGACGACTCGTGGGACCTCCCGCTGGTGAAGCCGCTGGACGTGTTCGACGGCCCGGAAGCGCTCAGCCCGCGCCGCTGGCGGGTGTTCGACGGCGGCAACGCCGACTGCCTGGGCCTGCGCCCGCTCAACGGCAAGCGGCTGGAAGTCGGCTGCGACGTGCTCGACCTGCAGTCCAACGTGCCGCTGCGGCTGGGCGAACCGGGCCCGGACGGCGCGGTCGGCCGGGTCGTGCTCACCACCGACGGCCCCGGCGCGGCGGGAGCCGGCGACGGTGAGCTGCTGGTCGCGCTGCTGCCCGGACCGTTCCCCGACATCGGGCGGCTGACCAGGCCGTTCCCGCCGGACGCGGTGGTCTTGCGGATCACCTCGTACGGGGCGGACTTCGACGTCGGCCCCGGCGTGCCGACGACCTCCCGGGTGGTGCCGATCGGCGGCACGTCGCTGCCGCCCACACCGGGCGTGCGGCACCGCTGGGAGCTGCGGGTCCTGCCGGACGCCGTGGTGGCGCTGCGCGATGGTGAAGCGCTGGCCGCCGCGTCGGTCGCGGTGCCGTGGACGGTCGTCCAGCCGCGCCTGGCGTTCCGCAACGCCCGGCACACCCAGCTCGACGTGTTCGGCGTCGGCGGCGCCCCGACGGCCCCGGCCCCGGCGTCGGTCGTGCCGCTCGGGCTGGGCACCGTCCAAGCCGAGGCGGTCGCCCTGGGCACGGTGCCCGCGGGCCGGCTGGAAGGCGGCCGGTCGGCGCGGGTGACCGCGTCGGTGATCGCGGTCAGCGGGGACGTGCGGGACGTGCCGATCACCGTGGAGTTCGGCGGGCGGAGCGCACCCGCCCGGTTCATGGCGTCCGGCGGGTCGGACAAGTCCGCCGTCCTCTACGCCGACTTCCCGCTCCCCGAACCGTCCGCCGACCCGCTCGCCGACACCGCCGTCCGGCTGCGCGGCACGCAGAAGTTCCTGGTCAACGACTCGCACGTGGTCGTGGACGACCAGCGACTGCCGGCCGGGCGGCCGCTGCCCCGGCTCACCGACCGGGACCTGCCGGACGTGCGGGTCGTCACGCCGAACGTCGTCGTCGTGCACGACACCGGGCCCTCCGACGTGTTCCCGCGCGGCGGCCGGGCGCGGCTGGTGGTCGAACTGCCCGCCGAGCCGGTCCGGGAGGTCGCCGCGATCAAGGGGATCGAGGTCGACCTGGACGACCGGCGGATCGTCACCCTGCCCACCGGCGGCTCGGTCGGCGGGCGGCACGAGTTCGTGCTGGACCTGGCCGGGCTGCCGAGTGGCCGACACCGGGTGGCGGTGCGGGTGCTCCCGATGGACGAACGCGCCGGTGCCGGGACCGCCGACCGGTCCTTCGAGATCGGCGCGGGCTAGGTCTCGGGTGCGCAACGCCTGGTGATTCCGGTCACCCGGGCGCATAGCTTGACGCCATGGATCGCCGCCGGGTCGCCGTCATCGCCGCGGGGCTGGTGCTGTTCGGCGGGGTGGTGGCGGTGCTGCGCACCACCGGGCCCGACGACCCGGCGGCCAAGCCGACGACGTCCGCGCCGCCGCCGACCTCGCTCGCGCCCTTCGCCGCGGAAGGCGTGCTCGTGCCGACGCCCGGCGCGCCGCCCGAGACCCCGGGCGGGCTGCGGGTGCTGGCCGGACCGGGCCGGGTCCAACTGCTGTGGACCGGCGACGCGCCGGGCTACGAGATCGGCTGGGGCCGGGACGGGAAGATCGACCGGCACCGGCTGGTCGCCCAGACCGCGACCCAGGTCGACGGGCTGGCCGACGGCACGCGGTACGAGGTCGAGGTGCGCGCCGTCGACGCGTTCGGGCAGCGGTCGGAGCCGGCCCGCGGCCAGGCCACGCCGAAGGCCGCCGCCGAGGGCGAGTACGCGCTGCTGGACCTGTTCGACCAGGCCGACGCGCCCGACCCGGCCCGCTGGCGGCTCGCCGTCCGGCCGAACTGCGCCCGCGCCACGCCCGGCCGCGACGACGACGGCCGGCGGCTGGTGATCAGCAGCAACTGCGCGGCGGCCCCGGCCGTGCTGCGCTCGCGCACGCCGTTCGTGCTGCGCGACGCCGACGACCTGGGCCGGTTCGTCGTCGAGACCGACGCGCCCGGAGCCGACGGCGAACTGGCCCTCGACCTGGTGCCCGGCCCGGTGAGCACGGTCGCCGGCGACGGCCTGCCGCCGGGCGCGATCCGGCTGCGGGTGGCGTCCGGCAACGGCAGGACGACCGCCGAGGTGCTGACCGCCGAGGGCGCGCCGACCACGCCGGTGCGCGCGGTCCCGGTGCTGGAGCCGGGCCTGACCCACCGCTGGGAGCTGGCGCTGCGGCGCGACGGCGCGCGGGTGCTGCTCGACGGCGAGGTCGTGGCCACCAGCCCGGCCGTGCCCGGCTGGAAGGACGCGACCGCGCTGGTGTCGGTGTCCGGGCCGACCGGCCAGCGGGTGACGCTCAGCCTGGCCGCGTTCGACGCCGCCCCGGCGCCCGCCCCGCCGGCCGTGCCCGCCCCCGAGGTCCGGGTGGCCGTCGCCCCCGCGCCCGCGCCGTCCTCGGGTTCCACGATCCCCGGCGTGACCGGCGGCCAACTGCGGATGACGCTCCTGCACACCGACCCGTCACCCACCGCGCCGGAGTTCACGCTGGCCGTCGGCGACCAGGTCGTGCCGCTGCGCCCGGCGGTGCCCGGCGCGCCGTGGCGGGCGGGCGTCGGCTACCCGGTCGTGGCGGACCTGCCGGCCGCGGCGCTGGTGCGCGAGAGCGACCACGTGCGGGCGACCGTGGTGACCGGGTTGCGCGTGCAGGCCACCCACGTCGACCTGGAACTCACGGCCGCGCCCGGTGCGTCGCCGAGCCCGGTTCGCGCCGAGACGACACCGTTGAACGGGCTGGAGTCGGTGCTGGCACGGGCCGAGGGCAAGGTCCTGGACGCGGCCGGGCGGCCGGTGCCCGACGGCCTGCCGATCCAACGCGGCCGGGTGGTGTTCGACCTGGTGCTAGACGGGCGGTCGGGACAGCGCGGCAGCGGGCTGGCGGGCCTGGCGGGCTTCACCGTGCGCCTGGACGGTGACCGGGTGGCGGCCGTGCCCACGAACCTGGGCGGCCCCGGCGTGGCCGGGAACTACCGCTTGGCACTGGACACCGGCGACCTGTCGCCGGGCCCGCACATGCTGGAAGTGAAACTGTTCGGCACCGACCCGACCACCCGCCCCATGTCCGCCTTCATCTCCTTCTCAGTCGACTAGCCCCTCACACGCCCCCGGACACCCCTCCCTCATGTCCGTTCCGCCTCGTGTCCTTCGCGGCCGCCGAACTTCTTGTATCCCCACGCTGCGGCGGTTCCGGGATGCCGGCTACTGGATACGAGTTCCCCACTCGATTTCCGTCCAAGAGGCAGGGGCCGGCAACGCCCTCCGATGCCAAGATGATGCCCATGCACCGCCCGTTGATCCTCGACGCCGCCCGCACCCCGTTCGGCCGCTACCGCGGCGGACTTTCCGGGGTGCGCGTGGACGACCTGGCCGCGCTGCCGATCACCGAACTGCTGCGCAGACACCGGGTGGACCCCGCGCGGGTGGACGACGTCCTGTACGGCAACACGAACGGCGCGGGCGAGGAGAACCGGAACATCGGCCGGATGGCGGCCCTGCTCGCGGGCCTGCCGCCGACCGTGCCGGGGGTCGCGGTGAACCGCCTGTGCGCGTCCGGCGGCGAGGCGATCGTGCAAGCCGGGCGGGCGCTGGCGATGGGCGACGCGGACCTGCTTGTGGCGGGCGGCGTGGAAGGCATGACACGCGCACCGTTCGTGGTGCCACGCGCGGAAAAGGCGTTCGCGGACCGGATGGAATCGGTGTCCACGGCCCTCGGCTGGCGGCTGGTGAACCCCCGAATGCGCGCCGAATGGACAGTCCCGTTGGGCCGCGCCGCGGAAGACGTCGCAGTGGCGCTGGGCATCACCCGCGCCCAAATGGACATGTACGCGCTCCGCTCGCACCGCCGGGCATCGGCGGCGTGGGACGCGGGTGTGCACGAGGGTTTCGCGTTCCCCGTGCAACTGCGCGACGGCTCGGCGGTCCGCCGGGACGAGTCGGTGCGCCCGGAAACATCCCTGGAAAAGCTCGGAAAACTCGCGTCGGCCTTCTCCGAATCGGGCCCGGTGACCGCCGGCAACTCGTCACCGATCAACGACGGCGCGACAGCGGTCCTGATGGGCACCGAACAGGTGGCCGCAGACCTGGGCATCACCCCGCTCGGCGAAGTCCTGGGCAGCGCGGTGACCGCCGACGAACCACACCGGTTCACCCTCGCCCCGGTCACCGCGATCCGGAAGCTGTTGTCCCGCCTACAAATCTCAGGCACCGACGTGAACCTCTGGGAAATCAACGAGGCCTTCGCCGCGATGGCCCTGTCGGTGCTGCACCACCTTCCGGAAGTAGACCGCGAGAAGGTGAACGTCCACGGTGGAGCAATCGCCTACGGACACCCCCTGGGCGCGTCAATGCCCCGCGTAGTCGTCGACCTGTGCCGACACCTGCGCGCACGCGGCGGCGGTCTCGGCATCGCGGCGGCATGCGTAGGCGTGGGCCAGGGAATGGCAATCGCCGTCCGGGTCTAGCGGCGCTTCACAACACAACGCCAAACGCCACTCACGCGCACGAGCGGGCATGTCGCGCATGAGCCGCCGGGGGTGCGGGGTGCAACCGGCGTGCGCGCCTCGGGTCCGAGTCCGCTCGCGCCCGTTCGTCCGACTGGCGTCCGCGCCCCTGACCTCCGCAGGCCCAGTCTCCGCAGGCCCAGTCTCCGCAGGCCCGACTGCCCGGCACCCGCGAGCCTGGCGCCCGCGCGCCCGCCCTCCGCGCGAGCGGGACCCGCGCGGCCAGCCTCCGCGCGGCGGGCGCGTGGCAGGCGCGTGGCGGCGTGCCTGCGGCGGGCGTGGCTGCGGCGGGCGTTGGGGCGTTGGGGCGTGGGTTGCTGGGGCTGCTGGGGCTGGCTGGGGCTGGCTGGGGGTCGTGGCTCTGGGGCGGGACGGGGTGGGAGTGCGGGGTGGTTCGGTACCGGGGGGGTTCGGGGTGACCTCATGCTTCACCGAGTATCGGGAACGGTGTTTCCGTACCCATTCATGTTTTGATCACCCGGTTGTGTGATGGGTGGGTGTTCTGCGCGCGCTGGAAGGAGCTGCGGGGAGCTTCAGAGGGTCAGATGCGGTGGGCTATTTGGGGGTAGTCCAGTACCAGGCCGGTCTTGTCGACCGTGATGTCCTGTTGGAAGTCGCCGCTCTCGAACGACACCACCGACTGCTCGTCGCCCACCGACACGGTGCGGTACGTCTGGCGCACCAAGCGGACCGACAGGTCGGGCAGGGTCACGTACACGACTGGCAGTTCCTGCTCTCCCGGCTCGTTCTGCAAGCCCAGCCGGCGGATCGGGATCGCGTTGAACAGGACCGCGAACTGGACGTCGACGTCGACCGCGCCGTCGAAGTCCGCACGTTCGGCACCCTGCCCCGCGTCGACCAGCCAGACGCCCTCCGACGACCGGGACACCGAGATCTGCCGCTCCTCGGACACCGTCGCGGTGCGCAGCAGCAGGCGGGTGACCGCGCCGGTCTCACCGACGGACACCTCGAACGACCCGCTGAACTGCTCGTCCGGCCCGGCCGACACCAGCCGCCCGGACGCCCTCAGCCTGCGTTCGGACAGCAGGAACCGGACCTGCTCCAGTCGGGCCACGTCGTAGCCCTGCCAGGTCACGATCTGCGCGGAAGGAGAGCGGGCCTCCCCGCTGGGGGCCACCCGCTCAGCCGTGTTGAACGAATTCACTCTCCACCCGGGAGGATGTCCTTGGCCTTCTCGGCCACGCCCTTGACCTGCTCCTCGTGGCCGAACTTGCCGGCGATGAAGTCGGCGGCCGCGTCGATGCCCTGGTCCACCTTCTCGTGGTTCTCCTCGGCCAGTTCGAGCGCCTTGTTCTTGATGTCGTCGAAGTTCATCGTGCTCCCTCGCACTCCTGACGCAGGCTACCCGAATCGACCCCGCGTCCCCAGGGCAAACGCTACCTCCGGTGGACGTACGCCGATGGGCCGACCGCCACATGTCACGGCATCGCGATGTCATGGCCCGGTGATGGCCGGGTCGGTGCGAGGTAAGCCGTCGGGTCCAGGTCTACATCGGACGGCCCTGCCGAGAGTCCGGCGAGAGTCCCGCAGGAGTCCGGCAGGGGGTGTGGATCGTTTGGCTGGGCGGGGGACGGCAGAGAGGACACGGCAGAGAGGCACGGCGGGGAGAGAGGGTGGGCGGGGACGGGGAACGGCCCCCCTCCGGAGTTCGGAGGGGGGCCGTCCTGGGCCACGTGTGTGGCGGACCTGCCGCGAGGCGGGTCGGGTTGCTACGCGGTCTTCTTGCGGCGCACGATGATCAGTGCGGCGGCGCCGGCGCCGAGCAGGCCGATGCCGATCAGCAGCGGCACGAAGATGGACGCACCGGTGGAGGCCAGGTCGTCATCGTTGGTGCCGGGGCCGGCCGGGGCGGCCGTCGTGGTGGTCGTGGTGGTGGGGGCGACGGTGGTGGTCGTCTCCTCCGTGGTGGTGGTCGTCGGCGCGGTCGTGGTGGTGGTCGTGGTGGTGTTCTCCGACCACTTGGCCTTCGCCTTGTCCTTGGCGTCCACGTCGGTCGGCTTGGCGATCACCAGCGACTGGGTCTTCTTGTTGCGGTCACTGGCCACGAACAAGCGGCCGTGGTGCAGCTGCGCGGTGGCGTGCACGGTGAACTCGACCGAGCCGGGCTCGACGCCCTCGTCGACCTTGACGAAGATCTCGCCGACCTTGGTCTCGGCCTTGGCGTTGACGTCGGACTTCTGCACGATGTCGAGCGGCGTGCCGTCCTTGTCGGTGAAGGTCACGCCGTTGGGGACGCTCGCCTCGACGATGACCTTGTCCGCCGTCGTCTTGACGGTGAACGGGCCGATCAGCGTGCCGGCCTTGCCCTCGAGCTCCTTCGGGTCGATGGACAGGGTCGGGGCCGGCTCCTCGCCGATGCCCACGTTGTCCGGACCGGTGAGCTTCTTGTAGAGGGCGAGGACGTCGGCGTCGACCTTGTCGTCCTTCTCGCCGGTCGGGTCCTTCTCGTCGAGGGTGACCTCGTCGGTGAAGTGCCAGATCGCGGCCTGGGTGCCCGCGATGACCGAGCTCCGCTTGAGGTCGGAGAGGCCGAACGCCGTCTGGACCTGCTCGACCGAGAGGGTCGGGTAGCTGTGGTGCAGGATCCAGTTGACCTTGGCCGCGTTCTGCTTGAACTTGGTGTCCGGGTTCGGGTGCTCGTTCCAGGGCACCTCCTCCAGCGGAGTGCTGTCCTCCAGCGGCGTCGGCAGCTCCACGCAGTACGCGGTGGCGGTCTGCTCCTTGCCGTTCTCGATGATCTTGAGCCCGATGAGCTCGGCGTTCACGCCGTCCTTGCGGACGGGCTTGCCCTGCTTGTCCAGCAGGTGCACGCCCATGCCGGGCTCGTCCGCCGCGGGGTGCGGCGTCACCTTGACGGCGTCGGCCGCGGCCGGCAGGGCGGACACGAACAGTAGCGAGGCGCCGAGGACCGCAGCCCCCATGCGCTTCAGGGTCAACCGGGGTGCCATGTGTCTCCTTGAGGCTCGCTGAAAGCCCTTGGTGTCGTTCAAGGCGGCGGTCCTGGCCGGATCCGGCGGGCTGCACAGGTAGGTACAGGGGCGCGCCGACACCGGATGGTCAGGAATGGCCGGAACACTATCCGATCGAGTTACCCCCGAACGGGGACGGGGGACACTGTCCGTAGCACCCATTCCGATCAGCCAAAATGGACCAGGAAGGTCCACTGTGGATGATCGAAGACCCGGTCGGACCAGTCGCGACAGCACTCCGAACGGGCGTTTCGAATTCCGTCGAATGGCCCGCACCACTGGCGCATGAAATGAATCACCGCAGGTCAGGGCATATATGATGCACGCGACGTCGCAACTGGCCAGCCGAACCGACGCAACACCGTTGCGGAATAGTGATCTAGGCGACCAGGTCCGCCGCGGCGACCGGCCGAACGTCGCCCACGCGCAGCGACGTCCCCGGAAGGCACAGATCCTTCGCCGTGGGCGGCTGACCAGCGAGGATCCACTTGCACAACGCCGCGAGCTGGTACGACACCAACGGGGGAACCGCATCACCCAGATGCCGGTACGCGTTGCCGATGATCGACACGTCGAACCGGAACTTCCGGGGGAACCCCTGCAACAGCGCCATCTCCCGGACCGTGCACAGCCGGTCCTGCTCCGGGTGCGCGTAGCGACCGTTGCCGACGTGCCCGCACTCCCGCTTGATGGTCCGCGCCGGCTCGTCCCACCACATCCGCCCGTAGACGTCCGGGTGCGAGCCCCACTTCCCGTCTTCGATGATCTTGTGCTGGGCCGGGTTGAGCAGCTGCTCGGCGGGCGAGCCCACCAGGTCGCCCCACGACCCGCCGTTCGCCGGGATCGCCCTCATCCGGTCCAGCGACCGGCCGCGCCGGAACGACGGGGACACGTGCATCGCGTCCTCGGGGTCGGCCGCGCCCGCCGCCACGAACGGCAGCTTGCCGATCGCCCGCCGCACCGTCACGGCCGCCGGGCGCACCTCCCAGCCGGCCCACAGGTCGTCCATGGTCCGCAGCGGCACCCCGCGGTCCACCGCGACCACCACGGCCCGCTCGCGCAGCTGGGGCAGCCCGAACCGGGACAGCATGTGCGACGACGCGTCTACCTCGTACCCGAGCTCCAGCAACTGGTCGGCCAGCCCGTCGAGGTGGTGCCGCTGCTTGCCCTTCACCAGCTCGCGGGCGTTCTCCAGCAGCATGACCCGGGGCCGCAGCTCGGCCACGTACGCCGCGACCCGCCCGACCAGCGAGTTGCGCGGGTCGTCGCGCAGGTGGTTGGCGGCGGTGATCCGGGTGAAGCCCGAGCACGGCGGGCACGCCACCAGCACGTCCAGCTCACCCCGCCGCAGCCCCCACACCTCGCGCAGCACCGCCGGGTCGAGCCGGCCCAGGTCGACCTGCAACGGGTCGACGCCGATGTTGTCCCGGTAGGTCCCGTTGCAGCGCAACGACCCCAGCCGCGAGGAGGGCTTGCCGATCTGCGCGTCCGCCGCGCCCACGACGGTGAAGTCCCGGTGCGCTTGGAACCCCAGGCTCATGCCGCCCGCGCCGGAGAACAGGTCGACAACCTTGTAGGAGGGTCCGCGCACGCCGATGATCGTACGACCTCGGCCGGGTGATCCCCACCCGCGCCGTTGCGCCGTTGCGCGGGACCGATCGGTTAGCTTCCCGCACATGGAGCTGCCGCCCGCCTGGCGACGACCGGACCCGTTGCGAGGCTTGGACGAGACGCCGTGGGCCGAGCTGGACCGGGGCGCAGGCGTGGACGACCTCCTGCGCCGCACGGCGAAGGGCGACGCGCAGGCGTGCGACGAGTTGGAGAGACGCCTGCTGGACGACGACACCGTTTCCGAGGCGAGCGTGCACGCGGTGCCGTTCCTGGTGGAGCTGGGCGCGAACTACAAGGTCCCTGGGGCGTCCCGCGATCGGGTGATCTTCCTGCTGGCCGCGATGGCGTTGGCGAGCGCGGGTTTCACCGAGGTCGGCCGGCGCACCCGCCGGCGCTGGAACCCGCTGCGCCGCGAACTCCCGCGCCGCCCGCCGGACTGGATCACCCAGGCGCGGTACGCCGTGGCGAAGGGCGCGCCGAAGGTGTTCGACGCGTTGCGCGGCGCGGAGGTCGCGTGCTCGATGGCGCTGGCGATCGCGGTGCCCGAGGTGGTCCCGAAGCACGTGGTGGACGTCGCCGAGGGCATCGCGTTCGCGGGCACCCACCCGCAGGACCTGGTGGAGGCCGCGTGCGTGGTGCTGCACCTGCTGCTGGACGGGGGCACCGACGACGTGTGGGCGTACGCGATCGCCCAGGGCGACCCGGACCTGTTGCACGCCTACGAGAACGGCGGCTACCCGGTCCACCAGCCGGCGGTGGTCACCGCCCAGCTGATGGGCTACCGCTACGCGTTCCAGGCCGCCTACGGTTGACGTCCCCGTCCCGGCGGCGCGACCGGAAGTGCGCCGCCGGGGACGAGGTTCGTCGAGCGCTCAGGCGGTGACCGCGTCCAGTTCGACCACGGGCGCGGCCGCGACCTCGTCCTCGACCGGCACGGCCGGTTCCAGCGGCCCCATCGCGGTCTGCCACTCCTGGTCGGCGAGGGCGAACGCGGCCACCGTCAGCGCCACCACGGGCCGGCCGGGCGGCAGCTGGTCGGCGAAGAAGTCCAGCTCCAGCCGCGCGCCCAGCGGCGAGGGCCGCAGCCGCAGCGCGCCGTGCGGGCTCTCCTCGGGGTGGGCGAACCGGCACGACCACTCGGTGAACACGATCGGCCGTTCCACCGTCTCGGTCGGGTTGACCGCGCGGACGTTCGCGCCGACCGTGCCCTGCCGGTAGTCGTCGGCGGCGTTGACCAGCAGCTCCTCGAACTCGATCGAGGAGACGCCGAGGTCGTGCCCGGCGACCAGGGCGACCTGCACCAGGGCCAGCGGGAGCTGCGGGAGGGCGTCCTCGAAGCAGGTCATCGCGCCGCCGTAGCGGGTGTTGATCTCGGTGGGCAGGAAGCCGTCCGCGGTGGCGATGCCGTCCAGGGTGAAGGTGCCCCGGTAGTCGACGGTCTCGCGCAGCCGCTCGCCGACCCGGCGGGCCAGGTTGCGCATCTCCTCGCGGATCCGGGTCGGCGGGTCGTAGTAGGAGGCGCAGCCCGCGTAGAGGAACCGGGCCTGGCCGGCGCGGCGCGGGACGACCATCTCGATCGGCCGCAGCACGGCGGTGCCGTCCGGGAACACGATCCCGTGCACGCTGACCGGGATGCCTTCCAGGAACGGCATCACCCGGACGAAGTCGCACTTGGGCCGGAGCACCTCGAACGCGTCGAGCGCCTCCTGGCGGTCGCGGACCCGGCGCACGAAGTTCGCGCCGCCGTTGATGGCGGGCCCGTCGCCGGACCACACCACGCCCGCGCCCCGGTCCAGCTCCAGGGTGGCGTCCCACAGGCCCTCGAAGTCGAGGTCCAGCACCACGGCCGGGGCGCGCGGCGCGGACAGCTCGTCCCACAGCGCGTCGATCGTGGTCTTGTTCTCCAGTTCCACCCATTCGGGGCGGCGCGCGTTGAGCACCGGCCGGCCCGCGAACTCGGGGGTGTGCACGTACGGCGTGCTGATCACCAGCGCTTCGCCGGCCGGGTCGAAGTCCTCCAGGACCTGCCGGACCCGGCGGTTGGGCGAGGTCAGCAGCCGGGTCAGCCGGTTCTGCTCGACCGCGACGAAGCCGCCCGCGATGCCCAGCGTGACCCAGCGGGCCACCCCGGAGTCGTGCAGCGGCGCGTGATCGTCCGTCGACAGCACGAGCGTGTGGCGAGCCCCGAGCTGGTGCAGCTCACCGGCGCGGGTACTCAGCCGAGTACCGCCCGCGAGCACGACCAGCCGGTCGCCGAACAGGGTGCCGAGGCGCTCTTGGAGCGCGGAAAGGACATGATCCATCGCCGAGAACTCGCTTTATGAGAAGCAGACGAGACAACCGGCGAGCGCCGGGTGCCACGAACTGTAGAGGCAGGCGAGCGGGACGGCCCAGCACGGTCTGGCAACGACCGGATGACACTTGCCGATGGCGGTGGGGGGCACCGCGCGAGATCATCGAGCGGCGTCGCGAAGCACCTGGTCGACCTGGCTCAGGAAGGCGCGGCGGGAGTGCGTCTCCAGGGACGGGAGGGTGAGGCCGAACAGCGCGTCGTCCACCGACGGGGGCGCGGCCGCGACGATGGCCGCGGCGGTCTCCAGGAAGCGCCGGCGCTTGGCCTCCTGCACGGCGTAGTCCGCGAGCACGCCTTCGATGCTCGTGCGCATGACTGGATGCGGGTAACTCACTTGGGTTGTATCGGCCGGGCACGACAACACCTTTAGGGTCAATTTCCACCGGTCCGCCGACCGTCGTCCGGGTGGTGCCGTGCTGGGATGGCGGTCATGCGCGTTCTGGTCACCGGGAGCCGCGGCTACCTGGGGCGAAGCATTGTCGGACAGCTGGTCGAGGCGGGTCACGAGGTCGTCCCGTTCGCCGGGGACGTCCGGACGGCGGACATCCCGTCGTCGGACGGGGTGATCCACTTGGCGGCGCTGGCCCGCGTGCGGGAATCGTTCGAGGACCCCCTCTCGTACTACGACGTGAACGTCACCGGAACCCTTCGTCTGCTGAAGTCCGGAGCACCCCGGTTCGTGTTCGCCTCCACCGCGGGTGTCTACGGCACGCCGCGTGGTCACGTGCTCACCGAGGAGCACCCGCGCGTACCGACGAATCCCTACGCGGCGACCAAAGCCGCCGCCGAGGACGCGCTGGCGTGGACCGCCCGGACCGGCGCGCTGTCCGCCGCGACCCTGCGGCTGTTCAACCTCGCGGGCGGCGGCGACCGCGACGAGACCCGAGTGGTGACCAGGGCGTGCGCGGTGGCGGCGGGCCGGCTGCCGTCGATGGAGGTCTACGGGGACGGGTCGGCGGTGCGGGACTTCGTGCACGTCGCGGACGCGGCGCGGGCGTTCGTGCTGGCGCTGGAGCACCGAGCGCCGGGGCACGAGGCCTACAACGTCGGCGCGACCCCGGCCTCGGTGGCGGACGTGCTGGCGGCGGTGCACCGGGTGACCGGCGTCCCGGTGACCGCCGACCACCGGCCAGCACATCCCGGTGAGACCAGGGAGATGCGCGCCGACACCACCAAGCTGCGCGCCCTGGGCTGGCGTCCGGTCGAGTCCGACCTCGACTCCCTGGTCGGCTCGCAGTGGGCGGCGGAAGGTCCACACCGGACGGCGTGACCGCGCCGGACGGCGTGACGGACCGGACGGCGTGACCGCTCGGCGCGGGGGTCAGCCGGCCGCGAGGTGGTCGAGCGGGATCCGGTGCACCCGCTCGCCCTCGCGGAGCTGGCTCAGGAGGAGTCCGGTGCGCCGCAGGCGGTCCGCCAACGCGGCGGGCGGGTCGACGAACGCGGCCGGTGGGCCGGCGGCCAGGTCGACGTGGGCCGGGAGGTCCTGAGGCTCGGGCCCGACCGGGTCCGGCCCGACCTCAGGCTCCGGGTCGACCGCCGGCTCCTCGGCGACATGCGGGTCCGGGTCGACCTCCAAGTCCGGGGCGGGCGGCTCCGCGAGCGGGGACGGCTCGGGGCGCGGGTCGTCGGCGGGGGTCGTCGCGACCGCTACCGCGTCGAGTTCGGCCGCGCGCAGCACCAGGTCCCGGGCCAGCTCGGTGACGGTGGCGCGGTGGACCTCGGCGAGCCGGTCCAGCTCGGCCGGATCGTCCCGGTAGGACTCCCAGAGGTGCGGTAGCTGGTGGACGAAGGTGTTGTAGCCGTCCACCCGGCCCGCCACCTGCTCCTGCACGGCCAGCGCGGTGCGCCACTCGCCGGTCAGCCGGTGCAGCGCGCCGACGAACCCTTCGGCGGCGGCCCCCTGCCAGTACACCGGCCGCAGTCCGGGCAGCCGGTGCGCGCAGTCGGCCAGCGGTTCCCGTTGCGCCGCCGTCGACTCGGCGAACGCGCGCACCCACCCGGCGTTGCCCGGCGCGGGGTCGACCGGGTCAGGGCCGGCCACTCCCCTCACCCCCGCGGGTGAGCGGGCCGGCGGCGTCGCGGTCGGCGTCCAGGTAGGTGGCGGTGCTCTCGCGCAGCCGGTCCGCGGTCAGCCCGGTCTCCCGGCACAGCCGGTCCAGCGCGCCGCGCAGGCTGCGCTGGTAGACCTCGACGGCCGCGCGCAGCGGGTCGTCGGCGGGCAGCCGCGCGGTGTCGACGTCGAACTTCCACGCCACGTGGTCCCGCCCGGCGGCGGCGACGTCGTCCAGCCGACCCGCGAGCAGCGCGAGCTCGGCCGGGTCGACCCGGAACCCGGCCACCTCACACCTCCGCGCTCAGCCGGACGACGTCCTCGGGCGTCCAGTGGAAGCACTCCGACACACCGACCGGTTCCACCACCAGGCCCACGCCGGGGTGGCGGGCGAGCGCGTCCAGCACCTGGCGACCGGTGGCCGACCGCACGCGGCCCGGCGGCAGCCCGACCGCCCGCCGGTACTCGGTCGGCCCGTCGGGGCGCAGGAACGTGCAGAGGTACTCGCCGAGCGCGGGCGTCCGCACGGTGACCAACCGCTCGTCCGCGGTGTCGAAGTACAGCCGCTGCCGCGGCAGGTGCAGCTCCAGCAGCCGGGGGGCGGAGGTGTTGACCGCCTCGATCATCCGCGCGAAGTAATCGCCCGGGACTTCGACCGCGGTCGACCCGATCCGGCCGCGCCGGAAGTCGAGTTCGGCTCGGACCAGCTCCCGCAACTCCGCCGGAGCGGGTCGGGCCGGCCGGTCCCGGCAGTGCGCGACGACCTTCTCGGCGAGCCGGTTGGTCAATTTGTTGGTGGTGTTCGCCGCCCACCCCCGGCCGCGCCGCACGGCCAACAACGCCAATCGGCCGTCCAGGTTCAGGCCGGCCAGTTCCGGGTCGCGCGGGAGGTGGTAGGCGTAGCGCAGCACCTCCTGGTTGCGCGGGTCGCGGGTGACCTCGGCGATCGCGTGCCCGATCCGCCACACGACCTTGGCCAGGACCGTCACCTCGTCGTCGGTCGGGTCCAGGCCCAGCGGACCGGCCGACGCGGTGTCCCTCAAGTCGGCGAGGCCCGGTCGGCGCACACCTGGCCCCTTGTGCAGCTGCATGGCGTTGGGCATCGACACCGAATGTCTCCCGGATGCGCACGAAAAGACCTGATCGGCCTGGGACTCTAGCGGACCACGGCCCGCCGGATCGCCCGCGACAGGCGGCCGGGCGATTCTTTCCGAACAGTTTCCGCATTAGTGCGGTCGGCAATTCATCGGCAATCGACGAGTACCGCAACTTGCCCGCAGATTTCTTTTTCCACGCTTTACACCGGGCCGGTCCCGCGCTTTGACTCGACTCGACCACCAGCCGGGACACCACCGAGGAGCACACCGATGACCGCCGCGCCACCACCGCGGGAACCACGCACGTGGCCCGCCCTGCTGCACCGCCTGAGCACGGCCTGGGCCCCGCTGCTGCGCCTGCTGGCCGCGCTGGCCCTGGCGGTCTCGATCATCCTCGCCGCGCTGTGGCTGCTGCCCGAGGTGACCGTCCACATCGGGCCGGTCGGCGTCGAGCGGCCGGGTCCGGGTCGGCCGTTGGCCGTGCGGCGCGACGGGTAGCGGGTGCGGCTCGCGGCGCTGGGCGCGGCCGGCTCACGTGGCAGAGTTGGCGGTATGGAGAGCTTGCGCGTGGTGTCCGAGTGGCCGGTGGAGCACGCGGCCGCGGTCGTGGTCGATGCCGGGGGGCACGTGCTGGGCACGGCCGGCCCGGTGGAGCACCGGTTCCCGCTGGCGTCGGTGACCAAGCTGCTCACCTCGTACGCGGTGCTGGTCGCGGTCGAGGAGGGCGCGGTCGAGTGGGACCGGCCCGCCGGGCCCGAGGGCTCGACCCTGCGGCACCTGATCGCGCACACCTCCGGGCTGGCGTTCGACTCGGCGGACGTGCAGGCCGCGCCGGGCACCAAGCGGATCTACTCCAACACCGGGTTCGAGGTGCTGGCGGACGCGGTGACCGCGGCGACCGGGATCCCGTTCGCCGACTACCTCGCCGAAGCCGTGCTCGCCCCGCTCGGCATGTCGTCCTCCGACCTGGACGGCTCGCCCGCCGCCGGTGCCACCTCCACCGTCGCCGACCTGGCCCGGTTCGCGGCCGAGGTGCAGGCCCCGAAGCTGGTGTCGGCGGCGCTGGTGGCGGAGGCGACCGCGGTGGCGTTCCCCGGTCTGCGCGGCGTGCTGCCCGGCTACGGCTCGCAGCGCGAGAACGACTGGGGGCTGGGGTTCGAGATCAGGGCGGCCAAGTCGCCGCACTGGACCGGCGCGACCAGCTCACCCCGGACGTTCGGCCACTTCGGGCAGAGCGGCACGTTCCTGTGGTGCGACCCGGACGCGGGCGTGGCGTGCGTGGCGCTGACCGACCGCCGGTTCGGCGAGTGGGCGGTGGCGGCGTGGCCGCCGTTCACCGACGGGGTGCTGGCGGAACTGCGGTAGTGGTCGACAACGGCCGGACGGCCGGGGTCAGAGGGCCACGACGGCCTGGCCGCGCACCCGCCCGGCGCGGACGTCCTCGATCGCCTCGGCGACCCGGTCGAGCCCGTAGACCTGCCCGACGACCGGCGTGACCGCGCCCGATTCGATGAACTCGCGCATGGTCACCAGGTCGTCGTGGCGGTCCTTGTGCACCAGTGCCCTGACCGTGAAGTCCCGGAACGGCGCGACGAGCAGCCCGCGCAGCCAGCGGTCGGTGCCCATGAACAGCCGCCCGCCGGTGCCGCCGACGAACACCAGCGTCCCGCCGGGTTTGAGCACGGCGCCGCAGTCGGCCAGCGACGGGTTGCCGTAGATGTCGACCAGCACGTCGAACCGCTCGCCGACGTCCCTCAGCCGCTGCTCCCGGTAGTCCACGACCCGGTCCGCGCCCAGCGACCGCACCAGGTCCGCCTTGTCCGCGCCGCAGATGCCGGTGACCCGCGCGCCGAGCGCCTTCGCGATCTGCACGGCGTAGGTGCCGACGCACCCGGACGCCCCGGAGATCAGCACCTCCTGCCCCGGCCGGACCCGGCCCAGGTCCCGCACGGCCTGCAACGCGGTGAACGAGGCGATCGGCACCGCCGCGGCGTGCTCGACGGACAGGTTGCGCGGCTTGCGGGTCATCTGCCCGGCGGGCACCGAGATGTACTCGGCGAACGCCCCGCCGTGCCAGCCGAACACCTCGTCACCGACTTGCCGGTCCGGCACGCCCGGACCGACGGCGGTGACCGTGCCCGCGAACTCCAGCCCGAACACGAGGTTGGCCGGTCTTCGCAACCCCGTCACGAACCGCGCGGCGTAGGGCAGCCCGAGCACCAGGTGCCAGTCCGTCCCGGACACCGGCGACGCGCCGACCCGCACCAGCACCTCGCCCGCCCCGACCTCGGGCACCGCGACGTCCCGCAGCCGCAGGACTTCCGCCGGGACCCCGTACCGCTCCTGCACGACCGCCTTCACGCTTCCTCCTCCGGGTAGTGGAAGACCTCGACCAGCGGGACGCCGAACACCCGGGCGATCTGGAACGCCATCTCCAGCGTCGGCGAGTACTTGCCCTGCTCGATCGCGTTGATCGTCTGGCGGGTCACGTCGACCCGCGCGGCCAGTTCGGCCTGCGTCATCCCGCCGTGCGCGAACCGCAGGGCGCGGATGGTGTTGGTGACCTTCGTCGGCTTGCCCAAGGCGTCAGAACCCCCGCCGGTAGGCGTGCAGCTTCACCAGCGAGCCGACCACCGCGCCGAGGGTGAAGACGGTGTACATGGCGTTGGCGATCCAGAAGTGCCGCGCCTCGACCACGGCCAACGCGAACGGCAGCACCATGCCGATGGTCACCAGCAGCCCGCCGACGTACTCCCCGCGCCGGTTGACCTCCTTGTCCCGCACGTCGCCGGTGCGCCGTTCGCTGGGCTTGACGATCTCGAACCCCACCCGGCCGACGACCGACAGCGCGATCGAGACGCCGACCGCCCACAGCAGCGCCCCGGTGTAGGGCGCGTCCGCCAGCGCCCCGCCGGCGGCCAGGTCGACCAGCCGGATCAGGTAGGCGGCGTAGGTCACCAGGCTGACCACCAGGTAGACCCACGTCCCCTTCTCCTCGTATGACAACTTCCCTCCCCGTGTAAAGCATCTTTGACATGGCCAGTGTCAAGCAGCCACGACACCGTGTCAAGCGTTCTTTACATCGCCGGGGTCGGAACGCAGTCGTGCCGGGGTCGCCGCAGCGACCCCGGCACGATGTCCGCACAGGGTGGAACCGGTACTGCTACTGCTTGCGGTGCCAGAAGACCTGGTAGGTCGGGCCGTACAGCACCACGTTGCCGTCCTCCTGCACCGCGAGCCGGTCAGCCGCCGAACCCGGCGTGCGGGTCGACCACTTCACCGCCCCGGCGTCGGAGTACAGCACCAGGTTGCCGTCGTACTGAAGGTACAGGCGGGACGCGTCGGTGCCCCAGGTGTCCGTGGACCACTGCGCCACGCCGGCGCGGTTGTAGAGCACCAGGTTGCCGTCGTTCTGGAGCACCAGGAGGTACTCGCCGTCGGCCGACGTGCGGGATTGGCCGCGCAGCAGCTCCTCACCGTGGATCAGCCAGTCCGGCCGCGTCGGGGCCGTCTGGACGACACCGGAGTGCAGCAGGACGTTCGCCGTGCCCGGCGTCGCGTTGGTGATCTTGTTCCCGGTCCCGGCCGCGATAACCGCGTCCCGGACCGCCGCCGGGGTGGCACCCGGCTGCGACTTCAGGTAGAGGGCGGCGACACCCGCGACGTGCGGGGACGCCATCGACGTGCCGTCCGCGTCGACGAGGTCGTCGTCATCGTCGATCGACGCGGAGACGATCTCCACGCCCGGCGCGTACAGGTCGACGCACGCACCGAAGTTGGAGAAGCCCGCCTGCGCGTCGTTCCGGTCCGACGCCGCCACCGTGATGGCGTTCGGCACGCGGGCGGGCGAGTCGTTGCACGCGTCCGCGTTGCCGTTGCCGGCCGCCACGACGACGGTGACCCCGGCGGCGATCGTCTTGTTCACCGCCGTGTCCAGCAGCTCGTTGGCCGCACCGCCGAGGCTCATGTTCACCACGGCCGGGCTGACCTTGTTGGCCACCACCCAGTCCAGGCCGCCGATGACGCTGGCGAGCGTGCCGCTGCCCGCGCAGTTCAGCACCTTCACGGCGTGCAGCCGGACGCCCTTGGCGACACCGACGTCCTTGCCGCCGACGGTGCCCGCGACGTGCGTGCCGTGCCCGTGGCAGTCGGTGTTGTTCGTGTCGATCGAGTTGTGGTCGAACGTCGCCCGACCACCGAACTGGACGTGCGAGGTCCGGATGCCGGTGTCGAGCACGTAGACGTGCGCGCCGCCGCCGTCGTTCTGGTAGGCGTACTGGCTGTCCAGCGGCCGGCTGCGCTGGTCGAGCCGGTCGAGCCCCCACGACGGCGGGGTCGGCTGCACGTCGTACTTGCGCACCACCTGGTCCTGCACCACCGAGGCGACCGACGGGTCCGCGGCCAACGACCGCGCCACCTCCGCGGTCATGGTCGCCGAGAACCCGTCGACCACCTTCTCGTAGCGGCGGGTGACCTCGACGCCTTCACGGGTCGAGGCGGCCTCGATCCCCGCGCGGTCCTTGAGGACCACGATGTAGTTGTCCGCGACAGCGTCCGCGCTGTCCGCGCCCGAGATTGTGCCCCCCTGTGCCGAAGCCGGCACCACGCTCAACGCCACGACCGCGGCCGTGGCGATACCCACGCCGGCCAACCGTCTCCAGGGCGCGCCGAACTCTCCCATGCCTGGTTCCCCTCATGCAGGTACTGGAACTACGAGAGGTTCGCGCGAACCATGGTCGACTCTAGGGATTCCGGCGCGGCAGCACACTCGCATTAGCCGAAGAAGATCCACCGGGCGGCGAACTCCGCCCGTGCGGGCGGCGACGTTGCTCCAGTCAGCCGAACAACGCTGCCGAACCGCCGATCAACGCACGGGATGTCAAGGCCCACAACGGGTATCTCCCGGACGGGACGCTACCCGGCGGTGCCGCACAGGGCGACGGTCGCGAGCTTCCGGTGCGCCGCGTCGAACTTCTCGCGGGACGCGGGATCCCCGCCGTCCAGCACGCCGTGGGTGATCGAGAACTCGACCCGCTTGGTGCGATCGGGCGTGGTGAACAGGTAGGACGTCACGCTCTGGGTGCCGCCGGTGTGACCGATCGCCGCGCAGTCCGGCGTGAACCGGTACTCGAACAGCCCGAGCCCGACGCGGTCGACGCCGGCCGTCGGCACCGTCCTGCGCATCTCGGCCAGCGAGCGGGACGACAGCAGCCGGCCCCCGACGAGCGAGTCGATGAACGTGTCGAGGTCCTCGGTGCTGGAGATGATCTCGCCGGCGGCACCGGCCCACGACGGGTTCATCGTGGTGCCGTCCACCACCTTGAGCCGGCCCTCGTGCCGGTAGGCGATGTAGCTGTGGGCGTTGGGGCCGGGGATCCCGGTCCTGGTGCCCGGCAGGCTGGTGCCGCGCAGCCGGAGCGGCTTGAGGATGCGGCGCTCGACCTGGGTGGCGTAGTCGGTCCGGGAGACCTTCTCGATCAGCAGGCCCGCCAGCGCGTAGTTGGTGTTGGAGTACGAGTGCCGGGCGCCGGGCTCGAACCGCGCGGGCTTGGCCAGCGCGGACCGGACCAGGTCCTCCGCCCGGTAGGTGCGGAACATGTTGTCGACGTAGTCCTGGCCCCAGATCGGGATTCCCGGGTCCGGCGTGCCGTCGGCCTTGGCGTCGCCGGTGTAGTTGTAGAGGCCGCTGGTGTGCTGGAGCAGCATGCGGACGGTGATCCGGCGGTCGAGCCCGTAGCCGGGCAGGTAGTGGGCGGCGGACTCGTCCAGCTCGACCCTGCCCTCGTCCACGAGTTGCAGCACCACCGTGGCGACGAACACCTTCGTGATGCTCCCGGCCCGGAAGCTCCAGTCCGCGCCGGGCTTGCCCGGCTTGCCCAGCTCGGCCACCCCGGCACTCCCGGCCCAGTCCCCGCGCCGGTCGTGGACCCGCACCACCACGCCGGCCCCGCCGGCCGCCACGACGTCGTCCATGGCCTGGCGCAACTCGGTGCGGTGCCGCGAGGTCTGCGCGGAGGGGTCCTCCTCCGACGCCCCCGCCTGCCCGGCGATCCCGGTCAGCAACGCCAACGTGAGGGCCGCGGCCCCGACCCGTCGCACACTCGTCTTCATCGCACTCCCCTTGTGCCCGCCCCGGAACCCGGTCCCTTCCCGGGCCCGCGGCCGGGCGCTCGCTCCTCTCGACCCTAGAAACCCAACGGGGACAACGAGAATCCAGCCAACACCCCGACGGGGTAGCGCCGGCACCACCCCGAAAACGAGAACTCGGGGCAGGTGCGGCAGTGCGTCGGCGCGCAGGCTGGCGGCGTCCTGGCCGGGCGGCGCGCCGGACAGGTCGACGTCGGCCTCGCCGGTGGCCATCGCGGGCGGCCCGGTCAGCACCCTGGTCCGCGGCGACGGCGCGGCCACCACCGGCTCCGCGATGGCCGCCGGCCGCAGCACCAGGCCCAGCCCAGCGGCGGCGTGCCCAGGTAGTGCCCGGTGACCGGCAGGTCCGCCGTGACCGAGGTACTGGCCCGCCTGGTGCTCGTGGACCTGGTCGCCGAACAGGAACCCCGGGCCGCTCGACCACAACGTCACCTCGGCGGCTCGGGCCTGCGCGGCTGGACGCCGCAGACGACCTCGGGACGGGAGCGGCGGCCGTCGCGCCGGGGTGGCCGCCGTCGCGCCGGGGCGTCGTCGTGCACCCGCGCGCGCTACTGACCGGGACACGCGCCGAAAGTTCTTCGAAGAAGTCTGTCGGATCGGGGCGGCGGCGTTCGTAGGAGGGGTGAGGCCGCCCACGAGGGGCGGTGCCGAGGTGGAGGAACCGCGATGAAGCTGACGACCATGACCCAGGTGACCCTCGACGGCGTGATGCAGGGCAACGGCGGCACGACGGAGGAGGACCGCCGGGGCGGGTTCGTGCGCGGCGGGTGGGTTCTGGGAGCGGCTGACGACGACACCAGGGCGTTCATCGCGCAGACCTACGACAACGCGGAGGCGTTCCTGTTCGGCCGGCGGACCTTCGAGCTGTTCGCCGGTTCGTGGGGGACCTGGGCGGTCGAGGACGTCCCGGGCTGGGAGCCCATCCTGCGGGCGTTGAACACGCGGCCCAAGTACGTGGCGTCGACCACGCTCGCCGATCCGGCCTGGTCGGGCACCACCGTCCTGTCCGACGACCTCGCGACCGCCATCGCGGACCTCAAGGCCAAGCCCGGCGGCGAGCTCCAGGTGCACGGCAGTGGCAGCCTGGTCCGGTGGCTGCTGGCGAACGACCTGGTCGACGAGATGACCCTGATCGTGGTCCCGGTGGTCATCGGCCAGGGCGCGCGGCTGTTCCCCGAGACCGGCCCGGACCTCGCGCTCGACCTGGTCGAGGCGCGGGTCGACACGAAGGGCGTGATGATCCAGGTCCACCGGCCGGCCGGACGCCCGCACTACGCGACGGCCTGAAGTCCCCGACCGGCACCCGGTGCCCCGGCAGCACAGGAGAGGATCTTCCGATGCAGTACCTGGTTTCCGTGATAGACGACAAGGACAACCCCGGCAGCACGGACCGGCAGCCCGCCATCAGCGCGTTCAACGAACGGTTGATCGCCGAGGGCTACTGGGTGTTCGCGGGCGGGCTCGCCGACACCGACGCGGCCACGGTGGTCGACAACCGGGGCGAGCGGGCGGTGTTCAGCGACGGGCCGTTCGTGGAGTCGAAGGAGTACCTCGCCGGCGTCTGGGTGTGGGAGGCCCCGGATCTGGACGTGGCGCTCAAGCTCGCCACCGAGGCGTCCAAGGTCTGCGACCGCAAGATCGAGGTCCGGCCGTTCCGGTAAACGTCGAGGAAGCGGTCACCCGCGCCCACCACGAGGAGTGGGCGCGGGTCGTCGCCGTGCTGGCCAGGCGCTTCGGCGACCTCGACATCGCCGAGGAGGCCGCCGCCGAGGCGTTCGCGACCGCCGTCGAGCGGTGGCCGGCCGACGGCGTGCCGGCCAACCCCGGCGGCTGGCTGACCACCACCGCCAACCGCAAGGCCATCGACCGGATCCGGCGCGAGCACAAGCGCGACGACAAGCACGAGGAGGCCCGGATGCTGCACGACGACACCCCACCCGAGCCGCTCGGCGCCATCGACGACGACCGGCTCCGGCTGATCTTCACCTGCTGCCACCCGGCGCTGGCCGTGGAGACCCGCGTGGCGCTGACGCTGCGCCTGCTCGGCGGGCTGACCGTGCCCGAGATCGCCCGCGCCTTCCTGGTGGCCGAGAGCGCGATGGGGCAGCGGATCACCCGCGCCAAGGCCAAGATCAAAGCGGCCCGCATCCCGTACCGGGTACCGGCCGCCGAAGACCTCGCCGCCCGCGTCTCCGGCGTGCTCGCCGTCCTGTTCCTGGTGTTCAACGAGGGCTACCTGGCGACCGGCCCCGACACCGACCCGGTGCGCCACGAGCTGACCGCCGAGGCGATCCGGCTCACCCGCCTGGTCCGCGCCCTGCTGCCGGCCGACGGCGAGGTGGCCGGGCTGCTGGCCCTGATGCTGCTCATCGAGGCCCGCCGCACCGCCCGGCTCTCGGCCGACGGCGAACTGGTCGCCCTGGACGAGCAGGACCGCGGGTCCTGGGACCAGGCCCTGGTGGCCGAGGGCCACCGCCTGGTCCGCGAATGCCTGGCCGCGGGGGTCGCGCCGGGCCGCTACCAGATCCTCGCCGCGATCAACGCCGTGCACACCTCCGCCCGCGACATCCGCGACACCGACTGGTCCCAGGTCGTCGCCCTCTACAACCAGCTGGTCCGCCTCGACCCGTCACCGATCGTCGCCCTCAACCGGGCGATCGCCGTCGCGGAACTCGACGGACCGGAGGTGGCCCTGGCAACCGTCGACCGCCTGGAACCCGACCTGGCCGCCTACCACGCCTACCACGCCACCCGCGCCGACCTGCTGCGCCGACTGGGCCGAAGCCAGGAGTCACGCGCGGCATACGACAAAGCCATCACACTGGCCGGCAACACCGCCGAAACCGCCTACCTCACCCGCCGCCGCGACCAACTGGGATAGCTCCCCTGAGTCTCCGGGACCCCCCGGCCCTCCCCGAGCCGGCCTGCAATCTCCCGTCGCGAAGCCCACGCAGCAACAACGCACACAGTGCCCGCCGCAAAGGTCCACCGGTGGAGGACGGCCTACGAAAAAGCCCGGCCTGCTTATCCCGACCGCTGTGAGCCGAAGTCGGGCGGAACTGGCGCAATCACGTTCGATGAGGCCGCCGAAGAGTGAACTGCGGTCACGAATGCGGTCAGGGCCCCTGTGGAAACTTCTCCACAGGGGCCCTGAGCTGGCGCGCTCGGCAGGATTCGAACCTGCAACCTTCTGATCCGTAGTTCCCGGGACAACCGTTCGCCGGGGTGCGCCAGGGTCCGTTTGCGCTGGTCAGTGCGATTGCTGCAACGGTTCGGACGTGACCGAACGGGGACGGGCTGAGACCCGGTTTGAGACCTTGTTCCCGGGTCCGCCTTGGATCGGCCCGTGGGCGGATGTGTGCGTCCCTGTCCCGCCGTGCGTCCCCGTTTCCCGGGCCGGAGCACTGCCGGTGCGCGGGCGGGACAGGCCGGCGCTCCGGTGTCCCGCCCGTTCGTGCTGCCCAGTGACCATGGCAAGACAGGTGGGGACAGGTGGGACAGCTCCCGGCGCGTCCCTCGTCCCGCCCTGGTGTTTCCGGTCCGGGACCACGCTGTCACTTCTCGTGAAACCGGGCCGTTGCGGGCACTGCGGACGATGCCGATTTCCGTGCCGTGAACGGCCGGTCACCCGACGGTGGTGGTGGGTCCACCCGCGTGGATGGATCTCGCCGCTATCGGCCGGTGGAGGTGGCGCGTCGGTGGTGAGGTCGAGGGACCGGGACGGGGTGTCCCGGTTGCCGTGCCCCGCGTGTTGCGGGGCCGGTGTCACGGACAGGGGGTGATCATGCGAGATGTGACCCGCAGGCTTGCCGCCGCGTTGCTCGCCGCCGGTGCGGTGACCGTGTCGTTGGCGGTGCTGCCCGCCCAGGCCGAACCCGCGCCCAGGCTGATGTATCCGACGTACAACTGCGGACAGATCTACTACGGCGGCGGCGGCGGCGATCTGGAGGCGCACAACTGTCGCTCTCTGCCGCAAGGCGATATCGAGGAGCGGTTCAACGTCAAGGATTCTCGCCGGACGTACACCTGCAATGAGGGCTACGCAGAGGGCAGCACCCTCTCCGGCTACACCTGCTGGCCAGCCAGCTGATCATCGACCGGGGTCGGTCGGCCCTGGGCTCCGGGCGGGTCGAACCCGCAAACCCGCCGATCGGGCCGGTGAAGGGCTGTGACCTGTGGTGACGGGTGCGGTTTTGGGGTGCGGGGCAAACCCGCGTCAAACCCGGTGCCACATCCGCAAACCCGCACCGGGCCGTGCCGGTGCGGGAGGAGGTCGAAGGACGGCCCTACTAGCCCGCGCGGGGGTAGTGGGGGGCTTGTCGGGTGAGCGCCGTGGTGTGGCGGGTTTGGGTGCGGGTTTCAAACCCGCCGGATCGGCCAAACCCGCACCCAGACCCGCGCCCTGTCTGCCCAGGTCAGAAGCTGTGCCCATCTCGTGTTGCGGGTTTGCGGGTTTGTTTTTCGATCCTGAGAAGGGGAGAAGGGCTGTAGTAGGTGCCGCAACGCGCCGGACGACGGCGGGAGAAGCAGACCACCGGCACGCGAAACGGGCGGGGAGCCCTGGCACGTGGGGAAGCAGCGAGGGAAGTAGTCGGGGAGCAACGGAAGCCGGGGGAATTCCCCCGCGTCCTCCCCCGACCTACTTCCCCGGGACCACCTGGAACGATCCACGCTGGGGAAGATCAACCGTTCACGGCTGTGGTCGACCGGAACCCTCCGAAAGCGGGGTCGTACTCCCCCGGCGTCTTCCTCCCCTGCCTGATGGAGGCGGCTGGCCGCTTGCGCGCGGTCTTGCGAGGGACACAAGCAACTGGTCCACGCTGGCGAGGTAGACCGCCGGTGTTCGCCCGGGACTCGACGCCGCTGGGCATGAGAGTGGTCCAGCCGCTTGTGGCGTGTCCACGGCCACGGCCGGCTAGCACCGGAGCCCCTAGTTCCAGGGCCATCGTCTAGGCTCTCCGACCGCCGCTGGCCGGGCCGCTAGCGTCTCTAGCCCTAGACCCCGGCTCCCTCTAGATCTAGAGGCCCGCCTAGGCACTCACAGGCACCCTGAACTGCCCCCTAGCCCCTAGACCACCTCGCCGTGACGGCAGCGAAGCCGCAGGGAACCAGGCAGGGACCCCGCCGGGGGCCAGGGATTTTCCCCTGACCGCCTCCCTGGCCAACTTCCCCGGCCTGGCCAGCGGCGACCACCACCAGGGAAGATCGTCCGGTGGTGCGGCGACCGTCCCGAACCGGCCCACCGGCGGGTGCCTACCTCCCTGGCCTAGCTCGCCCGGTTCCCTCCGCCAAGTCTGAGACAGCTCGCGCGACAGCTGTCCTGCCTGTTCCGCTGGACCGCGACACTACCTTCCGGAGGTGAGGTGCTATCTCGCTTCTGGTCTACGTACTGGAAGACTCCACACATGGACGCTCCCACCGCCGCTCTAATCGGTGCTTCGGTCGGCGTGATTGGCACGCTTGCAGGAGCGCTGATCAATCCGCATACCGCAGCGCGGCATGCGCGCAACATGAAAATAATCGACCTACGAAAAGATGCGTACCTTGAGTGCATGAAGGTACTACAGAAAGTACCACCTCTGATCCGCCCGCACGAGATGAGAACACTTGCGCGCGAGATTGAGGCCGTGCCAGTCGCACAGATGCGCCTCTTTGCGGACGATGTAACAGCAGAATGGCTGGGGGAACTAGCGGACATTCTGAACAGAGCAGCGGACCGGATCGAAGAGTTGGGGAAAAAGTCGGCGAGCGACTGTATGGACGATAAGCAAATCAAACTCCTCATTTCGGAGTGGGAAGAAGGAATCACGCGCTTTCTGCGAGCGGCTCGCAGCGATCTAGGCATCGAAACATTCAGCCCAGAAAGGACTCCCAAGTCCGGGCGAACTCGCGACACTCTCAGGGCTAATTGGTAAAACCTTCCCCCTCAGGAAGGTGATAGATTAGACCGAAGGTGTACCGCGAGCTACCCCCGTCCCATTCCGAGCTAGGCACATCATCGCGCCGAAGGAATATCGAACTTAAATTCTTGCTCTTTGAGTGACTCACCTTCACATGCCCAAATGACAGACACGGGCCACTGTCGAGGCGGTTCAAGCATCACCGAGTCAAACACTATTGGCGGCAGATGAAACTCGAAACCTGGATGCACCGTGACACTTTCCCCGTACCAGGCAAGAGTCGCATAGTACCCGTCTTGCATAAAGTCCTCGTACTGCCACCCCGACTCAGCGCTCACAGCGTCGCGAATAAGGCCTTCATTTCCGATACGTACGCGCATTGCCGGCCTCAAGGCACCCGCGCTTCCAGCATTGGTCAAAGTGAAATTCACTACGTTGAGACTATTTCGTGCGCGCAATCTAAGATTCGGTCGCTGAACGCTATTGCGATATGCCATCAAAGCAATAACCGATGCCACCAGGGCAAGTATCGCCGCCCACCACGAGGTCGATGCCTGCACAACCCCCATTCTTGTAGCCATGTCATACCGTGAATAAAGAGCCATTACCGGCACAATGCCTAGAAAAAAGATCGTGAGTGCGCTTCCGATCACGATGGTCGCCCACACTCGCCAGCCGAACTTTCGGCGGAGAAATCTTACCCGGTCAGCGGTGTACTGCACTTCGCCACTTATGCCATGAGAGGCTACAGGTGCACGACTCGGCGAGTTCAGTCGGTGGGAGCATCTGCTTCGAGGAGTTCGGTGAATACCTCGCTGGGTTTTCTCCAGTCGTGGATCTTACGGGGTCGGTCGTTGATCTCGGCGGCGATGGCGGCGAGGTAGCGTGGGTCGGAGGGGATGTCGACGCCCTTGGGCAGGAACTCGCGGACGATGCGGTTGAGGTTCTCGTTGCTGCCGCGTTCCCACGGTGAGTGCGGGTGGGCGAAGAAGACTGGCAGCCCGGTGGCGGTCACCTGTTTGTGCAGGGCCATCTCGGAGCCGCAGTCCCAGGTCAGGGAGCGTTTGATGGAGGTCGGGAGGTCTCCGACGGCGGCGATGATCGCGTCGGTGACGGTGAGCGAGTCGCGTCCGCGCAGCGGGACCAGGAGCAGGAAGCGGCTGGTGCGCTCGACCAGCGTGGCCACCGCGCTGCGGCCGCCCTTGCCGATGACCAGGTCGCCTTCCCAGTGACCGGGCACGGCCCGGTCGTCGGCCTCGGCGGGACGTTCGTCCAGGTAACGGGGCTCGCGGATGCGTGGCGCCGGTGCCGGACGCGGCCCGCGGCGTGCCGTGCGGCCGGTCCGCAGCGCGATCAACTCCCGGTTCAGGGTGGCGACCGGTTGGGCGTAGACCCACTGGTAGACGGCCTCGTGGCTCACCCGCACAGCGTCCTCGCCGTCCTCGCCCCGTGCCAACCGGCCCGCGATCGACGCCGGTGACCAACCCGCCCGCAACAGCCCCGCCACCCGCATCCGCAGCACCGGATCGCGGTCCACCGCCAGAGACTTCGGCCTCGACCGGGCGGTTTCCGCGGCCCGGTCGGCCATCACCGCCCGGTACCCGTCGCGACCGCCGTGTCGGGCCACGTCCCGCGACACGACCGAGGCGTCACGACCGATCCGAACCGCGATCTCCTTATATTCCAACGACTCGGCCAGTCCACGGGAGATCTCCTCCCGATCGGCCAACGTCAACATCCGACGCACGGCGGGCGATCCTTCCCCACCGAACCCAAGATCACATGCTACGACCGTCTGAACCTGCCCTCATTTACAACGCCGCAACGGTGTTCGGTTCGCCGTTGCGCTGGGCCTGCGACGCGGAGAAGCACTCGGGCTGAAGTGGACCGATCTCGACACGAGTACCGGCATGTTGACGATCCGTCGCGCGTTGCAGCGCCACACCTGGCGGCACGGGTGCGCAGACGCGGCGAAATGCGCGACGAAGCACCACAAGGTCACGCCGTGCCCGAAGAACTGCAACCGGCACTCCCGCAGCTGCCCGCCGCCGTGCACCTCGGACTGTGTCGGGCACGCCCGTAATTGTCCTGACCGGCGGGAGGGCGGTCTGGTGGTGACCGAGGTGAAGTCACGCGCCGGTCGCCGCGTGGTCAACGTGCCGGAATCGCTGTTGGACTGGCTGCGCACGCACGACGAGGAACAGGACGACGATCGCATTGCCGCCGGCGACCTGTGGCAGGCGGGCGGTTGGATGTTCACGCAGCCGACCGGGAAACCGCTCGATCCGCGTGCCGACCATGACGAGTGGAAATCACTGCTGGAAGCGGCGAACGTCCGTGACGCCCGCCTGCACGACGCGCGCCACACTGCCGCCACCATGTTGCTGGTACTGAACGTGCCGCTCCGGGCGATTGCCGACGTGATGGGCTGGTCACCGGGTTCCGCGTCGCAGATGGCAGGCCGGTACATCCACGTCCCGGACGCGATCCGCCGGGGAATCGCCGACCAGGTGGGCAGGCTGCTGTGGGCGGCAGAGGAAGAAGACAGCTCGGACCTCACCGCAGAGCACCGGGTCGCGATCCGGCACCTGGCCGAGATGTTGCCGCCGCGTTGGCGGGAACGGCTGGCCGAGGTGTTCCCGGACGATGCCGAAGGAGGTGCGGCCGGGGTGGTGGTACCCGCCTGACTTTGCCATGCCGGGCTTGCCTTGCCGAGGTCGTGAACCAGGCCGGAACAGGTACAAGTGAGACCCGATTTGAAACCCAGAGGGGCGGTGCCGACTGGCACCGCCCCTCCCCTGCGCGCTCGGCAGGATTCGAACCTGCAACCTTCTGATCCGTAGTCAGATGCTCTATCCGTTGAGCTACGAGCGCATCGATTTTCAGTTGTCACCTGGCCGAAGCCGGGTGTTGCGGAGGCTCCGGGATTTGAACCCGGGATGGGGGTGAACCCAAACCGCATTAGCAGTGCGGCGCCATAGACCAGACTAGGCGAAGCCTCCCGGAGCCCTCGGCTACGACGCATAGGTTACACAGGTCGGTGCCGGCGTGGCAAAACGCCCCCCTCCCACCCCCGTCCGCGCTGGTCAGACGGGGTGTGGAGGGTGTTCATCGGGGGTTCAGGAGGGCGTCTTGTGGCGTAGGTCTCGGTGCGAATCCGGGATCACGTCGTGGCCAGGGTCAGGAACGGGGTCAGGGCGTCGGGGTTGCGCAGGGCGTCTCGGCTCACGGCCTGGTCGGGTGGGGTGCCGGCCAGGATCTTCTTGACCGGGACCTCGCACTTCTTGCCGTTGAGGGTCCTGGGGATCTCCGCCACGGCCACGAACCGGTCCGGGACGTGTCTCGGGGACAGGTTCGTCCTGAGTTCCTTCTTCAGGGTCGGTTCCAGGTCCGCCAACGCCACCCCTTCCGCCAACACCAGGAAGCACAGGAGTTCGCCGTCGGTCCGGCCCGCGCCGGACGTGTCGATCACCAGCGAGTCGGCCACGCCTTCCAAGCCCTCCACCACGCGGTAGAACTCGCTGGTGCCCATGCGGACACCGCCGCGGTTCAGGGTGGAGTCGCTGCGGCCGTAGATGACCGCCGAACCCCTTGGCGTGATGCGGATCCAGTCGCCGTGCCGCCACACGCCGGGGTACGTGCCGAAGTACGCCTCGTGGAGCTTCGCGCCGTCCTCGTCGCCCCAGAAGAAGACCGGCATGGACGGCATGGGCTCGGTGATCACCAGCTCCCCCACCTGGTCCACGACCGGTGTCCCCTGCTCGTCGTACGCGTGCACCGACGCGCCCAGGGCCCGGCAGGAGAGTTCGCCCAGCCACACCGGGCGGTCCGGGGACGCCGCCACGAACGCCGTGCACAGGTCCGTCCCGCCGGACACGGACGCGATCTGTACGTCTTCGCCGATGGCGTCGGCGATCCACCGGAAGCCCTCGGGCGTCAGCGGGGCCCCGGTCGAGCCCACCACCCGCAGCGCGGTGAGGTCGTAGCGCTCCGCGGGCTTCAGGCCCTCTTTGAGGCACGACTGGATGTACGGCGCGGACGTCCCGAAGTACGTCACCCGGTGCTGCTCCGCCAGGTGCCACAGCACCGACAGGTCGGGGTGCGCGGGGCTGCCGTCGAACAGGACGATCGTGGTGCCGACCAGCAACCCGGACACCAGGAAGTTCCACATCATCCAGCCGGTCGTGGTGAACCAGAAGAACTTGTCCCCCGGCCCCAGGTCGCTGTGCAGGGCGAGCATCTTCAGGTGTTCCAGCACGATCCCGCCGTGCCCCTGCACGATCCCCTTGGGCAGACCGGTGGTCCCCGACGAGTACAGGACCCACAGCGGGTGGTCGAACGGGACCGGCTCGAAGGTCAGCTCGGCGTCGGCGTGCTCGGCCAGCAGCGCGTCCCAGGCGACCGTGCCGGGCAGCGTGCCGCCCAGGTAGTCGATGAGGACGGTGGCCTTGAGCGACGGGATCGCCGACCGCAGCTGCTCGACGGTCGGCCGCACGTCGAACCCGCGCCCGTTGTACCGGTACCCGTCGACGGCGATCAGCACGGTCGGCTCGATCTGGGTGAACCGGTCGGCGATGGCCCGCGCGCCGAAGTCCGGCGAGCACGACGACCACACCGCCCCCAGCGACGCCGCCGCCAGGAACGCGACCAGGGCCTCCGGCGAGTTCGGCACCAGCGCCACGACCCGGTCGCCGCGCCGCACCCCCGACGCCACCAGCCCGGCCCGCACGGCGGCCACGCGACGCCGCAGCTGCCGGTAGGTGAGCTGCGAGGACAGGCCGTCCTCACGGTGGAACACCACGGCCAGGTCGTCGCTGTCCCGGCGCAGCGCGTGCTCGGCGTAGTTGAGCGTGGCACCGGGGAACCACTGCGCGCCGGGCATCACCCGCTCGGTGAGCACGGCGGTGGGCTCGCTGTGGAACACCACCTCGAAGTACTCGGCGACGGCACCCCAGAAGGCTTCCAGCTCGGTGACCGACCACTCCCACAGCTCGGGGTAGTCGGTGAAGGCGAGGCCCTTCTCGGCGGCGAGCCACGAGCGGAACGCGGCCAGGTGGCTGTCGGCGACCCGGTCGGGGCGCGGACGCCACAGCAGCTCTGCCTCGCCGGCGACGGTGCCGGCACGCGTGTCGGTCATACCTGCGTTCCTAGCTCATCGGAGCGCGCGGAACCACAGTCGCCAACCACACATTATCGGTGGTCCGATAGTCGGACGCCACTACTGACGCCACTACTGCTTGCGGCCCGCCATCGCCACGAGCTCGTCCACGGCCGAGGTCAGCCGGGCCGCGTCGGTCGGCGCGATCACCAGCCAGGCGTCGTTGCGGCGCACCAGGTACCGGCCGTCGGCGGTGTCCAGCCACGAGATGGCGTCACCCGTCGGGTGCAGGTAGCCGGCCCGGTTGCGGGCGATGACGCCCACCTGGCCGCCGCCGGTGCGGGTGGTGACGGCGCGCATCAGGGTGTTCGCCTCGGGCTCGCGCATCCCGACGCCGCGCAGCACGTCGAGGAAGCCCTCGGTGCCGTCGTCGACGCCGGCCCGGCCCGCCGCCAGGTAGTCCTCCCAGCGGACGTTGACCGAGCGGCCGCCGCCGGGCGGCGCGGCGGGCAGCGTCGACACGGTCCGCGAGGCCAGCGCGGTCGGCCGGAAGCCGGTGACCTGCACCTGGTCGCCGAGCCGGCCCGCGAACGCGCCGTGCCACGCGGCCGTGGCCAGGCCGCGGGCCTGCTCGCCGTTGATGGTGAACACGACCTCCAGGCCGACCTCGAACTCGGCCAGGCCGCGCAGGACCCCGTACAGCTCCTCGTCGGGCCGCTGCACGGTGCCCAGCCCGCGGGCGAACAGGTCGCGGGACGCGGTCTCGATCAACCGCGCCCGCTCCTGCTGGGTGTGGCCGTAGTGCCTGGTGCCGAGCGGGACCGGGTGGGCGTCGCGGTGGACCGCCTGCCAGAGCAGGAAGAACTCCAGTGCGCTGAGCCGGAAGACGCGCTCGGTCACAGGCCGATCACCGGCGGTGCTGCCTTGCGGTCGACGCCGAACACGTTGTCGTCGTCCTCCAGGTACCCCGGCCGGCTCCGCTCGTTGCCACCTCCACCGGGGGTGGACGCGACGGGCGGCGGTGCGGCCATCGGGGCCGCGCCGATCATGCCGTGCTGCGGCGTGACCGACTTCGGGGCCTGGAACTGGCTGGTCACGCCGCCGGGGTTGGCCCCGCCCGAGCGCTCGTTGAGGATGCCGCTGCCCAGTCCGGGCGGACCGAGCGGCGCGGGGCCACCGCCTCCGCCACCACCACCGGAGCCGACCGGCACGGGCATCGGGCCGCGGCCGCCGACGAACCCGCCGCGGCCGAACGAGCCACCGCCACCGCGCCCCTGGGACGGGGTGGTGGCGCCGCGCTCCTGCGGTCCGGGCCGGGTCGGGGCGACCACCGGGCCGGGACCGCCGTCCGGCGGCGGCGGGGCGACCGGGCCGGGCGTGACGACCACGGCCGGCGGGGGCGTCGGCGCGACCGGGTTGGTCGGCGGGCTGAACGACGGCACGGTCCGGTCGACGGCGTAGGAGTTCTGCTGGAACAGGGCCATCACCTCGGCCGCCTGCCGGTGCGTGGCGTCGGCCGTCACGACCGAGTCGACGACCGGCGCGGCCACGTTCTCCAGGCCGACGAACGGGCTGGTCGGCGCGACCGGGGGCACGGTCCGCAAGCCGCTCAGGTCGCCGCCGCGGTCGTCGGCCATCAGCCGCTGCGCGCCGGCGCCGTGCGACGGCACGCGGAACGCGGGCTGCTGCTGGACCAGCGCGGCGCGGGTGTCGGGCTGGGTGCCCACGGGCGGCGTGACACCGCCGGTGACCGGCGTGATGGTGGGCGGCGCGGGCGACGGCGCGGGCATCATCTGCCGCGCGGTCTCCACGTGCTGGATCTCGTCGCCGATGCACTTGGCGACGTTGTCGGCGTGGCCGCTGGTGTTGAGCGCCCACTTCTCCACCGACTCCAGCGCCTCGCGGGCCCGGTCGGCGGACTCGCCCGACCACGCCTGCTGGGACTGGGTGATCGCCTTGGCCAGCAGGCCCTGCACCTCGTCGAGCGCCTTGCCGACCGCGGCCCAGTCCGCCTGCGCGGAGCCGGCCGCCTTCAGGTCGACGCCGGTGTGCACCATGTTGTAGAGGTCCTGGTGCGAGAACTTCATCCAGTCGACCTTCTCGCCGAGCTGGCTGGGCGGCTGCTCGTGCCTGTCGTCGCCGTTGCCGCCGCCGTGGTTGCCGCCGCCGTGACCACCGTGGTTGCCACCACCGTGACCGCCGTGGTTGCCGTGACCGCGGCCGCCGCGCCTGTCGTCGCTCACGAGCCCCTGACCTCCCCAGCCGAGTTGAAGGCGTTCGCCGCGTCGTCGTCGGCGTCTTCGAGGTTGCGCGCCGCGTCGCGGATGGTCTCCTCGACCTCGAACAGCACCTGCATGAAGTCGCCGATCACGCGCACCGCGGACGCGTCGTTGCCGACCGCGACCTCGCGCAGCCGGCGGCTGATCGCCTCGCCGACCCAGTTCTTGCCGAACTGGAGCTCCACGTCGAGGCTGTTCACGGCCTTGGTGTGGACGCTGTCCACCAGGCCGCGGGCCTGCGTGATCAGCTTGAGCAGGCTCTGCACGGCCTGCTTGTCCAGGTCGAGCTTCACCTGGTTCTTGTCCACCGCGTCCAGCGCGGTGGTCGCCTTGGCCAGGTCGGTCTGCGCGGCGGCGGTGAAGCTCGCCCCCGCCGGGACCGCGGCGGCCGGGTTCGCGCCGGCCGGGTCGGTGGTCACGACCTGGGTCGCGGCCGGGTCCGTCGCCGGAGCCGGCGTGCCGGTGGTCACGCCCGGTGCGGTCACGCCCGGTGGAGCCGCGACCGGTGGGACCGGCACCGGGGTGCCCGCGACCGGTGGGGCCGGGACCGCGGTGAAGGCGTCCGGCGGGGCCGTGACGGGCTGGGCCACGACCGGCGGCCCGGCGGGCACCAGCGGTGGCAGCACGTCCGGCGTGATCACCTGCGTCGTCGAGGTGTCCACGACCGGCACCGGTGGCGGTGTGGAGACCGGTGCGGGCTGTGTCAGTGGAACGGTGTTGCCGTCGCTCATGGTTACCCCCTGCACTGCGGTCGTCGCCCCAGCCGAGCCGCGCGTTACCCAGCAGCGCCCGCATCGGCGTGCCGGACGCTCCCCTTAGATGTACCGGGAAGGGCGTCTGGTTCCAAGCCGCTGGAAAGACTCTCTGCCGCGCGTGGGTGGCCGATCACCGCAGATGCGAGTCGAACCAGTTCAGCGCCCGCTGCCACGCCTCGGCGCTCGCCTCGGGCGTGGTGTCGAACCGGTGGCTGGTGTCGCGGAACCGGACCACGTCCGTGGCGACCGGTGCCGCCGCCGCGGCGTCGCGGAGCTTGTCCACGTCGCTGAACGGGATCTCGGCGTCGTCGTCGCCGTAGAGCCCGAGCCACGGGCACGCCAGTTCCTCGGCCACCTCGACCAGCGACGGCAGCCCGTCGGACAGCGGCGCCAGGATGCCGCCGCCACCGACGGTGACCGCCGCGCCGATGCTTCGGCTTCCCGCAACCACCATCGCGACCGATCCGCCCAGGTCGAAGCCCATGACACCGAGCCGGTCGGCGCTCACGCCCTGCTGTCCCAACCAGACGAAGGCGACGTCCGTGTCGGCCAGCACGCTTTCCCCGGACAGCTCGCTGACCTGCTCCGCCACGTCCGCGGGTTCGTCCTCCGCGCCGCGGTACAGGTGCGGCGCGACGGCCAGCCACCCCTCCGCGGCGAGTCCGCTCACCAGCCCGCGGACGGTGTCGGTCACGCCGCGCGCCTCGTGCAGCACGACCAGGCCGCCGCGCACGACGTTCTCCGGCTCGGCGACGGTCAGCCGCAAGGAGCGGCCGTCGGTGAGCGAGAGCGTCTCGGTGCGGGTAGGTGTCATGGGGCAACCCTTCCACGTGGGGGTGAACGGCAGTCAACGTGAGCAACCGAACGACAGCTGTGCCCCATCCGGGTCTTGAGCGGGATAACGTCCAGCTCAGAACCGGAAGGAGTCCTCGGATGACGGTGCGAACCCGCGCAGACCTCTCCGCGCTACCCAGTTACGTCCCCGGCAAAACCATCCCGGGAGCGATCAAGCTGGCCAGCAACGAGGTGTCGGCCGGACCGCTGCCCAGCGTGGTGCGGGCGATCGCGGACGCGGCCACCGCCGTGAACCGCTACCCCGACACCGCCGCCACCGACCTCGTGGCGCGGCTGGGCGACAAGCTCGGTGTCCCCGCCGGCCAGGTCGCGGTGGGCTGCGGCTCGGTGACGCTGTGCCAGCAGCTCGTGCAGGCGACCTGCACGCAGGCCGACGAGGTGGTGTTCCCGTGGCGGTCCTTCGAGGCCTACCCGATCATCACCGCGGTCGTCGGCGCAGGCCAGACCAGGGTCCCGCTGACCGCGGGGCACGGCCTGGACCTCGACGCGATGCTCGCCGCGATCACGCCCAAGACCCGGCTGGTGTTCGTCTGCAACCCGAACAACCCGACCGGGACGGCGCTGCGGCGGGCCGAGATCGAGCGGTTCATCGAGCAGGTGCCGGCCGAGACGCTGGTCGTGCTGGACGAGGCGTACAAGGAGTTCGTGGACGACCCGGACGTGCCCGACGGCGTCGAGCTGGCCAAGGCGCAGTGGGCGGCCGGGCGGGACAACGTGGCGGTGCTGCGGACCTTCTCCAAGGCGTACGGCCTGGCCGGCCTGCGGGTCGGGTACGCGGTGGGCTCCCCGGAGCTGGCCGAGACCCTGCGCAAGGTCTACGTGCCGTTCAGCGTGAACGCGCTGGCGCAGGTCGCGGCCCTGGCGTCGCTGGACGCCGAGGACGAGCTGATGGTCCGGTGCCGGGCGATCGTGGCCGAGCGGGGCCGGGTGCGCGCCGAGCTGCTGGCGGCCGGGTTCGAGGTGCCGGTGACCCAGGCGAACTTCGTCTGGCTGCCGCTGGGTGAGCGGACCGCGGCGTTCAACGAGCACTGCCTGGAGCACAAGGTCGTGGTGCGCGCGTTCGTCGGCGACGGCGCGCGGGTGACGATCGGCGAGCCCGAGGAGAACGACGCCTTCCTGGCCGCCGCCCGCACCTTCACCGGCTGACCCGCGACCGATCGACCCGGCTGACCCGCGACCGATCGATCCGATCGACCCGGCCGACCTGCGACCGATCGGCCCGGCCGACTGGTCGGCGCGGGTCACCGGGTCAGGATCTGCACGATGGCCACGGCTCCCACCAGCACGATCACCGCGCGCAGCACGACCGGTGGGAGCCGGCGGCCGACCTTCGCCCCGATCTGGCCGCCGACGACCGAGCCGAGCGCGAGCAGCAGCACGGCGTCCCAGGCGACGTCGGCGATGAAGATGAACAGCACGCCGGCGATGAGGTTCACGAACGCGGTCAGCACGTTCTTCAGGGCGTTCATCCGCTGGATGTGCTCGCTCATCAGCACGCCCATCAGGCCCATCACCAGCACGCCCTGGGCCGCGCCGAAGTAGCCGCCGTAGATGCCGGCCAGGAACACGCCGACCCACAGCGCGACGCCGCCGTGCTCGTGCCGCTCGCGTTCGGCGAGCTTGCGGTTGAGCCACGGCTGGAGCACGACCAGCACCAGGGCGATCGCGATCAGCACCGGGACGATCGCGGCGAACGCGTCCTCGGGCAGCTTGATCAGCAGTACCGCGCCGAGCACGCCGCCGAGCAGCGACGCGGGCAGCAGCCGCTTGACCCGGGGCCCCTGGCCGACCAGCTCGCGCCGGTAGCCGATCGCCCCGCTGAACGAGCCGGGCACCAGCCCGAGGCTGTTCGACACGTTGGCGGTGACCGGCGGGAACCCCACCGCCAGCAGCACCGGGAAGGTGATCAGCGTGCCGGACCCGACGACGGTGTTGATGCCGCCCGCCAGCACCCCGGCGAGGACGACGAGGACCGCTTCCAACGTCGTCACGACCACGTCCCCTCGTTCAGCGCATTTGGTTAGCGACGCTAACACTCTGCGCCGGGTGTCGCGGTGTGGCTCCCACGACACCGGCCCGGACACCGCGCCCCGGACACGCGAAAGGGGCGCGGCAGCGCCACGCCCCTTCCCCGCTCAGGTCACACCGTGCTCAGGTCACACCGTGCGGCGGCGACCGACGACACGCGTGCCGACGCCGAACGCCAGCACCAGCAGCCCGATCAGGCCCAGCCCGACGACGCTCGCGCCGGTCGCGGCGAGGGCCTCCTCGGCACCGGACCCGCCGGAGGTGCCCGACGTGCCGGACGTGCCTCCGGTCTCACCGCCTCCGGTCTCACCGCCTCCGGTCTCACCGCCGCCGGTCTCACCGCCGCCGGTCGGCGGCTCCTCCCAGTTCCCCGGGTCGCCGACCTCGGGACCGGGTTCGACGTCGATGTCCCCGGTGGTCGCGCCGCCCCGGATCACCCGGAAGGACGGGGCCGGGCCCCAGTTGACGTTGAACTTCCACGGGCCGACGATCACCGGCGTGTAGAAACCGACCGGGACGTTCGAGAACGTGAAGCTCCCGTCCGGACCGGCCACCGTGCGCGCCACCGGCTTCTTCGAGAAGTAGTCGGTGAGCACGATCGTCACGTTCGGCACGGGCACCGGCTCGTACGGCGTCGGCCTGGTGATCACACGGCCGGACTTCGTCCACACCGCACCCGGCACGCGGGCGAACTCCCGGGTCTCGGGCAGACCCCGGATGTTGCGGTCGGGGCCGAACGTGCACGACATGTCGAACACGCCGTAGTCGGCCGCGTAGTTCGGCAGCGGAACGGTGTAGGTGAAGACGCGGGTCTCACCGGCTTCCAGTTCCACGCCGGCACCGCCGTTCGAGTCGAACGGTCCCCAGCCGCTGTCGTTCATCAGCGCCGGGATCTCCCCGCCACCGCAGAACGCCTTGAACAGGGCCTTCTTCGACCCGCTGTTGGACAGCGTCAAGGTGGCGACCACCTGGTCGTCGGGCCCGTAGGTGTCGCGGTCGAAGACCACCGACGCGTGCAGCTCGTCGGACAGCGGGCGCTCCATGCCGTACTGGGCCTGGGTTTCCTGGTCCGCGACGACGACCAGTTCGCCGTCGTCCTGGCGGACCCAACCGGTCTTGTCGTCGTGGACCCGCACGGTGTACTTGCCGGTGGGGACGTCGTCCAGGCGGAACCTGCCGGAGGCGTCGGTCCGACCGGTGACCAACTTGTACGGCCGGCCGCCCCCGATCGTGATCTGCACGTCCGACAGCCCTTCGCCGTCGTCGTACGCGCCGTCCCCGTCGAGGTCGCCGTAGACCTGGGCGACCGCGTCACCGGTGGCGGGCATGACCGGAGCGGCCAGGTCGATCGCGTTGTCGCTCTCGTCCAAGTCCCCGGACGTCGTGATCCGGCCCTTCAGGCGCACCGACTCGGGCTCACCCCTGATGGTGCCGGTCAGCGTGACGACCTGCTCCTCACCGGGCTGGAGGGTGGCACCGCCGCCGTCGTGGAACGCGCCCCACTGGGTCCGGTTGTAGTACAGGTCGCTGAGGCTCGTCTGAGGCTCGAAGCGGGAGTACCGGGCGGTCGCGTTGCCGGTGTTCTTGACCTTGACGGTGACCTTCGGCCGGTCGCTGAGCTCGTAGGACGCCTTGTCGAACGAGGCGGTGACCGACAGGTTCGGCCCCTGGGGCGGCTCCTGGACCATCGGACCGTCGACGAGGGCGCAGCCCAAGCCCGGGCTGTTGACGGCGTGCACCCGCGCCACGAACCCGTGGTTGTAGCGCGACTTGTACGGGCCGATCACGAGCACGTCGTAGTCGCCCACCGGGACGTCCGGGAACGTCCACGCGCCGTTGACGTCCGACCGCGTCCGCGCGACGACGGCCTTGGTCGACCGGTCGACCAGGAGCACCGCGACGTCGGCGAGCTTCTGCGGCGCGCCCGACGGCGGGTAGTAGGTCAGGTCACCCCTGGCGGAACCGCGTGCGCCGAGGACCTTCGCCTGGTCCGACGCACCCACGTAGCCCGTGTCGTAGATGCCGTTGTTGCCGAAGTTGCAGTACGCGTGCACGGAGCCGGCCTCGTAAGCGGCGTCCGGCACGACGTCCGCGATCTCCAGCACCTTGGACTCACCGGCGGCGATCGTCAGGCCGGGGCCCTTCGGGTGCAGCGGAGCCCAACCCGGACCGCTGCCCAGGGTCGAGTCCTCGCCAACCTGGTTGCACAGCGCGATGACGTTGGTCAGCGTCGCGGTGCCGGTGTTGGTGAGCGTGATCTTGACGGTGATCGGGTCGCCGCGACCGTAGGTGTCGCGGTCCAGCTCGATCCGCGCGGTCAGCGAGTCCGAGACCGGGCGGGCGGTCGGGATCGCCAGGTCCGTCGTCGCGTTCTCCCGCACGGAGAACGTGCTGTGGCCCGGCCGCACCACGATCGTCGCGTCGGTCAGCGTGAAGTAGTAGTCGCCGGTCGGCACGTCCGGGAAGGCGAACTCGCCGTTCGCGCCGGTGACGGCGGCCAGGTGGGTCGACGGCGCGCCGCCGCCGATCCGGAACTCGGCACCCGCGCGCTGCTCGCCGGCGTCGAACCGGCCGTTGGCGTTGACGTCGGTGTAGAGCACGCCGGAGATCGCGCCCCGCCGCTGCGGGACGCTCGCGGTGGCCTTCGCCGACGTGTCCTCGGGCGTCGGGTCGGGGCGCGAGTGGTTGACGTAGAAGAAGAACTCCGCCTGGGTGCCGTTCTGGTCGTACTGGCGCCCGACCAGGTCGAACCGCCGCACCTCACCGGGCGCGAGGGTGTAGGTCTCGTTGAACAGCTCCCAGCCCGAGTTCAGCCCCACGTTGCCGCCGCGGTTGATCCGGACCTGCTCGGCCGTGGTGCCGCCGACGTTCTCGACGGTGACCGTGATGGGCAGCAAGGAGCCCGGCAGGTACTCCGACCGGTCGAATGCGGCGGTGACCCGCAAGTCGGCCGGTGCGGCCTGCGCGCCGATTTGCGCCGGAGCCTTTTCCGTCCGCGCTTCGGGCGCGGCCGGGGGCGCTTCGGTCACGGGCGCTTCAGGCGTCGCAGCCGGTGGTTCGGGCGTTCCGGCCGGCGTTTCCGGCGTGGTCGTGCCGGGCGCCGGGTTGGTCTCCGGGTTGGTCTCCGGGCTGGGTTCCGGCTCCGCGCTGGGAGCCGGGTTTTCGGGCGGCGCAACGGTTTCCACGGGAGTCGTGGCCGGAGCGCCGGTGCCGGTGTCGTCCGCCCAAGCGGGCTGGGCACCGAACGCGAGAACCGCCACCAGCAACGCCGCGGTGGTCGTTCTCAGCACCTGTCTGGCCGCGCGAGGGCGCGCGGCAACACCATTGGACAAGAAAATGTCCCCCCAATTAGGACCGGTAGCCGGCGACGGTCCCCGAACCGCCGAGCAGGCCAAACACATCTTTCGCAGGGGAAAGTACTTGACCGGGGACGGCTTTGGACAGTCCTTTACGAACAATCTTCACAAACGTGCACGATCCGCAACCACCCGACGACCACCCGCCACGAGGACGCCCGGCCTCGCCCAGTTGAGCTGCCAGCGCACGGGCCCTTCCCGCGCCCGCAGGGGGTGGTACGACATGCCGCTGGGAGCACTGGAGCGTCGAGCGCCCCGGGAAGGACCGCAAACGCTTCAGCGGATCGGCAGCAAGTTGGTGTTCGCCCCGGCCGATGACCGATCGATCGGAGAGGTCTACTCCTGCCTTCGCTCGTCGCCGAATCGCCAGCGGACCACTGGGGCAAGCGAGAGGCGCTGCGGAAGCTCGCGGACGAACCGGTCGACCCAGTTGCTGCCCGGAGAGGTGCGGAGGTCCGCTGGGCAGACCACACGCGCCCTCTCCGACCTAGTGCACCACCGGATATTTCGGCAATTCCGCACGCCGCTTGATCAAGTGGGGAATCGATGAGCGACGTAGTCCACTGCGCCGAAGAGTCTCCCGCGTGCTGCCGATCAGCCGGACGAAGGTGTTCGACTTGATCAGGTCCGGCGATCTGACGTCGGTCAAGATCGGCCACCGCAGCCGCGTTCCGGCGAGTCCGGTCGGGGACTACCCGTCCCGGCTGATCGGGGAGGCCGCGCGTGATGGCCCGAGCGAAGTGGTCGAACGAGGAGGACCCGGCCTGCCAGCGCAAGAACGACTGTGGATCGACGCGACCTTGATGCTCACCGTCACCGGGCACAACAAGCGGGTCGCTGTTTCGGCAAGGTCGTCGGACGATCGCGGAGCAAGCTCCGGAAGGAGACCACCTATTCCGACGCGGGCATCCCGGTGTCGGCGGACAACTGAGCTATTGAGGGCTACGGACCTGTTGTGCTGCGACACACCGTTGCCGGAATCGGCAAGAATAAACATCAGCGGCTCTCCGCACAGGACGTGCGGACGTTCCCGACCAGGTTGCGGCACGACTGCCGGTGCTGCGCCGACAAGCGATACCAAGCGACACTGGGTATGCGTTGGCACTCAGAGATGAGACCACCAGATCGTGTGATGGATCGCGGTACTGGATCCGAAAGGTCCGCTGCGCCGGCACCGGACCTCCAAGGCCGTTGCTACACCTGTTGCTACACGAGGGGGTGCGCCCACCCCTCACGGAACGGGTCGCACCCCCTCTGACCTGCGGAAGCGGAGGGATTTGAACCCCCGGACGGTTTCCCGTCTCCCGCTTTCAAGGCGGGTGCATTCGGCCGCTCTGCCACGCTTCCCGGTGTCGCGGTCCAGCAGGTTACCCGTCCAGGCCGCGCAGGTGGGTGATGACCCGGTCGAAGACCTTCGCCAGGACCTCCTGCTCCTCACGTGTCAGCAGGTCGACCATGTGCTCCCGCACGCCTCGGACGTGGGTCGGTGCGGAGCCCTCCAGGGTTTTCACGCCCTTCTCGGTCAGTTCCGCGAACACGCCCCGGCCGTCTTCCGGGCACTCGCGGCGGCGCAGCAGGCCCTCGCGCTCCATCCTCGCCACCTGGTGCGAGACCCGGCTCTTCGAGGAGGCCACCTCGTCGGCCAGTTGCGACATCCGCATCCGCAGGCCACGCCGTTCGGACAGCCGCACCAGCACCTCGTAGTCGGCCAGCGAGAGGTCGTGGCGGTCCTGCAGTTCGCGGTGCAGGCGGTCCTCCAGCATGGACGCGCCGACCACGTAGCTGCGCCACGCCCGCATCTCGCCGTCGTCGAGCCATCGGGGTTCCTGATCCGTCACCTCCTCAGGTTATGCCCGCACATCTCCGTTAACGGACGATCCACACGCATGTCTGGTGCCGGCCAGATCCGAAAGGCAAACTCCCTGCCCTGGTGCGCCCTCCTACCGGGGCGCCGTCAGGGGGAGGACCCTGTTATGACCTCGTTCAGGCGGACCACGGCCGCGCTGGCGCTCAGCGCCGTGGCCGGGCTGGCCGTCACCCTCGCGCAGACCCCGGCACAGGCCGACGACAAGCCCCTGCGCACGGTCGACGTCCGGTTGATCGGCATCAACGACCTGCACGGCAACATCGAGCCCCCGACCGGCTCGTCCGGGCGCGTCACGCTGTCCGACGGCACCCAGGTGGAGGCGGGCGGCGCGGCCTACAACGCGACGCACATCAAGGACCTCCAGGCCCAGGTGCGCAACTCGGTGATCGTCGGCCAGGGCGACCTGATCGGCGCGTCGCCGATCGTCTCCGCGCTGTTCCACGACGAGCCGACGCTGGAGTTCCTGAACCGGGTGGGCATGGACGCCACGGCGGCCGGCAACCACGAGTTCGACGAGGGCTACCGAGAACTGCTGCGCGTGCAGCACGGCGGCTGCCACCCGACCGACGGCTGCCAGTTCCGGGACCGCTACGACGGCGCCAAGTTCCCGATCCTGGGTGCGAACGTCACCCTGGCCGAGAGCGGCCTGCCCGCGCTGCCGCCGTTCTGGGTGGAGTTCCGCGACGGCGTGCCGATCGGCTTCATCGGCATGCCGCTCAAGGACGTGCCGATCCTGGTCGACCCGAACGGGATCAAGGAGCTGAAGTTCGGCGACGAGATCAAGGCCGCCAACCAGTACGCCGACCTGCTCAACTGGCTGGGCGTCAAGTCCATCGTGCTGCTGGTGCACCAGGGCGACAACACCACCGGCGGCGGTCCGGACGACTGCCGCAAGGGCGCGGACAAGGGTCCCGGCCAGCTCATCGCCGAGGGCGTCTCGCCGAAGATCGACGTGGTGTTCTCCGGCCACAGCCACCAGCACTACAACTGCGTGGTCACCGACCCCGCGGGCAACCCGCGCCCGTTCATCGAGGGCCTCGCGTTCGGCCGCGAGCTGTCCGTGGTGGACGTCAAGATCGACAAGCGCACCCGCGACGTCGTCCGCTCGGCCACCGTGGCCAAGAACCACGTGGTGACCAGGAACGTCACCCGGGACCCGGCCATCCAGGACGTGATCGACCTGGCCAAGGCGAAGTCCGGCCCGATCGCCAACCGCCAGGTGGGCACCATCTCCGCGGACGTCCCGCGGGCGCAGAACGCCGCGGGCGAGTCGCCGCTGGGCAACCTGATCGCCGACTCGCAGCTGGCCGCCACGACCGGCAACGGCGCGGTGCTCGCGCTGATGAACCCGGGCGGCGTGCGGGCCGACCTCACCTACGCCTCCTCGCCCGCGGGCGAGGGCAACGGCGTGGTCACCTACGGCGAGACGTTCACCGTGCAGCCGTTCGGCAACATCCTCCAGACGGTCACGCTGACCGGCACGCAGATCAAGGCAGCGCTGGAGCAGCAGTGGCAGGTCGTCAACGGCGCGCAGCGGCAGATCATCCTCCAGCCGAGCGCGGGCCTGACCTACAAGTGGTCGGCGTCGGCCGCGATCGGCTCGAAGGTCTCCGACGTGGTCCTGAACGGGACGCCGCTGGACCCGGCCGCGAGCTACCGGGTCACGATCAACTCGTTCCTGCAGGGCGGCGGTGACGGCTTCAGCGTCTTCACCGGCGGCACGGACATCACCGGTGGCGGCATCGACCTCGACGCCTTCAGCGCCTACCTGGGCGCGCACCCGAACACCGCTCCGCCGGCCCTGGGCCGGATCAGCACCGTCGCCTGACGACCGCGCGCCGTGGGCGGGGCCAGTCCCGCCCACGGCGCGCGACCACCGTCCCACTGCGACGGTCCGTCCGGGTTTCACCAGTTCAGGGTTGGCGTGAACGGTTGTGCTGAGGGCCGATCAAGCGCATCCTCGAAGCAGGACCTGCCGCCGGGCGACGCGAGACCTCCAGCCGCGGCCGGCACGCCCGGAAGGGGTAGGTGGTGCGGTGCAGAGAAGTCCTCGCTGTGACGATCCGCGTTCGGCCGCGACCCCGCGGGCGGGATGGTGCAGACCGTCCTGATCGCGAAACGTGAGCGGTTCCACCGAGGTTCGACGAGCGCGCGGCGCTTCGACGCGTGAACGACGCGCCGGCGAGCGTGAACGACGCGCTTGACGCTGTTGACCACGGACGACTCAGGTGCCCGTCTCGCACGGCGGCACCCGCCGGGGTCCACGCCACCTCGCTGACGGGCCGGGTCAGTCACTTCCACAAGGTAAGAACCCAGGTGCGGTGCCCCCATGTCGGGAACCGCACCTGGGCCTTTGCGCGGACCCAAGCCGACGGGTGGCCGAGAGCGGGCGAGCGCGCACGAAGGCGCACGAAAGCGGGCGGAAGCGGAGACGGGCGCGGGCCGAAGCGAATGAGAGCCGGCCGAAGCGCATGAACAGCGGGCCGGCGGGGTGCAGAGCGGGCCGGCGGGGTTCGAGGTGGTGCGGGCGCTCGGACGGTGGCGTGGGGTTGGGGCGTGGGCGGGCGGGGAACTGTGTTCGTGGCGGAACCCGATTCGCGGCCGCGCCCGGTTATCGTGGTGCCGCCTTTGTGGGGCCCTGGGTTGGAGGACACGCGGTGCAGTTCAACGAGGACGCCGAACTCGACACGTCCCAGGTCTCGGACCTGCGGGGTGGCGGCGGCGGGGTCGGCGGCCGGGTCGCGCTGGGCGGCGGTGGCCTGGGCATCGTGGGCCTGATCATCTACTTCGTGCTCTCCCAGCTCGGCGGCGGCGGCCAGCTGCCGACCGGGGCGGGCTTCGAGGACGTGGGCCGCGGCCAGCAGGTCGGTTCCGAGGCCATCAAGAGCAAGTGCAAGACCGGCGCGGACGCCAACAAGAACGCGGACTGCCGCGCGGTGGCGTTCATCAACTCGATCCAGGGCTACTGGACCGACCAGTTCGCCCGCTCCGGCCGCACCTACCAGCCGGCGCAGACGAACTTCTTCTCCGGCGGCGTGCAGACCCGCTGTGGCAACGCCACCTCGGCGGTGGGCCCGTTCTACTGCCCGGCGGACGCGCAGGTGTACATCGACCTGGTCTTCTTCCAGGAGCTGCAGCAGAAGTTCGGCGCGACCGGCGGCCCGTTCGTGGAGGCCTACGTGCTGGCCCACGAGTACGGCCACCACCTCCAGAACCTGCTGGGCACCTCCGACCGGGTGCGCACGCGCAGCGGCCCCAAGTCGGACTCGGTGCGGCTGGAGCTCCAGGCGGACTGCTACGCGGGCGCGTGGGCCAACCACGCCACGACCGTGCCGACCTCGTCGGGCAAGCCGCTGATCACCGGCGTGACCCAGGACGACATCGCGGCGGCGCTGGACGCGGCGGCCCGGATCGGCGACGACTTCATCCAGAAGGAGCTCGGCGGCGGCCGGATCGACACGACCCAGTTCACCCACGGCACGTCCGCGCAGCGCCAGAAGTGGTACACCCTCGGCTACGACACCGGCGACCCGGCGCGCTGCGACACGTTCGGAACCGACAACCTCGGCTGACCGGGTCACGCCCCGCGCGTCGCGGAAGAGATTCCGGACGGCGTGTGCAGCGGCGAGGGGGCTGCTGACGCGCAGGGGCCGGCCCCCGGAGGAGCCGGCCCCGCGCAGGACGTACTACGCCACGACGTCGTGCGAGTGGTCGTGGTCGTGCGACTCGACGCTCAGCGACTTGGCCGCCGCAGCGCGCGCCGCCGCACGGGACTTGCGCGGCGGGACGCCGTTCACGTCCTCGGTGCTGATCGCGTAGGACGCGGTGACCCACGCCAGGGCGTCGGAGTTGCGGTCCAGCGCCTTGCGGTCGATGTTGCCCAGGTTGTCCCCGGCCAGGTGGTAGTTCGGGTCGTAGGCGACGCCCGCCTGGCCGCCCCACTTGGCCACCTGCGCCGGGGTCTTGAGCACCTCGGCACCGGTGAACAGGCCGCCGGCCGGGATGCCCTGCTTGATGAACTCGCCGTAGTCCGACCGGCCGGTGAAGTCCGTGCCCTCGACCTGGATCTTCTTCTCCACGGTCAGGTAGTCCACGAACGACTTCTCGATCTGCCCCGAGCCGTACGGGCCCGCGCCCGCGCCGACGCCGTCGGAGTTGTCGCCGTCGTAGACGAAGTAGCCCGCGTTCGGCGAGCCGATCATGTCGAAGTTCAGGTAGAGCGCGATGTCGAGCTGCTGCTCGAAGGTCAGCGACTTGACGTAGGCGATGGACCCGAGCAGCCCGATCTCCTCGGCACCCCACCAGCCGAACCGGACGGCGTTGTTCACCTTCGGCGAGCCGCCCAGCTGCAGCGCGGTCTCCAGCAGACCGGCCGAGCCGGTGCCGTTGTCGTTGATGCCCGGACCCACCGCGACGCTGTCGAGGTGCGCGCCGGCGACCACGACGTTGTCCTTGCGACCGGTCCTGGTCTGCGCGATGACGTTGCGCGAGACCCGGTCCTCCGAGTGGTACCGCAGGTCGACGGTGACCGGCTGGCCCGCCTTGGCGAACAGCGCGTTGCCGTCCACCTGGGAGGTGCCGCCGGTCGGGACGACGCCCGGCGCGCCGAGCGTGAAGCCGGCCAGGCTGCCCGCCACGTTGTTCGCCACGATCACCGCGACCGCACCGGCCGCCGCCGCGTTGCGGTGCTTGATGTCGAACGTGCACGCGCCGCGCCGGATCAGCGCGATCGAACCGGTGAAGTCCTGGCCCGCGAAGTCGGTCGCCTCGCAGCCCGGCGTCGCGTCCTCGGGCACGGCCCGCAGCGGTCCGGTGACGCCGCCCACCGGGGTCTGCGGCGAGTAGGTCAGCGGCAGGTTCTCGTAGGTCGTGGTGCCGACCTTCGCCGTGGCCGCGTCGGTGACCTGGACCGGGTAGGTGAACTCCGGGGTGGTGACGTCGAAGCCCGCGCCGCGCAGCTTGCCCGCGACGTACTCCACGCTGGCGTCGTAACCGGTGGTGCCGGCCGCGCGGTTGCCGCCGTTGCGGTCCGCGATCCGCTGGAAGGCGATCAGGTGGCGGTTGACCCCGTCCGCGGACACGTTCTGGGTGAGCTTCTTGGCCAGCGCCGGGCCTTTCAGACCGGCGGGTGCGGCGTCCGCGACCGGCGCGGCGGCGAGGGCGAGGGACGCGGACGCGGCGATGACGAGCACGCGCCGGATCCCGGTTCTACCTGACATGGGCGAGTTTCCCCTTCACTCGGATGCCGAACCCTCACCTCTGGTGCGTGCGGAAATCAATCCGTCACTCGGCGGGTTCTCGCCCAGTGAGCAGACCCAGACAGGACGTGACACCCGTCACGGCCAGTTCCCAGTCCGGTCGGACGAACTGCTCGCGGGCCAGGGCCAGCCGCGTCTGCCCGGCCGGCACACCGCGGCGGACCTGCGTGAACGTCCCGTTGGGGCGGTAGCCCAGCCGGCGGCTGACACCGTGCGAGGCCAGGTTGTCGTCGAACGCGCTGGACCGGGCCACCCGCGCGCCGAGGTGGTCGAACGCGAACGCCAGCACGGCCGCGCGCATCTCGGTGCCGATGCCCGCGCCCTGGTGCCGCAGCCCGATCCACGACCCGGTGCCGACCTCGCCGAGCACCGGGAACGACTCGGCGGACAGGCTCTGCACGCCGATCACCCGGCCGGCCAGCCGCACCAGGAAGTTGACCGACCAGCGCTCGGTGGTCAGGGCCGCCCGCTCGGACCAGTAGTGCCGCACGGTGGTGGGGCCCAAGGTTTCCGGGGGCGCGTCGGTCCACTCGACGGCGAACGGCATCTCCTCCGGGTCGTGGATGCCGAGCAGCGTCTCCTCGACCAGTTCGAGCAGGCCGGCGTCGTCGTCCGGGCGCAGTTCGAGCCGGGGGGTGCGCAGAACCAGGTGTCGCAACGGCCAGGCGTCCATACCGGTCGATGGTGCCCAGGGCGCGCCCGCGCGGCGAGCGCATTACCGTCGGGGGCCATGCACGCGATCACGATTCGTGAACCAGGCGGCCCGGACGTCCTGGAGTGGAGTGACGGGGTTCGGGATCCCGAACCGGGGCCGGGCGAGGTGCTCGTCGACGTGGCGGCGACCGCGGTGAACCGCGCGGACCTGCTCCAGCGCCAGGGCCTCTACCCGCCGCCGCCCGGCGCGTCGGACGTGCTGGGCCTGGAGTGCTCCGGCACGGTCGCCGCGCTCGGCGAGGGCGTGACCGGGTGGCAGGTGGGCGACGAGGTGTGCGCGCTGCTCGCGGGCGGCGGCTACGGCGAGCGGGTCGTCGTCCCGGCGGCCCAACTGCTGCCGGTGCCGGGAGGCGTCGACCTGGTGACGGCCGCGTCGCTGCCCGAGGTGGCGTGCACGGTGTGGTCGAACGTGGTGATGCTGGCGCGCCTGTCTGCGGGCGAGACGCTGCTGGTGCACGGCGGCGCGGGCGGCATCGGCACGCACGCGATCCAGGTCGGCAAGGCGCTCGGCGCGCGGGTGGCCGTGACGGCGGGGTCCGACGAGCGGCTGGCCCGGTGCCGCGAGCTGGGCGCGGACATCGCGGTGAACTACCGGACCCAGGACTTCGTGGCCGAGGTCGGCGCGGCGGACGTCGTGCTGGACAACATGGGAGCGTCCTACCTGGCCCGCAACGTCGACGTGCTGGCGCCGGACGGGCGGCTGGCGATCATCGGCATGCAGGGCGGGGTGAAGGGCGAGCTGAACATCGGCAAGCTGCTTGCCAAGCGCGGCGCGATCACCGGCACCGGGCTGCGGTCCCGGCCGGTCGACGGGCCGAACGGCAAGGGCGCGATCGTCGCGGCGGTGCGCGAACACCTGTGGCCGCTGGTGGCGTCGGGCCAGGTCAAGCCCATCGTGCACGAGGTCCTGCCGATCCGGCGGGCGGCCGACGCGCACCGCGCGCTGGAGGACGGCAAGGACGTGTTCGGCAAGCTGGTCCTCGCGTTCTGAGCCCCGCCGCCGGTCGTGGCGCGCACGGCCGGCGACCGGCGCGGGTCGTGGCGCGCACGGCCGGCGACGGGCGCGGGTCGGCCCGGCGGTCGGTGGGTCCGGCGCTACTCCAGCGCGGTCGCGGTGGCCAGCGACGTGCGCGGGGTGGGGTGGAAGCGGAGTGCGAACTCCTGCGACCAGCGGCGCAGGACGGGTTGCTCGTCGGGGCGTTCCGCGTCGTCCACCAGGACCGCCGCGCCGGGGGCGAGCACGCCCCGGAAGACCGGCAGGGCCGGGTAGCGGGCGTCGGCCGGCAGCGGGCCGTCCACCAGCAGCAGGTCCACCAGGCCGTAGCGCTCCACGTAGGCCGTCACCTCGTCGTGCACCAGCTGGGGGTGGTACCACCGCGCGCCGCCCAGGGCGGCCGGGTGCGGGGACAGCGGCGCGTGCACGACCCGGGCCACGTGGCCCAGGCCCTCGCGGCGGAGCTGGCTGGCCACGAAGGCCGCCGTGCGCTCGTCGTGCTCGACCGACAGCACGTGGCCGAAGCCGCGCCGGGCCAGCAGCCGGGCCAGCAGCACCGACGACGAGCCGCAGCCGCACTCCACGATGACCGTGCGCGAGCCCAGCAGCACCTCGTCCACCACGGCCGCCAGCGCCGCCGGGCGCAGCTCGTGCGCCGTCGTCGGCAGGTACTCGGACATCAGCGGGCTCAGGCGGTGCAGTGCGGCGAGGTCGGCCAGTTCACGGGACACAGCGTCGTCCACCACACCTCCGGCTACCCCAGCTCGGCGACCGCCCGCACGAGTTCGTCCACTTCGACCGCGTTCGTGTAGTGCGCGAGGCCCACCCGGATCGCTCCGCCGACCTCACCCACCCCCAGGACCGAGAAGACGCCGTGCTGGCCCGAGTCGGCGAAGGCGCAGACGCCGCGCTCGGACAGGTGCTCGACACCGTCGGTCGACTTCACGCCGGCCACCGTGAACGCCAGCGCCGGGACCCGCCGCATGGCGTCGCCGATCACCATGACGTGACGGAGCGATCGCAGTTCGTTGATGAGATTAGCCAGAAGTCCCGCTTGGTAAGCCTTCACCGACCCGAGAGACGTGAGCAGGCGTTCCCGCCGGGGGCCGACCGCGGCGTCGTCCAGCCCCGCCAGGTACTCGACGGAGGCCACCAGGCCGGCCAGCAGCGGGTAGGCGTGCGGGCCGAGTTCGAGGCGTTCCGGGCCGCGCGCGCCGGGCTCGACGGCGACCGAGGGCAGCAGGTCCAGCCGCGACGGGTCGCGGAACACCAGCGCCCCCACCGGCGGGCCGCCCCACGCGTTCGCCGAGACCGCGACCACGTCGGCGTCCATCGACGTGATGTCCAGCGGCACGAACGGCGCGGCCGACGAGGCGTCCACGACCACCAGCGCGTCGGTCCGGCGGGCCGACTGGGCGATCTTGGCCAGGTCCGGCCGGGACCCGACCGAGCCGGACGCGGCGGTCACCGCGACCAGCTTGCACTTGTCGGTGATCAGCTCGTCGTACTGCCACGCGGGCAGCTCGCAGGTCTCGATGTCGACTTCGGCCCACCGCACGACGCTGCCGGTGCGCTGGGCGGCGCGCTGCCACGGCGCGATGTTGGACGAGTGGTCCAGCCGCGACACCACGACCTCGTCGCCCAGGAACCAGGTCTCGGACACGGCGTCGGACAGGCGTTGCAGGAGCACGGCGCTGCTCGGCCCGAGGACGACCCCGGCCGGGTCGGCCCCGACCAGGTCCGCGACCGCCCGGCGGGCCGCGTCCACGATGGCCTCGGCGCGTTGCGAGGCGGGGAAGATGCCACCCGGTCCGGAGACCGGTGCGCGCAGCGCGGTGGAGACGGCCGTGGCCACCTGCTCGGGGACCTGCATCCCCGCCGGCGCGTCCAGGTGAACCCAGCCGTCGCCGAGCGCGGGGAACAGCCCACGGACCCGTGCGACGTCGAACGCCATGCCGCACACCGTACGGAGGAGACCGGGGCAAGCGACAGCAGGGGGCCAGGGCCGGGCGTCGGCGTGACCCGGCCCACGGCCGCTTTCCGCCGCCTTGATCGGTTTGCGGGGTTCGCGGGACTTCGGTCGGCACTTCGGTGCTCACGACGCCCGCGCGGCGGTATGCGGCGGTACTACAAGGTGAGAGGTTCTCGGTTCTAGCGGTCCGGGCGAGGGCGCGGACCACCCGGTTCGCACGGCGGGGGTCGGTCCCGTCAGGATGGACGCATGAGCGAGGCAGCGGAGAACGAACGGCAGGTCGTGGTGGTCGGACCGGACGGCATGCCGGTCGGCGCCGCGCGGGTGCCGGTGGGCGAGGGCGGCGGTCCGGACGTCACGGACCTGGTCGAGCAGCCGGCCAAGGTGATGCGGATCGGCACGATGATCAAGCAGCTCCTGGAGGAGGTGCGGGCCGCCCCGCTGGACGAGGCGTCGCGCAACCGGCTCAAGGAGATCCACAAGCGGTCCATCGACGAGCTGGAGGACGGGCTCGCGCCGGAGCTGCGCGACGAGCTGGAGCGGCTGTCGCTGCCGTTCACCGAGGAGGGCACGCCGTCCGACGCCGAACTGCGGATCGCGCAGGCCCAGCTGGTGGGTTGGCTGGAGGGTCTCTTCCACGGCATCCAGACCGCCCTGTTCGCCCAGCAGATGGCAGCGCGCGTCCAACTGGAGCAGATGCGCGGCCGCGCCCTCCCGGCGGGCTCTTCCGCCGAAGCCACCGAGCACCCCCCGCTGCGGGGCGGCCAGTACCTGTAGCAACGCGGCGAATGGGTAACGACCACTGGACAGCGGTCCGGCGGTTGCCCGAACGTGTGTCGCGTCTTCAGCGGTGAAGGTGGGAGAGGAGAGCTCACGTGCTCGACCGGGTGCGACACAACCGAGTGGTGGAAGAGGTGCGCAGCCGGCTGCGCGGCAAGCTGATGAGGGCCATCGACGACGTCGTGGGCCCCTACCACCGGGCCACCAGCGAACGCCTCGACCGGCTCCAGGGTGACCTGGACGGCCTCCGCGAGGAGCTGCGCCACCGCTCCGACCGGGTGGCCGAGGACCTCCGGCGGTTCGAGATCAGGGCGCGCCGGGACATCGTGTTCGCCGGCGAGCGGGAGGCGGCGACCGACACCGCGCGGTTCGTCCGGGACGAGATGACCGCCGCCCCGCACTTCGACCACCCGCACGCCACCCTCGAACACGCCCTGACGCTGGTCGAGCACGACGGCCTGGCGCTGGAGTTCGGCGTCTACGCGGGCAGCACGCTCAAGATCATCGCCGCCGCCCGCGAGGGCTCCGGGGTGTACGGCTTCGACTCGTTCGAGGGCCTGCCGGAGAACTGGCGCAGCGGGTTCCCGGCGGGCATGTTCACCGTGGACGACCTGCCCGACGTGCCGGGCGCGGAACTGGTGGTCGGCTGGTTCGACGAGACCCTGCCCGGCTTCCTGGCCGAGCACCCCGGCCCGGTGACGTTCCTGCACGTCGACTGCGACCTGTACTCGTCCACCAGGACCGTGCTCGACCTGGTCGGGCCGCGGCTGGTGCCGGGCAGCGTCATCGTGTTCGACGAGTACTTCAACTTCCCCGGCTGGCGTGAGCACGAGCACAAGGCGTGGACCGAGTACGTCGAGCGCACCGGGCTCGCGTTCAGCTATGAGGGCTACACCTACGACCACGAACAGGTGATCCTCAAGGTCACCGGCGTGTCGGGCGCCGATACGCCGCCGGTAACCGCACCGTGACAGCCCGGCGGCGGGTAGGGCTACCTGCCGCCGGTAGTCTCAGTACTCGTGCAACAAACGAGTACCGTCGATCCGCCCGCGGTTCCCCCGGCACCCGACTCGCGCACGTTCGCGCGGGCGTTCGCCGACGTGCGCGACGCGTGGCGGCAACGCGAGCTGTGGGGCCACCTCGGCTGGCAGGACATCAAGCAGCGCTACCGCCGGTCGGTCATCGGCCCGCTGTGGATCACCATCTCCATGGGTACCACAGCACTGGCGCTCGGTCTGCTGTACTCGCAGCTCCTGGGCCAGGAGCTGAGCACGTTCCTGCCGTACGTGACCGTCGGTTTCATCGTCTGGAACTTCATCCTGGGCGTGGTCACCGAGGGCACCGAGGTCTTCATCGCCAACGAGGGCCTGATCAAGCACCTGCCCGCGCCGGTCACCGTGCACGTCCTGCGCATGGTCTGGCGCCAGGTGCTGTTCTTCGCGCACAACCTCGTCGTGTACTTCGTGGTGCTCGCCGTGTTCTTCCCGGCGCTCACCGAGCAGTACGTGATGGAAGGCGATACCGTCACTCATCCGGGTATTTCCTGGACGATCGTGCTGGCGCTGCCGGCGTTCGTGCTGCTGGTCGTGAACGCGGTGTGGGTCGCGCTGCTGTTCGGCATCATCAGCACCCGCTTCCGGGACATCCCCCCGGTCATCCACAGCTTCATCCAGCTGGTGTTCTTCATGACGCCGATCGTGTGGCACGTGGGTGTGCTCAACAAGGTCACCGGCGAGGGCGGCGGCAGCTGGAAGATCCTGGTAGCCGAGTTCAACCCCATCTACCACTTCCTGGAGATCTTGCGCGCTCCCCTGCTCGGCCAGCAGCAGGACTGGCACCACTGGGTGGTCGTCGGCGGGTTCACCGTCGTCGGCTGGGCGGTGGCGATCCTGGCGCTGCGCAACTACCGTGCCCGCGTCTCCTACTGGGTCTGAGTGAGGCCGCAACCTATGGTCAGCATCGACGTCTGGAACGCCTCGGTCGACTTCCCGATCTTCGACGCCAAGTCGAGGTCGCTCAAGAAGCTCGCGCTGGGCAAGGTCGGCGGCAAGATCGGCGCGGAAGGCCGCGTCCCGATCATCGAGGCGCTGCACGACATCAACATCTCGCTGCGGCACGGTGACCGCGTGGGCCTGGTCGGGCACAACGGCGCGGGCAAGTCCACGCTGCTGCGCCTGCTGTCGGGCATCTACGAGCCCACCAGGGGCAGCTCCCGGATCCAGGGCAAGGTCGCGCCGGTGTTCGACCTCGGCGTGGGCATGGACCCGGAGCTCTCCGGCTACGAGAACATCATGATCCGGGGCCTGTTCCTGGGCATGGGCCGCAAGGAGATGGAGAAGCGGGTCGACGACATCACCGAGTTCACCGAACTCGGCGACTACCTGTCGATGCCGCTGCGCACCTACTCCACCGGCATGCGGGTGCGGCTCGCGCTGGGCGTCGTGACCTCGATCGACCCGGAGATCCTGCTGCTGGACGAGGGCATCGGCGCGGTCGACGCGGCGTTCCTGGAGAAGGCCCGGGACCGGCTCAACGACCTGGTCGCCCGGTCGGGCATCCTGGTCTTCGCGAACCACTCGGACGACATGCTGGTCGAGCTGTGCAACACGGCCATCTGGATGGACGAGGGCCGGGTGAAGATGCACGGCTCGCTGCGCGAGGTCGTGAAGACCTACAAGGGCCGCGACCCGTACGAGCACCTGAACGCGGCCACCCTGGAGCGGATCGGCCAGTCGCCGGTGCTGAGCGGGAACGGTGGCGAGTAGAGGCGTGGACGCGTTGCCGAAGGGTTCCGTCGTCGGGGTCGTGGTGACCCGGCACCGCCGTGAGCTGCTGGCCCAGTCGCTCAAGGTGCTGGCCTCGCAGACCAGGCCGCTGGACCACCTGGTGGTCGTGGACAACGGGCCCGACCAGCCCGTCGACGACCTGGTCGACCAGTGCCCGATCCCGACCACCTACCTCGCCTCGCACCGCAACCTCGGCGGCGCGGGCGGGTTCGCGCTGGGGATGCTGCACGCGCTGTCGCTGGGCGCGGACTGGCTGTGGCTGGCCGACGACGACGGCAGGCCGGCCGACGAGACCGTGCTGGAGGTGCTGCTGGCCGAGGCGGACCGGCGCGACCTGGCCGCGATCTCGCCGGTGGTGTCCAACATCGAGCAGCCGGAGAAGCTGGCGTTCCCGCTGCGCCGGGGGCTGACCTGGAAGCGGCGGACCGCGGACCTGGGCGTGGACTTCCTGCCCGGGATCGCCTCGCTGTTCAACGGCGCGCTGTTCCGGGCGTCCACGGTCGACGTGATCGGCGTGCCGGACTACCGGCTGTTCTTCCGCGGCGACGAGGTCGAGATCCACCGCCGACTGGTGCGCACCGGGCTGCCGTTCGGCACCTCGCTGAAGGTGCACTACCTGCACCCGGACGGTTCGGACGAGTTCAAGCCGATGCTCGGCGGCCGGTTCCACGCGCAGGACCCGGAGAACCCGATCAAGCGCTACTACACCTACCGCAACCGGGGCTACCTGCTGTCCCAGCCGGGGATGCGCAAACTCGGCCTGCTGGAGTTCTTCCGGTTCGGGCTGTACTTCATCGGCGTCCGAAAGGACCCGAAGGCGTTCCTGGAATGGCTGAAACTGGTCCGCCAGGGACAACGCGAGAGGTTTTTCCGGAAGTGACGGAAACGGGTCGGCACGAGCCTGGTTCGCTCTGCGCGTAATCGCTGCGAGCGAACCTGTCTTGCCTGGTCGACAGCCTTTCGGTTGGCTGGCGCCATGTCTTCTGAAGCGCGTAAGGCCAGCCTCGTCCTGCACCTCGCGGCAAACCCGAACCCGATTTCCATCCGGGTCTCGCAAGAGGTCGTGGACGACCTCGGACCACGGTTGATCCAAGTCGTCCGCAACGGCCACACACAATCCATCACGACCGCCGACGGCAACGAGTTCGTGGTGAACTTCGGGCACGTCGTGGCCGCGCACTTCGAATAAACGCGGGGCTGACTCACCGCCGCTTCGCCAGCGGTGAGAGGTGGCGGGCGACCACCAGTGCCGCGGTCTGCGCCGCGGTGTAAGGCAGCGCCACCACGCCCATCGCGCCGTATTCACCGAAAGCCAGGCGCGGACTCGTGAGGAGGTCGGTGAACACATACCATTGGCCGTTCCTGACAAGTTGCGCCACCAGCACCAGCACTGCCACGCAGGGCAGCCCGACCAGCAGCACGCGCACCGGTGCCGACCACCGGCGGGACGCGCCCAGCAGCGCGGTCCCGACCAGGTAGCCGATCGGCGGCACCGCGAAGCCGCCTAGCAGGACCAGCAGCAGGCCGACTACGTCGCCCCGGGTCAGCGGTTCCCGGCGGGACCGGGGCGGCTCGCCGTCGAGTTCGGCGTCCACGATCTCCTCCGGCGTGCCCAGGCGCTCCAGGACGTTGCGCACCTCGGCCTCCGTCGGTTCCGGGGGCAGCACGACCTCGATGTGCGACTGGATCTCCCCGGCCAGTTCCTCCCGGCGCGACCGGGGCAGGGGCGCCGCCTCGCGCCGCAACGCGTCGAGGTAGGCGAGGACCAGCGGATGACGTTCGACCGAGCTGTTCACGCGATGTCGCCCTTCCCCCGGATGATCTCGTCGACCGACCCGCTCAGCGCCGCCCAGTCCGAGCTGAACCGGGCGAGCGCGCCCACGCCGTCGCTGGTCAGCCCGTAGTACCGGCGTGGCGGCCCGGTCTGGCTCTCCTGCCACGCGGTGGTCACCAGCCCCTGCTTGCGCAGCCGGGACAGCAACGGGTAGATCGTGCCCTCGCCGGCGATCAGGTCGTGGCGGGCCAGTACCTGCACCAGTTCCACGGCGTACCGGTCGCGCCCGCTCAGCAGCGTCAGCACGCAGAACTCGATCAGCCCCCGGCGCATGTGCGCCAGGGGACTCCGCTCACGCTCCGGCGGGGCCATGTCGGGCACGCTACCTTTTCGCGCAAGGTAGCGTGCTCAACATGGCTCCACCCGGTCCGCGAATCACTCGAATGGCCGCCTGCCGCCGTCAAGCGGCCGACGGCGGATCGGAACCGGCGCAAACGAGAAGCGGTGCGGCCCGAGTGGGCCGCACCGCTTCCGCCGGACGTTGCAGTACTAGTTCTCGAAGACCTTGCGCCACGCCTCGACCGAGGTCAGCTCGGGCAGCGCGTCGCGGTAGACCTTCTTGAGCCGGGGCCACTCCTGGCCCAGCCGCCGGTAGTTGCGCACCGCGCGGGCCATGAGCTGCTTGAACTCCTTCGGGTCGCGCTTGCGGAACGCGACGCCGGAGCCGTCCGCGCTCGACACCGTCGCCGAGTCGAGGTTGCCGAGCAGGAACCAGCGGGCGTTCGTGGCCGGCACGTTGATCTGCGGGCGCTGCGCGGTGGACGCGTCGGGCGAGCGCAGGTTGTGCACCAGCGCCTTCGCCGCCTCCGCCGCGATCGTCGCCGGGTTCGTCGGCGGCTTCAGCATCGCCTCCGCGCGCACCATGTCGAACGTCGGCGGCGGGAACTCGCGGGCCGAGGGCAGCACCTGGGCGTCCGAGTAGGTCTTGCGCAGCGCCTGGACCTCCGGCAGCGCCGTGCGCAGCGACTCGAACAGCTTGCCCGGCCCGGCGAGGAAGTCCTCGATGGCCTTCTGCTGCACGGCCACCGTCGAGTACTCCATCGACAGCAGGTGCCGCAGCGACAGCTTCAGGCCCTGCTTGAGCAGCGTCGAGCGGATGTCGTACGGGCTGTGCAGCGCCGCCATCACCAGCCGGTTGCGGGTGTGGAAGTACGCCTGCCAGTCGGTGGCGTCGTTCTTGTCGGTCCACGGCATGTGCCACACCGCCGAACCCGGCAGCGACACCGTCGGAAAGCCCTTCTCCAGCGCCCGCAGCGAGTACTCCGCGTCGTCCCACTTGATGAACAGCGGCAGCGGGTAGCCGGTGCGCTGCACGACCTCACGCGGGAACAGGCACATCCACCAGCCGTTGTAGGTGGAGTTGATGCGCAGGTGCAGTTCCTCGGTCTCGCGCAGCGACTCGGTGGCGAAGTCGTGGTCGGTGACCGCGCCGGGCGCGGCCCGCCAGAACCCCGACGCCAGGTCGACGACCTCGCCCATGCTGTGCAGCCGGGCGCGGGCCTGGAGGTTGAGCATGTGGCTGCCGACGATGACCGGCTGGGCCGCCGCGCGGGCGAACGCGTTGGAGCGCAGCACCGCGTCCGGCTCCAGCCGGATGTCGTCGTCCATCAGCATGATCTGGTCGACGTCGGTGTGCTCGATCGCCTCGTACAGGCCGCGGGTGAACCCGCCGGAGCCGCCGAGGTTGTCCTGCTCGATCACTTCCAGCTTCGCGCCGAGCAGCTTGACGGCCTCGGCGTAGCCCTCGGTGTCCCGGACCTTGACCGCGCCCTGGTCGGCGACGAACACCTTCTGCACGACCTCGAGCACGGCCGGGTCCTCGCCCAGCGCGCGCAGCGCGATCACCGCGTCGACCGGGCGCATGGTGGTCATGCCGATGGCGACCTTCTGCGGCGCGATCACCTTGTCGGTGGTCCACGCGGCCTCGCCGATCTCCAGCACCGCGTCGTCGGTGAACACGTCGAACCAGATCCAGCCGCCGTCCTCGAACGGCTTGAGGTTCACCCGGAACTCGACGTCCGCCCACGACTCGGGCGAGCGGATCGGCTTGCCGTCCAGGTGGATCGGGTCACCGTTGGGCTTCGAGCGGTACACGTCCAGCCGACCGGCTCCGCGCACCCGCAGGCGCAGCACGACCTCGTCGACCACCGTCCAGCGCTTCCAGTAGCTGGCCGGGAAGGCGTTGAAGTAGGAGGCGAACGACACCTTGGCCGACGCCGGGACGGTCACCGAACGGCGCGACGAGACGTGCGAGTGCACGTTCTCCGGCTCGTCCAGGTAGAGCGGACGGACGTCCAGCGGGTCCTCGTCGCGGGGCAGGATCACCCGCTGGAGCACCTTGCTCGGGTCGATGCCGCCACTGGAGCTGTGCTCGGTCACGTGCTTTCCTCCGGCGAACCGGCGGAGCGGTTCGAGAATCGGGTGTCGGCGACCACCCGCGTCGAGGTGGCCAGGCGGTTCAGGTGGTACCAGCGACCATACCGCGTCGCCCGAGGAGGGCGACGCGGTGCCGGCCGGGGCGGTGGCCCTGGTATCTCAGTCGAGGCTGCCGTCGAGCGCCGCGCCCCCGGTGAGGTGCGGGGCGATCTTGTTGTCGAACGCCGTCAGCGCCGAACCGATGGCCATGTGCATGTCGAGGTACTTGTAGGTGCCCAGCCGACCGCCGAACAGCACGTTGCGCTCGGCCGCCTCGGCCTTGGCCAGCTCGCGGTAGCGCTCCAGCTTGGCCCGGTCCTCGGCGGTGTTGATCGGGTAGTACGGTTCGTCGTCCTTCTCCGCGGACCGGGAGAACTCGCGGACGATGACCGTCTTGTCGGTCGGGTAGTCGCGCTCCGGGTGGAAGTGCCGGAACTCGTGGATCCGGGTGTAGGGCACGTCGGCGTCGTTGTAGTTCATCACCGGGGTGCCCTGGAAGTCGCCGGTCGGCAGGACTTCCTGCTCGAAGTCCAGCGTGCGCCAGCCCAGCCAGCCCTCGGAGTAGTCGAAGTACCGGTCGACCGGGCCGGTGTAGACGGTCGGCGTGCCCGCCGGGATCTCGTCCTTGACGTCGAAGTAGTCGGTGGACAGCCGCACGTCGATGTTCGGGTGGTCGGCCATCTTCTCCAGCCACGCCGTGTAGCCGTCCTTGGGCAGGCCCTCGTACGTGTCGTTGAAGTAGCGGTTGTCGAACGTGTAGCGGACCGGCAGCCGGCTGATCACCGCGGCCGGGAGCTCCTTCGGGTCGGTCTGCCACTGCTTCGCGGAGTAGTCCCGCACGAAGGCCTCGTAGAGGGGGCGGCCGACCAGCGAGATCGCCTTCTCCTCCAGGTTCGTGGCGTCCTTGGAGTCGATCTCCGCGGCGTGCTCGGCGACCCAGGCGCGCGCCTCGTCGGGGGTCAGGTAGCGGCCCACGAACTGCGTGATCAGGCCCAGTCCCATCGGGAACTGGTACGCCGTGCCGTTGTGCATGGCGAACACGCGGTGCTGGTAGCCGGTGAACTCGGTGAACTGGTTGACGTAGTCCCAGACCCGCTTGTTCGAGGTGTGGAACAGGTGCGCGCCGTAGCGGTGCACCTCGATCCCGGTCTCGGGTTCGGCCTCGGAGTAGGCGTTGCCACCGATGTGCTCACGGCGTTCCAGGACCAGCACGCGCTTGTCCAACTGGCTGGCGGCACGCTCGGCGACGGTCAGGCCGTAGAACCCGGAACCGACCACGATCAGGTCATATCCTGCGAAGCTCACGGCGCTTGAGCGTACGGCAGTGACCCGCCGTGACAGGTCCCACCCCTTGACCGCGGCCGGTTCGGGCAGGTGGATCAGGGCCGCCGTTCGGCGTTCCCGGCGAGTTCGGCGAGAGCGGCGTCGAACAGGTCGCGGCAGTGCCGGACGAGGTCGCGCGGCAGGTCGAGTTCGACCTCGACCGGACCGAGGACGGTGAAGCGGGCGGAGTCCTCGTCGGGCTCCAGCCGATAGGTGATCTGTTTCGCGTCGGCGAGGTCGAACCACACCGTGCCGCGTACCGCCGAGTGGTCGGAATACATGGGCACCACCGTTTCCACGTGCGTTGGTCGTGACATTCGCGCAGTCGAGGAACAGCACGGACGTGAGAGCCCGGCTGGTTCTGCGCTCCGATCAAAGGAGCGAGCAGTGGCCGTCAGGCGAGTGCCGTTGCCGGGGTGCGCGGTTTCGAAGGTCGACGACCTGGAAACGGTGCGTTCACGATCTGCAACGGCTGAGCTGGAACGGCTGCTCGATCACCGCGGTGTCGTGGGCGACGAAAGGGGCCGAATTGTTGCGGTTCACGCGAACCGCCCGCGGCCGGGGAGCGCCCAGTCCTTACACCGCCACCATCGTACCGAACAATTACCGCCGGATCGTGGATCTCGAAGCGCAGGCCGTGTCGTCGCTCCGCCACGGGCGCGTTCCGGGGGATGAGCGCACCGCTTCCCGCCACCCGCGCGGGACATCATGCTCACCGACAGCTACGGCCACGAGGTCGTCCGAACCCCGACGCCGGCACGGCCGTGTCCACCCCACGAGGAGTGGCCGTGTTCGTCGTCGGGGTCGAAGACGGTGACTGCTACCAGGCGTCAGCCGACCCGGTTCGAGGACGGCCTCGGCTCGGCGGAGGACACCCCCGAAACGCGCTCCAGGTCCTGGAGGCGTTGCTCCAGCTCCCGGTGCCGGCGATCGTGATCGGTGCGCTGCAACGCGATCTCCTCGATCGCCGTGCGCACCTCCTCCTCCAGCCGGCCGACCTCGGTGGCCAGGTGCAGCGCGACCAGGCCGAGCACGCCGACCGCGAAGAACAGGACGAAGTTCGACGGGGTGATGATGCCGGTGACGTTGGTCAGGAACTCCGGCACGCCGGGTACCGCGGCCAGCACGGTCACCAGCACCGCGAGCAGCAGCCAGATGGCCGCGTACTTCTCGCGGAGCTTGCGCCGGCGCATCATCTCGAACACGAGCAGGAGCACCAGTACCGCGACGATGATGCTCATCAGGCGCCACGAGGCCATCGCGATCTCCTAGGCAGCGTCGGACCGGTCGTCGGCCGGGGCGCGGCGGACGAGGGCGAGCAACAGGGCGAGGCCGGCGCGACCGAGGTAGACCGCCGACCGGACGGGTGAGGTGCTGGGGGTGCCGGACTGGCGTTCCAGCATGACCACCGGTATCTCCTTGACCACCAGGCCACCCCGCAGCGCGAGCACCAGCGCCTCGATGGTGTCGCCGAGGTACTCGGCCGGGTAGTTGTCCGCGAACAGCGCGACCGCCCGGGGGCCGGAGGCCTTGAACCCCGAGGTCACGTCGCTCAGCTTGGTCTTCGCGAGCCGGGACAGCACCACGGAGAGCACGACCATCGCCCACCGGCGCGGTCCGCCCGCCTTGTAGTCGCCCTTGCCCGCGAACCGGGAGCCGATCACGATGTCGGCCTCGTCCAGCCCGCGCAGCAGCGCCGCGAGCTCGTCCGGGTCGTGCTGGCCGTCCGCGTCGACCTGGACGACCACGGAGTACCCGTTGCGCAGGGCGTACCGGAACCCGGTCCGCATCGCGCCGCCGACCCCGAGGTTGACCACCAGCCGCGCCACGTCGGCACCCGCCGCCCTGGCCCGCTCGGACGTGTCGTCGGTGGACCCGTCGTCCACCACGAGCACGCCGGCCTCGGGCATGGCGGCCTTGACCTTGGCGACCACCGAGGCCACGTTGCCCGACTCGTTCAGCGCGGGCAGCACGATCAGCACGCGGTCGGTCGGCGTTACCGTTCCCGGCACCTCGACAACCCTTCTCTTCGGCTCGGACACACCTCAGCGCCCGGCCGGGGCCGGACTCGTGGCCACGTCTTGCTGACCTTCGATCTCGTAGATCGTCGCATCGTCGGTCCGGTAGACCTGGTGGAAACCCTTGACGAGCGGCAGGCTGTACAGCCCCCTGGCCCGGTTGCCCCACGGGCGCACGAAGCCCTTGCCGAGGATCACGTAGCGGACCTTGAGCCGGTCCAGCCCCTCGCGCACCTTGGGATCGACGTTGATCAACCGCAGGTTCGCGACGAGGTAGCTCTCGGTCGAGCCGTCCGGCGCGCCGTAGAACGACCACACCACGGGCTCGACCTTCGCCACCGCGTACATCCACGCGGAGCCGTCGGTCACGTCGTTCATCACCCGCTCGCCCGGCCGCACCCGCTGGGCGAGCCAGCGGTAGGCGTCCTGCTCGCCGGAGCTGACCGTGGGGCCGTCCTGGTAGGTCTGCGCCAGCCGGTCGACGTTGCGCTTCACGTACGCGCCGCTCATCACGCCGATCACCAGGAACAGCACCAGGCTGGCGGCGACCGCGACCCGGCCGGCGGGCCACTTCGCGGGCAGCCGGGCGCCCCACTTGCCGACCAGCCACCCGCCGAAGGTGACGACGAAGACGCCGAACGAGATCGAGCCGAACAGCGGCAGCATGACCGCGAGCCGCCAGTGGTCGTTGTAGAACGGGCCGGTCAGCTTGTGGATGAGCGGCGATTCCAACGACACGGTGGCCGCGTAGAGCCCGCCGAACACCACGTACGCGGCGACCAGCCACAGCATCAGCCGCTGGCGGACCATGCACCACATGCCGGCGAACGCGGCGGGCCCGATCCACCACTGCGGGAAGACCACCACGCCCGAGAAGGTGATGGTCTGGCCGAGGGCGCCCGCCGGGGTGGCCTCGGAGTTCCAGATCGCGGCGGTCACGCCGGCCGCGTTGCCCAGCGCGGGCAGGATCATCGGCACCGCCGCCAGCACGCCGAGCACGGCCACCGCCACCAGGGACGGCCAGGCCCGCCGCCAGTCGATCGGCGTCCACCGGAACGCGCAGGACACCAGGATGACCAGGTAGAGGCCGAACACGATGAACGCGAGGCTGGTGTGCAGGCCGACCAGCCCGGCCAGGACCACCGCGATGGCCACCGGGCCGGTGATGCCGCGCGGCTCGAACAGCAGGCGGGTGAGCGCCAGCAGGGCCGGCAGCAGGGCGATGCCCGCCAGGTACGGCCAGAGCGGCCCGCGCCACAGCGAGTCGTAGGGGAACGGGGAGAACCAGGTCGACACGGCCGCCGCGAACGCCACCGTCAGCGGCGACAGCCGCCACGCCAGGCCCATCGCCGCGATCCCGATCGGCCAGCTCACCACGGTGACGAGCGCGCCCGAGTTGAGCAGCTCGGGCATCCCGAGGCCCGCCTGGTCCAGCAGCAGCGCGAGCAGCTTGTGGTAGGTGCTGGGGTAGAAGTAGCTGGTGGAGTCCGGCTGGTTGCCGATCATGCCCGCGTTGGCCACCACGGAGGACTGGTGCTCGGCGAACCAGCGGATGAGGTTGCCGTGGTGCGGCGCGTCCCAGTCCTGGCTGAGCCGGGAGAGGCTGCCGATGCCGCGCAGGTAGGTGACGACGCCCACCGCGAGACCGACCGCGAGGCCGGCGACGACGACCAGGTTGTCCCGCACCGAGCGCCGGACGACGTCCTCGGCCGGCTGGTCCGGCGCCGGCTGGGCGGGTCCGCGCAGCCGGCGCCAGACCAGCGTCGCGACCAGCGCGAGCACCGAGGCCACCAGCGCCCAGGCGCCGAAGGTGAGCAGCGTCCAGGAGACACCCAGTTGCCCGAGGAGGAGCCCGCCGAGGGAGACCAGGCCGTAGGTGAAGGCCGGCGCGCCCGCCGCCAGCACCCAGCCACGCAAGCCGAGCGCCAGCCCGAACACCAGGCCAGGCAACCAGCACAGCAGTAGTACCAGCACCGCACTCATCGAAGTCGCAACCTGTCACCTGGTAGTCGCGGGTGCATTGCCCGCCGCAGGCGCAGAATACCCGTACGCCGATTCACCGATTTCCCGCCCTGCCGCCCACCGCACCGGCCCCGAACACCCTTTCGATCGCCTGTTCGAACAGCGAACCGACAGCCGGACGGATCACCGATCTGCGTTCGACGCGGTTTTCTTCGTGCGACGCCGGCAGAACGACCGGAACTCGACGGGAGTCGGACACGGGGGCCTAACCACTCGCCTCGACGGTGTCGCCGGCGCGTTCGCGGAGCACCAGCCACGCGCCCAGCGCGAGCCCGACCGTGGGCGCGACGACCAGTCCGAGGACCGCCCGCACGACGATGTCCGCGGGCCACAACCAGAGCACGAGCACGCTCGTCGCGGCGACGACCGCCCACAGCACGAGCTGCGCGCCGACCTGCTTGCGCGCCACCAGCACCGCCGCCAGCAGCATCACCGCGCCCAGCACGACCGACGACCACACCAGCCCGGCGACGACCCAGGACTCGACCAGGTACTTGGCGCTGAACACCAGCGGGATGACCCACGGCCCCAACAGCGCGCCGAGCCCCGCGCCGAGCGCGGCGACGCCGACCGCGGCGGCCGCGCCCTTGGCCAGCAGTGCCCGGAGCCGACGCCGGCCGGCCGCGTCGACCGAGAGCCGCACGACGGTCGGCACGGCCAGCGCCTGGACGGGCGAGAGCAGCAGCAGCGGCAGCCGGGCGACGGTCAGGGTGAGGAACAGGGCGGTCAGCGAATCGCCGTCCGCGGGGGACTTGAACAGCTTGGCGACCGCCGGGTAGCCGGTGAGCACGCTGGCCACCAGCCCCGCGCCGAGCATGAGCACGACCATCCGCCGGGCGACGACCGCCCACGGCTCGCGGTCGCCGCGCAGGTCGACCAGCGGGCGGGCCCGCCAGGCGAACACCAGCCAGGCCAGCGACCCGGCGGCGACCGCGATGGTCAGCGGCACCAGGCCGTTGAGGCCGGCCACCACGAAACCGCCCAGCAGCACGGCCCGGATCAGCGGCTCGACCACCACCAGCGCGCTGTAGGGCTTGACCTGCCCGCTGCCCAGGAGCAGCCCGCGCAGCCCGAACTGGAGCGCGAAGCCGAGCGCGCCGCCGGCGGCGGCCAGGGCGATGGACCCGCCGCCGTCGCCGAACAGCCGGGAGCTGACCGGCGGCAGCAGCACGACCAGGCCGAGCACCAGCACGGCCACCGCGCACACGGCCACGACCTGCGCCACGCCGAACCCGGCCCGCTTGCCGGCCACGTCGGCGAGCGTGGTCTGCCGGGACACCTCCTGCTCGATGGTCGACATCACCGCGCCGGCCCCGAACAGCAGGCCCCAGAAGGTGAGGAAGACCTCGTTGTCGAGCGGGGAGAGCACCCGCGCCGTGACGACCAGCAGCGGGTAGCCCAGGACGGCCGCGACCAGGGTCGCGATGCCGACGGTGCCCAGGGACCGGCCGGTCACCGGCGCGGCGCTCACCTGCCGAGCCGTTTGCGCAACGCCAGGGCCAGGCCGCGCGCCGCGCCCGCGCCGAAGCACGCCGCGAACAGCGTCAGCAGCTTGGCGACGGCCAGCGACTGGTCCTTGGTCCCGCCGCTCTTGCGCACCACCGCGCCCGCCGCCGCGGAACCGGCCGCGGCCAGCGCGACCGCGAGCTTCGGCTTGCGCAGCAACAGGACCAGCCCGGCCACGCCGACGCCGGCCGCGGCGAACGCGGCGTTGCGCACCGGGCCGGGCGAGTCGAGGTAGCCGTCCACGAACGTGCTGCCGCGGAAGTAGGCGTGCTTGGTGAACTTCGGCAGCGAGTCGCGGCTGTTGTACTCGGCGGCGAAGCCGGGCGCGATGAAGATCGGGCCCTGCTCGGCGATCCAGCGCAGCATCCGGGTGTCGTCGCTGGCCAGCCGCACGTCGTCGTAGAGCGACGAGAACGACATCGCGGCCTCTTCGAGCACCTTGCGCGGCGCGACGAACAGCGTGGTGCCCTTGGGGTAGGCGTCGAAGTCCTCGGCGGTGAACGAGGTCAGCCGGGGGTCGGCCGCGTACCGCCGCCAGGCGACGGCGACCAGGCCCTGCATGAAGGCCCCGTACGGGTTGCCGGTGGTGTCGGCGTTGATGTGGCCGTTCCACACCGTGCGCTCGGGGTGCTCGGCCAGCTGGTCGCGCAGGAACACCAGCGAACCGGGGTCCATGATCACCCGGCTGTCGAGCATCAGCACCAGGTCGCCGGACGCCTTGGTGATGCCGGCCAGGCGGGCGGCGAACCGGCCGCCGTTGGGCTGGGTCAGCACCGTCACGCCGGGCAGCTCGGCGAGCCGCGCGGGGGTGTCGTCGGTGCTGCCGTCGTCCACGACGACGATCTCGGCGTCCCACCGGGCGTTCTCCAGGGCGACGCGCAGGGCGCCGACCGAGCGTCCGATCCAGTCCGGCTCGTTGTACACCGGGATGACAATGCTGAGGCTGGGAACGTTGCTCCGGCTCGTCACGCCTCACAGTATCCAGCGACCGGGGGCCGGGGCTCCCAGGGGGGCGTCAGGGTCGGGCGGCCCCCGCCGGGAGCACCTCGTACACCACCGCGCCGGCGTTCTCGTACGCCTTGCGCAGGTGCTTGACCGAGTCGAGGTCGCGCAGCCCGGGAGACCGCTCGCCCTTCTGCTGGACCATGCCCGCACCCAGCACGGCGTACCGGACGCGGTTCCGGTCGACCAGCTCCCGCACCTTCGGGTCGCTGTCCAGGTGGTTGAGGTTCTGCTCCAGCCACCAGGCGTCGCTGGTGCCCGGCGGCCCGTAGTAGCTCCAGTTCAGCGGCGTCGCGCCGGCCAACGGGTACATCCACACCGCGCCGTCCCGGACGTCGTTGGCCACGACCTCGCCCGGCCGGGCGTGCTCGCCCAGCCACCGGTACGCCTGCACCTCGTCGCCGCTGACCACGTCGCCCGTGTAGTGCCACGCCAGGCGGGTGGTGTTCTTGGCCAGGTAGCCGCCGCTGCCCACGGCCAGCACTACGACCACGACGGCGGTCGCGCCCAGCGGCAGCGCGGTCGTGGTCCACCGCCGGCCCACGCGCCGCTTGAGCAGCGCGGCGACCCCGCTGCCCACCGCGTGGGCGAACTCACCCACGGCGATCGCGCCCACCAGCGGCAGCAGCGCGGCGATGCGCCACGCGTCGTTGTAGAACGGCCCGGTCAGCACGGACAGGAACGGCAGCTTGTGCGACACGGCGGAGGCGAACATCAACACGAACACCGCGTACGCGCCGACCGCCCACACGAGCCGCCGCCGCCACACCAGCAGCAGCACGCCCAGCAGCGCGGGCACGCCCACCCAGTAGAACGGCGGCGGGTCGCTGGAGGAGAACAGGGCGCCCTGGACCAGCCCGCCGACCGTCGTGCCCAGCACCGGCCACTCGGCCCCGGTGATGCCGCCGACGTTCACCAGCGCGGGCAGCACGACCGGCAGCCCGAGCACGGCGGCGAGCGCGCCGGTCAGCGCGATCGGCCGCCACGACCGCTTCCAGTCGGTCTTCTCCAGCCGCAGCAACAGCGCGAGCAGCAGCAGCACGACGTAGACGGCGATCACGAACGCCAGGCTGGTGTGCAGGCCGAGGAGCCCGGCCAGGGCCACCGCGACGGCGACCGGCACACCGATCCCGCGCTGCCCGTCGACCAGCGGTTTGAGCAGCGCCAGCACCGCGGGCACCAGCGCCACCGCGGCCACGTACGGCCACAGCGGGCCGCGCCACAGCAGGTCGTACGGGAACGTGCCGAACCACGCCGACACGGTCGCCGCCACGGCCACCGCGACCGGCGGGAGCCGCCACGCCAGGCCGAACGCGGCGATGCCCAGCGGCCACGCCAGTAGCACCATCATCGCGGCGAAGTGCAGCAGCACCGCCATGTCGAGCGCGCCGGTGTCGAACACCGGCGCGAGCAGCGCGTGGTAGGTGTTCGGGTAGAAGTAGCCGGGCTTGCCGGGGGTGTTGGCCAGCGTCGCCAGGTCGGCCGGCGACAGGTTGCCGTGCTCGGCGATCCACCGGATGGCGCTGCCGTGGTACGGCGCGTCCCAGTCCTGGTTGACCGAGGTCACGGACTTCACGCCGCGCAGGTACGTGAACACTCCCCACGCCACGCCCAGCGCGACACCGACACCGACCACCACGTGGTCCCGGCGGCCCCGCTTCGCGACGGGCTCGGCCGGCTCGGCCGGCGTGCGCCGGTGCACCAGCCACGCCGCGACGCCGGCGAGCGCCACCAGCAGCGCCGCCCACGCCAGGGCGGTGAACGGGGTCCAGGTCAGGCCGACCCGGGGCAGCACGACCACGGCCAGCGCGACCACGCCGAAGGTCAGCGCCGGCGCGATCGCGGCCAGGGTCCAGCCCCGTAATCGGAGTGCGAGCCCCAAGGCGAGGCCCGGCACCCAGTAGGCCAGGACGACCAGCACGATCATCCGCGATTCCTCACTGCCTTCGCGGCATCTCCGGCGGGCGGGTGGTCATCGGGCGGCGGTCGACTGCGCCCGCACCGAGGCCACGGCCCGGTGCGAGGGCAGGATCGACGCCCGCTCGGCGTCCGCGTCGACCTTCCCGGCGATCAGCTCCAGGAAGCGGTCGAGCTGGGTGGCCAGCGGCTCGCGGGCGGTGACCAGCTCCGGGATCTCGATGATCGCCTGCTGGCGGTAGCCCCGGCCGTCCGGCGTCGCGGCGTCCTGGGACACGTGGTGGTAGATCGTGATGTTGCGGGTCAGCAGGTCGACCTCGATCAGCCGGTCCAGCTCGGTGATCGACAGCGTGCGGATCTTGCGCTGCCCGATCCGGCTGGCCGACACCGAGGCGATCGCGCCCGACGGGAAGCCCAGCAGGGTGTTGACCACGTCCTCCGCGCCGGGCACCGAGTCCGGGTGGAACTGGCCGACGCCCGCCGAGAAGTTGTTCGGCTCCGCGCCGCCCATGCAGCGGATCGCCAGGTCGACGTCGTGCACCAGCAGGTCCCACGCGACACCGGTGCGGATGCGCGGCGCGTAGGGCGAGTGCCGCACGGCCGAGACGTACACCGGCTCGGTGAGCAGGTCCAGCGCCGTCATGACGGCCGGGTTGTAGCGCTCCAGCAGGCCGCACATGATCGGCAGGCCGCGCTGCGCGGCGAGCGCCAGCACCTCCTCGGTCTGCGCGAGGTCGGCGCACACCGGCTTCTCCACCAGCAGCGGCTTGCCCTGGTTCAGGACCTCCAGCGCCAGCCCGTAGTGGGTCTCGGTGGCCGACGCGAGGATGACCGCGTCCACGTCGGACAGGTCGCCGATCTCCGGCGTCCAGGCCGCGCCGTACAGCTCGGCGACCTGCTGGCCGACGTCCTGGCGCGGGTCGACGATGCGGGCCAGCTCACAGCGCTCGCTCTGGCCGGTGACCCGGGCGTGCAGCGACCCCATGGAGCCCACGCCCACGAGGGCGATCTTCGGCGTGCTCATGCGCCCAGCACCTCGCGCACCGCGCCCACGACCGCGTCCAGGTCGGCGTCGGTCAGCTTCGGGTGCACCGGCAGCGACAGCGCCTGGCGGGCGACCCGCTCGGCCACCGGCACGTCGGAGATCACGACGTTCGGGTTGTCCCGGTAGCAGTCGTAGTCGAAGACCGTCTTGGGGTAGTAGGTGCCGTTGCCGATGCCCTTCTCGGTGAGCTTCGCGGCGAGCTCGTCGCGGCTCACCGGGGCGTCGTCGGTGACCAGCACCGTGTACTGGTGCCACACGTGGGTGCGGCCGGGCAGGATCTGCGGCGTCCGCAGGCCGGTGATGTCGGCCAGGCCCTTGTTCAGCGCCTCGGCGTTGCGCTGCCGCGCCTCGGTGATCGTGGCGAGCTGCTCCAGCTGCGGGATGCCGATCGCGGCGTGCACGTCGGTCATCCGGTAGTTGTGGCCCGCGACCTCGTACTGGTAGCGCTGCCGCATGCCCTGGTTGCGCAGCACGCGCAGCCGGTCGGCCAGGGTGTCGTCCGAGGTGGTGATCACGCCGCCCTCGGCGGTGGTGATGTTCTTCGTCGCGTACAGCGAGAAGCAGCCCAGGCCGAAGCTGCCGGCGGGCTTGCCCTCGAAGGTCGCGCCGACCGCCTGCGCGGCGTCCTCGACGATCGCCAGGCCGTGCTCGCCGGCCAGCGGCACCAGCCGGCCCATGTCGGCCATCTGGCCGTAGAGGTGGACCGGCATCAGGACCTTGGTCGCGGGCGTGACGGCACCGGCCACGGCGTCCGGGTCGATGTTGAAGTCGTCCTCGGAGATGTCGGCGAACCGGGCGGTGGCACCGGCCTCCAGGATCGCGTTCAGCGTCGCCACGAAGGTGAACGGCGAAGTCACGACCTCGTCGCCGGGCTTGAGGTCGAGCACCTGGAGGGAGGCGACCAGCGCCGTGGTGCCGTTGTTCACCGCGACCGCGTGCGGGACGCCGGCGACCTTGCCGAACTCCTCCTCGAACCGCTTGACCATGGGGCCCTGGGCGATGGCTCCGGACCGCAGGACCTGGAGCACCAACTCCTCGGCCGCCGCCACGTCAACGACAGTGATGGGGATCATTCAGCAGCTCTCCGCCTTCAAGATTACCTGGCAACACGATCGGCACGGTGCCTTCGGCCTGCTACGCGGGGCACCACGCTACCGCTAGGGACGCGCGGCATCCGGCCTGGGTTGGCCCGCTCCCCGCGACCGCCGCGCCCGGCCGGCCGGGCGCGGCGGCGCGCAGGGGTCAGAACCAGCGCTCCAGCACCATCGCCACGCCGTCCTCGGCGTTGGGCGCGGTGACCTCGTCGGCGGCGGCCAGCGCGTCCTCGTGGCCGTTGGCCATCGCGACGCCGTGGCCCGCCCAGGTGAGCATCTCGACGTCGTTGGGCATGTCGCCGAAGGCCAGCACGTCCGCCGGGTCCACGCCCAGCCGCTGCGCGACGTCGGCCAGGCCGGTGGCCTTCGTCACGCCGGGCGCGGCCAGCTCCACCAGGCCCATGGTCGTGGAGTAGGTGGCGTCGACCTGGCCGCCGAGCAGCTCGACGATCGCCAGCGACATCTCCGCGCTGGTCATCTCGCGGTGCCGGACCAGCAACTTCACCACCGGCCGGGTGAGCATCCCGGAGCGGTCGCCGTTCGGCTCGGGCCCCTCGGGCCACGGGTGGGTGTAGCCGTCCTCGGCGATGAACTGGGGCACCGTCTCGTCGAACGCCGACTCGCCGGTCCGCTCGACGGCGAACGCCACCCCCGGCAGCACCTCGTCCAGCGAGTTCATGATGTCGCGCAGCAGCACCGGGTCGAGGGTGCGCTGCCAGACCACCCGGTCCTGCCCCAGGTGGTAGAGCACCGCGCCGTTGGCGCACACCGCGTACCCGTCGAGGCCCGCGGCCTCGGCGATGTCCGGCACCCAGCGCGGCGGGCGCCCGGTGGCCAGCACGAACGGCACGCCGGCCGCCACCACCCGGCCCACCGCCGCCGCCGTGCGCCCGGTCACCCGGTGCAGCGGGCTGAGCAAGGTTCCGTCGACGTCCGAGGCCACCAGTCCAGGTCTTTCCACCCCCCGATGATGCCTGGTCCGGCTCCGGGCGGGGGCCGGGACCTGGTTACCGTACGTCCGTGCGCACCGGCATCGTCATCCTTCCCGAGCACCGCTGGTGGTTCGCCGAGCCCAAGTGGAAGGCGGCCGAGGAGTACGGCTTCCACCACGCGTGGACCTACGACCACCTGGGCTGGCGCACCCTGGTGGACGGTCCGTGGTTCGGCGCGGTGCCGACCCTGACCGCCGCCGCGATGGTGACCGAGCGCATCCGGCTCGGCACGTACGTGGCGAGCCCGAACTTCCGCCACCCGGTGCCCTTCGCCCGCGAGCTGCTCGCCCTGGACGACGTCTCCGACGGCCGGTTCACGCTCGGCGTCGGCGCGGGCGGCGCGGGCTACGACGTCGAGGTGATGGGCGCGGCCCCGCGCACCCCCGGCGAGCGCACGGCCCGGTTCGGCGAGTTCGTGGACCTGCTCGACGAGCTGCTGCGCAAGGACCGCACGACCTGGCACGGCGAGCACTACACCGCCGTGGACGCCCGCAGCGCGCCCGGCGGCGTGCAGCGGCCGCGGATGCCGTTCCTGGTCGCCGCGAACGGCCCGAAGGCGATGCGGGTCGCCGCCCGGCAGGGGCAGGGCTGGGTGACCACCGGCCCGGACACCGACGACCTCGACGCCTGGTGGCGGGGCGTCGCCGACCTGGCCGGGCGGTTCACCGCGATCCAGCACGGGACCGGCCGCCGGGTGGACCGCTACCTCGACCTCGACTCGGCCCCGGTGTACTCGCTGACCAGCGTGGAGACCTTCCGGGACGCGGTGGGCCGGGCCGAGGAGCTGGGGTTCACCGACGTGATCGCGCACTGGCCCCGGCACGACGGCGTGTACGCCGGCAGCGAGGGCGTGCTGGAGGCGATCGCCGCCGATGTGCTGCCCGCGCTGAGCTGAGCCCGCGTAGATTCACGCCCCGTGCGGCACATCGTGGTTATCGGCGGCGGGATCGTCGGCTTGGCGGTGGCGAACGAACTCGCCTCGCGCGGTGATCGGGTGACGGTCCTGGAGAAGGAGGGGCGCTGGGGCGCCCACCAGACCGGCCACAACAGCAACGTCGTGCACGCCGGGCTGTACTACAAGCCCGGCTCGCTGAAGGCGACGATGTCCGTGGCGGGCAACCGGTCCATGGTCGACTTCGCCCACGAGCACGGCGTGCCGGTCGAGGTGTGCGGCAAGCTCGTCGTCGCCACGTCGGAGGAGGAGCTGCCCCGGCTGCACGCCCTGGCCGACCGCGCCGAGGCCAACGGCGTGCCCGCGAAGCTCATCTCCGCGGCGGAGGCCCGGGACCACGAGCCCGAGGTGGCCTGCGTCCAGGCGCTGCGGGTGGAGAGCACCGGCATCATCGACTTCCCGGCCGTCTGCCAGGCGCTGGTCGCCCGGCTGAAGGACCACGACCTGCGCCTGCACACCCCGGCGCTGGCGATCCGCTCGCGCGCCGGCAAGGTCGAGGTGGCCACGCCGCAGGACGTGGTGCGCGCGGACGTGCTGGTCAACTGCGCGGGCCTGCACAGCGACCGGGTCGCCGAGCTGGCCGGCCTCACGCCGCAGGCGCGGATCGTCCCGTTCCGCGGCGAGTACTTCGAGCTGCGCCGCACGGAACTGGTGCGCGGCCTGATCTACCCGGTCCCGGACCCCACGCTGCCGTTCCTGGGCGTGCACCTGACCCGGATGCTCGACGGCAGCGTGCACTGCGGCCCCAACGCCGTGCTGGCGCTGCGCCGCGAGGGCTACCGGTGGCGCGACGTCTCGCCGAAGGACGTCCTCGACGTCGCGCGGTTCCCCGGCACCTGGAAGCTGGCCCGCAAGTACGCCCGGACCGGTCTGGAGGAGGTGCTGCGGTCGTTCTCCCGCAAACGCTTCGCCGCGAGCCTGGCCCGGCTGGTGCCCGAGGTCCGGGAGGACGACCTGCTGCCGTCCGGGGCGGGGGTGCGGGCGCAGGCGATGCGCCCGGACGGCTCGCTGGTGGACGACTTCCTGGTGCAGGGCGCGCCCGGCCAGGTGCACGTGCTCAACGCCCCGTCGCCGGCCGCGACCGGATCACTGGAGATCGCGAAGCACGTCGCGGACCTGACGCGGAGTTAGGACACCGCCCTCGCCCCGGTATTCTGCCGGGCGTGATCTCCTTCATCCTCGGCACCACCGCGGAACTGATCAAGATCGCCCCGGTGTTCCACGCGATCGCGGACCGGGGCACGAAACCGCAGATCTGGTTCACCGCGCAGCACGTCGACCACGTCGCCGAGACGCTGGCCGACCTCAGGTTGCCGGAGCCGGCCGTGTGGCTGGTCCCGAAGGAACAGGCCGTGCACATCGAGCGGCCCGCGCAGGTCCCCGGCTGGGCCGCGACCGTCCTGCGCAACGCGTGGGGCAGGCGCGCCGAACTCCGGTCGATCCTGAACGACGACGGCCGCCCGCCGCTGGTCATCGTCCACGGCGACACGTTCACCACGCCGTACGGCGCGCTGATCGGCAAGCGGATCCTCAAGGCGCGGGTGGCGCACGTCGAGGCCGGCGCCCGGTCGGGCAGCCTGCTCTCGCCGCTGCCCGAGGAGCTCAACCGCAAGCTCGCCGCGAAGATCGTGGACCTGCACTTCGCCCCGACGGCGAAGGAGGTGCACAACCTGCGCAACGCGCGCGGCGCGGTCATCGGCACCGGCGCGAACACGGCCATCGACGCGATGCGGCTGGCCATCGACGCCGAGCCGACCTTCCCGCTGCCCGCCGAGTTCGGCCTGGCCACCCTGCACCGCTTCGAGCTGGTGTCGCGGGCGGACAAGTACCGCGAGGCGCTGGAGCTGCTGCGCAAGGCCAGCGAGCGGATGCCGATCCTGTACCTGGCGGGTCCGCCCGAGCAGGACCGGATCAAGCAGTACGGCCTGGGCGACCTGTTCGACGACGAGCGCTTCATCCTCAAGCCGAAGCTGCGCTACCTGGCGTTCCTGCCGGTCATGGCGCGGGCCAAGTTCGTGGTCACCGACTCCGGCGGCCTCCAGGCGGAGTGCAACTACCTGGGCGTGCCGTGCGCGATCCACCGCGAGCGCACCGAGGACCGGCACGGCCCCGGCACGACCCTGCTGCTGACCGGCATGAGCGGCGACAAGCTCCAGGCGTTCCTGGACGACTACGAGTCCTACCGGCTGCCCGACCGGATGGACGACTTCCACCCGAGCAAGATCGTCGTGGACACCCTGGCGCAGCTCGGCTACTGCTGAGGCGTCCCGGCCCGTCGCGGACCGGGTGGACCCCGCTGCGCGACGGGTCGGAAAGAAAGTTCCGGCGGCGATGTCGAGAACCGCGAACCGGCCGCGTCCCAGCGGTGACGGCGACCCCCGACGGGTCGCCCCGGCACCGAGGAGCACCACCATGGCCAAGTACCTGCTGCTCAAGCACTACCGCGGCGCGCCGGCGGCGGTCAACGACGTGCCCATGGCGCAGTGGACGCCCGAGGAGGTCTCGGCGCACGTCCAGTACATGAACGACTTCGCCGAGCGGCTGGAGCGGACCGGCGAGTTCGTGGACAGCCAGGCGCTGTCCCCCGACGGCCTGTTCGTCCGGTTCGACGGCGAGGGCCGGCCGCCGGTCACCGACGGGCCGTTCGCCGAGACCAAGGACCTGATCGCCGGCTGGATGGTGATCGACGTGGACACCCGGGAGCGCGCGATCGAGCTGGCCGGCGAGCTGTCGGCCGCGCCCGGCGCGGGCGGCGAGCCGATCCACGAGTGGCTGGAGCTGCGCCCGTTCTACGGCGTGACGCCCACGGTCACCGACTGACCCGGCCACGCCACCGAACCGGACCGCGGCCGTGGACGAGGCGCTGCTCCGCGATCTCACGCCGAACGTGATCGGCGTCCTCGTCCGCCGCGGCGCGGACTTCGCGGCGGCCGAGGACGCCGTGCAGGACGCCCTGGTCGAGGCCGTCCGCACCTGGTCGGCCGACCCGCCCCGGGACCCGAAGGGCTGGCTGGTCACCGTCTCGTGGCGCAAGTTCCTCGACGCGACCCGGTCGGACGCCTCCCGCCGCCGGCGTGAGGACCTGGTCGAGGAGGAGCCCGCGCCCGGCCCGGCGGTCGACGTGGACGACACGCTCCAGCTCTACTTCCGGTGCGCCCACCCGTCGCTGACGCCGTCGTCGGCGGTCGCGCTGACGCTGCGCGCCGTCGGCGGGCTGACCACCCGCCAGATCGCGGCGGCCTACCTGGTGCCCGAGGCGACCATGGCGCAGCGGATCAGCCGGGCCAAGCGCACCGTCTCAGGCGTGCGGCTGGACCGGCCCGGCGACGTCGCCACCGTGCTGCGCGTGCTCTACCTGGTGTTCAACGAGGGCTACTCGGGCGACGTCGACCTGGTGGCCGAGGCAATCCGGATCACCCGGCGGCTCGCGGCCGCGATCGACCACCCCGAGGTGGCCGGGCTGCTCGCGCTCATGTTGCTGCACCACGCCCGGCGGGCCGCCCGGACCACGTCGACCGGCCGCCTGGTGCCGCTGGCCGAGCAGGACCGGGGCCGGTGGGACACCGCGGCCATCGCCGAGGGCGTCGAGGTCCTCCAGGCGGCGCTGGCCCGCGACCGGCTGGGCGAGTTCCAGGCGCAGGCGGCGATCGCGGCGCTGCACGCCGACGCGCCCACCGCCGGCGAGACCGACTGGGTGCAGATCGTCGAGTGGTACGACGAGCTGGTGCGGCTGACCGACAGCCCGGTGGTCCGGCTCAACCGGGCGGTCGCGGTCGGCGAGGCGGACGGGCCGCGGGCCGGCCTGGCCGCCCTCGCCGCGCTGGACGACTCGCTGCCCCGGCACACCGCCGTGGCCGCCTACCTGCACGAACGCGACGGTGACCGGGCGAGGGCGGCCCGGCTCTACGCCGAAGCCGCCGGCCAAGCGCCCAACCTGGCCGAGCGAGAGCACCTGACCCGCCAGGCCGCCCGGCTCAACGCCCTGCCGGACCGCTGACCGAACTGCCCAGCCGGCCAGCTGCCCGGCTGTCCGGCTACTTGGCGTTGACGGTGACCAGGCGGGTGAACTCGGAGAGCAGGTCGTAGCCGTCCCAGAGCTGGGAGAACGTCAACGCCGAGCCGAACGGCACGATCCGGTCGATCCCGCGCCCGGCCAGCGAGTGCGCCAAACCCTCCAGCTCGTCCTGGGAGAACCCGAACGCGGACAGCGTCTGGTCCTTGCGCTGCACCATCGGCACGAACTCGGCCAGCGACGCGAGCGTGGCCATCGGGAACGTCCCCGCGCCCAGCCACTCGCGCGGCACGTCGGCGGCGGCCGTCAGCTCCAGCGTGGTCACGGCGTTGCCCTCGAACGCGATCGCGGTGGCGTGCCCGTCCGCCGCCACCCCGTACGCCGAGACGCGCTTCTGCACGGCCATCGCGGGCTCGACCACGTGCCCCTTGGCCGCCAGCACCTCGGCCAGCAGCGCCAGGAACTCCGCGCGCGCGGGCTCGGCCCGCTCGACGTCGCCGACCCAGAACAACGCCCGGGGCGACGCGCACGCGGCCTGGTCGAACCAGTACGAGTCGTTGTAGAAACCGACCACGGCGTCCCGCCGCTGCTCGACGGAGGACGCCGCCCACCCGTCCAGCGACAGCACCGCGAACGAGGCCCGGTCCGGGAACGTGACGTCCCGCGCGTGCGGCGGCAGCGGGTGCTTGCGGACCTCGGTCACCGCCCGGTCGCCGCCCCAGATGACCCGCAGGTCGCAGGCGGCCGACAGCGCGGCCGTCACCGAGTCGTCGCGGTCGTAGGTCACCATCACCTGGGTCTGCGCCACGACGGGGTCGGCGGTGGCCAGCGCCTCGTTCAGCGCGTCCACCACGGCGGAGGCGGCCCCGGCCGAGCGGGGCGAGATCCGCACCACGTTCCGGTTGCCCGCCAGCGCCGACAGCGCCCACGAGTAGACGAAGATCGTGTCCACGTTCGCCGGCGGCACGTGGAACACCGTGCCGCGCGGGAACCTCAGCACGCCGGACCGCTCCGGCGCGGCCAGCACCTTCGCGATCTCGCCGCGCCGCAGGAAGAAGCCGAGCGAGGCCAGCTCCGGGAACCGCCGCGCGGTCGCGGGCGCGAGCAGCTTGCGCGCGAACGCGACCAGGAAGTCCACGACCCGCTCGTCGCCGACCCGCAGCGGGCCGCCGACCGGCTCCGCCGCCAGCCCGTCGAGCAGCTCCGCCACCGTCACGTCCGGCCCGGCCGGGAACCGCCGCCTCACGCGACCGCTCCGGAGAACGTGTCCGAGCAGCCCCGGGCCTCGGCCCGCGGCAGCCGCCCCAGCACCGAGAACCGCTTGCCGGGCCAGTCGCCGTCGTCGATCCCGTGCACCACCCCGAGGTCCTCGGTCAGCAGCACGTGGCCGGGGTACGAGCGCGGCAGCGTCGAGACCACCTCGATGACACCGGGCTTGCCCACCGGCTGCTCCTCCCAGGTGTCCGGGTCGCGGATGATCACATCGGCGAACTCGGGGCAGTACAGCGAGTTCCCGGACGGTCCCTCCAGGAACACGGTCCCGATCTGCTCGATCATCCCGTAGTAGTTGTGGATCCGGGTCAGCCCGGTGTCCTCGGCGAACCGCCGGCGGAACTCCGCGTTGTCGACCGCGATGTCGATCAGCTTCTTCCAGCCGCCGGAGTGGATCAGGATCCCGTTCGAGAGGTCCAGCGAGTGCTCCTTCGCGACCTCGTACAGGTACTGCCACACCATGAACGTGAAGCCGAAGATCAGGAACGGCTCCGAGCCGTGCTTGGCCAGGAACTCCTTGACCGCCTCGACGTCCGGCCGGTCGTGCTCGTCCAGCGCGTACACGTGGTTGCGGCCGAAGTTCGCCATGCCGAGCACGCCCGCGCCGCGCGCGGAGAACGAGCGCCGGTTCTTGATGATGCTGATCGTGTCGACCATCAGCATCGGCAACCGCTTGCCGCCCAGCACCTCCTTGAGCGTCGCGCCCAGCTGGCGGGGCTGCACGGCCGCGGCTTCCTTGTCCAGGTAGATCCGCGACGCGCCCGCGCCGGTCGTGCCCGAGGACGTGAGGACCTTGAACACCTCGTCGTCCGGGACGCTCTTGAGGTCGTGGGTCTTGAACATCCGCACCGGCAGCCACGGCAGCTCCGCCAACGACCCGAACCCGGTCGGCGTGCCCAGCGAGGACAGGATCCGGTCGTAGGGCGGGCAGTGCTCCCGGTGGTGTGCGGTGAGCGCGGTGAGCTCCGCGAGCAGCGCGGCCTCCCGCTCGGCCTGCGGACGCGCGAACACGCTCATACCTGTGCCTCCAGCGACCGGTAGTCGACCTTCCCGCTGGCCAGCAGCGGGAACCCGTCGACCGGGCGCACGTCGAAACCCGTCACGTGCAGGTGCAGCGCCTCGGCCAACGCCTTCGCCGCCGCCTTGCACCCGTCCTTGGTCGCGCCGTCCAGCCACACCACGACCTTGTCGCCCGCGGGCACGGCCGCCGCGACACCGAACTGCTTGACCAGCCGTTCCAGGTCGTCGAGGTTGACCCGGTTGCCGAACACCTTGCCGATCCGCTTCGACCGGCCCGTCACGTACAGGTACCCCTCGGCGTCCAGGTACCCCAGGTCACCGGTCGCCAGCACGCCGCCGACCTGGTCGGGCAGCGCCAGCTCGGCCTCCGCCTCGGCGTAGCCCATCATCACGTTGGGCCCCCGGTAGACGATCTCGCCGACGACGTCGGGCGTCACCACCTCGGAGCCGTCGGCCAGGCGCACCGCGAACGACCCGCCGGGCAGCGCGCGGCCGGCCGACCCGAGCTTGTCCGCCAGGCGCTCGGCGGGCACGGTCGCCATCCGCGGCGCGGCCTCGGTCTGCCCGTACATCACGAACATTCGGCCGCCGACGGCGATCATCCGGTCGTTGAACTCGGTCACCAGCTCGGTCCGCAACCGGCCGCCGGCCTGCGTCAGCGTCCGCAGCGTCGGGTACTTGGCCGGGTCGAACTTCAGCCGGCGCAGCATCTCGTAGTGGTAGGGCACGCCGGCCAGCGACGTGGCGCCGTGCTCGGCCACCGCGTCCCAGAACGGCCGCGCCACCACGCCCGAGCCCTCCAGCAGCACGGTCGCGCCGCGCAGCAGGTGGCTGTTGAGCACCGACATCCCGTAGCTGTAGTGCAGCGGCAGCGTCGTCGGCGCGACCTCGTCCGGGCCGATCGCCAGCACCTCGGCGATCGCCTCCGCGTTGGCCAGCAGCGCCGCGCGCGACAGCCGCACGAACTTGGGGTTCCCGGTCGACCCGCTGGTCGGCAGCAGCACCGCCAGGTCCGGGTGCGGCGCGACGCCCTCGGCGTCCTCGCGCACCCAGTCCGCGCCGTAGCCCGGCGCGGCCTCGCCGGCCGCGCCGATCACCGCGGCCGGCCGGAACCGCGCCACCAGGTCGTCGAGCACCGCCCGGTCCTGCCCCGGGTCCAGCAGCGCCACCGCGCGCCGCGCCTCCAGAGCGCCCAGGTAGGCCAGCACGGACGGCACGTCCAAGCCGACCCGCAGGAACAGCACGCCGGGCGGCAGCGCCGCGTGCGACGCGGCCACCTCGGCCACCCGCGCGGCCAGCCCGTCGCCTTCGAGCAGCTCGCCCGACGCGGCGTCGCGCAGCCGTGCTCCGGGGTGCACCAGCGTCACAGCACCAGACCTCCGTCGATACCGAGCACCTGCCCGGTGACGAACGAGGCGTCGTCGCCCGCCAGGAACCGGATCACCGCCGCGACCTCCTCGGCCGTGCCGAGCCGGCCCAGCGCGGTGTCCGCCTCGACCTTGGCCAGCACCTCGGCGGACTGCCCGTCGATCAGGTCGGTGCGGATCACGCCCGGCGCGACCGCGTTGACCCGGATGCCGTGCCGGCCCAGCTCCTTGGCCGCCGACTTCGCCGTCGCCGACAGGGCCGCCTTGGACGCCGCGTAGACCGTCTGGCCCGCGTTGCCGCGCTCGCCGACCACGGACCCGAGCAGCACGATCGAGCCCGACCGCTTGCGCATCATGGCCCGCGCCGCCGCCTGCACGCAGGTGATCGTGCCGGCCACGTTCGTGGCCAGCGTGGTGCCGATGTGGTCGTCGGTGAGCATGCCGATCAGGCCGCCCTCGAGCACGCCCGCGCTCGCCACCAGCACGTCGATCCGGCCGTGCTGCTTGGCGACCGCCTTGAACACGTCCTTGACCGCCGCCGAGTCCGTCACGTCCAGCGCCACGCCGGACACCCGCGGACCCAGCTCGGCGGCCCTCGCCGCGGCCACCTCGGCGTCGCGCCCGGTGATCACCACCGTCGCGCCCGCCCCGGCCAGCGCGGCGGCCGTCGCGAACCCGATGCCGCGGGTGCCGCCGGTGACCACCGCGACCCTGCCGTCGAAGCTGCTCACCGGCTACTCACCGACGCCGAGGCCCCGCAGCATGTCGCCCGCGACCTTGAAGCTGCTCAGGTCGATGACCTGCTCGGTCTCGAACTGCACGTCGAACTCGTCCTCGATGGCCGCGACCAGCGCCATGTGGCCGACCGAGTCCCACGCGTCGATGTCGCGGTACTTGAGGTTCTCCACGTCCACGTCGTCGTCCAGTTGGAGCGCGTCCACGAAGACGGTGCGGAGGCGGTCGTCAATCGACATGCTGCTCTCAATCTCTCTGCTGGATCCGCTGGGCCGCAGCCCCGGACAGTGCTGGAGCCCGGCCGGTGCCGGGAGCGCCGGTCAGTGCTGGGAGCCGCGTTCCGCCCACGCCTTGAGCAGGGCGGCCAACTCCTCCGGCAGGTCCCCCGGAACCGCGGGGTCCTTCCCGGTGAGGAAACCCGTCAGACCCGCGATCGATTCCTCGGTGCAGCCCCGGCGCTGGAGACCGACGGTGTTGACACCGGTCGTGCGGGCCGGGTTGCCGACCGTGATGGTGAACGCGCCGACCTCCTTGCGCACCGCCGAGCCCATCCCGACCATCGCGCCCGGACCGATCGTGGTGCGCTGGTGCACGACCGTGCCCAGCCCGACGTTCGCGCCCGACCACACGTGGCAGTGGCCCGCGATCTGCACCGCGCTGGTCACGATCACGCCGTCGTCCAGCCGGACGTCGTGGGCGAGGTGCGCGCGGCCCATCAGGTAGCAGTCGTCGCCGACCGCGGTGGCCTCGGTCACACCCTGGTTGACCGTGACGAACTCGCGGATCCGGTTGCGGTCGCCGATCACCACGCCGGGGCCGCCGACCTCGCCGTCCCAGCCCGCCAGGTGGTCGGCGCCCAGGTACTCGGCCGGGCCGCCGATGCTCACGTGCGGGCCGATGTAGTTGCCGTCGCCGATCCGCGCCGGCCCGGCGATCACCGTGTACGGGCCGATCACGTTGTCGTCGCCGAGCTCGACCTCCGCGCCGATGATCGCGGTCTGGTGAATGCGGTTCGCCACCTGCTCGTCCCTGCCCCGTGGATGATGTGTGTCACCCACGTCACCAGCGGTTACGCTGGGCGGGGGTCGGTGCCCCACTGTACCGGAGGGGTGCTCAGCCGACCGTGAGGACGTCCACGCCGAGGAACGGCCGCAGCGCCCGCGGGACGACCACCGAGCCGTCGGGCTGCTGGTGGTTCTCCAGGATGGCGACGATCCACCGGGTGGTGGCCAGCGTGCCGTTGAGCGTGGCGGCGATCTGCGGCTTGCCGTTCTCGTCCCGGTAGCGGACGTTGAGCCGGCGCGCCTGGAACGTGGTGCAGTTCGAGGTCGAGGTCAGCTCCCGGTACGCCTGCTGGGTCGGGATCCACGCCTCGCAGTCGAACTTGCGGGCGGCGGACGTGCCCAGGTCGCCGGCCGCGGTGTCGATCACCCGGTAGGGCACCTCGATCTTGGCCAGCATCTCCTCTTCCCAGGCCAGCAGCCGCGCGTGCTCGGCCTCGGCGTCCTCGGGCCGGACGTAGGAGAACATCTCCACCTTGTTGAACTGGTGGACCCGGATGATGCCGCGGGTGTCCTTGCCGTACGAGCCGGCCTCGCGCCGGTAGCACGACGACCAGCCCGCGTACCGGCGCTCGCCGTCGAGGATCTCGTCCGCGTGGTAGCCCGCCAGCGGCACCTCCGACGTGCCCACCAGGTACAGGTCGTCGTCGCGCAGCCGGTAGACCTCGCTCGCGTGCGCGCCCAGGAACCCGGTGCCCGCCATGATCTCCGGGCGGACCAGGGTCGGCGTGATCATCAGGGTGAACCCGGCCTTCGTCGCCTGCGCGACCGCCATGTTCAGCAGCGCCAGTTCCAGCTGCGCCAGCACCCCGGTCAGGAAGTAGAACCGCGAGCCCGACACCTTCGCGCCGCGCTCCATGTCGATGCCGCCCAGCCGGGTACCCAGGTCGAGGTGGTCCAGCGGCTCGAAGTCGAACACCCGCGGCTCGCCCACGTGCTTGAGCACCGCGAAGTCGTCCACACCGCCGGCCGGCGCGTCCGGGTGCACCACGTTCGGCACGGCCCGGTGCAGCTCGTCCAGCTCGGTCTCGGCCCGCGACTGCTCGGCCTCGGCGGCCTTGACCTCGGCGGCCAGCTCCTTGCCCTTGGCCAGCAGCGCCTCGCGCTCCTCGCCCCGGGCCCGGCCGACCTGCTTGCCGAACGCCTTCTGCTCGCCGCGCAGCGCGTCCGCGCGGGCGATCGCCGCCCGGCGCCGCTCGTCGGCGGACAGCAGCGCGTCGACCACGGCTTCGTCCTCGCCACGCGCACGCTGCGACGCGCGGACGGCTTCCGGGTTCTCGCGCAAGGCCCTGAGGTCAATCACGAGGCAGAGGGTAGTCCGTCACCCCTCGCGACCTCGCGCGGATATCACCCGGACGCGGCGAGGGCCCCGCCCGGACGTGCCGGACGGGGCCCTCGCGAGAAGCCGCAGGACTAGCTGATCGCGACCGCGACCACGAGGCCGAGCGCGACGTGCGCGCTGGCGACCACGACGCTGGCGGGCGCGAACTTGTCCGACTCGATCAGCCTGCCGATGTCCAGCCGGGTCACCCACTCCAGCAGGCGCACCGCCAGGACCTGCACGATGATGCCGACGAAGCCGAAGACCAGGGCCGAGAGCAGGCCCTCGTCCAGCTTGCCCGCCGAGCTGTAGATCGCGACGACGATGATCAGGGCCATGCTCACCAGGCCGGCCGCCGTCACGATCACCGCGTTCGGCGCGCCCGACCGGACCAGGCCGGAGAGCTTGCCGGGCGTGGTGAAGTCGATGGCGTAGAAGCCCACGACCATCAGCACCAGGCCGACCACGGCGTACAGGGCGATCGCGCCGACGCCCCGGCCGATCGCGGAGCCGAAGCCCGGGTCCAACGCGAGTTCGCTGATCACTGCCACTCCATTCATTCGACAATCCGATGCGGGACGAACGCCGCGCCATCGTCGGTCACCAGGCCGACCGTCTCGCGGATGCCGAGCCCGGCCGCCGTGTCGCCGACCACCCACGCGCCCAGCGCGGGGCGGTAGCCGTCGAACTCGGGCAGCGGGTCGAACAGCTGGTAGACGAAGCCTTCCTTGCCGTACACACCACCGGTCTGCGTCTCGTAGCCCGGTGCCACGATCTGGATGTTCGCGCCCTCCCGGCCCAGCCGGGGCTTGCGCACGTACTCGGTGAGCAGGCCCGGCTCGTCCAGGAACGCGGGCAGCAGGTTCGGGTGGCCGGGGTACATCTCCCACAGCACCGCGAGCAGCGCCTTGTTGGACAGCAGCATCTTCCACAGCGGCTCGACCCACAGCGTGCCGGGCAGGCTCTGCACCGCGAAGCGGCCGAACTGCTCGTCGACCACCCACTCCCACGGGTAGAGCTTCACGACCGTGCCCATCGGGGCCTCTTCGAGGTCGACGAACCGGTTGAGCGCCGAGTCCCAGCCGATCTCCTCGATCGCCAGGCCGACGGTGTTCATGCCCGCCTCGGCGGCCGTCTCCTGGAGGTAGGCGACCGTGACGTGGTCCTCACCCGACGGGTCCGCCCCGGACCAGGTGAAGTGCAGCTCGTTGGACGGCAGCAGGTCGCGCAGCTCGGTCCACCGCTCGACCAGCTTCTCGTGCACCGAGTTCCACTGGTCGTCGTCCGGGAAGACGTCGGTCTTCCAGTTCCACTGGACGACCGAGGCCTCCAGCAGCGACGTCGGGGTGTCGGCGTTGTACTCCAGCATCTTCGCCGGGCCGCGCCCGTCGTAGCGCAGGTCGAACCGGCCGTAGACGTGCGGGTCGCGGCGCTTCCACGACTCGGCGATCGCCGGCCACACCCACTCCTGGATGCCGAAGTCCCGGAACCGCTCGGTCAAAACGACGTTGTCGACGGCTTCGAGGCACATGCTGTGCAGCAGCTCGACATCCGCTTCGAGGGACAGGATGTCGCTCATGTCGAACACGTAGTGCGCCGACTCGTCCCAGTACGGGCGGGGGCTGCCGTCCGCGGCACGCGCGGGCGCGCCGAACACCAGCCCCTGGTCGGACACCGTGCGCTGCCAGTTCGGACGGGGCGCGGAGGTCTCCCGGCGCACTCAGCTGCCCCCGCTCTTGCTGCCGCCGGAAACGCCGAAACCGCCGCGCTGGATCGTGGTGCCGGACTTGGTGGTCACGTTCGCGCCCTTGGGCACGGTGTAGCTGCCGCCGCTGACCTTCTGGCCGACGGGCACGCTGGAACCGCCGTAGTGGTAGCGGTAGGAGCTGCCGCCGATGTAGATGAACCCACCACTGGTGTAACCGCCGTGCGACCGCGCGTAGTTGTCGTCGCAGTACTGGTCGTCGACCACGACGCCGTCCTGCGTGCACTGGGCCTCGACGTCGTCGGGGCTGGAAGCGGCGTACCAGATCGCCACCACGCCCACGACGCCGACGGCGACACCACCGCCGATCAGCAGCCGCTTGCGCAGCTTCTTCTTGCGGGCGCGCTCGGCCTCTTCGGCCAGCTCAGCCTGCTGCCGGCGCTGGATCTCCTGCGCACGGGCCCGCTGCTCGGCGACCGTGGGCGGCCGAGGCTGCGTGACACCGGGCTGCTGCTGCCGCACCTGCCCGCGCTTCTGCCCCGGCTGCCCACCAGGCTGCCCCGGCTTCCCGGACTGCGGCTTCCCGGACTGCGGCGGCCCGGACTGCGGCGGCCCGGTCGGCGGAGCAGACGGCGGCACGTACGGCGGCGGCGTGCTGCCACCCGACACGTCCGACGCACCGGGCTTCGCCGGCGATGCTCCGGACGCGGGCGCCCCGGACGTCGGCGTTCCCGACGTCGACGGGTCCGGCGCAGGTGCTCCCGGCGTGCCCGAAGCACCGGACGCGGCACTGGCCCCGTTCCGGTCGTTCCGTCCGTCGCGTCCGTCGCGCTCGTCGCGCTTGTCGTGATCGTTCCGGTCGTTCTCAGTCATCAGCCACTCACTCCCGGCGGGGACGGTACAGAGATCGGCCGCCAAATGGGTGACGAGTGTCCCAAAAGCAACACACTCCACCCGCCCGATGGGGATCGGCGTCGGCCCAGGCATCATGGAGTAGATGTCCAAAACCGCGCGGTGGTTTCGTCGAGGTGACCAGTTGGTCATGCTCGGCGCGTTCGTCGGCGCGTTCGCGCTGCTCGGGCTGAGCACGTTCACGTCGTGGCCGGTCGGTGCCGGCGGGGGTGTCCCGGGGACGACGGAGGTCGTCAACCCGGTCTACACCTCGCAGGCGGGCGACTGCCTGAACTGGACCAAGCGCACCCTGTCGGACGTGACCAAGGTCGACTGCAAGGCGCAGCACATGTTCGAGGTCACAGCTGTCGAGGACATCGGCGGGGCGTACGGGCCGCAGGCCCCGTTCCCGACCGACGAGCAGTGGCAGGAGATCAGCGAGGAGCGCTGCGTCAAGGCGTCGCTGGCCTACCTGGGCGGCAAGTTCGACCCGGCCGGGAAGTACACCGTCGGGCCGCTGAACCCCGGCGAGCGGCTGTGGCAGTCCGGGCAGCGGACGTTGCGCTGCGGCCTGCAGGTGGCGGGGCCGGCGGGCGGGCTGCTGCCGGCGTACGGGACGGCGAAGACCCAGGACCAGTCGGCGGTCTTCGACCCCGGCGTGTGCCTGGGGGTGACCGAGGCGCTCGGCGTGGGCGACCCGGTGGACTGCGCCGAGCCGCACACGTTCGAGATCGTCGGCGTGGTCACGCTGCCCGCCGGCGATTTCCCGCCGCTGGACAAGCAGGACGAGATCATGTCCGGCGAGTGCCCCCGGATCGCGGCGGAGTACAGCGGCGGCATCGACTTCCGGGCCAAGGGCCTCATCGTGACCTGGGACACCAGGGCGGAGGAGAGCTGGAAGGCGGGCTCGTTCCGGGCGAACTGCAAGGTGGGCGCGACCCCGGCCCCGGACAACAAGGGGCTGACGGCGTGGGAGAAGAGCATCAGGAACCCCAACGCCCCACCCCTGACCACCGCGAACCCACCGCAGACCACGGCCGTGCAGCAGGACGAGCCCACCGGCGCGCCGCTGCACTCGGAGTCCAAGTCGGGCTCGGCGACGAGCTCGGCGGTGACGTCGTCGTCGTCGGAGAAGACCACGACCACGACCACCACCACCACCGAACCGACGAGGTGACCCCGTGCCGGCGGAGATGTCCCGACAGAGGTTCGAAGAGCTGGTGGGCGAAGCCCTCGACCTGATCCCGCCGGAGTTCGCGACGGCGATGAACAACGTGGTCGTCCTGGTCGAAGACCGCCACCCGGAAGACCCGGGCCTGCTGGGCCTGTACCACGGGATCGCGCTCACCCGCCGGACGACGGACTACGGCGGCGTCCTACCGGACCGCGTGACGATCTACCGGGAGGCGATCCTGGACATCTGCCACACGGACGACGACGTGGTGGAAGAAGTGGCGATCACCGTGATCCACGAAATCGCCCACCACTTCGGCATCGACGACGACAAGCTCCACGAACTCGGCTGGGGCTGACCTCCCCGCCCACGCCGTGCCGGCCGTGACCCGTGTCGATTTGCAGCCCCGTCAGCTCCGCAGCCCGGTTGGCCGGGGGTTTCGGGTTGGCCGGTGCGCCTGTGTCCGTCAGCGGGTCGGGTGGGTCAGTGGATGGTGTCGACGCCGGTCCACGAGGTGCAGGTCCAGCCGTTGCCGGTGTTTTCCAGGACTACTCGGCCGGTGTTGGGGAGCAAACCTGCTTCGGCCAGGGCCGGTTGGACGTTGGTGGCCAGGGTGAGGGCTGCCATTCGCACTGCGCCGCCGTGGCTGACCAGGACGAACGTGTCGTCTGGTGCGTGGCGGGTGGCCAGTTTGTCGACCGTCGCCACGAAGCGGTCGACGACCTGGCGGCCGCTTTCGCCGCCGGGGATGGTCGCGTCGAGGTTGCCTTCGGTCCACTGGTGGACCGCGGCGAGGAAGAGTTCGAAGGCCTCCTTGTCGTGCCGGCCTTCGAGGTCGCCGCAGAAGATCTCCTGGACGCCGTCCACCACCTCGACCTCCAGGCCGAACGCGGCGGCCACCGGGGCGGCGGTCTGCTGGGCGCGCAGCGCCGTGCTGGCGTAGACCGCGACCACCCGCTCGGTCGCCAGGGACGCCGCCAGCGCGGCCGCCTGCACCTCACCGGCTTCGGTGAGCGGTGGGCCCGGTGGCAGGGTGTCCAGTGCCATCTTCAGGTTCGACGCGGTTTCGCCGTGCCTCGCCAGGATGAGTTTCACGCCCCCAGCCCTTCCCTCAGCGACGCGACCCACTCGGCCGCCGCCACGAACTCGTCGGCCGCGGGCGAGCCGCCCGGCTCGGCCCGCGCTCCCGCCTCGGCCCGCAAGACCGGCTCGGCCTTCGGGTACGAGCCGAGGAAGCGGGTGTCCGGGCAGTGCCTGCGCAGCGCGGCCAGCGCGTCGCCCACGCCGGGTTCGGCGGCGTGCCCGTCGAGGTCGATGTAGAACCGGTACTCGCCGAGCCTGCCCTTGGTGGGCCGGGACTCGATCCTGGTCAGGTTGATCCGGCGCAGCGCCAGTTCCGCCAGCAGGTCCGACAGCGCGCCGATCCGGTCGGTCGCGGTCACCACGACCGACGTCCGGTCGTGGCCGGTGGGCCGGGGCAGCGGGCCGGGGCGGCGCAGGAGCAGGAACCTGGTCTTCGCGTCGCGCACGTCCGCCACGTCGGTCGCCAGCACCTCCAGCGGGTAGTGCCGGACGGCCACCGGCGCGCTCACGGCGGCGTCGAACTCGCCCGCGAGGACCGCTCGCGCGGCGGCGGCGGTGGACGTGGTGGCGACGGCGGTCGCGGTCGGCAGGTTCTCGGCGATCCAGTGCCGCACCTGGGCGAGGGCGTGCGGGTGGCTGGCGATGGTCTTGGGCTCGCCCGCCCCCGGTCGCACGAGCACGCTGAACCGCACGTCGAGCACCGTCTCGGCGACCGCCACGAGCGGGTCGCCCTCGGTCAGCGCGTCCATGGTGGCCGGCACCGCGCCCTCGACCGAGTTCTCCACCGGCACGCACGCGGCGTCGACCTCGCCGCGCCGGGCGGCGGCCAGGGCCGCGGGCACGGTGTCGAACGGCACGAGGTCGTCGTGAGCGGGGTCGGCTGCGGAGAAGGCGCGCGCGGCCTGCTCGGTGAAGGTTCCCTGCGGTCCGAAGTAGGCGAGCACGGCGCAACGATACGAGTACCACCGCAAGTGGTCGCCGCTGAGGCGAGGATCACCCGCCCGGCGGGTGCCCGCCCCCGTTCCACCCGACCCCTGTGTCCTGGAATGCTTGCGGCTGTGTCCGCCGATACGGAGGGTGAGATCAACGCTCCGGCAGCTGTTCCCCGTCTGGTGCTCTGCGCTGTCGACGAGCCGCTCGCGACAGCGTGGTCGGGTGTCGCCGACGGCCGCGACGGGGTCGAGGTGCACCGGGGTTCGGTGCTCGACATCGTGGCCGAGGCCGTGGTGAGCCCGGCGAATTCCTCGGGTTGGATGCGCGGCGGGATCGACGCCGTGTACGCCCGCGCGTTCCCCCTGGTGGAGGCGCACGTGCGGAGCGGGATCCTGGCTCTGCACGGCGGCGAGCTGCCGGTGGGCGAGGCGTTGGTGGTGCCCACCGGCGAGACCGAGCCGGAGTGGTTGATCAGCGCGCCCACCATGCGCCGGCCCGCCGAGCACCTGCCGTCCGACACCGTGCACCCCTACCTGGCGGCGCGTGCGGTGCTGCGCCTGTGGCGGGACGGCCGGCTGGAGGACGGCCGTCCCCTGCGGGGCGTGGTGCGCACGATCGCCATGCCCGGTCTGGGCACCGGGGTGGGCGGGGTCGCGCCGGGGACGTGCGCGCGGCAGGTCGCCGCGGCGTGGGACGAGGTGTTCAGCGCGCTGTCCAGCAAGTGAACCGGTGTAGTCCAGGTCACACGGATTGTGCACAGGTCTGTGGACAACCTGCGCAGGGCCTGTGGACAACTACCGGGGAGCGATCCATCTCTCCAGGTCCAGCTCGTCGGTGATGGGGATGCCGTAGTCCCCGACCGACGGGATCTCGGGCTTGAGCCGGCGGGACTCGCGGACGGCGTCGGGCCGCAGCGCGGTGAGTCGGAACCCCCGGCGCTGGTAGAACCGCAGCGCGTCGAGGTTGTCGTTGGTGGTGGTGAGCCGGATTCGCGAGCAGCCGAGCTGCCGGGCCCGCTGGACGGCCGCGTCGACCAGGGAGCTGCCCACGCCCCGGCCGCGTCTCAGCGCGTCGATGGTGACGATCTCCATCAGGCCGTCCGACGAGGCGTAGGTCAGCAGTCCGACGACCTGTTCCTGGTGTTCCACCAGGAACCCCGGCAGGCTGGCGGGGAAGAAGACCTGGCCGTGGGCCACGGCGGTGTGCGCGCCCCACAGTTCCAGTACCAGTCGGCCGACGACGATCCGGTCGGCTTCCTCGATCACGCGTACGAGCATGCCTTGCACTGTCTTGGCGACCGCGTGCGGCCGGTACCGGCATTCGCCCTATGGTTGGTTCGTGCCCGTGCGCGTGTTGCTGGTCGACGACCACGAAGTGGTGCGCAGGGGACTGCGCGAACTGCTCGACGACGAGGACGACATCACCGTGGTCGCCGAGGCGGGCGGGGTGGACGAGGCGTTCGTCCGGGCGACCGCGACCCGGCCGGACGTGGCGGTCGTGGACGTCCGGCTGCCCGACGGGACCGGGGTCGAGCTGTGCCGGCGGCTGCGCGACGTGGGGGTGCGCTGCCTGGTGCTGACCGCGTTCGACGACGAGGAGGCGCTGGTCGGCGCGATCATGGCGGGCGCGTCGGGCTACCTGCTCAAGCAGGTGCGGGGCCAGGACCTGGTGGTGGCGGTGCGCGAGGTGGCGGCGGGCCGGTCGCTGCTGGACCCGCAGACCACGGCACGGGTGCTGGAGCGGATGCGCCGGCCGCCGGAGGTCGACGTGCTGGACGCGCTGACCGAGCAGGAGCGCCGGGTGCTGGACCTGATCGGCGAGGGCATGACGAACCGGCAGATCGCCGAGCGGCTGTTCCTGGCCGAGAAGACGGTGAAGAACTACGTCACGGCGGTGCTCGCGAAGCTCGGCATGGAGCGCCGCACCCAAGCCGCCGCCTGGGTCGCCCGCCGCTCCCGCTAGCCACCCCCGCCGGCCACCCCCGCCGCTCCCGCTGGCCGACCCCGCGCTCCACGGGGTCGGGCGGGGGTCGGGCGGCGGTCAGGCGAGGGCTGAGGGTGTCAGCGGGACGTGCCAGGTGATGGTGGTGCCGGTGCGCGGCGACGACGAGACCTCGCAGCCGCCGCCGGCCGCCAGCGCGCGCTCTTCGAGGTGTCGCAGGCCGCGCCGGGCCACGCCGCGCGGGATCCCGCAGCCGTCGTCGGCGACCCGGAGCACGAGGCGCGCGTCGGTCTCGGTGAGCCCGATCTGGACGGTGCGCGCCCCGGAGTGCCGCACCACGTTGGACAGCGCCTCGCGCAACGCCGCCCGCGCGTGGTCGGCGAGGTCGGGTGGCACCTGGCCGAGTTCGCCGTCGATGCGCACCTCGGGCTCGAAGCCCAGCAGCTCGCCGGCCGTGTGCGCCTCGGCCAGCACCGAGCCGCGCAGGTCGGCGTCGCCGGGGCGGCCGGGGTCGGCGCTGCGCAGCGCGCGGACGGTGGCCCGCACCTCGGCCATGGTCTGGTCGAGCTGGTCGACGCAGTCGGCGAGCCGCTGGGCCTCGCGGCCGTCGAGCTTGAGCCGCCGGTCGAGCAGGTCGAGCTGCACGCCGGTCGCGTACAGGCGTTGGATGATCACGTCGTGCAGGTCCCGCGCGATCCGCTCGCGCTCCTCGTAGACCGCTATCCGCTGGCGCGCGGTGAACCCCTCGGCGAGCACCACGGCGAGCCCGGCCTGCGCGGCGAACGCCGTCAGCACGTCCACGGTGTCGGTGCTGAACCGTGCCGCGCCCTTGCGCCGGTACACGGCGAGCGCGCCGATCCGCCGTTCCATGGTGCCGAACGGCGCGACCGCGAACGGCCCGTAGCCGCGCAGGGCTTTGGGCACGAACGGCGCGGTGCGCGGGTCGGTGGTGAAGTCGTCGGAGACGACGGGGACGCCGGTCCGCGCGGCGCGGGCGGCGGAGGAGCGGTCGGAGAGCACGATCCCGACCGGGTCGTCGTCGCCGGAGGACGCTTCGACGGTGAGCGTGCCGTCGGGGCCGGTCACCATCGCCAGGCCCAGGTCGGCTTCGGCGAGTTCGACGGCGCGCCGCACGACGAGCGGCAGCACGGCGTCCGGGTCGTCGCCGGCCAGCGCGGCGGTGGTGATCTCGGTCGACGCGGCGAGCACCAGGGCGGGGTCCACGGCTGTCAACGGTAGGCCCCGACCCCGATCCGCCCCCGGGACACCTCCCACACCAGGTCCGCCCGCGCCGCCTCGTCGGGCCGGTGGGTGATGTGCAGGACGGTCCGGTCCAGGCCGTCGACCAGGTCGAGCAGGTCGCGGGCGGACGCCTCGTCGAGGTGCGCGGTGGGTTCGTCGAGCAGCAGGAGGTCGGTGTCGAACAGCAGCGCCCGCGCGAGCGCCACCCGCTGGGCCTCGCCGCCGGACAGCAGCGTCGGGCCGATCTCGGTGTCCAGGTCGAGCCGGAGCCCGACGCGCGCCAGGACGTCGCGCAGGTCGTCGTCGGTGGCGGCGGGGTCGCCGATGCGCAGGTTGTCCCGGACGGACGTGGTGACCAGCATCGGCTCCTGCGGGCACCAGGCGACCCGTTCGGGCCGCCGGACGACGCCGGTCGACGCGTCCACGAACCCGAGCAGCAGCGCGAACAGCGTCGACTTGCCCGCTCCGGACGCGCCGACCACGGCCACCTTCGCCCCGCGCGGAACCCGCCCGGTCACGTCCTCCAGCACGGGCGCGGTCGCCCCCGGCCATCCGACCGTGACGTGCTCCAGCACCACGACATCGCCGTCCTCCAGCACCACGACATCACCGTCCTCCGGCTCCACGGCACCGCCGTCCTCCGGCTCCACGGCACCGCCACCGGCCTCCAGCACCACGACATCGCCGTCGGCGCGCAGACCCGCGACGTCGTCGGCCCGCGGGTCGGTCCGCTGTGGCACCAGCGGACCGACCCGCTCCGCAGCAGCCGGGACGTCCCCCACGTCCTCGGCGCGCGGAATTGTCGGTAGCTCCTGCTTGGATACGACCGGGGGGCGCTGAACCGATTGTTCAACAATCCTCCCGTACGCCTCGCGCAGCGGTCGCAGGTGCTGAGCCGCGGTGGGCAGCGTGCTCAGGACCTCCGCCAACGCCAGCGGCACGAGCCCCAGCAGCGGCACGAGCAGCGGGTCGACCCCCGAGGCCAACGCCGTGCACGCCACCACCGCGAACCCGAGCGCCAGGTGCACGACCCCCGTCGCCGCACCCGCGCCGAACGCCTGCCGGCGCGCCAGCCCGGCCAGTTCGGCGTCGTGGTCGGCCAGCGCCGCCCGCGCCCGGCGGTCCGCCCCGAACGCGATCAGGTCGGGCGCGGCGGTCAGCAGCGTCAGCACGTCCTCCGACACCCGCCGCCGGCCGCGCGCCAGCACGGTGCTCGCCCGCCGCTCCGCCAGCACCGCGACCAGCGGCGCGAGCGTGCCCCCGACGACCAGCGCCACCGCCAGCGCCAGCCCGGCCCACGGCGAGACCAGCGCGAACAGCACCACCGCCGCCGCACCCACCCCGGCCGCGACCAGCGGCGGCTGCACCACGCGCGGCACCAGGTCGCGGACGGTGTCGACGTCGTCCACCAGCCGGGTCAGCTCGGCCCGTCCCGGCCGCAGCCCCCGCCACAGCCGGACCCGCAGGTCCTCGGCGAACCGGAACGCCGCGTCGTGCGACACGAGCCGCTCCAGGTACCGCAGCACGCCCTTGGCCAGCGCGAACGTCCGGACGCCGACGACCAGCACCGACAAGGTGAGGATCGGCGGCTGGGTGGCGGCCTTGGCGATCAGGTACGCGGCGAGCGCGGTCAGGGCGACCCCGCCGGCCGAGGCGGCGACCCCCAGCGCCGCCCCGGCCAGCACCCGGGCGGTCGGCCGCGGCGTCCGGGGAACGGACGACCGGCCGACTTCGTGGTCCGTGCGCGCCGCGACCACCGCCGCGTCGTCCTGCTCGACCACCCGGTGGGTGGCCAGCAGGACCGCCGCGCCCCGGTCGGCGGCCCGCCGCACGGCGGCCATGACCCGGGCGGCGGTGGCCGGGTCGAGGTGCGCGGTGGGCTCGTCCAGCAGCAGGACGGTCGCGCCGTCGGCGACGCGGGTCAGCGCGCGGGCGATCGCGACCCGGTGCCGCTCCCCCGTCGACAGCTCGGCGATCCGGCGGTCCACCAGGTGGTCGGCGGCGACCTCGGCCAGCACGTCGAGGTCGACCCGGCCGGTGGTCAGCTCCAGCTCGTCGGCGACGGTCCGCCCGGCGAACGCGGGCCGCTGCGGCACCCAGGCGATCGCGTCCCGGTCGACCAGCACCTCCCCGCCGTCGGCCGGCACGAACCCCAGCAGCACCGAGAACAAGGTGGACTTGCCCGCGCCGCTGGGCGCGTCCAGCCGGTGCACCTCGCCCGGCCGCACGGTGAGGCTGATGCCGTCGGGCGCGAACCGGTCCCGCCGCCGCACCCTCAGGTTGCGCACCTCGATGCCGGCGACCTGGCCGTCCGCCGCGGCGGGCCTGCGCTGCCGCGACGCCACGGTCACCCGGCCCACCGTGCGCGGTCCGGCCGGCTTGCGCGGCTCGGGCACCGGCACCTCGGCCACCCGCCGGACCGCCTCCACGCCGTCCTCCGACGCGTGGTGCGCGGCGCCGGCGGCCCGCAGCGGCAGGTAGCACTCGGGTGCGAGGATCAGCACGACCAGCCCGGTGAGCAGCGTCATCTCGCCGGACACCAGCCGCAGCCCGATGCCGACCGCGATCAGCGCGACCGACAGCGACGCGACGATCTCCAGCACCAGCGCCGACAGGAACGCCACCCGCAACGTGCCCATGGTCGTCTTGCGGTACCGCTCGCCGACCGCCCGGACCGCCGCCGCCTGCGCCCGCGCCCGCCCGAACGCGCTGAGCACGGGCAGCGCCCGCACGAGTTCGGCGAGCCGGCCGGAGAGCCGTTCCAGCGCCGAGGCCGCCGCCGCGACCCGCGCCGAGGTGAACTTGCCGATCAGGATGGCGAAGACCGGGATCAGCGGCAGGGTCACCGCGATCAGCACGGCCGAGGTCGGGTCGGTGGCCAGGATCCACGCGCCCACCAGCACCGGCACGACGGCGGTCGTCACCAGCGCGGGCAGGTAGCGGGTGAAGTAGGCGTCCAGGGCGTCGAGGCCCTTGGTGGCGAGCACCGCCAGCTCGGCCGGGCCGCGGGCGACGATCCACGCGGGCCCCAGGCCCAGCGCCCGGTCCAGCACGGCCGCGCGCAGCTCTTCCTTGGCCCCGGCGGCGGCTCGTGCCGCGACGGTCTCGGTGGCCCACGCCAGCCCGGCCCGCGCGCACACCGCGAACGCCAGTGACCACAGCGACCCGCCGGCGACCAGTGCGGACGCGAGGGCGACGGCCTGCCACACCAGCGCGCCGGCCGACAGCGCGGCCAGCGCGCCGCACGAGGCCAACGCCCGGCGCGCCGACGGCGAAAGGGCCGGCAGCGCGCCGAGCGGACCCCTCCCCGGCTTCTTGGCGGAAGGGGCTCCGGGGACGTCCACGCCAACGACGGTAATCGCCGCAGGTGGAGCCGGCTCAGGTACGACGGTCCCGTCCGGCACAGGACCTAGGTCCCGCCGCCGCTGCGCCGTCCGGGCGCACCGACGTGCGGCGGGCTGCGCGGAACCGCACAACCGCCACGGCGACGGCGCGGCTTTCCCGGGCGTTCCCGCCGACAACGTGAAGGATTTTCCCTACCATCCACGCATGGGGCTGGTGGAGGTGGTCGGCGTCGGTCGCGGGCGGAACGTCGGCTGGCGACTGCTCAGCCTCGCCTTCGCGCTGGCCGGGCCGATCGTCGCGTGGTTCGGGTACGACGAGGACGGCCCGGTGTCGGCGCAGTTGGTCGTCGGCTCGCTGCTGACCCTGCTGCTGACCCCGATGGGCATCGGGATCTGGCGCGGCACGACCCGGACGCGCGCGCGGCTGCTGCGGCTGGACGAGGTGGGCCTGCCCGCGACCGCCGAGATCCTGGCCGCGCGCAGCGACGGCGGCGAGGACGAGCACGTCGAGATGCTCCTGCGGATCAGCGGACCGGACGTCCCACCGTTCAGGGCCGAGTACCGGTGCGGGATGAACCCCTCCTACGTGCGCGGTCGGCTGCTCACCGCCGTGGTCGACCCCGACGACGGGTCGTTCCTGATCCGCGAGGTGGAGGACGCCAACTTCGATCCGCCCTCCACACCGGACTAGCGGTTCACGACGTGGGCACGTGCACCCGGGGGATGTGCCGGGTGCCGATCCGCTTGCGGAACACCCAGTACGTCCAGCCCTGGTAGACCAGCACGGCCGGGGTGCCGAACGCGGCCACCCACGTCATCACGGTCAGCGTGTACGGGCTCGACGCCGTGTTCGCCACGGTCAGCGAGAACGCCGGGTCCAACGTCGACGGCAGCACGTTCGGGTAGAGCGCGCCGAACAGCGCCACCACCGCCGCCGCGACGGCGACCCCCATCAGCGCGAACGCCTGGCCCTCACGCCGCAGCGCCAGCCGGGCCAGCGCCCCGAACGCCGCCAGCGCCACCACGATCGCCGCCGCGTAGGTGCCCACCGAGCCGAACCGGATCTGCACCACCAGCAGCAGGACCACCAGCGGCAGCAGCGCGACCGGCGCGATCCGCAGCGCGAGGGCGCGGGCCCGTTCGCGCACCTCGCCCTCGGTCTTGAGCGAGAGGAACACCGCGCCGTGCACCAGCGCGTAGCCGGCGATGGCCAGCGCGCCCAGCAGGGTCTCCCAGGTGATCGCGGCGAACGGCGAGCCGACCCGGTCGCCCGCCGCGTCCAGCGGCAGGCCGAACACGGTGGCCGTCAGGACCAGGCCGACGCCCAGCGCCGCGACCCACGAGCCGGCGAAGATCACCGCGTCCCACACCCGCCGCCAGCGCGCCGAGTCGACCTTGCCGCGGTACTCGAACGCCACCCCGCGGCCGATCAGCGCGAGCAGGAACAGCACCAGCGGGAGGTAGGTCGAGCTGAACAGCGAGGCGTACCAGCCGGGGAACGCGGCGAACGTCGCGCCGCCCGCCACCAGCAGCCACACCTCGTTGCCGTCCCACACCGGGCCGATCGTGTTGATCAGCACCCGGCGCTCGGTCTCGTCGCGGCCCAGCACCGGCAGCAGCATCCCGACGCCGAAGTCGAAGCCCTCCAGGAACAGGTAGCCCAGCCACAGCAGGGCGATCACGCAGAACCAGAACGTCTCCACGGCTCCCCCTCAGTAGGCGAACGACAGCACGTCGTCGCCCTTGTCGGCCGACCCGCCGGCACCGTCGTCGGGTTTCTCGTCGGGCAGCACGCCCGCGACCCCGCCGCGCACGTACCGGCGCATCAGAAACACCTCGACGCACGCCAGCAGGCCGTAGACGGTCGTGAGCGCGATCAACGAGGTGAGCACCTCGCCGACGGTCGAGTTCGACACCGCCCGCGCGGTGAACATCCACACCCCGTCCACGCCGGTCGGGTTGGGCACCACGACGAACGGCTGGCGGCCCATCTCGGTGAAGATCCAGCCGAAGCTGTTGCCCAGGAACGGCGTCGCGATGCTGCCCAGCGCCAACCACCGGAACCAGCGCCCGCCCGGCACCGCCCGGCCGCGCCGGATCAGCCACAGCACCAGCAGCCCGGTGGCCGCCGAGATCGCGCCGAAGCCGATCATCAGCCGGAAGCCCCAGTAGGTGACGACGAGGTTCGGCACGTAGTCGATCGGCTTGCCCGACAGCTCGCCCAACCGCTCGTCCACCGGGTAGTTCGCGCCGTACTTCTCCCGGTACTCCGGGACGAGGTCCTCGATGCCCTTCACCTCGGTGCTGAAGTCGTTGTGCGCCAGGAACGACAGCAGCGCGGGCACGGTGACGCTCTTGACGTTCTCGCAGTCCGGCCGGGTCACGTCGCCGACCGCGAACACCGAGAACGACGCCGGCGACTCGGTGTGGCACAGCGCCTCGGCGGCGGCCATCTTCATCGGCTGCTGCTCGAACATCAGCTTGCCCTGGAAGTCGCCGGTGATCGCCAACCCCGAGAACGCCACGACGCCGACCCACGTGCCGAGCTTCACCGACGAGCGCCACACCGGCCCCTCGGCCGACTTGCGCCACAGCTGCCAGGCGGCGATGCCGACCAGGAACGCGGCGGCCACCGCGAACGCGCCGAAGATCGTGTGCGGGAAGGCCGCCAGGACGGTGTTGTTGCCCAGCACCGCCCAGATCGAGGTCAGCCGGGCCCGGCCGTCCACCAGCTCCGCGCCCACCGGGTGCTGCATCCACGAGTTCGCGGCCAGGATGAAGTAGGCCGACGCGATCGTGGCCAGCGAGAACGCCCACGCGCAGGCCAGGTGCACCTTGCGCGGCAGGCGGTCCCAGCCGAAGATCCACAGGCCCAGGAAGGTCGACTCGACGAAGAAGGCGACCAGGCCCTCCATCGCCAGCGGCGCGCCGAACACGTCGCCGACGAACCGCGAGTAGGCGCTCCAGGTCATGCCGAACTGGAACTCCTGCACGATGCCGGTCACCACGCCCATGGCGAAGTTGATCAGCAGCAGCTTGCCCCAGAACTTGGTCATCGCCAGGTACTTGCGGTCCCCCGTGCGCACCCAGGCCGTTTGCATCCCGGCGACCAGCAGCGACAGCCCGATCGTCAGCGGCACCATCAAGAAGTGGTAGACGGTGGTGATGCCGAACTGCCACCGCGCCAGATCGAGAACTTCCACGACCACGACGCTAGGTCGGCAGGGGGTTCCCGCTCAGGTACGACGGTCCCGTGGGTACCGGGACCAAGGTCCCCCGGTGCGGTCGGCGTCACGTCGACCTGCACCGATGCGTGCACTACGATGAGTCTCGCCAGAGGGGAGTAGTTCCCGCGACCGCGGCTGTGCCGAGCGGTCCGGCGAGGTGATCGACATACTGGTCCGTCTTCGAACGGATCCGGTCCCTCACCCGGTCTTCACGACGGGCGAACGAGACCTCCGGCCGGGCAGTGCATCACGCCCGGTCGGGGTCGTGCTGCCTCCGTCCGGGATCCACCGGACGTGGAGGTACCCGTGGCACCGGAACTCATCGCGCTCTTCACGGCGTTCGGCGTCATCTTCCTCGCCGAACTGCCGGACAAGACGATGGTCGCCACCCTCGTGCTGACCACCCGCTACCGGGCCTGGCCGGTGTTCGTCGGGGTCACCGTCGCGTTCGCCGTCCAGTGCGTGGTGGCGGCGACCTTCGGCGGGGTGCTGACCCTGCTGCCGGACCGGCTGGTCGCCGGGATCGTGGCCCTGCTGTTCGGCGTCGGGGCGTTCCTGCTGCTCAAGGAGAGCTTCGCGGCGGACGACGAGGAGTCGGCCGAGTCGGGTAGTGGCGGCGCGGTGACGTTCCGCCGGGCGGCGCTGACGTCGTTCGGCGTGCTGTTCGCGGCCGAGTGGGGCGACGCGTCCCAGCTGGCCACGGCGGCGCTGTCGGCCCGCTACGGCGCCCCGGTGTTCGTGGGCGTCGGCGCGTTCCTGGCCCTGGTCGTGGTCGCCGGGATCGCCGTCCTGGTCGGCCGCAAGATCGCCGGCCGCATCCCCACCCACCTGATCCAACGGGTCAGCGGCGCGATCTTCGCGGTGTTCGCCGCGGTGGCCGCGTGGCAGGCGATCATGGGCTGACACCACCCGCCGGCACGGACGGGTACTACCGTCTCGGCAAGCGGTCACCGGGAGGAGCCCCATGCTGGAGCAGGTCGCGGAGGGCGTGCTGGTCCACCAGAGCGAGCTGCTCCGCAACAACGCCGTCGTCGTGCAGGGCCGGGCGGGCGTGCTGCTCGTCGACCCCGGGACCACCGGCGACGAGCTGGCCTGCCTGGCCAACGACCTCCGCGAGTCGGGCCGGCCCGTCGTGGCGGGCTTCTCGACGCACCCCGACTGGGACCACGTGCTCTGGCACGGCGGGTTCGGCGACGCACCCCGCTACGGCACGGCCGGCTGCGCGGCGTTCCTCGGCGAGCTGCTGGCGACCGAGGACTGGCGGGCCCGCGTCGCCGAGGGGCTGCCGCCGGAGATCGCCGAAGAAACACCGCTGGACCTGTTCGGCCTCATCACCGGACTGCCCGCCGGAACCGCGCGGATCCCGTGGGACGGTCCCGAAGTCCGGATCGTCGAACACCCGGCGCACGCCCAGGGTCACGCGGCGCTGCTGGTCGGGGAAAGCGGTGTGCTCATCGCCGGCGACATGCTTTCCGACGTCCTGGTCCCGTTCCCCGACCTGGGTGCCGAGGACCCGATCGGGGACTACCTCGACGGGCTGCGGCTGCTCGACGGCGTGGCGGCCGACGTCGAGGTCGTCATCCCAGGTCACGGCTCCGTCGGCGGAGCCGGCGAGGTACGCGCGCGGATCGACCAGGACCTGGCGTACGTGCTCGCCCTGCGCGACGGCCGCACACCCGACGACCCGCGCATCGGCCCCTTGGCCACGTTCGGCCGGGATTGGCTGCCGGACGTCTGCGAATGGCAGCTCCGGCAGCTCGCCGAAAAGCGCGGCGGGACGCCCGGATAGCAGGTCCGGGACACCGCCGGAATTCCATCGCGCGCGATTCGTGGAATGGTCGGTCAATTCCACGGAACGGCGCTCCCCGGGGTCACCGCAGCGCGTCGGCGACCTCCTGCGCCGCCCGCACCACCTGCGGTCCGACGACGTCACCGTCCAGCTTCTCCAGGGCCACCACGCCGACGCTGGCCCGCAGGCCCGGCACCCCGCGCACCGGCGCGGCCACGCCGAACGCCCCGGGTTGCAGCTCGCCGGTCGAGTGGACCCACTGCCGGCCCTCCACCGAGAGCCCGATCGCCTTGCCCGCCGCGCCCCGGTGCACCGGGTGGCGCGAGCCGACCCGGTAGGCCACGTGGTAGGCCGTCCAGGACGGCTCCACCACCGCGACCGCCTGGGCCTCGGTGCCGTCCGCGACCGTCAGGTGCGAGGTCGCGCCGACGTGCTCGGCCAACGTCCGCAGCGCGGGTTGGGCGGCCAGCCGCAGCTGCGGCAGCACGTTGGACGCCAGCCGGAGCACGCCCAGCCCGAGCCGCACCTTCGACCCCTCGCGCCGCACCAGGCCGCGCGACTGCAACGGCACCAGCAGCCGGTAGACCGCCGCCCGGGACGCGCCGATGGCGGCGGCGAGCTCGCTGATCGACGGTGCCTCCGACTCGGCGTCGGCCACCGCCTGGAGCAGGGCCAGGCCCCGCTCCAGGGTCAGCGAGCTCTCCTTCGACCCGGCCGGTACCGGCAGTCGGCCGCGCGGGTCGGGTCTGCCCACCGGTCGCCCTACCTTTCCGTGTCGGCGGGCGCGATCGTGCCGACCACCTCGGCCAAGCCGACCAGCGAGCCGTGTTCGCCGGGGGCCGTCGCGGTGATCCGCACCGTGTCGCCGTCCTCCAGGAACGTCCGGCCGCCGTCGACGTCGACCTGTTCCTTACCTCCCCAGCTCAGCTCCAGGAAGGAGCCGCGCTCGTCACGGGAGGGACCGGAGACGGTGCCCGACGCGATCAAGTCGCCCGGCCGAACGGTAGCGCCGTTCGCCGACAGGTGCGCGAGTTGCTGCGCGAACGTCCACGACATCTCGCGGAACGGCGGCTTGGAGACCAGCGTCCCGTTCCACTCGACCTCGAGCCGGACGTCGAGCCCCCACGGGCGTTCCTCGACCAGGTAGGGCAGCACGTCGTTGCCCAGCGGCGGCGGCGTCACGCGGGCGACCGCGAACGCCTCCAGCGGGGTGATCCACGCCGAGATCGACGTGGCGAACGACTTGCCCAGGAACGGCCCGAGCGGCTGGTACTCCCACGCCTGCACGTCGCGCGCGGACCAGTCGTTGACCAGGGCCACGCCGAACACGTGGTCCACGGCCCGCGACGGCGTCAACCGCGACGCCACCGGCCCACCGCACACGAACCCGACCTCGGCTTCGATGTCGAGCCGCTGCGACGGCCCGAACACGGGCCCCTCGGGCGTCTTGCGCTGCCCGTGCGGCCGGACGACGGGCGTGCCGGAGACGACGACCGTCCCGGCCCGCCCGTGGTAGCCGATCGGGATGTGGGTCCAGTTGGGCAGCAGCGGCTCGCCGTCGGGCCGGAAGATCCGGCCGACGTTCTCGGCGTGGTGCCGCGACGAGTAGAAGTCGACGTAGTCGGCGACCTGGAACGGCAGCACCTCGCCGCCCAAGGCCGCCAGGACGGCCCCACGCGGCGCTGAGGCCGCCGTGACCAGTTCCAGCACCCGCGCCCGCAATTCGCTCCACGCGGGCCGCCCTGCGGCCAGCAGCGGGTTCAGATCGCCCGCCGACACCAGCGGGGCCAGTGCCCCGAAGTGGTCGGCGATGGGCCGCAGCGGCAACGCCTGGTCGCCGACGCGCACCGCGATGCCGTCGTCGCCGAGCACGCCGTAAGGCAGGGTCTGCGGCCCGAAGGGCGCGTCGGCGACGAACGCCGGGTCTTCGATCCAGGTCACAGGAGGCCCAGTTCTTCGAGGTCGGTGATGGGCTCGTCGAGCGAGCACGAGCCGTAGGAGGCGAATACCCCGCGCACGGCGTGCGCGGCCTGGTCGGACAGCCCCTTGGCCTCGGCCGCGAGCGCTTCCTGGTCCGACGACGACAGCGCTTCCCGCACGTCACCGCCCGACAGGGCGCGCCCGGTGGCCACGAGCAGGTTCAGGAACCCGTGGTGGGTGAACCCGGTCTTCTCGTCGGTGTACCGGACGGCGTGGTGCAGCCCGGCGGTGGCTTTGAAGGCGACGCCGCCCGCGGCGACCACCGACAGGAAGTCGGCGACCTCGTCCGCGCTGGGGAAGTTCTCCCGGGAGAGACCTCCGCAGCGCAGCTTGGGCCAGCTGCCGTGCTCGATGACGCGGCGCACGCCGTCGAGCCACTCGGGGGCGCCCCGGCGGGGCTCCACGACGCGGATCACGTCCTCCGGGACGAACTCGGAGACGCGTTCCAGCCACACCTCGTCCACGTCGGACGGGGCGGGCATCTCGACCATGCGCAGCGCGAGCAGCTCGCTGCGCGACTCGACGATCGACACGGCCTTGGGCACGCCGCCCAGCCCGGTGTCGATGATCAGGGACAGCGCGATGGGCTTCACCGGCTTGACCTTGATCAGTTCGGTGATCAGCTCGGCCAGACGTGACGCGGGACACAGGAACAGCCCGACCGCGCCGGCCCACTCGCCGACCCGCGCGTCGAGGTGACCGCGGACGGCGTCGGGCATGGTCGCGTTGCCCGGCGGGAACAGCGCGGCGTCGTCGACTAGCCGCGCGAGCAGGGGCGGAGTGCCGCGGGGACCGGGCGCACGGAGTTCGAAGGCGCTTGACACGGCTGACACGCTAGTGGTGTACCGGCCAATGAACAAAGATGTCCGACTATCGAACGCCCGGAGTGAACGATGGCGTACTACCGCCAGGTGGGTGAGATCCCCCGAAAGCGCCACACGCAGTTCCGCACCCCGGAGGGCGGGCTGTACGCGGAAGAGCTGATGGGGGTAGAGGGTTTCTCGGCCGATTCGGCCCTGCTCTACCACCGCCACCTGCCGACCGCGATCGTGAACGCGGAGACCGTCGAGGACGTCCGCGGCCCGCTCGCGGCGAACCTGCCGCTCAAGCCGCGCGCTTTCAAGACCCAGGATCTGACCTGGTCGGGCGATGTGGACGCGGTCACCGGCCGCCGCCGCCTGTTCGGCAACCCGGACGTGACGATCGGCTTCGTCACCGCGAACGCCCCGAGCCCGCTGTACCGCAACGCGGCCGGCGACGAGCTCCTGTACGTCCAGTCCGGCGACGGTGTCGTCGAGACCATCTACGGCGCCCTCCCGGTCGGCGAGGGCGATTACGTTGTGTTGCCGACGTCGTGCACGTACCGCGTCGTGCCCCGCAATCCGATGAACATCCTCGTGCTGGAAGCAACGGGTCACATCGGACCGCCGAAGCGCTACCTGTCGGCCAAGGGCCAGTTCCTGGAGCACTCGCCGTACTGCGAGCGGGACATCCGCGGCCCGGTCGAGCCGCTGCTGGTCGACGGCGAGGACGTCGAGGTGCTCGTGCGCCACCGCGCGGGCCTGACCAGGTTCACCTACGCCAACCACCCGTTCGACGTGGTGGGCTGGGACGGCTGCCTGTACCCGTGGGTCTTCCACATCCGCGACTTCGAGCCGATCACGGGCCGCGTGCACCAGCCGCCGCCCGTGCACCAGACGTTCGAGGGCCCGAACTTCGTGGTGTGCTCGTTCATGCCGCGCAAGGTCGACTACCACCCGCTCGCGGTGCCCGTGCCCTACAACCACGCGAACGTCGACTCCGACGAGCTGATGTTCTACGTGGGCGGCAACTACGAGGCCCGCAAGGGCTCCGGCATCGGCGTCGGCTCGCTGTCGCTGCACCCGTCGGGCTGCACGCACGGCCCGCAGCCGGGCGCGGTCGAGGCGTCGCTGGGCGCGGACTTCTTCGACGAGACCGCGGTCATGGTCGACACGTTCCGCCCGCTGGAGCTGGGCGAGGCGGCGCTGGCCGCCGAGGACCCCGGCTACGCCTGGACCTGGGCACGTCGGGGTCCCGACCAGGGGTGATCGACTTTTTGTCGGTGGTCGCCACTACCGTCGGCGGTCATGGACGCACAAGCGGTTCTGGCCCTGGCACCCGACAGCCAGGTGGCGAGCAGCGCCACCCGGCTGGCCGGGTCGTCGGGCTGGTCCGGTTCGGGCCGCAGCGCCGAGGCGCTGTGGGGGCAGTGCAAGGGCAGCGGGCGCACCCCGTACCGGGTGTGCGTCGACCTGGCCGACCGCGCCGCGAAGTGCTCGTGCCCGTCCCGCAAGTTCCCCTGCAAGCACGGCCTGGCGCTGCAACTGCTCGACGCGCGTGACCCGCTGCCCGAGGGCGAGGCGCCGGACTGGGTGGTGGAGTGGCTGGACCGGCGGCAGAAGGTCGCCGCCCCGCCGGACACCTCGCCCGAGGCCGAGCAGCGCCGCGCCCGCGCGAAGGAGAAGACCGCCCGCAACCGGGCCGAGGCGGTGCGCGGCGGCGTCGCGGGGCTGGCCGACTGGCTGGCCGACGTGGCGGCGGCGGGCATCGCCGGCCTGCCCGCGCGGGACGCGGCCTGGTGGCACGCGATCGGCGCGCGGATGGTCGACGCGCAGGCCAAGGGCCTGGCCACGGCGCTGGAGGAGCTGCGCTCGGTGGTCGCGGCGGGCGGCCCGGAGTGGGCGCACGAGGCGGCCGACCGGGTGGGCGGCCTGCACCTGCTGGCGCGGCTGGCCGGCACCGACACCGACGTGGTGCGCCGCCGGCTGGGCTTCTCGGTGACCGAGGAGGAGGTGCGGGCCGGCGAGTCGTGGTCCGACCGCTGGCTGCCGCTGCTGAAGCTGGAGACCGACGACGGCCTGGTGCGCACCGTCCGGCAGTGGGTGTGGGGCCGCGCGCACGGCTGGGTGACGGCGGTCCGGCACGCGGGCGGCGGCACCCGCCCGCTCCCGCCGCTGGCGCACGGCGTCGAGGTGCGGGCCGTGCTGCACCCGTACCCGGGCTCGGCCCCGCGCCGGGTCGCGGTGGGCGACGTGGCGGGCGAGGAGCCGACCAGCCGGTTGGCCGCGCCGCCGGGCTGGCGGGAGGCGCTGGCGGGCCTGGTGGAGACGCTGGAGGCCGATCCGTGGCTGCGGCTGCACCCGCTGGGCTGCGCCGGGGTCCGGCTGACCGCCGACACCCGCCACCTGCTCGACGCGGCGGGCCGCGGCCTGCCGGTGCGCGACGACCAGGCGCTGGACCAGGCGATCGCGCTGACGGCCGGCGACCCGTTCGACGCGTGGGGCCTGTGGAACGGCCGCGAGCTGCGCCTGGGCGCGGTCGCCGAGCCGGGCGGCGCCCCGGAGGTGCTCGGATGAGCGTGAAAGCCGAGTGGGACGACACCGTGCAGGCGCTGGTGATCGGCGCGCACCGGGCCGGGGTGGAGCCGGGTGGGCTGCTGGACCGGTGTGCCGCGCTGGGGGTGGCCGCGCACGCCGCGCGGCTGCCGGCCGTGCTCGACGGGCCGGTGCTGGCCGCCGCGCCCGCGTCCGCCGACCGGGTCGCCGAACGGCCGGCGCGGGCGGTGCTGGCGCAGGTCCTGGCGCTGGACGACCAGATCCTGCTCACCGAGTGGTGCGGGCTGGCGGCCCGGCGCGGGGTCGTCGCGCACCCCCGGGAGCTGCCTGCGCTCCTCGGCCTGGCCACCGGGCACCCCGGCCTGCGGCAGGCGGTCGGCAAGGTGCTCGGCGGGCGCGGGCGGTGGCTGGCCTCGGTGCGGCCGGGGTGGGGGTGGGCGGTCGACGGGTCGGCCGACGAGGTCGACCTGGAGTCGGCGCTGGACCTGCCGGGCACCGCCCGCGCCTCGGCGCTGCGCCGGGCGCGGGCCGCCGATCCGGCGGGCACCGGCGGGTTCCTGGCCGAGCGGTTCGCCGGGCAGCGCCGGGCGACCGACCGGCAGGCCCTCGTCGCCGCCCTGGAGACCGGCCTCTCGGCGGCCGACGAGCCGCTGCTGGAGCAGGCCCTGGACGACCGGGCGATCGGCGTGCACGACGAGGCGCTGCGGCTGCTGCGCGGCCTGCCCGGCTCCCAATTGGCCGAGCGCGCCGCGGAACGCCTGCACCGCGGCCTGTGGCTGACCGCCGACGGGTTCGACGTGCAGAGCGAGGAGCTGTGGACCGAACCCGACCCCGAGCCGGACGAGGCCCGCGACCTGCTGCGCGACGGTTCCGAGACGGGCGTGGCGGGCCGGTTGCGGGGTGCCGCGGCGAGCGTGCCGCCGGGCCACTGGACCGCCCGGCTGGACACCGACGACGCGGGCGCGGCCGTCGAGCTGGAGCGCGGCCCGTGGGCGGCGTCGCTGCTGCGCGGCGTGGCCCAGCGGCTGCGGCTGGCGGTGGACGCCGGGCCGTGGGCGGTCGCCGCGACCCGGACGCTGACCGGCATGGAGCAGTTGGAGATGCTGGCGACGCTGCCCGCCGAACTGGCCGCCCGGACCATCGCCGAGGTGTCCCGGAACTGGAACTACGACCTGCTCGACCACGCCTGCTCGCAACTGCCCGCGCCGTGGTCGCCGGCCGCGACCGAGGAACTGCTGGCGCGCTACACCGACATGCGCGACCCGAGGTGGCGGGCCGGCCGGCCGCCGGCCGTGCTGCTCGCCCGGGGTGACGCCGAGGTGCTCGGCGCGCACTGGGCCGCGATCACCGCCCGGTGGCCCGAGCAGACCGCCGACCTCGACGTGCTCCGCCTGCGGATGCAGCTCCGCGACGCCTTCGCCCCCCGACCGGAAGGACCCCTCCCGTGACCACCGAGACCGTGCTGCGCCCGTCCGCGGAGCACCAGTACGCCGACGAGCTCGAAGCCCTGGTGCGCACGGACGACCGGGCGCGCCCGCCGCGCTGGCGGATGTCGCCGCAGGCCGTGGTGCGGTACGTGCTCGGCGGCACGCTGGCCGACGGCACGGTGATCAGCCCGAAGTACGTCGGCGACCGCCGGCTGGTGGAGATCGCCGTGGGCACCCTGGTCACCGACCGGGCGCTGCTGCTGGTGGGCGTGCCGGGGACGGCGAAGTCGTGGCTGTCCGAGCACATCGCGGCGGCGGTCAGCGGCGATTCGACCCGGGTCGTGCAGGGCACGGCGGGCACCGGCGAGGACTCGGTCCGCTACGGCTGGAACTACGCCCGGCTGATCGCCGAGGGCCCGAGCGAGGCGGCGATCGTGCCGAGCCCGGTGATGTCGGCGATGCGCGAGGGCGCGGTGGCCCGGATCGAGGAGCTGACCCGGATGCCCGCCGAGGTGCAGGACTCGTTCATCACCATCCTGTCGGAGAAGTCGCTGCCGGTGCCGGAGCTGGGGATCCAGGTGCAGGCCGTCCCCGGTTTCACCGTGATCGCGACCGCGAACGACCGGGACCGGGGCGTCAACCAGATGTCGTCGGCGCTGGCCCGCCGCTTCAACACCGTCGTGCTGCCGCCGCCCGCGTCCGAGGACGACGAGGTGCGGATCGTGTCGGCGCGCGCCGCGCAGCTGGGCCGGGCGCTGGAGCTGCCCGCCGAACCGCCCGCGCTGGACGAGGTGCGCCGGGTGGTGCGGATCTTCCGCGAGCTGCGCAACGGGTCCACTGTGGACGGTCGCACCCAGCTGAAGAAGCCCAGCGGCAGCCTGTCGACCGCCGAGGCGATCTCGGTGATCACCAGCGGCATGGCGCTGGCCGGCCACTTCGGCGACGGCACGATCACCGCCGACGAGCTGGCGTCGGGCCTGCTGGGCGCGGTGGTGAAGGACCGCGTGTCGGACACCGCCGCGTGGCGGGAGTACCTGGAGGCCGTGGTCAAGGAGCGCGCCGACTGGCGCGACCTCTACCGAGCGTGCCAGGACCGCTGATGGCGCGTGGACTACCCGACCGGGTCACCCTGCTCGGCATCCGCCACCACGGTCCGGGCTCGGCCCGGATGGTCGAGGCGGCGCTGGCCCGCACGAAGCCCGAGCTGGTGCTGATCGAGGGCCCGCCGGAGGGCGACGCCCTGCTGCGGCACCTGCCGGACCTGGTGCCGCCGGTGGCGCTGCTGCTGCACGACGAGGCGGAGCCGTCGAGCGCCGCGTTCTGGCCGTTCGCCGAGTTCTCGCCGGAGTGGCGGGCCATGGTGTGGGCGCACCGCAACGACGTCGAGGTGCGCTTCTTCGACCTGCCCGCCGCCGCCTCCCTGGCCGAAGCACCGGCCGGCGGCGCACCGACGCGCGAACGACCGGACCGCGACACACCGGACGACGAAACGCCGGATGGCGGCGCACCGGACGACGAACAGCCGGACGGCGGCGCACCGGACGGAGAAGGACCGGGCGGCGAGTCGGCCAGGCCCGTCCGGCCCTCGCTCGACCCGCTGGGCACCCTCGCCGAGGCGGCGGGCTTCGACGACCCGGAACGCTGGTGGGAGGACGTGGTCGAGCACCACACCGACCCGGCGGACCTGGCCGAGGCGGTGGCGGAGGCGATGACCGCGCTGCGCGAGGAGTTCGCCGACGAGGTCGACGCCCGGACCCTGCGCCGGGAGGCCGCGATGCGGCAGAACCTGCGCCGGGCGTTGAAGGACACCGAGGGCGCGATCGCCGTGGTGTGCGGCGCGTGGCACGTCCCGGCGCTGACCGACCTGCCGCCCGCCACCACCGACGCGGCAGCGCTCAAGGGCCTGCCGCGCAAGAAGATCTCCGGCACGTGGGTGCCGTGGAGCCACGGCAAGCTGGCCGCCGAGTCCGGCTACGGCGCGGGCGTCGCCTCGCCCGGCTGGTACGCCCACCTGTGGGAGTGCGCGCCGAAGGGCGACACGGTGGCGCGCTGGTTCTCCCGGGCGAGCGCCGTGCTGCGCGGCGAGGACCTCCCGGCGTCGACGGCGAGCGCGGTGGAGGCGGTCCGCCTGGCCGACACCCTGGCGGCGCTGCGCGGCCGCCCGTCACCGGGCCTGTCCGAGGTGATGGAGGCCGCGAAAGCCGTGCTCTGCCACGGCGAGCAGGTGCCGCTGGACCTGGTCCACGCCCGGCTGGTGGTGGGCGAGCGGCTCGGCGAGGTGGGCGAGGACGTCCCGACCTCGCCGCTGGCCGCCGACCTCAACCGGCTGACCCGGCGGCTGCGGCTGCCGTTCAACGCCACCCCGAGACCGATCCGGCTCGACCTGCGCAAGGACACCGACCGGGAGCGGTCCAAGCTGCTGCGCCGGCTGGAGGTGCTGGGCGTGCCGTGGGGGACGCCGGACACCACCCGGACGCTGGGCACGTTCGCCGAGGCGTGGCAGCTGCACTGGCGGCCGGAGTTCGCGATCGCCCTGGCGACCGCCGCCCGCCACGGCACGACCGTCGAGGCCGCCGCCGGGCACGTGCTGACCCGGCGCTCGGCCGACGCCACCCGGGTCGTGGACGCGGCCGACGCGCTGAGCCAGGCCGTCGGCTGCGAGATCGAGCAGGCGGTCGCCGCCGCCCGGACGGCGCTGGACCGCTGCGCCGCGGCGGCGACCGACGCCCTCGAACTGCTGGCGGCACTGCCGAACCTGGCCAACACCGTCCGCTACGGCTCGGTCCGCGGCACCGACCCGGAGCTGCTGCGGGTCGCCCTGCACGGCCTGCTGACCCGCGGCGCGGTCGGCCTGCCGCTGGCGTGCCGCTCGGTGGACGAGGACACGGCGGAACGCGCGGTGACGGCGGTGGACGGCGCGGACGACGCCGTGCGCCTGGCCGCCGACGAGGACCACCGGGCGACCTGGCGGCGCGCGCTGGAATCCCTGGTGGGCATGCCCGACGCCCACGGCCTGCCCACCGGCCGCGCGACCAGGCTGCTGTGGGAGGCGGGCACCCTCGACTCGGACGCGGTCGCCGCGCGCCTGCACCGCGCGGTCTCCCTGGCGGCCGGCGCGACGGCCTTCGTGGCGGGCTTCCTGCGCGGCTCGGCGGCCCTGCTCACCGCCGACCCGAGGCTGTTCGGCGTCGTGGACGACTGGCTCTCCGGCCTGGCGACGACCGACTTCGAGGCCGCGCTCCCCCTGCTGCGCAAGGCCGTCACCGACTTCACCCCGGCCGAACGCCGAATGCTCGGCGACCGGGTGAAGGGCACCACCGCCACCACCGGCGACACCGCGGACTGGGACGAGGACCTGGCCGCCCGGCTGGCCACCCACGTCCGCGCCCTGCTCACCGCGACCGCCTGACCGCACCGCCTGACCGCACCGCCTGACCGCACCGCCTGACCGCACCGCCTGACCGCACCGCCTGACCGCACCGCCTGACCGCCTGACCGCACCGCCCCGAGACGCGCCGAGGAGCCCGGATGACCGACGAACGCCTGCGCCGCTGGCGACTGCTGCTCGGCGGGGCGTCCGGTGAGCTGTCCGCGCTCGCCGAGGACGACCGCCGCCGCGACGCGGCCCTGACCGGCCTCTACGGTGGCGGCGCGCCGACGACGGCGAGCGACGCGCCCGACGCCAACGGCAAGCGCAGCGCGGGGCTCGGGGGTTCCTCGCCGGTGCTGCACCGCTGGCTGGGCGACATCCGCACGTACTTCCCGACCTCCGTCGTGCAGGTGATGCAGCGCGACGCCGTGGACCGGCTGGGCCTGCGCCAACTGCTGCTCGAACCGGAGCTGCTGGCCTCCGTCGAACCGGACGTGAACCTGGTGGGCACGCTGGTGTCGCTGTCCTCCGCGATCCCCGCGCGCACCCGGGAGACCGCCCGCGCCGTGGTCCGCAAGGTCGTGGAGGACATCGAGCGCCGGCTGGCCGACCGCCTGCTGGCCGCCGTGCACGGGGCGGTCGACCACTCCAAGCGCACCAGCCGCCCGCGCCTGGCCGACGTCGACTGGTCGCGCACGATCCGCGCGAACCTCAAGCACTACCAACCGGACCAGCGCACGGTGGTGGTGCAGCGGCTGGTCGGCAACACCCGGCGCAGCCGGTCGGCGGCGCTCAAGGACGTGATCCTGCTGGTGGACCAGTCGGGGTCGATGGCCGAGTCGGTGGTCTACTCCGCCGTGATGGGCGCGAGCCTGGCCTCGCTCAAGGCGGTGGACACGAAGCTGGTCGTGTTCGACACCGAGGTGGTCGACCTGACCGAGGAGCTCAAGGACCCGGTCGACCTGCTGTTCGCCACGCAGCTGGGCGGCGGCACGGACATCAACCGGGCGGTGGCGTACGGGCAGTCGCTGGTGCGCCGGCCGTCGGACACGGTCATGGTCCTGATCAGCGACCTCTACGAGGGCGGGGTGGCGCGCGAGCTGCAGCGCCGGGTGCGCGAGCTGGTGCGCAGCGGGGTGACGGTGGTGGTGCTGCTGGCGTTGTCGGACAGCGGGACCCCGGCCTACGACCACGAGCTGGCGGCGAAGCTGTCCGACCTCGGCGCGCCCGCGTTCGCCTGCACCCCGGACCGCTTCCCGGACCTGCTGGCGACGGCGCTGCGCAAGGAGGACGTCGCGGCGTGGGCGGAGCGCAACGACATCCCGGTGGGCCGCTGACCCGGCGAAGTCCGGGGCCCGCGGCTCCCAAGAGGGCCTGGCGGATCACCACTCGGCCTAGCGGATCACCACTCGGCCGAGGGTGACGAACGGCGTGCCGCGGGTCAGCACGGCGGTGCGGCCGCGGTCGTCGGGGCCGGCCAGCCACAGCCGGCCGGTGCGCCGGACCTGTTCACGCACCCGCTCGGGCATCTCGGGCAGCCGCAGGAACGTCCGGTCCGACCCGGCGGTCTCCAGGTACGCCTGCCGCCCGACGCGGGCCCGGCCGGGCACGAACGTCACCGCCACCTGGTGCCACGGGAACGACGCCGCGAGCCGGCGCACCACCCGCCGGCTGAAGAAGTGCCGCAGTCCCGGCACCGCGAACTCGATGCACAGCGGGATCAGCACGAAGACCCACTTCGACCCGATCCACAGCGACACCAGCCACAGCACCCCGAACGACAGGAGCGCGATCACGATGAACCCGACCGCGCGCCGATCGGCTCGGGTCAGGCACCGCTGCGTCCACTCCTCGCCCACCACTGCTCCCACAAAACCAGATTCTTTCGGCACCGGCTGGGGTAGCCGAAAAAATGATCATCAAACCCGGTGGAGACAAAACTCTCAGCAACCGGCCGCACTCGAACGACCACTCAGCGCCGCCGCACGCGGGCCGGGAACAGGCGGGGCACGCCGCGGAAGGTGAGCACGGTGTTGCCGAACCGGTCCGGTGCGACGAGCCAGGCCCGGCGGTGCCGGCTGATCCGCCCGCGCGCCAGCGGCCCGGCGCTCACGTCCAGCACCAGCGACCGCTCCCCGTGCACGACGAGCAGCCCGTTGCGCCAGTGCACCCGCACGTAACGCCACTCGCGGTCGGAGAGCACCGGGGCCAACGGCCGCCGGCGCGACGCCGCGAGCACCACGACCACGACCGAGAACCCGAGCAGCGCCACGGGCAGGTCGGACCGCACGTCCGCGACGAACACCAGGGCCAGCTGCCCGCCGAACGCGAGCACGCCGAGGACGACCCACGCGAACGCCCGTCGACTCGCTATCTCCAGGCAGTGCCGGGTCCACTGGTCATCGAGCGCCGCACCTTCGGTGGACGGCTTCTTCGGCACGACCAACGGGCACCTCCGCCAAGGCGGCACCCAGGCTAGGGCCACCACCCGCACCGCGTCAGCGGGCGACCACGAAGTGATACGACGATAGTGGGACTACCGCGCACGGCCGCCTCCAAGTTAGGCTGCCCTAAGTTGGGAGGTGAGCGGTGACCGAGAACCGTCGACCGCCCGCCCCGCACCCGGCGGAGCGCGCGCGCACCATCGCCGCCCGGGGCGGGCGCGCGGCCCTGTTGCCGTCGGACGGCACGGAGCACCGGGTGGTCCCGGTGCTGCACCACGTGCACGCCCGCGGTGACGCCACGATCGTGCTGCCGGACGAGCACCCGCTGACCGGCGCGGCGCGCGGCACCGAGATCACCGCGATGCTGGAGATCGCCGACCACGCGGCCGTGCAGTTGCGCGAGCCGGTCCGCGGCCTGCTGTGGATCACCGGCTGGCTGCGCACGCTCGACCCGCGGGAGGCGCGCACCGCGTGCCTCGACGTGGCCGACGAGCGCCCGGACCCGCGCCTGCTGGACGTGGGCCACGGCGCGTCGGTGCTGCGGCTGAGCCCGGCGTCGCTGGTGGTGGCCGACGCGGAGGGCACGACGTCGCTGCGCCCGGAGCTGTTCGCGCAGGCCGACCCGGACCCGTTCCACCGGCAGGAGGACCACTGGCTGCGGCACCTGGAGCTGTCCCACCGGGACGTGGTGGGCCTGCTGGCCGGGCACCTGCCGGAGCAGCTGCGCGGTGGCCACGTCCGCCCGCTCGGCCTGGACCGGTTCGGGCTGCGGCTGCGGGTGGAGACCACCGAGGAGGACCACGACGTGCGGATCGCGTTCTCCCGCCCGGTGTCCACGGCGGGTGAGCTGGCGGTGGAGCTGCGCAGGCTGATGGGCTGCCCGTTCCTGGCGCAACGGGGCTAACCTGCGCTGGTGATCGAGGAGCACCTGCCGGACCGCCGCGCGTACCGGATCGAGATCGTCCTGGTGTTCGCGGTGACGCTGGGCCTGTCGGGGCTGCGCAGCCTGGTCCGGCTGGCGGACAGCCTGCTCCAGCCCAAGCCGCTCGACCAGCAGTCCGTGGCGATCAACGTGCCGCAGGCCCGGTTCGACCTGCTCGACCTCGTCGCCCAGCTGCTCGGCGTCGTGCAGCTGGCCGCGTGGGGCGGGCTCGGCCTCTACCTGCTGTGGCGCGGCGGCACCAGGCTCAGGGCGCTGGGGCTGGACCGCTCCCGGATCGGCCCGGACGCGCTGGGCAGCCTCGGCCTGGCGGCGGTCATCGGCATCCCCGGCCTGGCGCTGTACTTCGCGGCCTGGAAGCTCGGCCTCAACCTGGCCGTCCAACCGTCCACCTTGGACGAATCGTGGTGGCGGAGCGTCACGCTGGTGCTGGCCGCGTTCGGCAACGCGTGGGCCGAGGAGGTCCTGGTCGTCGGCTACCTGCTCACCCGGCTCAAGCAACTCGGGTGGCGGGACGGCACCGCGCTGCTGGCGAGTTCGGTCCTGCGCGGCAGCTACCACCTGTACCAGGGCTTCGGCGGGTTCATCGGCAACGTGGTGATGGGCCTGGTGTTCGGCAAGGTGTTCCAGCGGACGAACCGGCTGTGGATCCTGATCGTCGCGCACACCCTGCTCGACGTGGTCGCGTTCCTCGGCTACACCCTGTTGCGCGGCAAGGTCTCCTGGCTGCCGTAGCGCATCCCCCGCGCGAGGTAGGCCGCCTCAACCGCCAGGTTGACGCGCACGTGATCCGCCCCTTGTCAGCATGGGCCGGAACCACTGGCCTCCCGAGGGGACGAACCCGAAGTGTCCACACCGCACGAACGCGTCCTGGCCCTGGCCGCCGGCCTCGCCGTGACCTCCACGCTGCTGGTCGCACCGGCCGCGATCGCCGACCCGGCCAAGACCGGCATCAAGATCACCCTGCCCGCGCTCAGCGGGCGCTACCCGGTCGGGACCACCGACCTGCACCTGGTGGACAACGCCCGCCAGGACCCGTGGCAGCCGGCCGTGAAGCGCGAGCTGATGGTCACCGTCACCTACCCGGCCAAGCGCGACGGGCAGCGCACCGACTGGATGACCCCCGGCGTCGCACCGCACGTCGACGCGCTCGCCTCCATCCCGGACCTGCTCGACCTGCCGGTCGGCACCGTCGACTGGGCGGGCTCCCGGCGCCAGGCGCGCACCGGGGCCACCGCCGACCGCTCGGACGACTGGCCCGTGGTGGTGTTCTCGCACGGTTTCGGCAGCTCCAAGGAACTCAACGCGGGCCTCACCGACGACCTGGCGAGCCGGGGCTACGTCGTGGCGTCGATCTCGCACACCGGCGAGGCGGCGGCCGTGGAGTTCCCGGGCGGCCGGGTCGTGCCGGCCTCGCTCGACCAGGAAGACCCGTCGATCTGGAAGCCCTCGATCGACGCCCGGGTGGCCGACAGCCGGTTCGTGCTGGACCAGCTGACCAGGCTGGAGCGGGGCGACAACCCGGATGCCGAGCGCGACCCGCTGCCACGCGGGCTGGCCGGCTCCCTGGACCTGTCGAAGGTCGGCATCTACGGCCACTCCTACGGCGGGTACACCGCCGCCGAGACGATGTACCACGACCGCCGGTTCGACGCGGGCATGAACGTCGACGGCTCGATGGCCTGGAGCGACACCGAGTACGGCGAGGCCGTCAAGCACGGCCTGGACCGGCCGTTCATGCTGGTCGGCGGCGATCTCGTGGACCCGGCGACGGGCCAGGTCTTCGAGCACTCGCACGTCGACACCACCATCGACCCGACCTGGGGCGCGTTCTGGTCCACGCAGCGGGGTTGGAAGCGCGACCTGCACTTCGACAAGAGCACCCACTACAGCTTCACCGACCTGCAGATCGTCGCGCCGCAGCTGACCTCGGTGCTCAAGCCCGGCAAGAAGGAGGAACTGGTCGGCGCGATCGACGCGAACCGCTCGCTCAAGGCGCAGCACGAGTACTTCGGCGGTTTCTTCGACCACCACCTCAAGCGCCGCGACGGCCGGCTGTTCGGCCCGGCCGGACCGGCCCGCCACCCGGACACGAGGTTCATCGTCTGACCTGCGGTCCGCTTATGGTGGACCCATGTTGACTCTCGCCGACGAGCTGGCCCTGTTGGCCTACGACGACGACGGCACGTGCCGGCTGGGCCAGCCCTCCCTGGGCTACGGCCTGGCCGGCGCGGTGCTGGTGGAACTGGCCATCGCGGGCCGGGTCGACGTGGTGGACAAGCGGGTCGCGGCGCTGAGCACGGCCCCCATCGGCCACCCGGTGCTGGACGCGGCGCTGACCACGATCGCGGACGACAAGCTGCGCAGGCCCAAGGAGTGGGTGCAGAAGCTGGCCAAGGGCCTCACCGACGACGTCCTGGACGGCCTGGCCGACCAGGAGGTCCTGCGCCGCGAGCAGGACAAGGTGCTGTGGGTGTTCCCGCGCACCAGGTTCCCCTCGCCGGGCGGGGTGGAGCCGGCGCTGGAGACCGAGGTGCGCCGCCGGCTGGCGAAGGCGATCGAGACCGACGACAAGGTGGACCCGCGCACCGCCGCGCTGTGCTCGATCATCAAGGCCGTCCAGTTCGACCGGAAGGTCTTCACCCAGCCCCGGGACCGGGTCAAGAAGCGCCTCAGGGAGATCTCCGAAGGCGGGTGGGCGGCCGACGCCACCCGCAAGGCGATCGAGGAGGTGCAGGCCGCGCTGACGGCGGTGATGGTCGCCGTGATCATCCCGTCGACCACGACCTCCTGAGCACCTAGGCGACCAGCAGGAACCTCTCGGCCGTGCGCGCGGCGGCGGCGACCACGGCCCGCGCGGTGCCCGCCGAGTCGATCAACGACGGGTCCAGCTCCCCCGCCGGCACCGCCGAGTTCTCCGCGATCCACCGCGACGGCTCGCCGAGCGCACCGGCCAACGCCCGCCACCCGGCCACGTGCGCGGCGTCCCCGCCCGCCATCCGCGCGAGCCGCTCGCCGATCTCGGCCAGCCCGGCACCGCCGCCGGGCAGCACCCCGTCGTACGCGGCGCTGCGGACCGCGCGCACGGCCCGTTCGACCCGGCCGACGTCCGCCGCGCCGGCCCGGATGCGGACGCCGGTGTCGGGGATCGAGGCGACCGACCCGAACGCCTCGCCGGTCCGCGCGCCGATCACGATCGTGTCGCGGTCGGTGGCCACGACCTTGGCCGCCGACCCGAACGCGGAGATGTCGGCCGCCGCGGCCAGGTCGGCGTCGAGCACCAGACCGCCCACGACGGGGTGCAACCGCCGGACCATCTCGGGTTCGGCCGTCACCACGACGATCCGGCGGGTCGGCTCCGACAGGTGCAGCACTTCCGCCAGCAGCGCGTCGGACAGCTCCTCGCACACCACGAGCAGGTCGTGCGGCTCCCGCCTTTTCAGCAGCACGAGCGCCCGTTCGGGGAGCCGCCCGGTGAACAGCGCGACCGCGGCGTCGACCAACACGGCCTCCCTCCGCGCGGGGTCGGTGACGAACTGCGCCGTCGCGTACCCGCCGGTGAACCGCAGCCCGCGCGCGGTCTCGTAGGACATCCCGGCCCGGTTGCTCTCCTCGACCAGCACCGCGCCGCGCCGCCCGGCCATCGTGACCACGTCGCCCACCAGGGCGCCGATCACCTCGTCGCAGGCCGCCGTGCCGGCGACCCGGGGCAGGTCGGCCATCACCAGCGGCTGGCTCGACGTGCCGATCAGCCGGTCGGCCCGCTCCGCCGCCTCGCGCAGGCCGCGCAGCAGCCGCACCGGGTTGTGGCCCTCGCGCATGGCCTCGATCAGCCTGGTCACCGCGCCCTGCGCGACGGCCACCGCCGTCGCACCGCCGTCACCGCACTCCCGGTGCACGGCGGTGATCAGTTCCCGCACGTAGGAAGCCCCCAGCGAGTCGCGGGGGTCGTCCGGGTGGAACGCCGCCGCGATGGCCGCCGCGTCGCCCAGCTCCACCGGCCGGCCGTCCACGAACACCACGGCCCGCCGGCCCAACGGCCCCAGGGTCCGGCACACCGGTTCGGCCGCCGACCGGAAACCGCGCGCCACCAACAACTGCCCGGAGGTGTAGGACGCCGAGCGGCGCACCACCACCGGCACCCCGCCGGCCCGCGCGACCCGCAGCGCCCCGCCGGAGGACTGCGCGAAGAACTGCGGCGTCTGGTCCGGGCGCCGCCGCCGCACCTCCCGCGACGCGTAGGAGAACAGCTCGTTGACGTCGACCCAGCCGTCCCCGTCCAGGTCGGCCGACCCACTGGCGAGCCCTTCGATCAGCACGTCGGTGAACAGCGACGCGCGCGGGGCCTCCAGCGACAGCGTGTCCTCCTCGAACGCGTACTCGTAGGCGTTCGAGGCGGTCAGCACGACGTACCCGGTCGAGGCGTCCAGCACGGGCGCGTCGCCGGCCTTGAACCCCTCCACGAACGCGCCGCTGAAGCAGCAGTCGAGCACCAGGATCCGCCCGGCGGCCCGGCAGTCCTCCAGCTGCTCGTGCACGAACGACCGGGGCACGGCGCTGCCGGCGGGCCGGTCCCGCACGGTGTTGGCGGCGGCGAAGTAGAGCCGCCGGGTGGGCGTGGTCAGGCCGTGGCAGGAGAAGTAGACCAGCACCAGGTCGTCCGGGGAGCGCGCCGCCAGCACGTCCTCCACGGCCCGCCGGATCTCGTCGTCGTCGGCGTCGCGCAGCACCCGGACCTCGGTGAACCCACCCACGTCGGGGTCTTCCAGCAGCGCGGCGAGCCGCTCGACGTCCTGGGCCGGCGCGCGCAGCCGGCTCAGCCCGACGTCCTGGTACTCCCCGGTGGCGACGAGCAGCGCGTAGCGCCCCACCTCAGCCCTCGACCTCGGGCGCCTGCTCCTTGAGCCACTGCTCGACCAGCGCCTTCTGGGTGCGCGCGTCGCCGCCCTGGACGGTGATGGTCGAGTCGCCCTTCTTGATCACGACCTTGCGCGCGCTGCCGCGCTGCACGAACGCCGTCACCACGGACGCGACGGCGGCGGCCACGGCGGCCGGCACCGCGCCGTTGAGCAGCAGTTCGGTCAACGCCATCCCGGTGCCCGACTTCGCGCCGTCGGGCAGCTCGGCGGGCGCGTGCCGGACGTCCACCCGCGCACCCCGCACCAGCTCGTCGAGCAGCATGTTCGTCGCGGACGCGGCACTGCCCGGTGCGTCGACCGTCAAGTGGAACACAGCGATCCCCTCCCGTTCGGGGCACGATCATCCCAGGAGCCGAGCGGGCCGAGGCAGTCCACCTCACAACGCAACGTTTGCCTGTCGCATGCCCCATCGGACTTAACGAATCGCTGCATTCAGCCGTTCATACGATCGAGTTTCGCCAAGCTAGGCCACTCAGAGCTGCATGTATCGCCATCGTCGAGTTACCCTCGCCTACGTGACTGCGCACATCGCCCAGACGGATCCCACCGACGGCGCGCCCTCGCCGGCGCCGAGGGTCGACAGCGAGGTCGGTCCACTGCGGACGGTGCTGCTGCACCGGCCCGGCGCCGAGCTCAAGCGCCTGACCCCGCGCAACAACGACCAGCTCCTGTTCGACGGCGTGCCGTGGGTGGACCGCGCCCAGGAGGAGCACGACGCGTTCGCCGAGGTGCTGCGCGGCCGGGGCGTGGAGGTGCTGCTGCTGTCCGACCTGCTGGTCGCGGCGCTGCACGACGACCGGGCGCGGATCGCGGGCATCCACAGCGCGGTCAACGAGCGCCGGCTGGGCATCGACCTGGCCGACGCGCTGCGCTCGCACCTGGAGTCGATCGCGCCGGAGCAGCTGGCCACCGCCCTGATGACCGGCATGACCTTCGAGGAGCTGCCGGCCGCCGAGGGCGCGTCGCTGGTGCGCAAGATGCACCACCCGATCGACTTCGCGGTCGACCCGCTGCCGAACCTGCTGTTCACCCGCGACTCGTCGGTGTGGGTGGGCGACCGGGTCGCGATCACGTCGCTGGCGCTGCCCGCGCGCGACCGGGAGACCGCGCTGACCGACCTGATCTACGCCTACCACCCGCGCTTCCGCAAGACCGGCCGCGCCTACGGGGCCCACTCCGCGCCGGTCGAGGGCGGTGACGTGCTGCTGCTCGCGCCGGGCGTGCTGGCGATCGGCGTCGGCGAGCGGACCACGCCGGCGGGCGCGGAGTCGTTCGCCCGGTCCGCGCTCAGCGACGGGCTCGCGCACACCGTGCTGGCGGTGCCGATCACCCAGGAGCGCGCCACGATGCACCTGGACACCGTGTGCACGATGGTCGACCGGGACGCCGTGGTGATGTACCCGGCGGTGCGCGACAACCTGTTCGCCTTCCCCGTCCGCTCGGACGGCGACGGCGGCGTCGTGGTCGAGGACCGCGCGCCGTTCCTGGAAGCCGCCGCCGACGCGATGGGCATCGCGAAGCTGCGGGTCATCGACACCGGGCTGGACCCGGTGACCGCCGAGCGCGAGCAGTGGGACGACGGCAACAACACGCTGGCCGTCGGGCCGGGCCTGGTCGTGGCCTACGAGCGCAACGTGGAGACCAACGCCCGGCTGGAGGACGCGGGCGTCGAGGTGCTCCGGATCAGCGGGTCGGAACTGGGCTCGGGCCGGGGCGGGCCGCGCTGCATGTCCTGCCCGATCGACCGCGCGGCACTGGTCCGATAAAACCGGGGAAGGTTTGCCTACCTTTACCCGAGAGAGCCGAAACCGGCCGAGGCCGGCCTTTGTGAGGCAAACCTTCCTATACCATTATTAGGCTGGCCTTCAATGCGCAGGACTTTATCCTCGGCTAATGTGAGCCGCATGGCCTCCAACGTGAAGCAGATTCCAGCCCGCGCGTCCAGGTTCCACGAACTGCTCCAGGAGCAGGTGCGGCACGAGTTCACCGCCTCGCAGCAGTACACGGCGATCGCGGTCTGGTACGACAACCAGGACCTGCCGCGCCTCGCGGCGCACTTCTACGCGCAGGCGCTGGAAGAGCGCAACCACGCGATGATGATCGTCCAGTACCTGCTCGACAGCGACCTCAAGGTCACCGTCCCGGGCGTGGACGAGGTGCGCAACGACTTCTCCAGCGCCCGTGAGCCGGTCGAGCTCGCCCTCCAGCAGGAGCGCACGGTGACCGACCAGATCGTGGCGCTGGCCCGGACCGCCCGCGACGAGGGCGACTACCTGGGCGAGCAGTTCCTCCAGTGGTTCCTCAAGGAGCAGGTGGAGGAGGTCGCGTCGATGTCGACGTTGCTGACCGTGGTCGACCGCGCCGAGGGCAACCTGTTCCACGTGGAGAACTTCCTGGTCCGCGAGGCGAGCCGCGAGGAGTCCGACCCGACCGCGCCGCGCGCGGCCGGCGGTGCCCTGTAACACCCCGCCCGAGGCCGGACGCGCCGCCCTTCCCCCGAACGGGCGGCGCGTTCCTCGCGCGCGGACAATCAGCAGCCGCTGTCCGGCCGCCCCGTCCCGATAGCGGTCACGGTGTCCCCGCCACCGAGGAAATAGAATTCGTAGCGGGTGTTCCCGGTCACGTCCACGGTGAACCGGTGCGGATCTGCCACGACATCCGGGTAAAGCTCCCGCAGCCGTGCCCGGGAATCACCCAGGCGCAGCCCTTCCGGGGTCCGCACGCGGGCCTCCACCCGGATCCGCGCCACCTCCCCGTCGGCCACCGCGACCCGGCCCCGGGTTTTCGCCAGCGCGTGCACCGGGCAGTTCGCGGTCACGTCCTCGACGGCCTCCCCGATCTCGCCGGCCGCCCGCAGGTCGGCCAGCCGGGCCCCCAGCCGGACCTCGCCCAGCCCCTCGGGCAGCAGCACCGGCACGTCGTCCACCACCACCGTCCGGGTCGGCGCGATCGAGCCGATCGACGGCTCGCGCCCGATCGACGGCTCGCGCCCGGTCGGCGGGGAGCAACCCGCGGCGAGCAGGGCGGTCAGCACGATCAGGACCCGGCGCACGCGGTGCCCTCCTTCTCGATCCGCACGGCGGCCACGGCCTGGCCGTCGAGCAGGAACGTGTAGCGCCAGCCACCCATCGGCACGACCGCCTTGCCCCCGTCGACCACCAGGGACGGGTACGCGGCCCGCGCGGCGTCCACCGTCGTACCCTCGCCGACCCCGGACGGGGTGGCGCCCGCCTGCGGGAGCGTGATCCCCACGACGCCCTCGGTCGGCGACACCAGCACACCGTCGCCAGGCTGCCCGTTGACCGCGTAGGCCACGCACCCGGTGCCCTGGCCGGGCAGCCGCAGCACGCCCGTGGCGCGCGCCTCGGCGTCGGTCATCCCCAGCCGGAAGTGGCCGAAGGCGGGCCGTTCCAACGACTGCGGCGACACGCTGACCACCTCCTGCCGCGGCGTGCCCACGTCCGACTCGACGGCACCGCGCAACCCGGCCGCGCCGAACGCGCCCAAGCCGACCACGACCACCGCGAGCGCGCCCGCGCCGGCGACCCGGTTGCGCCGCCGGCGGCGCGCGCCCGCCACGATCCCGTCCGACGCCCCCGGCCGCGCCGGGAGGTCGAGCCGCTGGTCCTCGAACAGCTCGCGCAACCGCTCGTCCAGCTCCACCCGGGTCACCCCTCCGGCTCCAGCCGACGCCGCAGCGTGGCCATCGCCTTGCTGTTCTGGCTCTTGACCGTGCCCGGCGAGATGCCCAGCGTCGCGGCGATCTCCTGTTCGGACAGGCCCTCGTAGAAGCGCAGCACCACCACGGCCCGCTGGCGCGGCGGCAGCGCGCGCAACGCCTGCCACAGCGGTTCGTGCTCCAGCCGGTCGACGCCGGCCGCGGCGACGACCTCGGGGAGGTCGGCCACCAGGTGCTCGCGGCGGTGCCGCCGCCAGCGGCTGATGTGCGCGTTGGCCAGCGCCCGCCGCGCGTACGCGATCGGTTCGACGTCCTTGCGCAGCACCGCGCCCCAGCGCGAGCCGACTTTCTCCAGCACGGTCTGCACCAGGTCGGCGGCGTCGTGCGGGTTGCCGGTCAGCGCGTGCGCGTACCGGAGCAGACCGGGCAGGTTCACCCGGACGAACTCCCCGAAGTCGGCCTGGACCTGGGACCGGTCGGCGGACAGGACCGCGGTCACCTCGCTCCCCTTCCCGACGACCTCCCGTCGTCGGTGGGTTCACGCGCGAACCCCACTCTGGGTTGCCCCGGATCTGGGTTGCCCCGGATCTGGGTTGCCCCGGATCTGGGTTGCCCCGGATCAGGTCACAGGACGGGCGGCGGGCGGAACACGCCGTCGGTGTCGGGCGTGAACTCCTGCACGGCCACCACGGCATCGGCCGGGACGGGGCCGTAGACGTGCGGGAACCACGGCCCGGTCTCGTCGCCGTCGCCCGGCTCCCACAGCACGGGCAGGCCCTCGGGGTCGATCACCAGCAGCACCAGGTCGTGCCGGCCGGGGAAGACCCGGTTGGCCGGCAGGTGGACCGTGCCGGGGTCCGAGCAGTGCACGAAGCCGTCCGGGTCGAGCGGGATCGCGCCGGCTTCCCGGTCGCGCGCCCACTCGTCCCGTGAAGCGATCCGCAGCAGCATCCGTCCACACCTTCCCCTGAAGTTGTCCACAACCCTATCCACAGGCCGCTGTGGACAACTGGGGATAACTCTGTGGACAACTACCTCAGCGTGATCTGCCGACCGCGCAGGCCGTCCCGCGCGCGCCGCTCGGCCTCGGTCAGCGGCTCGTCGTCCAGGCTGGTCAGCGCATCCCGCAAACGCTTGCTCAAACCCTCGGCGGGCGATGCCCACTCGCTGGAGTGCAGTTCGCGGTCGAGGTCCCACACCGGCACCAGCAGTCCGTGCGCCCGGAACGACCCCGCGTACCGGGAGCCCTCGCCCAGGTCCAGCTCGCCGCGCACGGACAGCCGCGCCAGCGCCGCCAGCAACCGCTCCTCGGGCTCCGGGCGCACCCAGCGCAGGTGCGCCTTGTCGCCCGCGTCCACCCAGTACGCCGCGTGCACGCCCGGCGCGTCGACCCGCTCGGTCGGCAGGATCGCCGCGTTGGCCCGCTCCAGCGACAACGCCACGTCGCCGGCCGGCTCGTTGTCCGGCGGCATCCACCACGCGAAGTCGGTGTGCAACTCGGGGGTGACGGTCGCGTCCGCGTCGAGCAGGTCCTGCAACCGGCCGGGGTTCGTGCCGTCGTCCGGGCCGACCACCGGGAGGGCGTCACCGGTCTCGGCGGTGAGCACCCACTGGACCGCGCGGGCCAGGTCCCGGCTCAAATCACCCGAACGTGTCTGGACCTGGAGGCCGACGAACGCCGTCCCGTCGGCGCGGATCAGCGCGGCGGCGGCCATCGGCAGCACCGAGGCGAGCACCACCTCGCGCCCGGCGTCCTTGAGCGGCAGCTTCATCGTGGCCGACGGCACGAACTCGCGCAGCGCGATCAGCTCGGTCTCCGCCGCGAGCCCCTCGAACGGCCGGGCCACGATGACGTCCGCCCCGCCGCCGGCCCCGCCGTGGCAGGCCTTGTAGCGCTTGCCGGAGCCACACGGGCAGGGTTGGCGCGGGTTGACGCCGTCCGCCGACTGGTTCTTCACGGCCGTCCGCTTCGCCACCGCCGCCTCCTTCAGGTCGTGCCCGTCAGGGCTGGTCGGGCGTCAAGTTAGCCGCTAGCACGCCACGGGTCTGCGCCGGGTTGTTGGTCGCCAGGTACCGCACCCCGCGCTCGACGCACAACGCGATGTCGGCGGGCTCGTCCACCGTCCAGCAGTACGCGCCCGCACCCCGGCCCGGGTGGCGTCTGAGCAGGTCGACGCCCGGTCCGGGGAGGTCGGCGAAGGCCGGCAGCCGCTGCGGCCAGTACCTCCCGAACAGCAGCACGGTCGGCGTCGCGGGCACCAGCGCCTTGAACCGCCGCACTGCGGCCACGGAGAACGACATCATCACCGCGTCCACCCGGTGCCGGGCGAGCGGTTCGACCAGCGCGCGCTCCACCGCGCCCCGGTGGCGGACCGGGTGCTTGGTCTCCACGAACAGCCGCACGCCGCTGTCCGCGACCAGCCCCAGCAGGTCCTCGAAGGTCAGCAGGGGCGCGGGTGCGCCGCCGAGCGCCGTGCCGTAGTCGTGCCGGCGCAGCTCTTCGAGCGTCATCGCGCTCACGACGCCTCGCCCGTCGCTGGTGCGGTCGACGGTGCGGTCGTGGACGCACACCAGGTGCCCGTCGCGGGTCAGCCGGACGTCGCACTCGACGCCGTCCGCGCCTTGGGCGACCGCCAGTTCGTACGCGGCCAGGGTGTGCTCCGGGCGGAGCGCGGACGCCCCTCGGTGGGCGATCAGTTCGGGCGGCACAGTCGGGAATGCTCCTGGTGGAGCACCGAACGGGTCAACCCGACTACTTCTGGTCACGGGTAGCTGAATATTTGAAGGAACAACCACTCCCGGATGGACGCGAGCCGCGCTCAAGACCTACCGTCCGTGACCGTGGCACCCTTCGACCAGCACGATCCGGCTTTCCTCGCCGATCCGTACCCGGTGTTCGCCGCGCTGCGCGCGCGGGCCGAGGTGCACTGGCACGAGCAGATGGGCGTCGCCGTCGCGGTGTCGCACGCGTCCGCGTCGGCCGTGCTGCGCCACCGCGGCCTGGGCCGGCTGTGGACCGACGCGAAGCCCGTCGAGGAGTTCACCGGCTTCAACCTGCTGCACCGCAACTCGCTGCTGGAGAACGAGCCCCCGACGCACACCCGGCTGCGCCGGCTGGTCGCCGCCGCCTTCGGCCGCGGGCACGTCGAGCGGCTGCGCCCGTGGATCGCCGACCTGGCCGACCGCCTGGTGGACGAGCTGGTCGCCAAGGTCCGCACCGAGGGTCAGGCCGACCTGCTCTCGCACGTCGCCGCGCCGCTGCCGGTCGAGGTCATCGCCGAACTGCTGGGCGTGCCCGCGGGCGACCGCGCGCTGCTCCAGCCGTGGTCGAACGCGATCGTGAAGATGTACGAGTACGGCCTGGCACCGGAGAAGAAGGCGGCGGCCGAGCGGGCCGCCACCGAGTTCGTGGCCTACCTGCGCGAACTGGTCGCACTGCGGCGCAGGACGCCCGGCGACGACCTGGTGTCCGACCTCGTCGCGGTCACCGACACCGACGGCGCGAAGCTCACCGAGGACGAGCTGGTCGCCACGGCTGTCCTGCTGCTCATGGCCGGCCACGAGGCCACCGTCAACGTCATCGGCAACGGCGTGAACGCCCTCCTGGCCCACCGCGACCAGTGGGAAAGGGTGGTAGCGGATCAGTCCCTCCTCTCCACGGCGGTCGAGGAACTGATCCGCTACGACTCGCCCCTCCAGCTCTTCGAGCGGACCGCCACCGAACGGGTGGAGATCGCCGGGTTCGCGGTCGAGGAGGGCCAGAAGATCGCCGCGCTGCTGGGCGCGGCGGCCCGCGACCCGAAGGTGTTCGACCGCCCGGACGAGCTGGACGTGAGCCGCACGCCCAACGCCCACCTGGGTTTCGGCATGGGCATCCACTACTGCCTGGGCGCGCCGCTGGCCCGGATCGAGGTCCAGGCCGCCCTGTCCTCGCTGACCCGCAAGCTGCCCGGCGCGGTCTTGGCGGCCGAACCCCGCCGCCGCGCCGAGTTCGTCATCCGCGGCCTGCACGAACTCCCGCTGGCCGACAGCTGACGGCCGGGCCTCCAGGTCAACGCTTCTTGTAGGTGCGCGCGAGCTTGAACCCGCGCTCCTTGAGAACGGTGCGGAGCCGGTCTGGGTAGTCGGTGATGATGCCGTCCACGCCGTCGCCGATCAGCTTGTCCATGGTCGCGGGGTCGTCGATGGTCCACGGGACGACCTTGAGGTGGTGCCGGTGCGCCTCGTCCACCAGGGCCTTGGTGGTGAACGGGACGTAGTTCGGGTCGCCGACCTTGCCGTTCTGCGGGTTGCCGTGCACCGGCGAGAGCGCGGACGCGCCGAAGCTCCGCACCGCCTTGACGACGCTGCCGCCGAAGTCGGCGAGTTCGAGCCCGCCGGTCCACGGCGAGCCGGGGCGCAGGAACTCGGGCTGGGTCAGCGCGACCAGCGGGAGGCGCGGCTCCTTCTCGCGCCACAGCATCAAGGTGCCCCAGTCGAAGGACTGGACGGTGACGTTGCGGTAGAAGCCGGACCGGCGGATCTCGCGCGAGGTGACCTCCACGAACTGCTCGCGCGGCGCGGTCTCGTGCGGGGCGGCGGCCTCGACCTTGGTCTCGATGTTGAACTTCACGTCCCACGCGCGGTACTCGCGGGCCAGCGCGAACAGTTCGGCGAGGGTCGGCATCCTGGCGCCGGGAGAGGCGACCTGGCCGGGGAAGTCCGGGTGCGGCCGGGACCCGCAGTCCAGCGTGCGGACCTGGGCGAAGGTGAGGTCCTTGACGTACTTGCCGGCGTAGGGGAAAGCGGGATCGCCGGGGGTGGCGGGTGTGGTGTCGGCGCACTTGGCCGGGTTGGTCCTGCGGTCGTGCGTGATCACCTCGCGCCCGTCCTTGGTGATCTGGACGTCGAGTTCGAGCGTGGTCACCCCGGTTTCGAGCGCCCGGCCGAACGCGGCGAGCGTGCTCTCCACCGTCAACCCGATCCCACCCCGGTGGGCCTGGAGGTCGAACGCCCTCCGGTGGTGCGCCTGGGCGACCCCCGACGAGACCAACGCCCCGACCACCACGACAGCCACCGATACTCCGAGTGCCCGCATGGGGCCACCGTGGCACGCCACCGGCCAGCAACCCAAGCCCCGCCGGAAGAACGCCCACTGAACAGCGGGGAACAGGAGGCCGACCCCGGACCCCCTCCTTGCGTACGAGCCCGGCCAGGACCGCACGAATCGAGTCGAGGTCGTCCGGAATCCGCTCCAGCCTGATGAGCTTGAACGACCTGAAGGACTCGCCTTCCTGGCCCGAGATGAAGAAGCCGTTGTCGGGCACCAACCTCTTCTCGACTTGTCCAGGTAGCTCGCCACAGTCGTCCAGCGGCAGAACGGCCGACCGTCGTTGTGCTAGTTCGTCCCGTCGAACACCCACATCCTCCGACGCAGGTCGTACCGGATCTCGCCGATGCTGCACCGGCGCTCGTCTATGCCGCTGATCAGCTCGCCCCACTGACCCGCCAGGCTGATCGGGTCCATCCGTCGACTGATGACACCCCGGAGGTACTGGTAGAGGGCGTTCGCCGCGACGCCGAACGGAATTCCCAGCGCCAACAAGGTCAGTTCCTGGGCTGTGATGGGTGCCTCCTGCCACGCTGACCGGGCCGCCCATTGTGCCGTCTGCCGACCCGAAGCGCACCGGTTCAGCCCCAACCACACGTCCAACGTGAACAGGGCTGACGAACCCGTCTCAGACCGGCCGCCACCTGGCGCGGCACGGCGGGTTCGCGAGGGTCAGGAACCCAGGCCCCGTCGGAAGAACGCCCACTGCGCAGCGGGGAACGCGAGCACGCCGGCGGCCGGGTTCTTGGAGTCCCGCACGGCGACCGCCGCCCCCGCGAACGCCACCTCCACGCAGTTGCCGTTGCTCCCACCGCCGCTTCGGCTGCTCTTGCGCCACACCAGACCGGTGGAGTCCACAGTGGACACGGACATCGCCTCTTTCACTCGGTCAGGATCCGCTCCAACAGGGCGACCGACTCCTCAGGGCTCAACGCCTGGTTCGCCAGGTGCCCGAATGCCACCTTAGCTTCGACCGTCAGCCTTTCCTCCTCCATGTGCAGTGAACCGAACGGGTGCTCCACGTAGAGGACGGACGGGTCGGCGGCGTCGGGGAAGTTCAGCACGGTGAAGCCCCCTGCCATCGAACTGTGCGCGCCCCGCTCGTTGGACAGGACACGGATGGTCACGTTGGGGAGGTCCGCCATCCGGACCACGTGCACCAACTGCTCGCGCATGGTCTCCGCGCCGCCGACCGGTCTGCGCAGCGCGGACTCGTCGATGATCGCCTCCAGCCGCAACAGGTTCTCCGGGTCGGTCAGCCGTTTCTGCCTGATCCGCCGGACTTTGAGGTCGGCCTCCAGCCAGCGCCTGGTGCGCTGCAACGGGTGCGCTTGGAACACCGCGCGGGTGTACTCGGAGGTTTGCAGCAGACCCGGCACGACCGCCATGCAGAACTCGCGGATCTCCCCGGCTTCGGTCTCCACGTCGAGGTAGCCTTGGTTCTCGACGCCCAGCGAGAGCCACCAGCCGCGCTCGCGGGCGCGGACCGTTTCCTCGACCAGGCCGGGGTCGTAGGCGTCGTAGAGGTCCATCATCGATTTGACCAGGTGGACGTCGACCAGGGTCTCGCCCTTCTCTATCCGGTGCAGGGCGGACCTGGTCTTGAACAGGCACTGGGCGGCGACGTCGAGCGTCATGTCGGCGGAAGTACGCATCCGGGCGAGCTTCCTGCCGAGGCGGCGTCGACGGAACGGGGGTTGGGTGCTCACGACATCGAGTATGCCGGCGAAAAGATCGATTTCGGGATTCCCGGAAGTGTTCACACCAAAGAGTGTTCGTCCCGCCAGCACAGTGTTTCCCATGGAAGCGAACCTGTTCTCGCTGGTGTCCGAGTCCGATCCGTCCCTCGTCTACGCGTGGGGGATGGAGATCGTGGACGACGACCGCACCGACACGGTCCTCTACCGCCGCGACCCCGCCACGGGCCGCAGCCTCGTCGCGCAGCACAGCTCCGCCGAGGCCGCCCTGCGGCGTTGGGGCCGCCGGCTGCCGCTGCGGCTCGTGTGGGACTTCGAGGAGCAGGAGCACGACGCCGTGTTCCACGTCACCGGAGCAACAGAACGGGACTGAGCCGCGTCTAGTCACCGGGTGTGCCACGTGACCAGGACGGAGAGCGGTGTGGACGTCGCGTCGTCGTTCGACCAGTTCGTCCACGACAACCAGCAGGCACTGGTCCGGTACGCCGTGCTGCTGTCCGGCAGCCGGGCCGACGCCGAGGACATGGTGCAGGAGGTGCTCGTCCGGGTCTTCCCGCGCTGGGGCGACCTGACCCCGGCCACCGCCTACGCCTACGTCCGGCGCGCGGTGACCAACGAGCACCTCTCGTGGCGACGGCGGTGGAGCACCCGGCACATCCGGCCCGCCGGGGACGACCTGCCGGAGGGCGAGCACGTCGACCGGCTCTGGGGGGAGCGGGACGAGCGGTTGTGGCGGCTGTTGCGGGAGCTTCCCCGGCAGCAGCGGGCGGCGGTGGTGCTGCGGTACTACGAGGACCTGACCGACGAGGAGATCTCGCAGGTGCTCGGGTGCCGGTTGGCGACCGTGCGGTCCCATGTCAGTCGCGGCCTGGCCGGGCTGAGGTCGGCGATCGGGATGCCGGAACGCGCGTGGAGGGGCCATGACTGAGACCGAGGAAGAGCTGCGCCGGATGCTCGGCAGACAAGCCGGCCGGGTCCGCTCGACGCTGTCGGGGCCGGCGATCCGCGCCCGCGCGTCGGCCCGCCGCCGCCCGCTGCGCCGCTTCGCCCCGCTGATCTCGGCCGCCGCGGTGCTCGCGGTCGTGGCGGTCAGCCTGCTGCTGATCCCGCGCGGTCCGGGCGCGTCCGAACCCGGCCAGGTGCCGACCGTCGGACCCACGACGACCACGTCCAGCACGGTGAGCCCGACGCCGGAATCCGTCACGACCAAGCCGGAGGCGCCGAGCAGCACGGTCACCACCAGCCGCGCTGAAGGCCCCACCCGGACCACGCAGACTTCGCAACCCGGCCCGACGAACTGATTCCGGCGGATTCCCCGCCAAGTGCAACAGATCCGCGTCGAGCCGCATGGGAACAGCGACACCGACTCCAGGAGGATCTCCCATGCGTTTCCCGACCGCCCTACGCTCCCGCCGCGCGCTGGTGGCGACCGCCGTCGCGATCGGCGTCCTGGCCGGCGGCGGCATCACGGTGACCGCGCTGGCCGACCCGTCGCCGACGGTGCCCGCACCGATCAGCGTGACCACCAAGCCGGAGTCGACCGTCACGACCAGCCCGGAAGCGCCGGTCAGCACGGTCACCACCAGCCCCGGTGCGAGCGAGCCGAGCAGCTCGGTCACCACCAAGCCGGAGCAGCCGACCAGCACGGTGACGACCAAGCCGGAACACCCGTCCAGCACGGTCACCACCAAGCCGCAACACCCGTCCAGCACGGTGACGACGAGCCCCGGCGCGACGATCGCACCGACCCGGTAACAACCGCAAAAATCCCCCCGTCGACCGTGGAAGGCCGGCGGGGGGATTTTTCGGTTATTCCCGACGCAGCTCTTCTAGCGGGGTGAACCGGACGCCCGGACCGAGCGCAACGCGGGTTCCGGCGCGTCTTTCACGCCCACCACGCGCATCCGCCGCAACGCGCTCGTCGGCACGGGCAGCAACAGGCTCGTGATCCGCCGCACCAGCACCGCGGTCAGGATCGCCACGGCGGCGGCCAGCAGGTCGGCGACCGCGTGCAGCAGCACGCCGTCGGCCAGCGCCTGCACGCTCGACCGGAACGACCACGCGATGGTGCCCGCCGTGAACAGCAGGGTGCACGACCACAGCCCCCACCACCAGCGGACCAGCCGCGACGGCCGGGGCCGGGCGTCGACCGGCAGGCGCAGCGCGGCGTGTTCCAGCTCCGCCGCGATCGAGCCGGGCACCACCAGGTTCACGCCGGGGACCAGCACGCCGGCGAGCACTTCGCGGTCGGACCGGGACGGGCCGTAGCCGGCGGCCGACGCCGCCGCGCCTCGCGCCCGGCGCAGCCACAGCAGGGTGAGCACCAGCCCGGCCGCGGCGGCCACCGCCGCGACGGTGGACGACGCCCGGACCATCGCGTCGGACACGTCGACAGTGCCGGCGGCCAGCGCGCCGTGCCGGCTGAGCAGCAGCAGGACGTACCGCCAGACCTCGCTGCCGGCCGCCCACAGCGCCATCACGCCGGCCAGCGCGAGGACGTGCGAGGCGGTGCGCGCCAGGCGTTGCACCTGGTCGACGGAGTCGGCGGGCTTGGCGTCCGTGGCGACCGACGTCGGCCAGCGCCAGGCCAGCAGCGGGAAACCCCACCGGGGCGGCACCGGGTAGGACGGGGGGCCGCCGTACGGGCGCGGCGGCGCGGCCAGCCGACGGTGCGGGTAGGCGCCGGGCGGCGGGCTCGCCACCCAGTCCACCCGCATCGGCTGGAGCGCCATGTCAGATGACCTCCGGCTGCGCGCCGTCGACCTCTCCGACCAGCGGCCGGCCCGCTGCCGCCCACACCTGCATCCCGCCGTCGACGTTGGTGGCGTCCCAGCCGTTGGCGTTGAGGTACTGCGTCACCTTCGCGGACCGGCCGCCGGCGCGGCACACCACGAGGAACTCGCTGTCGCCGGGCAGGTCGCCGAGCCGCTGCGCGAGCTCGCTCATCGGGATGTGCAGCGCGCCCGGCGCGTGGCCGGCCGCCCACTCGTCGGCCTCGCGGACGTCGAGCAGCACTGTGCCCTCGGGCAGCTCCGCCGGTACCGACGACACTTCAACGCTGGGAACGGTCACGCGTCCATGCTGCCATGCGGCCCGGTAAGCGTGGGATAAGGCGGCGCGACTCCCCCCGTCCCCGAACGGGGGAAGCCGCGCCTGCCGAGGGCGACCAGCCGCCGCCCTCGTCCCCGCCCGCTAGATCAGCGTGATCAGGTGGAACTGGTTCGTGTTGGTGGTGGCACCGGCGATCCGCTTGATCTGCCCGGCCGGGTCGACCAGTACCAGCGGCGACCAGCCGTCGCGGTCCAGCCAGCGGTGGTAGACGCTGCCGCCGGCCACCGTCGCCACGTCCAGCAGGCCGTCGGTGCCCCCGAGCGCGAGCTGGGTGACGTTCCCGCCGCCGTCGAGCAGACCGGGGCTCGTCCACGAACCGTCGTCCCACCGGACCCGGTTGTACACGTTCCCGCCGGCCAGCGTCGCCACGTGCAGGGTCGTGCCCGTGCTGGCCACCGCGACCTGCCCGACGTTCCCGCCGCCGTCGATCAGGCCGGGGCTCGTCCACGAACCGTCGTCCCACCGGACCCGGTGGTAGACGTTCCCGCCGGCCACCGTGGCCACGTGCAGGATCGGGCCGATGCCCGCGATGGCGACCTGGCCGACGGTCCCGCCGCCGTCGATCAGGCTGGGGGTGGTCCAGTACCCGGTGTCCCAGCGGAACCGGTGGTAGACGTTGCCCCCGGCCACGGTCGCCACGTGCAGGCGCGACCCGACCGTGCCCACCGCGACCTGGGTGACGCCCCCGCCGCTGTCGATCTCGACGGGGTTGGTCCACGAGCCGCCGCCCCAGCGGATCCGGTGGTAGACGTTCCCGTCGGCCACGGTGACCACGTGCAGGTCGGTGCCGACCGTGCCCGCCGCGACCTGGCTGACGTTGCCGCCGCTGTCGAACGGGAACGCGCCCTGCCAGGTGGCGTCCCCGTCCTGCACGTTGTGGAACGCGACAGTGCCCGCCGCCGAGGCGGTGCCCGGTGCCGCGACGGCCACCGACAGCGCGGTGACACCGGCCGCGAGCAGGCCGAGCAGTCTTCGTCGTTGCATGTCCCCCACGTCCTTCCTCCCCTTGAGAAACGGTCGACGCCGAACGCTACGGACGGTGTCCGCGTGCTGTCTTGAACGTTTGACGCCCGCCGGTGCGGCCGTTCGGCCGCTGCCGAAAGCCTTGGGGGACAACAGACTGGACTGGTGACGACGTGGACGCGGTCGGTCGTGGTGCGCCGGGCCGGCGGGCCGGAGCTGACCGGGCCGGCGCTGCGCCGGCTCCAGGTGCCGAGCGTGCGACCGCTGCTGTACCTGGACTTCGGGCACCCGCACCGGTCGCCGGCCCTGCCGTCGTTCCTGAGCGTGGGGGTCGAGGGCGCTCGGCTGCTCGGCTCGCACGACCGCGAGCACGCGATCGCCGTCGAACTGACCGTGCTGGGCGCGTACCGGCTGGCGGGCGTGCCGGTGAACGACCTGGCGGGGCAGGTCGTTCCGCTCGTCGACCTGTGGGGTTCGTGGGTGCACCGGCTGGAGGGCGAACTGGCGCGGCTGGGCGACTGGCCGAGCCGGTTCGCGCTGCTCGACCGGGCGTTGGCGGCCCGCGCGGAGGTCGGGCCGGCACCGGCGCCGGAAGTGCTCCTGGCGGCGTGGCAGCTGGTCCGGCCCGCCACCGCCCGCCTGTCGCTGGCCGGGATGGCCGATCGGCTGGGCTGGAGCCGCCAGCACCTGACGGCGATGGTCGGCCGGCAGGTGGGCTGCTCGCCACGCCGGCTGAGCCGGGTCGCCCGGTTCGAGCGGGCCGCGTCGATGCTGCTGGTCACCGACCGGCCGCTGGCCGGGGTCGCCGACGCCTGCGGGTACAGCGACCAGGCGCACCTGAGCCGGGACTTCCGCGACCTGGCCGGGTGCACGCCGACCCGGTTCCTGGCCGAACGGGGTCCGCGCGTCCCGGCGGGGCGCGCGGACCCCGGGGCCTAGTGCCGGGTCGCCTTCTCGGCGCCCACGCCGGTCAGCGCGCGGACCTCCATCTCGGCGTACTTCCGCTTGTCGTTCTCCTTGGACAGCACGGTGCCCAGCCAGCCGAGGAAGAACGCCACCGGGATCGACACGATGCCGGGGTTGGACAGCGGGAACAGGTCGAAGTGCGCGTTGGGGAACATCGACGTCGGCTTCCCGGACACCGCCGGCGACAGGACGATCAGCGTGATGGTCACGACCAGACCGCCGTAGATCGACCACAGCGCGCCCGAGGTGTTGAACCGCTTCCAGAACAGCGAGTACAGGATGGTCGGCAGGTTCGCCGACGCGGCCACCGCGAACGCCAGCGCCACCAGGAACGCGATGTTCTGGCCGTTGGCCGCGATGCCGCCGAGGATGGACACGACGCCGATCACGATGGCGGTCCGACGCGCCACCTTGACCTCGGCGTCCTTGTCCTCCGCGACGCCCTTCTTGATGATGTTGGCGTAGATGTCGTGCGCGAACGACGCCGAAGCGGTGATCGTCAGCCCGGCCACCACCGCCAGGATCGTGGCGAACGCGACCGCCGCGATCAGCCCCAGCAGCAGCGGCCCGCCCAGCGCCTCGGCGAGCAGCGGGGCCGCGGAGTTGGCCTTGCCGGGCGCGCCGAGGATCTTGTCCGGCCCGACCAGCGCCGCCGCGCCGTAGCCGAGCACCAGGGTGAGCAGGTAGAACAGGCCGATCAGCCAGATCGCCCAGACCACCGAGCGGCGGGCTTCCTTGGCCGTGGGCACGGTGTAGAAGCGCATCAGGATGTGCGGCAGGCCGGCGGTGCCGAGCACCAGGGCCAGCGCCAGCGACAGGAAGTCCAGCTTGGTCGTCCCGGACGCGCCGTACTGCAACCCGGGGCCGAGCAGCTTCTCGCCGGCCTTGGGCGCGTTGTCGACCGCCGCGCCGAGCAGCGACGAGAGGTTGAAGCCGTACTTGCCGAGCACCCACAGGGTCATCACGGCCGCGCCGACGATCAGCAGCACCGCCTTGATGATCTGCACCCAGGTGGTGCCCTTCATGCCGCCGATCAGCACGTAGGTGATCATCAGCGCGCCGACGACGGCGATCACCGCGGCCTGGCCCAGCTTGTCGTCGATGCCGAGCAGCAGCGCGACCAGGCCGCCCGCGCCCGCCATCTGCGCGAGCAGGTAGAAGAACGACACGGCCATGGTCGAGGTGGCCGCCGCGGCGCGGACCGGGCGCTGCCGCATCCGGAAGCTCAGGACGTCGCCCATCGTGTACTTGCCGGTGTTGCGCAGCAGTTCCGCGACCAGCAGCAGCGCCACCAGCCAGGCGACCAGGAAGCCGATCGAGTAGAGGAAGCCGTCGTAGCCGTAGACCGCGATCGCGCCCGCGATGCCGAGGAAGGACGCGGCGGAGAGGTAGTCGCCGGCGATCGCGATGCCGTTCTGCGGACCGGTGAACGCACGGCCGGCGGCCAGGTAGTCGGCGGCGGTCTTGGTGTTGCGGCTGGCCCGGATCACCACGAACAGGGTGGCGACCACGAACACCGCGAAGATGCCGACGTTGAGCAGGGCGTTGTTGTTCACGCCTGACCCCCTTCGAGCTTCTCGCGGAGTGCTTCCGCGCGGGGGTCGAGGTTCTTGTTGGCGTGGCGCACGTAGAGGGTGGTGATGGCGAACGTCGACACGAACTGGAGCAGGCCGAGGATCAGGCCGACGTTGATGTTGCCGAGCACCTTGGTCGACATGAAGTCGTGCGCGTAGTCGGCGAGCAGGACGTAGACGAGGTACCAGACCAGGAACAGCCCGGCCATGGGGAACACGAAGGTGCGGAGCCTGCGGCGGAGCTCGACGAATTCGGGGCCGGACTGGACTTCGACCCAGTCGTGGGCCGCTCCGGCAGGGGTCGGACCGTCCGAGGTGTTCTCGGTGGTGCTCATGATCCCCTCCTCGCGCTGGTCGGCGGTGTGAACGGCACGTGACCCTCCCGGTGCGTTCAGATACGCGCTGCACCGTAGGGAGACGTGGGTCACGTCTGAAAGACCCCGTCCGTGGACTTGCGCTCAACAGTCGGGTGATGCGATGAGCGGTAGGAATGCTGAGACGAGCAGCCTGCTGAATGATCAGCAATCCGGTCACCGGATCGAGGGTTTGAAGGTCACCCGGTCGTGCAATATGCCTACTCGGAGCGGTTAAACCGCAGGTCTGAACGGGTGCCGCAGCGCCCCGACGGCACCAGCGGCGAGGGCAGGCAGGCCCACCGCCACCCGGCCCGCAGGGGCCACGCCGGTGGCGAAGAACACACCCCTGAGGGGCACTACGCCGACCGTGCCGCCGAGTCTCCGCGTGGACCCGATTTCCTTCCAGTCGCTACGGCCAGACTTCGGAAAACTTCCACTGGTGGGCCCTAGGATGCGGAATCGTGCTGGATGAACTGGATCGTGCGCTGGTGCACGCGCTGCACGTGAACGGCCGCGCGCCGTTCAACTGGATCGGGGCCGTGCTCGGCGTGTCCACCCAGACGGTGACCCGGCGCTACCGCAGGCTGCGCGCCGAAGCCGGGCTGAAGGTCGTCGGCCTGCCCGACCCCGACCACCTCGACGGGTCGCGCTGGCTGATCCGGCTGACCGCGAGCCCGGCCACCGCCCGCGACATCGCCGAATCGCTGGCCCGCCGACCGGACACCTCGTGGGTGAAGCTCACCTCCGGCGGCACCGGGATCTCCGCGCTGATCACCGGCGACTCCCTGCTGGTGCAGGACATCCCGCGCACCGCGAGCATCACCTCGGTGTCCGCCCACCACCTGCTGCACATGTACCTGGGCGGCCCGACCGCGTGGCACGGCCGCGCGAAGGCCCTGACACCGCACCAGCTCGCGAAGCTGACCCCGCCCCGGTCCCAGGACGGCCAACCGCTCGCCGACACCGACGCCGCCCTGCTCGCCGCGCTGCGCCGCGACGGCCGCACCAGCCAGGCCGAGCTCGCCGAGGCCACCGGCTGGTCACCGGTCACCGTCGCCCGCCGGCTGACCGCGCTGACCGCGAGCGGCGCGGTGTTCTTCGACGTGGAGATCGACTCGGCGCTGCTCGGCGCGACCACGCACGCCATGCTGTGGCTGTCGGTGCCGCCCGCGCACCTCGACCACGTGGCCAAGACCCTGGCGCGGCACGAGGAGCTGGCGTTCGTCGCGGCCACCACCGGCCCCACCAACCTCGCCGCGCAAGCCCTCTGCCCGACACCGCGCGCCCTGCACCGGTACCTCGTGGACCGGCTCGGCACCATCGAGCACATCACCGCGATCGAGACCGCGCCCGTGCTGCGGACCGTGAAAGCGCTCGGCTGACCCGTCACCAGGCGGTGTCGAGGGGGCAGAACTTCATTCGATCGGGTGGCAGAAGTGCCCTGGGGCGCGATTCCGCGCGATCTGGCTAACACCAGGCCGGACGTTCCCGACACACCGTCGTCCGACCCGATCAGCCTGGTCGGAGCGGGTGATCCACCGTGCTGCCGACCGTGCCCGGCGGCGCGTCCACCAACGGCGCGGCGGTCCACCGGGCGCGGAGGACCGCCGCGCTAGCCCCACGGCGCGGGCGGGTCCCGCCGGTCGCCCGCCGGCTCCGGCTCGGGTGCCGGCCGCTGCTCCCGGTCCCGCATGAACCCCAGCGGGTCCGGCGCGTGCAACCGCAGCAGGATCTGGCTCACGTCCTCCGGCCGCCGCCGGCCGGTCAACCGGCTGATCATCACCATCGTCAGGAACGACGCCGGCACCGTCACCAGCGCGGGCATCGAGAACACCGACGGGGCCCACCCGCCGGTGTAGGAGCTCACCACCGTCACCGCCTGCGAACCGATCACCAGCCCGCCGCCCACCACCAGACCGGCCACCGCGCCCACCCACGTCAGCCCGCGCCACCAGATCCCCAGCACCAGCAACGGGCAGAACGTCGACGCGGCCAGCGCGAACGACATCGCCACCGTCAGCGACGCGTCCGCGCGCGGCAGCAGCAGCGCCAACCCGATCGCCACCGCGCCGGTCAGCACCGTCGCCCACCGGAAGTCGCGCACCTTGCCCGGCAGGATGTCCGTCGACACCACCCCGGCCACGCTCACCACCAGACCCGACGACGTCGACAGGAACGCCGCGAACGCGCCCGCCGCCACGATCGCGCCCAACACCTGGCCCAGCAGGTTCGGCTGCATCGTGTACGGCAGCACCAGCACCGCCGCGTCGGTCTTGCCGGTCACCAGCAACTGCGGCAGGTACAGCCGCGAGACGACCCCCAGCACCGTCGGGAAGATGTAGAACAGGCCCAGCAGGTACAGCACGTGCAGCGCGGTCCGGCGGGCCGCCTTGCCGTCCGGGTTCGTGTAGAAGCGCACCAGGACGTGCGGCAGGCCCATCGTGCCCAGGAACGTCGCGAAGATCAGCGAGTAGGTCTCGAACAGCCCGCCCAGCCCACCGGCCTGCGGGGTCAGCCAGCTCTCGTTGTCGGTCGGCGAGTCGTCCACCACCGGCACCGGCGAGTCCTGCTCGAAGCGCAGCACCGTGCCCTTGCCGATGGTGTACGTGCCGGGCGTCCAGTACACGTCGCCGTCCGCGCGCCCGCCGTTGACCTGGCCGGTCGCCGACAGCTCCATGGGCACCACCACCTGCACCCGCACCTGCTCGGCCGTGGTGACCGTGACGGCCTCGTGGAAGCGCAGCACGCCCGCCTCGTCCACCGACCGCGCCCCGTTGCCCGGCCCGCCCAGGAACACCGCGAACAGCACGAACGTCGGCGCGGCGATCGCGAACAGCTTGCCCCAGTACTGGAACGCCTGCACCAGCGTGATCGCCCGCATCCCGCCGCCCAGCACGTTCACCACCACGATCACCGTCACCACCGCGCCGCCCAGCCACGCCGGCAACCCGGTGATCGTGTTCAGCGTCAAGCCCGCCGACTGCAACTGCGGCACCAGGTACAGCACGCCGATGCAGATCACGAAGAACGTGCACACCCGGCGCAGGCTGGTCGACCCCAGCCGCGCCTCGGCGAAGTCCGGCAGCGTGTACGCGCCCGAGCGGCGCAGCGGGGCCGCGACGAACAGCATCAGCGCCAGGTAGCCCGCGGTGAAGCCGATCGGGTACCAGAGCGCGTCGATGCCGTCCTTGAGCACCAGCCCGGCCACCCCGAGGAACGACGCCGCCGACAGGTACTCGCCGGAGATCGCCGCGGCGTTGCGGGTCGCCGGGATCGCCCGGCGCGCCACCAGGAAGTCCGGGGTGGTGTTGGCGCGCCGCGAACCCACGTAGCCCAGCAGGAACGTGAGCGCCGCGACGACCACGACCAGGCCCAGGCTCCACAGGTTCTGGATCACCGGTCCACCGAGCTCACGAAGTCGTGCTCGTGGCGTTCGGCGAGTCTTCGGTACGCGTAGCCCACGGCGTAGCAGAGCGGGAACGGCACGACGCCGAGGATCAGCCACGGCAGCCGCACGCCCGCCAGCTCCACGCCGGACAGCGCGGGCACGAAGTAGAACACCAGCGGCAGCAGGGCGAGCAGGGTCAGCGTGCCGCCGCCGAGCAGGAACGCGGTCTTGAGCTGCTGCCTGATCAGGTCGCGGATCAGCTTCTCGCCGACGCTGGTCTGCTCCTCCAGCTCGATGATCGTGCGCAGCACCCGGCCCCGGCCGCGCGGATCGGCCAGCACCACCCGCCGGCGGCGGTTCTTGCGCGCCGCCACCGACAGCCAGGCATCCCGCTCCCCGGGCTGCGGCTGGTCGGGCTGCCCCGGCGGGCCGGAGTGCTTGCTCATCCCCAACTGCTCTTGGGCGGCCGGACGATCCGCTCCTTCAGCTCACGGGTGTGCCGCCGGCTCACCGGCAGCTCCTTGGCGCCCTCGCCGGAGCCGATCACCACCGCGTAGCCGTTCGAGGTCATCCGCAGCTCGGTCACCAGCGGCAGCGCCACCAGGAAGGAGCGGTGGATGCGGACGAAACCCGCGTTCTCCCACCGTTCCTCCAGTTGGGCGAGCGGGATCCGCACCAGGTGGCTCTGGCCGTCGCTGGTGTGCAGGCGCGCGTAGTCGCCCTGCGCTTCGACGTAGCGGACGCTGGCCCGGGGCACGAGCTTGATGGTGCCACCCAGCTCGACCGGGATGACCTCGTCGTCGGTCGGCTCCTGCGCCACCGGCTCGGGCGTGACCGCGGGCGTCACCGCCACCCGGTCCACCACCCGCGAGATCGCCTTGTTGATGCGGTCCTCGTTGATCGGCTTGGTCACGAAGTCCAGCGCGCCGACCTCGAAGGCCACCACCGCCTCCGAGTGCTCCACGCCCGTCACGAACACCAGCGCCGGCGGCGCGCGGAAGGCGCCCAGCACGCGCGCCAGGTCCGTGCCGCTGAGCCCCGGCATGTTGATGTCGGCGAACACCGCGTCGACCGGCGGCAGGCCGGCCTTGGTGCGCTCCATCACCTCGGGGTCGTAGTCGCCCCGGAGGATGCGCAGGGCCTCGGCGGCGTCGAAGGCGGTCAGCACGCGCCGAATGTGCGGGCTGCTCTCGAGCAGATACTTGATCTCGCTCAGACCGGGTGCCTCGTCGTCCACCGCCAGAACGAGGAGGCCGGTGTTGTCGTGGGTGCTCACTGTGCCGCGCATCTTGCCCATTTACGCCGGTCTGTGTCTACGTGGGGTAGGGGGAGTCGACGCCGACCGTGACCTCGGACCGCGCTACAACCCGAATCGCGACCAGCGTGCCCGCTCCTCCAACGCGGCCAGCGCGGCCGGTACGAAGTCCCCCGATCGGGTGGTGCTGCCGGCGAGCCCGAGGCGGGCGAGCAGCGGGCGGCGGGGTTCCGCGACCGCGATCTCGGCGTCCGGGTAGCGCTTGGCGACGACCGAGCGCAACGTGCCGATCCCGTCCACCAGGCCCAGGTCGCGAGCCTGCGAACCGGTCCAGATCTCGCCGGTGAACAGCTCCTCGTCGGACCCGGTGAGCTTCGGCCCGCGCCGCTCCCGCACCCAGGCGGTGAACTGCGCGTGCAGGTCGACGTGCAACCCCTTGAGCCACTCGACGTCCTCGGCCTTGACCGGCTGGAACGGGTCGAGCCGCACCTTGTGCTCCCCGGCGGTGAACACCCGCCGCTCGATCCCGTGCCGCTGCAACAGCCCGTCGAGCCCGAACCCCGCGCTCACCACGCCGATCGACCCGACCAGCGACGTCCCGTGCGCGAAGACCTCGTCCGCCGCGCAGGCCAGCCAGTAGCCACCGGACGCCGCGAGGTCCTCGCAGAACGCCAGCACCGGAACCCGCTTCTTGGCGGCCAGCTCGCGGATCCGCTCGGCGATCAGCGCGGACTGCGTCGGCGCACCCCCCGGCGAGTTGATCAGCAACGCGACCGCGACCAGCCGGTCGTGGTCGAACGCGCGGGTCAGCGCGCTCTCGACGGTCTGCATGCTGATCGTGTTGCGCGCCATGGGCGTCGGGGTGGGCGTGATCACCCCGTGCAACCGCACGGCGGCGACGACCGGCCCGCGCTCGGCGCGGTCACTGACGATCTTGGGCAGCCGGGCGGCGATCTTGTCCGTCACGCTCATGCGTCGACCTTACGTCGGAGGTCGAAAACGAGGGTGGCGGAGCTAACATCGGCCGGTGACGTTCAACCCGATCCGGTGGCTGGAGCGGTACGTCGAGTGGTGGGACGACCGAGGCCGGCAGAACGCGGACGGCCCGACCTCCATGCACATCTACTGGATGTGGATCGTGTGGTCGGTGTGCGCGGTGATGCTGGTGACCACCCTGGCCGTCGCCGCCGCCCCCTGACAGGCCGACCCCGCGAGCCGAACGCCACACCACCGAACGAACACCACCCGAGCCGCACGCCGCACGGGCCGAGTGTCGCCACTGCGGCACGCGTCGCGATGGACCCGCCAGGACCGGGTTCGCCACCACCGCCGCAGGTCCGCGTTCGCCACCGACAGGTGATCACGCACACCCGCTGGTCAGGCGCGTATGGCCGGCTGTTCCGAGGTCTCCTCCAGTTTGTGGGGAACCAGCGGCAGGTTGGTGCGGACACCCGGCGAGTACTTGGGCACCTTCAGGATGATCTTCATGCCGGCGTCCGGCGCGGTCTCGACGACCAGGGCGTAGTCGTCGCCGAAGACCGCCCTCATCCGGTGGTTGATGTTGCCCAGACCCACGTGGGCGCCGGTCTGGTGGCTGTCCTTCAGGTCTTCGAACAGGCGGTCCGGGTCCATGCCGAGGCCGTCGTCCTCGACCGAGATCAGGGCTTCCGCGCCGTTGTCCTCGGCGATGATCGTCAGCAGGCCGCCGCCCGGCTTCTTCGCCAGGCCGTGCCGGACCGCGTTCTCCACCAGCGGTTGCAGGACCAGGAACGGCAGGACCACCTGGAGCACCTCGGGGGCGATCTTCAACCTGACGTTGAGCCGCGGGCCGTACCGCGCCTGCTCGATGGTCAGGTAGCGGTGGATGTTGGTGAGCTCGTCGGCCAACGTCGTGAAGAAGCCGTCGGTCCGGAACGAGTACCGGGTGAACTCGGCGAACTCCTGGAGCAGCTCCCGCGCGTGCGACGGGTCCGTCCTGATCAGCGACGAGATCGTGTTCAGCGCGTTGTACACGAAGTGCGGCGAGATCTGCGCGCGCAGCGCCCGGACCTCGGCCTGTGCCAGCGCCTGCCGGGACTTCTGCAGCACTTCCAGCTCCAGCTGCGTGGAGACGAACCTGGCGGTCTCCTCCGCCATCCGGATCTGCCGCTTGTTCGCCACGCCGCTGACCACGATCAACGTCCCGGCGACCTCGGACTCGACGATCAGCGGCACGATCACCGCCGAGTGCAGCGAGCACGGGCCGGGCAGCTCGCAGTCGAGCTTCCGGTGTTCGACGTGCTCCTTGTGGCACTCGCCGATCGCCCGCTCGATGTAGGTCCGCAGGAACTCGTAGTGGTCGTTGGCACCGCCGTCCCACGACAGCAGCGTGCCCTCGTGGTCGGTGATCCCGACCGCGACGCACCGCAGCATCTCCCGCAGGTGGGGTGTGGCCTTGTCCGCCGCGTCCTGCGTGAGCCCTTCTCGCAGGTCGGCGGACGCCTTGGACATCCGGTGCAGCATGTCCATCACGGCGTCTTCGACCGACGTGCTCACCCGTCGGGCACGGCACAGCATCACGAAGAGGCCCAGCACGGCCAAGGTCGCGATGACACCGAGCACCGCGCGCTCGGTCAGGAGGTCACGCACGGCGTCCATGCTGTGCCGTCCAGTGGCCTCTAAGCAAGGGGTTGTCCACCGGATCGAGTAGACATCCGATGAATTCACCTCCGCTCGGTGGCGTTAGGCACACCCTGAGTCGGTCCCTACACCTGCTCGATGGAACCACTGCGGGCCGTCGGGCGGTTTCCGCTGCGCTGTTCGGACGGTCGGTCGGACGCTTCGGACACGCGCTGTGCGACCGGGTACGGGTGCATACCTTCCCCATCGGGTGACTTGTCACCTGATCGGTCACTCTTCGCACCCGGCGGGACGGCTGCGGAGGCCGCACTTGCTGCTGAGGGCAGCTCACTGCTGAGGGCGGCTTACTTGAGCAGGCGGGACATCCGGCGGTCGGCCAGCGGCTTGCCGCCGGTCTGGCAGGTCGGGCAGTACTGGAACGCCTTGTCGGCGAACGACACCTCGCGCACCGTGTCCCCGCACACCGGGCACGGCAGCCCGTTGCGCGCGTGCACCCGAAGCCCGGACCGCTTCTCACCCTTCAGCCGCGCCGCGGACTGCCCCACGGACCGCGCCACGGCGTCCGTCAGCACCCCGATCAACGCCTCGTGCAACCGGTCCAGCGCCTCGGCGTTCAACTTCCCCGCCGTCGCATAAGGCGACAGGCGGGCCGTGTGCATGATCTCGTCCGAGTAGGCGTTGCCCACCCCGGCCATGAGCGTCTGGTCCGTCAGCGCCGTCTTCAGCCGCTCCGCACGGCCCGCGAACAGCTCCTCCAGCCGCGCCCGCGACACCGACAACGCGTCCGGCCCCAACCGGGCGATGCCCGGCACGGTCCGCGGGTCGGTGGTCACCCACGCCGCGAGCCCCTTCTTGGTGCCCGCCTCGGTCAGGTCGAACCCCGGCCCCTGCCCCGGCGGCCCCAGGTGCACGCGCAGCGCCAGCGGCCCCTTGCCGGGCTTGAGCGGGGCCGCCGACATCGTGTCGGACCACCTCAGCCAGCCGGCCCGCGCCAGGTGCACGATCAGGTGCAGCCCGTCGCAGTCCAGGTCCAGGTGTTTGCCGTGCCGGCCCGCGCCGGTCACCGTCCGACCTTGCAGATCGGTCCACGGCGGCGTGAAAGTCTTCAAGACCTGCAACGACGCCACGTCGACCCGGTGCACGACACGCCCGACGGCGTGCTCGCGCAGGTGGTCGGCCAGCGCCTCGACCTCGGGTAGTTCCGGCACCGGACCAGTGTCGCCCGCGAAACCCGATCAGTCGACCCAACCGGGCCGACCGGGAGTCGACCAGGGGCCGACCGGGGAGTCGTCCCGAGCCGGGCGGGTCGGTGAACGCGGCCGGAGGGGAGTCGGGCGGCGGGCGTCAGTCGACCGGTTGCAGCGGGCCGTCGAGGTCCGGCAGGGAGTACATCTCGATCTTGCGGGCCACGTTGGAGACCTCGTTGCGCACGGTCAGGAACCCGCGCACGGACCCCACCCAGCGCTCCGGCGGCAGCTCGTCGGTCTTCTTCGCCTCGGCCGCCACCAGCCACGGCCGGCGCACCGCCCACCGGGCCGGGAAGAACAGGAACACCAGGACCAGGGCGAAGATCAGCCACGCCGGGACGACGACCTCCTGGGGCGTCCAGGCGACCAGGATCACGCCCATCACCACCACGAGCGCCAGCATGAGCACGCCCGGCCCGTGGCCGCCGCTCACGTCGTGCTCGAAGTCGGCGTCGGCGGACGGGTTGCGCCACTCGATCTGGCTGCGCACCGTCCACATCCGGCCGTCCGCACCGCGCACCAGCCGCGTCATCACCGTGCTCCTCAGGCGTCGAACGATCACTCAGCGGCCTCAACGCTACCGGCAAACCCTTGCAACCAGTGGGTGAACCCGGTGGTCGCGGCCCGTGATCAGGAGGGTTCGAGCGCGCTCGGCGTCGGGTGCAGCGTCACCGTGGTGGGGGTGACCGTCGGCGTGGCGGGGGTGGTCGTGGTGGTTTCGACCAGGGCCGTCGGCGTCTCGGAGGTGGTCGTCGCGGACGTCTGGGTGTCGTCCACGGGCTCTTGGAACAGCCGCAGCTCACGGGTCGTCGTGGCCGGGGCGGACACCGACCCGGCCTCGGACGCCCGCGTCGTCGTCGTGGCGGGCTTGGCCGGCTGGGTGGTGGTCGCGCGGACCGCCGCGCGGGTGTGCTCGACCTGCTCCCGCGCCGGCGGCGGTTCCGGGGAGGTCTCGCTGGTCGGCCACCCGGTGACGGTCGGCGCGGTGGAGCGCAGCTCCAGCACGTCGCTGCCGTTCGGGGTGTCCGGGGAGGCGTCGACCAGGGCCGGCCCGGGTGCGCCGGTGAACGAGCCCGCGATCACCCCGAACAGGCCGACCGCGACGGCCGACGCGGACGCCGCGAGCGCCAGCTTGACCCGGCCGGTGAGCCAGGCCGCCTTGCCCAGCGCCGCCTGACCCAGCACGGCCTGGCCCAGCGCGGCGGTGCCGAACAGGGCGGTCGCGGCGACCGGCACGGCGATGCTCGCCGCGTGCGCCCGCAGCGTCGAGCACACCTCGGTCAGCTCGGCGTGCAGCGAGTTGCAGGAGGAGCAGGTCTGCAGGTGCTTGCGGATGCGCCGCTGCTCCGCGCCCTGGACGCCGCCGGCGGTGTAGTTGCCGAGCTTGGCGACCACGGAGCTGCACGCGCGCGGCCCGACGTCCTCCGCCAGGTGCGCCTGGAGGTAGGCGGCGCGCAGCCCTTCGCGGGCCCGCCGGGCCAGGGCGGCCATCGCGTTGGGGCTCAGGCCGAAGCTGGGCGCGACGGCGGCGGGCCGCTCGCCCTCCACCTCGACCTGCCACAGCACGGTCCGCCAGCGCTCCGGGAGGCTGGTGAACGCCCGCGAGATCAGCGCGTGCTCGGGGCGCGCGGCGGTGGCGTCCGGGAACGGCTCGACCCGGCGGGACAGCTCCTCGTCCTCCACCGGCACGTCCCGCCGCCGACCGCTCCACTCCCACGCGACGCGGCGGGCGACGGTCAGCAGGTAGGTGCGCACGTGGTCGGTCGGCCCGGTGCCGCGGCGGATCGCCTGCAGGACGCGGAAGAACGCCTCGGCGGTCAGGTCGTCGGCCTCGGCGTGTTCACGGACGTGCCGGAGGGCGAACCTCCGGACCGCGTCGGCGTGCCGGGAGAACAGCTCCCCGAACGCCGAGTCGTCGCCGGACCGCACCCTGGCGAGCAGTTCCCGGTCGAAATCGGCATCTCCGGCCATCCCGCCCGGCACCTCCCGCCCGCACTGTGGTCCGAGGTCAAGATGCCACAACCGGGTGGTCGCGCCCCGAAGTGATAGCGACCCGATACCGAAGACCCGACAGTCGGCGTGGGCCGTTCGGAGCAGGGGACCACTCTGGGTATCCCAACGCCCACTGCTAGCACTCGGTGACGGACCGGTTACGGGTAGGCGTCAGCTGGTGGGCGGCCCCGCCGCGTTGGGCCGTTCGACCGGTAGGGTCCCGCCTCGTGGGCGATTGGCGCACAAGGGCTTCGGCCCTCCTCCCCGAACTGAGCGCGGTCGTCGAGCGCGAGTCGTGGTCCTGTCACGTGTTCCTGTCGGAGTTGTGGCAACTCGCGGCCGAGGCGCACCGGGCCGGTGACGACGACGTGCTGGGCCGCGTCTACGGCTTCGCGCACTGGTGCTTCCAGCAGCCGGAGCAGTTCCTGGCCAACGCGTCGGTGGTCAGCTTCTACGAGCACGTGTTCGACGAGTGGGAGCTGCGCGACGAGGTGGCGCCCTGGTTGCCGGCCGAGGTCGTGGACAAGGTGCGGCCGCTGTGGGAGTGGCGCTGGCCCGCGGAGCGGTTGTCCGAGGTAGACCAGTTGCTGGGGGCGACACCACCCCCCGGTCGCAATGCGGTGTGAGGCGTGGTCTATAGTTCTTCGTGTCAGGCGGATGTAGCGCAGTTGGTAGCGCATCACCTTGCCAAGGTGAGGGTCGCGAGTTCGAGTCTCGTCATCCGCTCTCGCCGAAAGGGCTCCGGAACATTTCCGGGGCCCTTTCGGCGTTTCCGGGTGTGATCCGGCGGGCCGGGTCGGGCGTCGCCGGGTGATCGCCGTTAGGTTGGCGGCGAAGGCTTTTCCGACGTTCTGGATACGGAGTCCACCACCATGGCCACCACCCGCAAGGCGACCACGCACTGGGAAGGCAACCTGCTCCAGGGCAGCGGCACCGTGACGCTGGAGTCGTCCGGCATCGGCTCGTACGCGGTGTCCTGGCCGTCGCGCGCCGAGGAGGCGAACGGCAAGACCAGCCCCGAGGAGCTCATCGCGGCGGCCCACTCGTCGTGCTACTCGATGGCGCTCTCGCACGGCCTGGCCCAGGCGGGCACCCCGCCGACGCAGGTCGACACCGCCGCCGAGGTGACCTTCCAGCCGGGCACCGGCATCACCGGCATCCACCTGACCGTCCGGGCGACCGTGCCGGGCCTGAGCGCCGACGGTTTCGCCGAGGCCGCCGAGACCGCGAAGAAGAACTGCCCGGTCAGCCAGGCGCTGACCGGCACCACGATCACGCTGACCGCGGAACTCGCGGGGTGAACCGCCGGTACCGGCTCGATATCACGAGTATCGAGCCGGTACCGATCACCCGGGAACGATTTGACCCGCCTGGGGGATGCCGGTACTCAAGGCCAATGCTCACCGCAGCGGGGGGTTCGACGCGGCTCGCGATCGGCGCGTTGGTCGGTGCCGTGCTCGCCGCCCTGTTCGCCCACGGGGCCATGACCGAGGCGCCCCAGGCGGTCCAACCGGTGGGTGACGCGCACATCGTCGTGGTGACCAACAGCTCGCAGCCCGGCCGGACCACCACGACCGCCGCCTCGGCCACCGGCGGCACGCGGTCGAGCACCACGACGACGACCACGGCGGCGTCGAGCACGACCACCACGACGACGGGCAGCGGCACGACGACGACCACCACCGCCGTGACCACCACCGCGAGCACGACCACCAGGCCGACGACCACCACCACGCGGCCCACGACTACGACATCCCGAACCACCACGACGACCACCAGGCCGTGTGGGTTGATCTTCTGCTGATTCACCTGCCACTGACTCACTCAGCGTGTTTTGGCAAGATCCCGGTGTGACGTTCAGCCAGGAGCCTGACCAGTCCCCGCAGAACAAGTCCCAGCCGAGCAACGAAGCGCCGACCCTCCGCATGCCGCACGTTGCCACCCGCAGCCGCCTTGTCGCGGCACCCAGGCCGCTGTCCACCTCGGCGGTGGCGACCGCCGAACGGACCTCCGTGGCGGGCGTGGCGGGCACCATCCCGGCTCCGGCCTCGCGGTCGGGCACCCTCGGTGCCGCGCCGGCCCAAGCCGTCCCGAAGGCCGTCCCGAACGGCGTCCCGAAGCCGGCCCCGGCGGCGCCCGGACCGGCTGACGGCGTGGTCGACGCCAGAGCCGTCGCCACGCCGGGCGTCGAGGCCGCACCGGTGGACGCGGTGACGCCCGCCCCGATGGCGGGAGTCCTGTCCCCGCCGGCCGAGCCGGTCGTGGAGCCGGTCGCGGCGGATTCGGCGCGCGGCTTGTTCACCCCGGCGGTCCCGGTGGAGGAGCCCGTGGCGGAGGTGGTGCCGGCGGCACCGCCGGTCACGCCCGTGCCGGTGAAGTCCGTGCCGGTGAAGGTCGTGCCGGTGAAGTCCGTGCCGGTGAAGTCCGTGCCGGTGAAGTCCGTGCCACCGGTGGCCGTTCCGCCGAAGCCGGTCGTGCCGCCGGCCGCCAATGGCCAGTCGGTCGTGGCCCAACCGGTGGCCGAGGTCAAGGAGGCGATTGCCTCCCAGCCGGTCGCCCGGCCCGTCGAGGAACCCCCGGCACCGGTGTCCCCGGTCCAGAACGCGGCCGCGCACGCCGCGACGGTCGTGTTCGCGCCCGTCACCAGGCCGCCCGCCACCCCACCGCCCGCCACCCCGCCGGCAGGAGCCGCGCCCGCACCCGCGACGCCCGCATCCTCCGAAGCCGGTACGGAGGTGCTCGCGCCCGCCACACCGGAACCGAAGGCGGAGCCGACGCCCGCCCCGGTGGAGGAGGAGGCGGAGGAGTCGGCCCAGGGCAGGTCCAAGAGCGCGCTGCGGCGGCTCGCCCGGCGGATCGTCGGGCCGACCATCCTGACCAAGCGCAACTGACCAGGCGGCCCCGCGCCGGCGGGGCCGCCTTCAGGTGCAGGCGATCAGGAGGGCAGCACCGCAGTCGTCTGACCACCGCGGCAGTGGACGCACGTGCCGACGTACAGCCCGCCGCCGTTGGGGGGCTCGTACTTCCACCGGCCGTTCAGCACCGCCCAGTACGGGCCGGCCGGGATGTTGCGGAAGTCCACGCGGCCCCGCGCGTCGGTCCGGGCCGTGTCCGCGACGACGCCGGAGATCGCGTCGGTCAACCGGACCTCCAGGTCGACGACGGCCTCGTCCGGGTCGCGGATCGTGTCGTTGTCGCGGTCCTCGTAGTAGACCAGCCAGGTGTCCGCGCGCGGCGCGTCGACCCGGGTGTAGGGCAAGACCCGGGGGTAGCCCTCCGGCGCGTGGTCGCCGTCGGGGCCGAAGTCGCAGCCGATGTTCGCCGTGCCGAAGCCGGTGGCCTTGGCCGGCACCGTCCCGCTGATCACGTACACCCGCGACTGGCCGGCCGGGACGGTCACGCCCGGCCGGTCCCAGGCCAGGTCGCCGACGTCGAGGTCGACCAGGTGCGGGCCCTCGCCGCCGCTGCGGTCGCAGCCCGCCTTGATGCCGGTGATGTCGGTGGGGCCGTTGTTGGTCAGCGTCACGAAGACCCGCGCGCGGTCGCCGACCAGGTGGTGCTCCTGGTCGAACCCGGCCACCGCGCCGAGCCGGTCGCTCAACGGCCGCACGGCCCGGTGCTCGGCGTACTCCTCGCCGTTGCCGTCGACGTCGACTTCAGCGCTGCGCGGCAGCACCCACCCGTCCGGTGCCTGGCCGACGGACAGCCGGTACCGCCGGACCGGCAGCCCGGTGAACCGGTAGCGGCCCTGGGCGTCGGTGCGGACGACGTAGTGGTGCGACAGGTCCCCGTCGTGGGCCTGCAAGCGCACGCCGGCGAGCCCTTCGCCCGGGTCGGCGACCTGGTCGCCGTCGCGGTCGCCGTAGACGAGCCCGGTGGCGGTCCCGGTGCCGGAGTCCGGCGAGGTGAACGGCAGCCGGACCTCGGCCTCGTTGTTGCCCCGGTCGACGTCGGACGGGGCGTAGAGGGAGAACCGGACGACCGGAACGCCCTGCCAGTGGTGGATGCGGCCGGTCACCTCGACGGTGGTCGACGCGCCCGGCGCGAGGGTCGTGCCGGGGTGGGCGAGCGGGCCCAGCCCGCTCAGGCTCAGGTACGAGCCGGAGGTGGGCGATGTGCCGACGTAGACCTTCTCGGCCACGTCGCCCCGGTTGGCGGCGGTGATCCGGATCGGGATCTCCTGCCCCACCAGGTAGGGCCCGGTGGGCACTTGCACGGCGAGGGCCGGGTCCGGCCCGGTGCCGGCGTGGGCGGCCGGGATCGATCCCAGGACCGCGGCGAAGGCTGCGACGAGCACGACCGGAACGCGCGCCGACAGGCGCGCTCTGAGCGCTGACAAATCGATTCCCCCTGGAAGACGGGCGCACCCGCGAGCCGCGGTCCCCCTGACCACTACTCGCCCGCCGGACGCCTACCGACTCGTCTTCCGGACGCTGAAGGACATCGTCGCCCGGTGGTCGGCACGAGCGCGAAGACCACTGGAGCGGACGAACCGCACAGCGTCGTGCCCGGTGATTCGCCCGACGAAGGTCCACCCGACCGGGAATTGCCCTGATCAGAGCAATTCACTGCGCCGTTCAGCCCAAGAAGGAGCCCAGGGGCGGCCCGGTCCGGCCGGTCGCCGCACGTGAGCCCGGCTCACCGACGGCAACGACAGCATCACAAGTGGCGGATGCCCGAAAGCGCCGCGGGGCGATAGGCCACAATGGCGACCGCGCGGCGACTTTGGAGGGGCGGATGGCCTGGCAAGAGGACCTGGCGGAGCTGGACAGGACGTTGGCGGAGGGTCGGATCAGCGCCGACGAATACCGCCGGCGTCGTGACGAGCTCCTGGCTTCCGCCTCGGGCGCGGCGCCGCAACAACCACCGCAGACCAACGGCCCGTTCGGCGCGCCGTTCCGCTGGGAGGCCTCGCAGCCGCCCCAGGGCGGCCCGAACCCGGACGCGACGCAGGTGGTGACGCCCGGCCAGCCGCCGGTGGCACAGCCTCCGGTGGCACAGCCGCCGCTGTCGCCGCCGCAGGGGCAGCCTCCGGTGCCACAGCCGGCGGCGAACCCGGAGGCCACCCAGGTGGTCAGCGCGCAGCAGCGGCCGGTCGACGCGGACCGCACGCAGTACGTGCGCCCGGTCGCGCCGCCGCCGAACCAGATGCCCCCGCAGCAGCCCCAGCCGGGCGGCTGGGGTGGCGCGGCCCCGGCGAACACCCCGCCGTGGGGCAACGACCAGGGTTTTGGCGTGGTCGGCGAGCAGACGCCGAGCTGGATCGCCCAGGGCCCCGAGGTGTTCGACGAGAGCGGCGGTGGCGGCGGCAAGAAGTGGCTGGCGATCGTCGGCATCGTGGTGGTGCTGGCGCTGATCGGCGGCGGCATCTGGTTCTTCACCACCCGGGACAGCACGACGACCGGCGGCGGGACCCAGCAGCAGACCACCGGTGCGCCGCCGACCACGACCACGACCAAGCCGAAGGACGGCCTGGAGGTCGCGGAGCTGCCCGGCGTGAGCCAGGACCAGTCCGGCGTGCAGAACTTCGCCGACGTGGTGGCGGGCAAGCTGCTCACCGCCGAGGAGAACGAGACGTTCCAGGCCTCCGGCGCGGGCCGGTCCCGGCTGGGCGGCTCGGTGGTGTCCGGCGGCGAGCTGTACACGCAGGTGCTGACCGTGCGGATGACCGGTGCTCCCGAGGCGAAGACCGCCGTGGACGCGCTGGGCGTGCTCCAGGCGAAGTACGCGATGGAGCCCTACACCGGCACGCTGCCCAAGGGCGTCACGGCGTTCCAGACCGCGCCGGCCGGCAACGGCCTCGGCGTGGTGCGCGCGCACTACATCTCCAAGGACGTCGTGGTCCGCGTCCAGGTGACGGGCAAGGACCTCGCGAAGGTCGCCAAGGCGTTCGACGACCTGCTGGCGGCGCAGATCGAGCAACTGGCCGTGGATGCCTGACCGGCGGGTCGCCGGCTGTGCGGTGGTGGTCGGCGGGCCGGGCGCGGCGAGCGCCCTGGCCCGCTCCTACCTGGAGCACCACCCGGACCACGGCTTCGTGGTGCTGGTCGCCGACGCGTGGGAGGACGCCGGAGAGCTGCCCGGCGTCACCGTGCTCGCGGCGCGCGACCTGGGTGTCCCGGCGCAGGAGTACCTGCGGGCGGCGACCTGCGCGACGGCCGACGAGCTGGCCCGGTTCGCCGCGCCGCTGCTGGTCCGCCGGCTGCTCGACGCGCACGACCTGGTCGTGCACTTCGGGTCGGACTCGCTGGTGCTGGGCCGGCTGCCGGACTTCCCGGCCGGGCTGACGCTGGTCCCGAGGCTGCTCGGGCCGCTGCCCGACGACGGCCGGCACCCGCGCGAGGTGGGCGGGTTCACCGAGAACCTCGTGGCGGTGGGCCGGGACGCGAAGGCGTTCGTGGACTTCTGGGCCGACCGGGCCCGCGCCGACCTGGTCGCGCAGACCCCGCGCGGGTGGGTCGGGGACGCCGCCGCCCTCTTCGCGCACCACGTGGCGCGCGACCCGGGTCTGGGCGTGGCCGCCGGGAACCTGCACGAGCGGGAGCCGTCCCGGGCGCTGGTGGTCGACTTCACCGGCCACGAGGACCCGTGGCTGACCGCGCCGGGCCACGACCGCGTGCTGCTCTCGGAGCACCCGGAGTGGCGCCGGATCTACGACCTGCACACCCCGGTCACGACCCGGTCGGCGTTCGACGCGTTCCCGGACGGCGAGCCGATCAACGACGTGATGCGCGCGGTGTACAAGGCGGCGCTGCGGGTCGAGCCGGACCCGTTGGACGACACCCCGGTCATCCCGCCGCCGCACGCGTTCGACGGCACCGCGTTCCGCGACTGGCTCACCTCCCCCGCGACGCCCGCGCAGCGCACGACGGGCATGAACCGGCTGCTGCACGGCTTGTGGCTGTCCCGGGTCGACCTCCAGGTCGCGTTCCCGCGCCCACTGGACCCCGCTGACTCCGGCTTCCGCGATTGGTGCGGGCGGCACGGCGTGCACGAGGGCGTGCCGGTGTGGGCGCTGCCGACCCCGCCGGTGGAACCGGCCGGCCCGACGCGGGCGTTCGGCGTGAACGTGGCCGGCTACCACACGGCGGAACTGGGCATCGGCGAGATGGGCCGGGTGATGCTGGACGTGGTGGCCGCCGCCGGCGTGCCGCACGTGTCCGTCGTGGACGAGCACTCGGTGAAGGGCAACGTGCGCACGGGCGTGGCCGCGCCGGACTCGGTGGGCCGGCCGACGTACCCGGTCAGCCTGATCACGGTGAACGGCGACTTCACCCGCTCGCTGCTGGAGGCCGACCCCGAGGTGGGGCACGGCCGGTACCGGATCGGGCTGTGGGCGTGGGAGCTGGCCGACTTCCCGCCGACCATGCACCACTTCGACCTGGTGGACGAGGTGTGGACGGTCAGCGACTTCGTGCGCCGGGCGATCGAGCCGCACTCGCCGGTCCCGGTGCGGACCGTGCCCGTCCCGGTGGTGGAGCGCGGCCTGGTGCGCACCGCGCCGCGTGAGCCCGGCGAGACCACGGGCTTCCTGTTCGCGTTCGACTACAACAGCACCGCGCAGCGCAAGAACCCGTGGGGCGTGGTGACGGCGTTCCAGCGGGCGTTCCCGGGCCGCACGGACGTGAAGCTGGTCGTCAAGTCGACGAATTCCCATCTCCACACGCGGGCGGCCGAGCGGTTGCGGCTGCTGGTCGCCGACGACCCGCGGATCACCCTGGTCGAGCGGTACCTGACCGCGGGCGAGTTGGCCGAGCTGTACGCGAGCAGCCACGCCTACGTGTCGCTGCACCGCAGCGAGGGCTTCGGCCTGACCGTCGCGGAGGCGATGATGCGCGGCCTCGCGGTCGTGTCCACCGACTACGGCGGCACAACCGAGTTCGTCAACGCCTCGGTCGGCTGGCCGATCCCGCACGGCATGTCGGTCGTCGGTCCGGGCTGGCTGCCGTACCAGGCCGACGCCCACTGGGCCGAGCCCGACCTGGACGCCGCCGCGCGCGCCCTGCGCGAGATCGCCGACGACCCGCTGGAGGCGCACCGGCGCGGCCTGGCCGCCCGTGAGCACCTGCTGCGCACCCGGTCGTTCGACGTCGCCGCCGCGTGGCTGCACACCCGCCTCGACGCCGCGCACCGGACGTGGCTGGCCCGCAACACACCGCCGCCACCACCGCCGCCCCGACCGCCGCTGGTGCGCGCCGCGCGCCGGCTGCTCCGCCCGGCGGCCGGCCCGATCCGGCACGCGCTGGGCCGGGTGGAGGCCATACTGGACGGGCGATGACCGCTCACCACGAGGCCGAACCGGACGCCGCGACCGTGCTGCCGCCGGTGCACGAGTCGCTGCTGCCCACCGAGCACGCCCTGCACCGCCCCCGGCACGGCGCCACCCAGCGGGTGTCGCTGATCTGCGCGGTGGTGTTCCTGACGCTGCCCGCGGTGGCGTTCGTGCTGGGCGCGCACCCGCGCGAGTTCGAGAACCGGGCGCTGACCGGGTTCCCCGGGATCACCGAGATCGAGAAGCTCCAGCCGTGGGCGAGCGACCACCTGCCGCTGCGCGAGCAGGCGATCGGCCTCTACGACGCGATCAGCCGGGGCGTGTTCGGCGAGCCGCCCGCGCGGCCCAAGTCCGACCAGGCCGGCGCGGTCATCCCGACCGAGACCAGCAAGGCCCCCAAGCCGAAGCGCCCGCCGGTCACCTTCCCGGACGTCGTGGAGGGCACCAACGGCTGGCTGTACCTGGGCAACGAACTGGCCAGCCACTGCTCGCAGTCGCTGGCCACCGACGAGACCGTGCGGCTGCTGCGGACGCTGCGCGACGGCGTGACGTCGACCGGCCGGCAGTTCGTCGTGGTGGTCGCGCCGGACAAGGCGACCCTCTACCCGCAGAACCTGCCCGCCGACCTGCCCGGCCGCGAGTGCCACCGCGAGGTGGTCGACGAGTTCTGGGCCGCGATGTCCCGGGAGGACTACGTCCTGGACGTGCGCCAGGACCTGGCGGACTGGGGCGAGCGGCTCGGCACGCCGGTCTACGGCCCGGTCGACGCGCACTGGGGCGAGGAGGGCGGGGTGGTGACCGCCCGGCGGGTCGCCGAGAAGCTGCGGCCCGGCCTGACCTCGACGTGGCGGGTGGACGAGGGCCCGGCGTGGCGGTCGGACGCCGACCTGCCGCCGCTGATCGGCCGCACCGGCACCACGACCGGCCTGTCCTACCGGATCCTGCCCGACGGCAAGACCTCGCGGACCCGCGACGACACCCCCCGCGACCTGGACAAGCCGTTGCGGCTCAACACCACCACCGGGATCGGCACGTACGGCCCGCGGGTCGGGATGATCGGCGACTCGTTCACCACCCGCACCACCAAGTACCTGGGCAGCGCGTTCTGCGACCTGACGATCATGCACCACGCGCAGCTCGCGCCCGACCGGGGCGAGGCCGCCGGGAGGATGCTCGCCGACACCACGGCGGTCGTCGTCGAGGTGGCCGAGCGCAGCCTGGTGGCCGGCACGCCGGTCCTGCTCAGCCCGGTCGTCATCGACACGATCGTCGCGCAGCTCAAGGCGAAGCCGGTCCGCTGACCCGTTGCGGCCATCCCGCGCGCGGTGCCGGCCTAGACTGCCCCTCAGCCGCTCTCGGCGACCTCACCCTCGATCTTTCGTTGGACGGCCCATGTCGCACGCACGCCTGGCGGACGCCATCATCCGCCTGGAGAAGCACCGGAACCTCAACCTGCCGCTGCGCTCACGGGACCTGTTCGGCCGGTTCCTGCTGCGCCTGCTCTGGAAGCGGCAGCTCAAGGGGCAGGTCGACTTCAACCTCGCGGTCCGCGACGCGGTCGACGCGCTGAGCCAGAGCGGTGCCGGTGCCGCCCGCGCCGCCACCGGCGAGGAGCTGGAGCAGCTGCGCGCGGCCGACCAGAACATCGTGGCGGGCCTCAACCAGCGGCTGTACGCGGCGATCGGCGGCGTCCGCACCGAGGTCACCGACCTGCGGCTGCGCCTGGTCGACCGGGAGACCGCGACCGACGAGGTGGCCGAGCGGCTGGACCGGATCGAGCGCAAGCTGGCCGACCTGGACTCGGCGGCGCTGGACACCCGGCTGCGGCACGCCCAGCTCGACCTGTTCCTGGACCGGGCGCGGGCCACCGCCCCCGAGGTCGAGGTGGGCGCGGTGCCGGACCGGGCGGCGAACCTGGAGATCCCGGTCGCGCACCTGCTGGACGGCCCCGAGGACCGGGTCCGCGCGGGCCGCGAGGCGTACGTGCCGGTGGTGCGGGCGACCGGCGGGCCGGTGCTGGACGTGTCGCCCAGCCGCGGCGAGTGGCTGGAGGTGCTGCGCGCGGCGCAGGTGCCCGCGTCCGGCGCGTCGGCCAACCCGTTCGTGGTCAAGCACTGCGCGGAGCTCGGGCTGCCGGTGACCGAGGCCGACCCGCTGGACGTGCTGGAGCGCGCCGGCAAGCGGTCGCTGGGCGCGGTCACCGCGTTCCGGTTCGCCGAGCGGCACGACCCGGCGGAGCTGTCCCGGTTCTTCGACCTGGCCGCGCGCTCGCTCAAGCCCGGCGGCGTGCTGGTGCTGGAGACGCCCGACCCGGACGGCGGCCCGGTCGACTTCCACGTCGACCCGTTCGCCCGGCGGCCGGTGCACCCGACGTTCCTGCGGTTCCTGGCCGAGGTCGCCGGGTTCTCCCGGGTCGAGGTGCGCTACCCGGACGGCGGCCCGCTCGACGGGTGGCCCACCACGACGCCGGACCGGCGGCCCGCCACGGCGGTCACCGCCGCCACCACCGACGCGGCGCGGGCCGGCCGGTACTGCCTGCTGGCGTGGGTGTGACCATGCGGGTGGGCATGTGGAGCCCGCTGCCGCCCGAGCGCAGCGGGATCTCGGACTACACCTACGAGCTGCTCGGCCCGCTGGCCGACGAGGTGTCGCTGACCGCCGTGTCGCGGTCGGCCGACGTGGTGGCGCCGGTGCCGGTGGTCCCGCCCGCCGAGGCGACCGGGCTGCCGGTCTACCAGATGGGCAACCACTCGGGCGTGCACTCGTGGATCTACCGGCGGGCGCTGGCCGAGCCGGGCGTGGTGGTGCTGCACGACACCTCCCTGCTGGACTTCCAGCAGGGCTTCCACGGCGGGATCGGCACCCCCGGGTTCCGCGACGAACTGGTCTACGCGCACGGCCCCATCTGGGGCGACGTCCACGACCCGGCCCTGCTGCACGGGTGGCCGGCGGTCGAGGCGGACGGCACCCGGTACCTCGACGCCATGACGATGACCATGGAGCGGCGGCTGCTCGCCGCGAGCAAGGGCGTCATCGTGCACGACCCGTTCACGGCGGCGCGGCTGCGCGAGCGGTACCCGGCGCTGCCGGTGTCCGTCGTCAACTCCGGCGCGCCGGTGCGCGACGACACCGAGCGCGCCGCCGTGCGGTCCCGGTTCGGCTGGACCGACGAGCACGTGGTGTTCGGCGTGTTCGGCGGGTTCAACCGGATCAAGCGGATCCTGGTGGTGGTGCTGGCGTTCGCGCAGGCGCGCCGGCGGTGGCCGCACGCCCGGCTGCTGATCGCCGGGCACGTGGACTACCCGGACGTGCACGCCGACGTGGTGCGGGCCATGGAGCAGTACGGGCTGGAGCAGTCCGTGGAGGTGGTGCTCAGCCCGGCCAAGGACGACTTCGAGCGGCTGATCGGCGCGTCCGACGCGGTGGTGAACCTGCGCTGGCCGACGGCCGGGGAGACCAGCGCGGTGATGATGCGGGCGTTCGGCGCGGGCCGGGCGGTGATCACCAGCGACCTGCCGCAGAACCGGCACCACGACGAGCGGTTCTGCTTCCGGGTGCCGCTGGAGCCGCAGGCCGAGGCCGAGGCGCTGGCCGCGCTGATGGAGCGGATGATCGTCGAGCCCGGCGAGGTGCGCGCGGCGGGCCGGCTGGCCCGGGGCTGGGTCGCGGCCAACGCGTCCTGGCCGGTGGTCGCCCGGCAGTACCGGGCGGCGCTGGAGGCGTCGGCCGACCACGTGCCGCAGGTCGCACGGGCGGCGGTGCCGGCGGACGTGACCGCGCCGCTGGACATCGCGGTCCCGGGCGCGAACCTGTTCGGCGACATGCGGGCCACCACCGGGCTGTCCGAGTCGTTCCGGCGGGCCGCGCTGGCGCTGGCGGGCACCGACGCGGGCCTGACCTTCACCGAGTTCAACTCGCGCGCACCGGTCCGGACGGTCACCGTGCCGCCCCGGATCGCCGAGCTGCGCGGCGGCAAGGACTACCCGGTCGACCTGTGGATGGTCAACCTCAACGAGTTCCAGCTCATCCCGGACTCGGCGCTGGACCGCTACACGATCGCGCTGTGGGCGTGGGAGCTGCCGGAGATCCTGGACTACACGCTGGCCCAGCTGCCCAGGCTGGACGAGCTGTGGGTGCTCTCGTCGTTCATCGCCGACACGTTCCGCACGGTCACCGACATCCCGATCATGGTGGTGCCCACGGTGATCCCGGAGGTGTCGACGGCACCGGACCGGGCGCGGTTCGGGCTGGCCGAGGACGCGTTCGTGGTGCTGTTCACCTTCAGCGCGTCCTCCAGCGACGCCCGGAAGAACCCGTGGGGCGTGATCGACGCGTTCCGCCGGGCGTTCTCGGCCGACGAGCGCGGCACCACCGCGCAGCTGGTGATTAAGGCCGTCGACCTGGACATCTTCCCGCTGATGGCCGCCGCGCTGAGCGACGCCGTCGCGAGCGTCGGGGGGACGTTGATCGCCGAGAACCTCAGCCGCGCCGAGATGGACTCGCTGCTGGCGTCGTGCGACGTGTACGCGTCGCTGCACCGCTCCGAGGGCTTCGGGATGGGCATGGCGGAGGCGATGCTGCTCGGCAAACCGGTGGTGGCCACCGGCTACGGCGGCAACACCGACTTCATGCCGCCCGGCGCGGCGGCGACCGTCGGGTACGACATCCGCCGGATCACCGCGAAGGACCACCGCTACGACGACCGGTTCGCCGACTGGTACCGGCCGGGCCAGCTGTGGGCGGAGCCGGACGTGGCGCAGGCCGGCCAGTGGTTGCGGCGGCTCGCCGACAGCCCGGCGCTGCGGGCGCGGATGGGTGCGCGGGCGCAGCAGGCGATCCGGGCGCACAGCGGCGCGGAGGCCGTCGGCGCGCTGATGCGCGACCGGATCAGGACCATCTACGCCGAGGGCAGGCACCTCGGCGGCGTGCACCGGAGGCTGACCGCCGGGCGGTGAGTCCCGGGCGGTGGTTCGGGGGCGGTGATTCGGGGGCCCGGCCCGCTCGCGCGGGTCGGGTCAGCGGTTCTCCAGCTCGACCAGGCGGGCTTCCAGCGCGGCCAGCCGCCGGTCCGAGCGCGCCACCTGCTGCTCGGCCTCGCGCAGCGCGGCGCGCAGCTCCTCGATCCGGGCGGCGTCCTCGACCCGCGCCTCCTGCGCCTCGCGCAGGGCGTCCTCCATCCGCCGGATGTAGCCGACCTCGGCCACCCGGGCGGCGCGCTGGTCGACCGGCTCGACCAGGTCGGCCGGCACGAACTCGTCGAACACGTTCGCGGGCGCGGCGAGCACCCGGCGCGCCTCGGCGTCGGACTCCCGCGCGTAGAACCGGTTGAGCCCGTCGAACAGCACGAACACGTAGCCGGCCGCGAGCATCAGCGGCTCCCAGCCCTCGTGGTTGGGCGTCGGCGAGCCGGGCTCGGTCGCCTCGACCACGACCACCCGCGGCGCGTGCCGGGCCCAGTCCGCGCCCTCGATGACGGCCCGCTCCGCGCCCTCGACGTCGATCTTGAGGAAGTCGACCGGGCCCGGGTGCTCGTCGAGCACGTCGGCGAGCGTGCGCACCTCGACCTCGATCTCGACCACCTTGAACTCGGCGCGGTAGCCGGTGGCCAGGTCGGTGTCCAGGGTGGACCAGCCGGAGCGGTCCTCCACGACGTGCAGGGTGGCGGTGCCGCCGGCCGCGCCCAGCGCGACGGCCAGCGTCACGTCCTCCGGGCGGGCCTCGCGCAGCTTCTCGGCGTGCTCCGGGATCGGCTCGACGTTGATGCCGCGCCAGCCCAGGTCGTAGAAGTGCTTGGTGACCGAGTCCTTGACCGCGTCGGCCGCGCCGACGTCGACGTACCGGCCGGTGGACCGCTCGCCGAACAGCCGCGCGAGGACGACGTCCTCGCCGTTCTGCGCGTACGAGATCACTGCCGGCCGGCCTTGCGTGCTTCCACTTCGAGGTCGTGGTCGACCATCATCGCGACCAGTTCGGCGAACTCCACCTCGGGCTTCCAGCCCAGCTTCTCGTGCGCCTTGGACGCGTCGCCGACCAGCAGGTCGACCTCGGCCGGGCGGAAGAAGCGCGGGTCCTGGGTGACGTGCTTCTCCCAGTCCTCGATGCCCGCGTGGGCGAACGCGGCGTGCACGAAGTCGCGCACCCGGTGCGTGCGGCCGGTCGCGATCACGTAGTCGTCGGGCTCGTCCTGCTGGAGCATCTGCCACATGGCCTGCACGTAGTCGCCGGCGAAGCCCCAGTCGCGGCGCGGTTCGAGGTCGCCCAGCGCCAGCGTGTCCTGCAGGCCGAGCTTGATCCGGGCCACCGCGTTGGTGATCTTGCGGGTGACGAACTCCAGCCCGCGGCGCGGCGACTCGTGGTTGAACAGGATCCCGGAGCAGGCGTAGAGGTGGTAGCTGTCGCGGTAGTTGACCGTGATGTCGTGGCCGAAGACCTTGGCCACGCCGTACGGCGACCGCGGGTAGAACGGGGTCGTCTCGCGCTGCGGCGTCTCCCGCACCTTGCCGAACATCTCGGAGCTGGACGCCTGGTAGAAGCGGATCGGGTTGTTGGTGCTGCCGCCCGCCATCCGGATGGCCTCCAGCATCCGCAGGACGCCCAGGCCGGTGACGTTCGAGGTCAGCTCGGCCTGCTTGAAGCTCAGCGCCACGAACGAGATGGCCGCGAGGTTGTACACCTCGTCCGGCTGGGTCTGCTCGACGGCGGAGATGAGGCTGGTCAGGTCCTGGAGGTCGGCCGAGACCACCTCGACGAACGGCAGTTCCTGCTGCACCAGCTCGGCGCGCGGGTTGCTCTGCCCCTTGACCAGGCCGAAGACCTCGTACCCCTTGCTGTGCAGGAGCTCGGCGAGATAACGGCCGTCCTGACCGGTGATACCGGTGATCAATGCACGCGCCACCGCGCCAGGATAGCCGTGGGCGCGTCGCCGCCTTCACCCGATCCGGGCGGGCCGGTCGGGACAGGGGTTGGTCGCGCGGGCGGCAGGCAACCCCCTTGCCATGCGCGGCGTCTCTTGTGGTGATGACATCCCCGAAGACCGGAGAAGCAGATGTGGCTTGCTGTGAGCCTGGTCACTTTGGGAGCGGTCACATTTTCGGCGCGCACGCTTTGGACGCTGCGGTCCGTATCGAAAAGACAGCGATCGTCCTCGCATTGAGACCACATCGTCCACCTAGGCCCTATGGCGGATTGTGCGCTTGCCGTACGATCTTTTTCAGGTCATCAGACCTGTGCCTGCTAGGGGACCTCAGATACAGAGGTAGGTGCGCCATGGATCTCGCACTGAGCAAGGTCATCGAGCTGCGCGAGAGCGGTTTCCAGTTCCTCCACCTCCGGGACGAGGACGGACAGCTCGATCGCATCATGGCGTTCAAGCAACGCAGAGGGTTCATCGACTCGATCCTGTTCTGGTCCGAGACCGAGGCGCGCGCAGGCCGCCTACCTGCGGTTCGGGACAGCACGCGGGCCGCGCAGGCGGTCTGGATCTACGAGGGCCCGCTGGTCGAGGCCGTCGACCGGCTGCTCGACCTGCCCGAGCCCGGGTCCCGCAACGCGCCCACGCTGATGAAGCGGACCGCGTCGGATCTGGCCGTGGTGACGACCCTGCCGTTCAAGCTGAAGCTGCCGCCGGGCGCGATCGCCTGACTTCCGCTCCCATCCGCCCGCCCCGCGCGAACAACGCGGGGCTTCTCGGGTTGGTCACCCTCCGTACATTTTTATCGGTGTCCGCTCGCTTTCCGTAACGAGCATATGCACCCTTGTACCGGAGTCGCCGGAATGGGTGACCAATACGACCAATACCCTGGGTTACCAGAGGTATAACAATTCCTCATACTGTCGGGTTATGGCCTTCGGACGCGCACCAAACCCGATTCGTAGGCGAGCACGACGAGTTGTGCCCGATCCCGCGCGGCCAGTTTCGTCATCACCCGGCTCACGTGAGTCCGCGAAGTCGCCGGGCTGATGACCAGGTGTTCGGCGATCTCGTCGTTGGAGAGGCCACCCGCCACCAGGGCCAGGATCTCCCGTTCCCGGGCGGTGAGTTCACGCAGCGCTTTCGGATCCGGTCGGCGGTGCTCCGGACGAGCGGCGAACTCCTCGATCAGGCGACGGGTGACGCTCGGCGCGAGCAGCGCGTCCCCCCGCGCCACCACGGTCAGGGCGCGCAGCAGCTCGACCGGGTCGGCGTCCTTGAGCAGGAACCCCGACGCGCCGCCGCGCAGCGCCTCGAACACGTACTGGTCGACGTCGAACGTGGTCAGCACGAGGACCTTCACGTCCGGCAGCTCGGCGCAGATGTCCCGGGTCGCGGTCAGCCCGTCCACACCGGGCATCCGGATGTCCATCACCACGACGTCCGGCCGGTGCTCACGCGCCAGCAGCAGCGCCTCCGCCCCGTCGCCGGCCTCGCCGACCACCTCGAACCCGTCCTCCGTGTCCAGCAGCAGGCGGAACCCCGCCCGCACCAGCACCTGGTCGTCGGCCAGCACCACCCTGATCACGCGCCACCTCCCACGGCAGAACCGCACGCACCTCGAACCCGCCCCCCGGCCGGGGACCGGCCTCCAGCCCACCGCCCAGGGCCGCCACCCGCTCCCGCATACCGCGCAGCCCCGACCCCGCGCCCTGCGCCGCCTGCGCGGTGTCCGTGCCGTCGTCGCGCACCGAGATCTCCAGCCGCCCCGCCGCACCCCGCACCGGCTCGACCCGGGTGAACGTGATCGTGATCGCGGTCGCGTCCGGGGCGTAGCGCAGGGCGTTGGTGAGCGACTCCTGCACCACCCGGTACGCCGCCGCGTCCACCGGGGCCGGCAGCTCGCCCGGCTCGCCCACCACGCGCGCCTTCGGGACCGGGCCGACCAGCTCGGCCAGCCGGGACAGCGAGGGCACCGGCGTGACGCCCTCGCCGGTGCGCAGGACGCCGAGCGTCGCGCGCAGGTCGTCCAAGGCGTGGCCGGAGGCTTCCTTGATGGCCTTGAGCGCCTTCACGGCCTCCTCCGGGCGGCGGTCGGCGACGTGCGCCGCGACACCGGCCTGGACGTTGATCATGGCGAGGCTGTGCGCGACCACGTCGTGCACCTCGCGGGCGATCCGGAGGCGTTCCTCCTCCATGCGGCGGTCCCGGCGTTCGGCGATGCGCACCCGGCGCAGCGAGAGGAGCGCGAACGCCGGGACGACGATCAGCGGGCCCCAGTGGCCGGTGACGTAGTAGAGCCACGTGGACACCCCGGTGACCGCGATGACGGCGACCGGGTAGCGGCGACGCCAGAACAGCGGCACGAACGTCGCCGCGAACCACACCCACGCCAGCCAAGCCACGGCACGACCGTACGGGAGCGCCACCAGCGACGACATCGTCCTGCGGGCGTGCTCCCCGAGTACGACACCGGTCGTACCCCGGCAGCCCTCCGCCCCCACCGCCGCACCGCCGCCCACGGCCACCGCCGCCGACCCCCACGGCCACCGCTCCGGGTGAAGAAGTCCACTCGGAGGAGGTAGCGAGCTTGATCCGAGGGGTCGGACTGCGAAATTTTCCGCCCCGTGAACTTCACGAAGACCACGGGAGCGGCCCTCGCCCCAGGGTCGCCCCGCACGGGCGTCGGCTGACCGACACCCACCCCAGAGCCGGAACGGTCCCGGCCCCCTCCCCCTCGGGCCGGGGCCGTTCCAACCCCATCACCACCGGGCCGCCCAGGGCCCCGCACCGCCACTGGTCACCGTTCGAGCGCCACCCGCCGGATCCCGCGACGCCACGCGACCCGGCCCAGGCGACGACCGCCCGCCCGACGAACGCCGAGCCCGCCGGCCGCCGTCCGGGGAGCCCGCCCCCGACACCGTCGGCGCGGTCCGGTGACCAGTGGCGGCGGCCGACGGCCCGAGGCCGCCGGAGGGCCGGTGACGCGAGGTCACCTGCGCGGTCCACCGACCCGGGCGGCGCGGTCGAGCGCCCCAGTTCGGTGGCGCGGTCGAGCGTCCCGGGTCGGTGGCGCGGTCGGGTCGGGTGCGGGCCGGTCAGCGGCCGGCGGCGTAGCCCTGGTTGCCGCGGGCGTTGGCGGCGGCGCGGAGGAAGCCGTCGTGCGGGTCCCGGGACACCGCGGACATCCGGCCGAGCGACCACGGGCCCGCGTCGACCACCTGGTGACCGCGGTCCCGCAGCGACTCCAGCGCCGCCGCGCCCAGCCGCGACTCGACCACCAGCTCGCCGGGCGTCCACGCCCTCGGGTAGAACGAGCTCGGGAACGCGTTGCTGTGCCACATCGGCGAGTCGATGGCCTCCTGGAGGTTCAGGCCGCCGACGGTGTGCGCCAGCCAGAACCCGAGCTGCCACTGGTCCTGCTGGTCGCCGCCGGGCGTGCCGAAGCCGAGGGCCGGCTCGCCGTCGCGCAGCGCCAGCGTCGGGGACAGCGTGATCCTCGGCCGCTTGCCGGGGGCGAGGGTGTTGGGCAGGCCCTCGTCCAGCCAGAACATCTGCGCGCGGGTGCCCAGGCAGAACCCGAGCGACGGGATGGTCGGCGACGACTGGAGCCAGCCGCCGGACGGGGTGGCCGACACCAGGTTGCCCCAGCGGTCCACCACGTCGATGTGCACCGTGTCGCCGCGGACCGCGCCGGTCCGCGAGACGGTGGGCTCGCCGAGCGCGCCACCGCCGTCGGTGACGATGGCGGAACGGCCGGCGAGCACGTGCCGCGGCAGCACCGGGTCCCGCCCGTCCGGGGACCCGGGGCGCAGTTCGAGGGAGGCGGTCTCCCCGACCAGAGCGCTGCGGGCTTGCGCGTAGTCCTTCGACAGCAGGGTGTCCAGCGGCACGTCCGCGCTGTCGCCGTACCAGGCCTCGCGGTCGGCGAAGGCCAGCTTGGCGCACTCCACCGCCAGGTGCACCGTCTCGGGCGTCGGCACGCCGTCGACGTAGGACAGCCGGTCGCCGAACGACTCCAGCAGCCGCAACTGCTGCAACAGCACCGGTCCCTGCGACCACGCGCCGATCTTCGCGACCGTCCACCCGTCGAAGTCCGCGGTCACCGCGTCCTCGTAGGTCGCCTGCCAGGACGCCATGTCCTGCCCGGTCAGCACGCCCGCGTGGTCGGCACCGGAGTCGTCGCGGAACGCGGTCCGGCAGAACTCCTCCACCTGCGCGGCGACGAAACCCTGCGACCAGGCCCGCCGCGCCGCCTCGATCTGCGCCTCGCGGTCGGTCCCGGCGGCCTCGCCGGCGGCGAGCAGCCACTCCCACGTGTCGGCCAGCTTCGGGTTGCGGAACCGCGCGCCCGGCCGGGGTGCCTTCCCGTCGGCCAGCCACAGCCCCGCCGACGAGCGCCAGTGCTCGCGGAACAGCTCCGAGACCGTCTCGACGGTCGCCGACACGCGCTCCAGCAGCGGGAACCCGTCGCGCGCGTACCCGATGGCGTACCCGAGCACGTCCCGCAGCGACTTGGTCCCGTAGTCGCGCAGCAGCGTCAGCCAGCCGTCCCAGGCGCCCGGCACGGTCGCCGCGAGCAGCCCGCTGCCCGGCACCAGGTCCAGGCCCAGGCCGCGGTAGTGGTCGGTGGTCGCCCCGGCCGGGGCGACGCCCTGGCCGCACAGCACCTTCGGGGTCGCCTCGCCCGCCGCGGTGAACACCACGGGCACCTCGCCGCCCGGACCGTTCAGGTGCGGCTCGACGACTTGCAGCACGAAGCCCGCGGTGACGGCCGCGTCGAACGCGTTGCCGCCGTCCTCCAGCACGGCCATGCCCGCGCTGGAGGCGAGCCAGTGCGTGGACGCGACCATGCCGTGGGTACCGACGAGTTCAGGGCGGGTTGTGAACACGCGGACAACCTACGTGGACATCCCATCTTTGGTTAACCAGGCGAACTAAATTGTGTCCTGATGTACGACGGTCGGCTCAACCGGCTGCCGCGGGCTGCCTGCGCCCGAGCCCCCGCAACGCCAAACCCGCGCGGTGCAAGGCGTCCGCGTCGAGGTGGTTGCGGGTGTCGAGGACCACGACACCGCTCATCAGGTCGGCCACCCGACCCCAGTCCAGGGCCCGGAACTCGGGCCACTCCGTGAGCAACACCACCGCGTCGGCGTCCCGGACGGCCAGGTAGGCGTCGTCCACGACGGTCATCCCGACCAGCGGCCGGCCGATCTCGGGGTCGTGCGCGACCAGCTCGGCGCCCTCGAAGGCGAGCAGCTCGGCCACCGCCAGCGCCGGCGAGTCCCGCAGGTCGTTGGTGCCCGCCTTGAACGCCAGCCCGAGGATGCCGATCCGGGCACCGGCGAGCGTGCCGCCGACCGCGTCGCGCACCTTGTCCACCACCCGCCGCTGCTGCCGCCGGTTGGTGTCGATGGTGGACCGGACCAGGTCGAAGTCGACCCCCACCGACTCCGCGATCCGCACCATGGCGTGGGTGTCCTTGGGCAGGCACGACCCGCCCCAGCCGGGTCCGGGCCGCAGGAACGACTGGCCGATCCGCCGGTCGTGGCCCATGCCGTCGGTCACCGCCGAGACGTCCGCCCCGACCAGCTCGCACAGCTCGGCGATCGCGTTCACGTAGGACAGCTTCATCGCCAGGAAGCAGTTGGCGGCGTACTTGACCATCTCGGCGCTGGCCGCGTCCATCAGCACGGTCGGCGCGCCGAGCTTGGCGAACAGCGCGGCGACCCGCTCGGCGGCCTGCGGCGAGTCGGAGCCGACGACGATCCGGTCCGGGTGCAGGAAGTCGCGCACGGCGCTGCCCTCGCGCAGGAACTCCGGGTTCGACACCACGGCCACGTCCTCCCGGCCGACCAGGTCCGCGACCCGCGTCGAGGTGCCGACCGGGACCGTGGACTTGCACACCACGACCGTCCCGTACGGGAGCACCTCGCGCAGGTCACGGGCCACCGACTCGACCGCGGACAGGTCCGCCGCGCCACCCAAGCCCATCGGCGTGGGCAGGCACAGGAACACCACCTCGGCGTCGGCCACGGCGGCCCGCGCGCCCTCCACGAACTCCAGCCGCCCGGCGGCCTGGCCCTCGGTGACCAGCTCGGTCAGCCCCGGTTCGAGGATGTCGACCTGGCCCGCGCGCAGCCGGGCGACCTTCAGCGTGTCCACGTCGGCGCAGACGACCCGATGCCCCAGGGAGGCCAGGCAGGCCCCCGTGGTCAGGCCCACGTAACCCGTTCCCACGACCGCGATCCGTCGGACGAACATGGTCCAGACGGTCGCAGCCGAAGTTGGCCGTGGGTGGAACTTGAGTTGTATGCGGAGAGTGAGGTGGGTAGTCCTCTGGGGGTACTCGGGAACAGCCCTGGCGGCGGACGCGCGAGCACGCCCGGCGGGTGCATCGTTCAGGTATGGAACTGCTGCTGATCTTGGCCATCTTCGCCGGGCTGGCGCTGGTGGCGGCCGTGCCCTTGGTCGCATTGCTGCACCTGTCCGAGCACCGCGCGCTGAACGGCCGTTAACCTCCAGACCCGGCAGGGTCGCTGGGCAACGGAGGGTGTGGCATGAAGATCGAGGGAACCGCGGCGATCGTCACCGGCGGCGCGTCCGGCCTGGGCAACGCGACGGCGCGGGCGCTGGCCGCGAAGGGCGCGAGCGTGTTCGCCCTGGACATCCGGGTGGACGACGCGGAACCCGTCGAGGGCGTCACCTACCTGGCCGCCGACGTGACCTCCGAGGAGGACGTGCAGGCCGCGGTCGACACCGCCGCCGGCTCCGGCAGCCCGCTGCGCGTGGTGGTCAACTGCGCGGGCATCGGCCCGTCCACCCGCACCGTCGGCAAGACCGGCCCGCACCCGCTGGACCTCTACCGCAAGGTCATCGACGTGAACCTGGTCGGCACGTTCAACGTGCTGCGGCTCGCGGCGGCGGCGATGGGCAGGTCCGAGCCGCTGGAGCACGGCCAGCGCGGCATCGTGATCAACACCGCCTCCATCGCGGCCTACGACGGGCAGATCGGCCAGGTCGCCTACGCCTCGTCCAAGGCGGCCGTGGTCGGCATGACGCTGCCGGCCGCGCGCGACCTGTCGTCGGTGGGCGTGCGGGTGATGACGATCGCGCCGGGCATCGTGGACACGCCGATGCTGGCCACCGTCTCCGAGGAGTTCCGCGCGGGCCTGGCGGCGGGCGTGCCGTTCCCCAAGCGGCTGGCGCTGCCCGAGGAGTACGCGCAGCTCGCCGTCTCGATCGTGGAGCACGATTACCTCAACGGCGAGGTCATCCGGATGGACGGCGCCCTGCGCATGGCGCCTCGCTAGGTACAGCAGCCGGTCTGTGCAGGCAACGCGCTTCCGCACCGCGGCCGGTACTCCGTCGGGACCCGTCCGATGCATTCAGCGGTGTGCGGCAGTCAACACGATGGGGCATTGCCCACTTGCCCACATGTCACTAGGCTCAAGACAGCCGCCGACACCATCCAGCCACCACTGCACCATCCCCAGGCCTTCACGAGCGAGTTACTGGGGTGACAGTGACGGCTTGCTCGGCCCTGCTCGCAACTTGATCGAGGGGCTCACCATGACGACACTCGAGGGATTCCGCCCCATCGCCGAAGTAGCCGCCGACGAGCGCTCGCGCATCGCATTCGGCAAGGCGGGAGTCCACAAAGACGACCGCTACGCCGTCTCGATCAACGACGAAGGCGCTATCCTGCTCACCCCGCTGGCCAGCATCCCGAAGCGCGAGTTGATGGTCTGGCAGAACGACGAGCTGAGGGCATCACTGTTCCGCGGCCTGGCGGACGCCGCAGAGGGCAAGGTGCAGAAGCTCGACTGGGTCACCGCCGACGTCGAGATCGACGAAGAGGACGAGTGAGCGCTCCACCCTACGAACTCCTGTACACGGCCGAGGCTTCAGCAGTTCTGGAGCATCTTCGAGGGAAGCAGCAGTACGCCAAGAAGCTCAAGAAGATCCGGAAAGCGCTGACCCAGCTGGAGCAGTTGGGTCCGCGCTACCCGGCGTTGCGCTCGCACCAATACCAGTCGGTGCCAGGGCCGAACGGCGCTCAGCTGTGGGAGTCCTACGTCGAGAACAACACTCCCTCAGCTTGGCGGATATGGTGGATCTACGGCCTTGGGGAAGATCAAATCACGATTGTGACGGTCGGCCCGCACCCGTGAACACCCTGCGCTTCGACAGGACATGCCTCCGCAATGGTTGCCACAGGCCCCCTGTACCGCAGTCGGCGCGGCCTCTTCCGCAGTTGATGTGCCCTTGGTGACGGTGCTGAGCGGATGGCCCCCGCCAGGAAAGGTGCCCTCCGGGCTCGGCACCGGCGGGTGACAGCTGCGGGAACACGTCAGGGGTGGCCGAAGCGAGGCCGGACCGGTGGGCGACCTCAGCGGCGGCCCACGCCTGAGGGAAACTGCCGACGTTCGCCAGGACGAAGCCCGTCCCCACGACGACGTCGGCCACGCTCCGGTCGGCCGCGCCCTCGGACTCGTGGTGCGGGGTCAGGGTGGCCAGGTCGACCGCTCCGGCCACTCGGAGTTCCGCCCCCGAGGACGACGCGGACGACCGCGTCCGACCCGGCGGCCGGTCGCGTCCGGTGTCGGAGCAGCCGGCGAATCGCGGCCGGACGTGCCGCCTTCGCCGGGAGCGTCAGAGGTCGCCGGCGAACGGGAGGCCGGCCATCGCGTCCGAGGTCATCCACTCGCGCAGCGCGTGGGTGGCGCGGACGTCGTCCTCGTTGTACTCCAGCAGCCGCCGGCGCTGGTCCGGTTCGGGTGGCGGGCCGTCCATGCCGACCGCGTCGCGGTACCAGCGCATGGAGTTCTCGCCGCCCGCCTCCGGGTCGCGCCAGGAGAACCCGGCGACCGGGGCGATCGTCTTGAGGCCCTTGCCGTGGGCGCACAGGAACTGCTCCTGGACGATGCCGAACAGGTCCACCCACGAGTCGGACGTGATGAACTCGCGCACCTGCGCGACGGTCGGGATGCCGGGCCGGCCCTTGAACCGCTCGGCCGAGCCGAGCAGCCAGCGGTTCTCGGCGAGCTCGTTGTAGCAGTACGCGCGGAAGGTCAGGCCGCGGGCGCGGGCGCGCAGCCGGACGCCGGTCAGCCAGCCCCAGAACTCGGCGAACGACCGGGCCTCGTCGTCGCACGGCAGCGGGTCCCAGGTGGCGAACGCGCGGTAGCCGGGCTCCTCGCCGACGTCCGCGCCGGACAGCCAGCAGCCCCACATGTACGCGCCGAGGTCGCCGAAGCTCTCCATGTCGACGTCCACCTCGACGTCCGCGCGCGGCACGTCCATGTACGGGAACCGCCGCACCACCGTGAGGTCGCGCAGCCACGCCCGCGCCAGGATCACCGCGTCCGGGTAGAGCATCCCGACCAGCGGGGTGGCCGGCGGCACCTGCGGGTCGAGCGCGGCCAGGTCGTCCACCGTGGACACGCCGATCTTGCGCAGCGCGACGGCGTCCTCGCCGCGCACGACCAGGCTGACGTCCCGCGCGTCCTTCAGGTCGACCTCGCACACCGGCCACCACGGGCAGGACCGGCACTCCACGATCCGCGACGGCCGGGCCAGCGGGTGCGCGCCGGTCGTGGCGGCGGTGGCGACGGCCAGCCGGTCGGAGAACCGGGAGTCGTACTCGGCCAGCGCGGTCCGGCCGCCGGGCCAGGTGGGCGATTCGAGGTCGTGCCACACGACGACGTCGCCGTCCATGCCGACCACGCCGCCGTAGGAGCGGCCTGCCGCGGCGAACCCGGAGGCCTGCAACTGGCGCTGGGCGTGGGCCAGGCGGAGCTGGTCGCGGGGCTGCGGGCGGACCTTGCGCAGCGGGTCGACGCGCGCGCCGCCGGGCAGCGGGTGCGACAGCGGCGACGTGCGCGCGCCGGTGCCCGGGTCGGTGACCTTGTGCCGCACGACCAGCACCGGCACGTACCCGGTGGTGTCCTTGACCAGCAGGTCGATGCCGCCGCGCCGGCCGCCGCGCTCGTCGCGGGGCAGCGCCGCGCCCCAGATGAACCGGGCGCCGGCGGCCATCGCGGCGGCGGTGACCCGTTCGCGGTCGGCGCTGGGCACGTCCTGCGGGACCTCCAGCAGCTCCGAGCCGACGACCCGGCCGAGCGCCTCGGCGACGACCCGCCGGTGCTCGGTCGCGTCGGCCTTGCGCAGTTGACCGGTCGGGTCCGGCGGCGCTTTCGGGGCGTCGCGCATCGCTGGATCGTGTTCGAGGTGCACCCGCCGCCGGCAACGAGTGACCACGCCGGCGTCCAACTGCACCTGGGAAGTCACGGCAAAAGGGTATGCCGCCGCGCCGACGCTTGTACCGGCAACCTGATCGCCGGGGTCGATCTTCCGTGCGCGACACCCGACCGACCTCTAGTGTTCCGGTCAGGAGGTGCGGCGATGGCACGCGAACGGAGCAAGGGCTTCACGCCCGGCCGGGCGAAGAACCTGGTCGGTGTGGCCAAGGTCGTCGCGCCCGCGCTGATCCCCGTGGTGGCGCCGCTGGCGGCCCGCGCCGCGGCCGCGGTGAGCGACCGCTACGACCAGTACCGGGCCCGCAAACTGGGCGTTCCGGTGGACGAGCTGTCCCGGTACTCGGGGCACGGCGCGCGCCTCTACGCCCGGATCACCGGGTTCGCGCAGGCGTTGGAGGACGTACGCGGCCAAGACCGCGAGTACGTGGAGTCGACCGAGGCGCGCCTCACCCAGCTCACGGCGGCGGTGCGGGCGTCCGAGCGGATGCCCACACCGCGCCGCAAGGCCGCGCACCGGGCCGTGGGCGCGGACCTCGACGTGCTGGAAGCCGAGCTGCTCAGGCGCCTGGGCGTGTCCTGACGATCTGCTCGACGGTGAGCAGCGCGGTCTCCTCGGGCCCGAAGCAGACCTCTTCCATCACCTCGGCCACCCGCTCCTCGCGCCGGATCATCGGGTCGCTGCGCAGGTCGCGCGCCAGCGACACGCACAGCCCGACCATGACCACCGCGAACGGCAGCGCGGCGATGATCGTCAGGTTCTGCAGCCCGGTCAGCGCGTTCGAGCCGCCGACCAGCAGCATCACCGCCGCGACGGCACCGGTCAGCACGCCCCAGAACACCACGACGCCCTTCGACGGCGTGATCGAGCCGCGCTGCGAGAGCGTGCCCATCACCACCGACGCGGCGTCCGCGCCGGACACGAAGAAGATCGCCACCAGGACGATCACCAGCACCGAGGCGACACCGGCCAGCGGGAACTGATCGAGCATCCCGAACAACTGGCTCTCCGCCGACGACTGCCCGGCCAGGTCGGTGCCGGTCCGCTGGAGGTGGATCGCGGTGCCGCCGAACACGCAGAACCAGATCAGGCTGACCGCGCTGGGCACGCCGATCACGCCGGTCACGAACTGCCGGATGGTGCGGCCCCGGCTGATCCGGGCGATGAACATGCCGACGAACGGCGTCCACGAGATCCACCACGCCCAGTAGAAGATCGTCCAGCCGGACAGCCACGCCTCGGTGGCGTCGCCGCCGGACGCGGCGGTGCGGCCCGCCATGTCGGCCAGGTCGCGGAAGTAGTCGCCGATCGCGGCCGGGACCAGGTTCAGCACGAACACCGTCGGCCCGACCACGAACACGAACGCCGCCAGCACCACGGCCAGCACCATGTTGGTGTTCGACAGCCACTGGATGCCCTTGGCCACCCCGGACACCGCCGACGCGACGAACACCACGGTCAGCACCGCGATGATGCCCACCAGCACGGCGTTGCCGACGTCCCAGCCGGCCGAGGTGAGCCCGCTGCCGATCTGCAGCGCGCCCAGCCCCAGCGAGGCGGCCGAGCCGAACAGGGTGGCGAAGATGGCCAGCACGTCGATCGCCCTGCCCGCCGGACCGCCCGCCCGGCGCTCGCCGAGCAGCGGGGCGAACGCGGCGCTGATCAGCTGGCTGCGCCCGCGCCGGAAGCTGCCGTAGGCGATGGCCAGGCCGACCACGGCGTAGATCGCCCACGGGTGGACCGTCCAGTGGAACAGGGTGGTCGCCATGGCGGTCTGCAGGGCCGCGTCGCTCTCGGCGGCGACCGTGCCCGGTGGTGGTTTCACGAAGTGGGACAGCGGCTCGTTGACGCCGTAGAACATCAGGCCGATGCCCATGCCCGCGCTGAACATCATCGCGATCCAGGAGACCGTCCTGAACTCGGGCCGCTCGTCGTCGCGACCGAGCGGGATCCGACCGTAGCGGCTGACCGCCAACCACACCGCGAACAGCACGAAACCGGACGCGACCAGCACGAACGCCCAGCCGAGGTGGCCGATGACCCAGTCCAGGGCGGCCTTGGCGGCCGAGGCCAGCGACTCCGTGCCGAAGACCCCCCACACCAGGAAACCGAGCGCGACAGCGGCGGCGACGCCGAAGACGACGGGGTCGATCCGGCTGGGCCGCTCGGCCCGCGGTTCACCTGGCAGCGGCTGTTCGATGGGTTCAGGCACGGTCTTCACGGGTAGCCCTTACCCCCGTTCGGCGCAACACAAACCCCCCGACCACCGGAGCGGCTCACACCTTCGGGCGCCGGTCTCCTACGCTCTGTGCATGACCCGACGTCCGGCCTCGACCCGCCTCGCGCGGGCCGTTCTACTGGCCGTGACGTCCGCAGCACTCAGCGTGGCGGCTCACGGGGCGGCCGGGGGCGATCTGACCGAGTTCGCGCCCGCGCTCCCGCTGACCGCGCTGATCGCCCTCGCCGGCACCGCGCTCGCCGAGCGCCGGCGCGGCCCGTGGCCGGTCCTGGCCACGCTCGGCGCGGCGCAGGTCGGTCAGCACACGCTGCTCAGCCTGGGCCACCACGCCCCCGACGGACCCGGACTGGGCTTCGGCCCGCTGACCATGACCGCCGCGCACGTGGTCGCCGGGCTGCTCACCGGCCTGCTGCTGGCCAGGGCGGACAGCGCGCTGTCCGCCCTGGTGTCGGCGGCGTCCCGGCTGCGGCCGGTCCTGGTCTCGTTCACGCCCGTGGAGCACCGGACGTGCCCGCTGCCGTCGTCCCCGACGCCGGACACGTTGACCGCCGTGGTGCTGCGGCGCGTGAACGGCCGTCGGGGGCCGCCCGTACTCCTGATCACCCGACCCGGTTGACACACCCCTCTGGTCAAATCAGGAGACACAACTCCATGTCGACAAATCGTTTTGGCGCGCGCACGTTCGCCAAGGGCGGTGCCGTGCTCGCGGTCGCCGCCTTCCTCGCGCTGGGCACGGCGGGCCTCGCGTCGGCGCACGTGACCGCGTCCACCCCCAAGGACGCCGTCCAGGGCGGCTACACCAAGGTCACCATCCGGGTGCCCAACGAGCGGCCGGCCAACGGCACCGTGAAGCTGGAGCTCACGCTGCCCGCCGAGTACCCGCTGGCGTCGGTGAGCACCAAGCCCACCGCGGGCTGGAAGGTCGAGGCCGTCAAGGGCAAGCTCGACAAGCCGGTGCAGAGCCACGGCCGCGAGATCACCGAGGCGGTCCGCTCGGTCGTGTGGACCGCCGACCCGGGCGTCCGGATCGAGCCCGGCCAGTTCAACGAGTTCGACCTGTCCATCGGCCCGCTGCCGGACAACACCGACAAGCTGATCATGCCGACCAAGCAGACCTACGACAACGGCGAGGTCGTGGACTGGAACGCCCCGCCGCCCGCCGAGGGCGCGGAGGAGCCGGAGAAGCCCGCGCCGGTGCTCAACCTGGTCAAGAAGACCGAGGGCGCCGACCACCACGGTGACGCCACCAACGCGTCGGCCAAGACCGACGACCACGCGGCGAGCACGTCGGGCACGGACAACACCGCCCGCTGGCTCGGCGGCGCGGGCCTGGCCGTGGGCGCGCTGGGGCTGGGCTTCGGCACCGGGGCCGTGCTGCGGTCGCGGCGCGCGGGCAAGCCGAACGCATGAGGCGCGCGCTCTCGCTGACCCTGGCCGCGTTCCTCGCGGGCGGCCTGGCGCTGCTCGGCACCGGGACCGCGTCCGCGCACAACGTGCTGGTCAGCAGCGACCCGAAGGACGGCCAGGCGCTGGAGGCCGGCCCGGCCGAGATCACCCTGGTGTTCGACCAGCCGGTGCAGGGCGGTGACAAGTTCAACACCATCACCGTCAAGGGCCCGGACGACACCCGCTGGGAGGACGGCGGCGAGCCCGTCGTCCGGAACAACTCGGTGGTCTTCAAGGTCCGCCCGCTCGGCCCGGCGGCCGAGTACCAGGTGGGCTACCGGATCCTGTCCGCCGACGGGCACCCGGTGTCCGGGAACCTGAAGTTCAGCACCACCAAGGCCGGCGGCGGCACCCCGAACGCGGCGACCGAGACCGCCAAGGCGGGCGAGTCGTCGTCCGACGAGGGCGGCGGCGTGCCGATCTGGGTGTGGATCATCGGCGCGGTCGTGCTGCTGGGCGGCGGCGTGTTCTTCGCCCTGCGCGGCGGCTCGGGTGCCGGCTCCGGCCCGGGTTCCGGGGAGTCCACGCGGCGATGACGACGAACCGGACCACCACCCCCGCCAACCGGTACTGGGTACTGGGCGGCCTGCTCGGCGGCGGAGCCGTCGGAGCGTTCCTGGGCCTCGGCCTGTCGACGACCCCGGTGGCCGTCGGCGTCGCCGAGCCGGGGGTGGTGGTCCAGTTCGCCCAACCGCTGGTCAGGACGTTGCTGGACCTGGCCGCCACGGTGGTCGTCGGGCTGAGCCTGCTGCCCAAGCTGCTGGGCTTCTCCCGCCCCACCCTGACCGAACCGGTGATGCGCGTGGCCCGCCCGGCCGCCGTCGTCGGCGCGGCGGTGTGGGTGTTCACGGCGTTGCTGTCGATCGTCGTCCGAGCCTACGAAACCCGGCCGGACGTGCCGGTGACCATGGGTTCGGTGGTCGACTACGTACAACGCGTCGGCGCCGGGCAGGGGTTGTTGTTCAGCGCGGTGTGCGCGTTGATCTACTTGTGGATCGGCGTCCTGGCGGTCCGCAAGGGCGAGTCGGTACCGGCCGAACTGCGCATCCTCGTGTCGATGTTCGGGTTGCTGCCGCTGCCGGTGACGGGCCACGCGTCGAACTGGAAGTACCACGACTACTCCATGATCTCGATGGAGCTGCACGTCCTGGGCGCGGCAGCGTGGACCGGCGGCCTGGCCGCGCTGATCGCCCTGGTGGCCCACCGCCGGGGCCTGCTGGCGGAGGCGTTGCCGAAGTTCTCGAAACTGGCCACGGTGAGCCTGGCCGTGGTGTCGGTGACAGGACTGTTCAACGGCCTGCTGGAACTGGCCCTGAACCCGGTGATCACGTTGCCGGGGTCGTTGTTCACGACGTCGTACGGCCTGATCCTGGTCGGGAAGATCGTGTGCGCGGCCGTGCTGGCGGTCCTGGGCGCGAACATCCGATGGCGGATGCTGCCGAACATCGCACAGCACAAGACGACCGCGATCGTGGGCTGGGCGGCGTTCGAACTGGCCGTGATGGGCGTGGCCTTCGGCCTCGCCGTCGTCCTCTCCCGCGCCCCGGTGGCCTAGCCGATTTGGATCTTTCCGGATATCCCTTCGAGACCCGTGCAGCCATCTTCGCGGTCGATTCCCAGAATTTGGAGATCGAGTGCTGCCAACGGCCTGAAGTCGCCATCGAAATCCTTGAGGTCCAACAGGTAGAGCGATTTCAGCAGCACGAGCCGGGCGAGCGGGGCCAGGTTCCGGACTCGCATGTCCTGCAACACCAGAAAATGCAGCGACTCCGGCAGCAGACCGAGATCGACGTGGTCGAAGCTGGACAGGTTGAGACTTCCGATCTGACCAAACACCCGTGAGGCGTTGCCCAATTTCGCCTCCAGTGGCCGGTGCAGGCTTATGCCCCACACTGACGGAATGCAGTCGAAATCGGACAGCCTGGCGTCGGAGTATCCCGCCAGCGACAGGTGCCCGAGTTCGCGGAAGTCGGCGATGGGCGACAAATCTTCAGTACTCTCCACGCCAAACAGGGAGAGGCGCTGCAAGTGCCGACTGGAACCCAACGCGACCAGGTCATGGTCCTTTGACGGATCAAGGGTCACGCCCAAACCCACCAATTCCGGGATGTCCGCGAAGAACCAGAGGTCTTCGACCGTTTCGTGGGGCCCCAAGTTGATTTTCAGTCGGGTCAGCGCGGGTAGTCGTCGGGTATGGCGGAGCAGTTTCCGAGACCTGATCGTCAGGCCTCCGTTGTTCAGCGGGGACCCCGCACTCAACTCGTTCTGCACCATGTACCGGGTGTCCTGGGCGTACTCGGCGAGCAGCGGCAACGCGTCCGCTGTGCCGGTGAGGGCCGCAACCCGGACCGAGGCGGCGGCCTTCACATCGCAGGTAGCGCAGCACGCGGTGACCGATCGAGGACAGCAACCTCGTCTCCTTCAGGCTGCGCGGTGGCACAAGTTTGTCCTGCACCAGAGCGTCGATCCGGGCGCTCACTTCGGGTGCGATGTCGCGCACGGTTTCAAGGCAGGCAGCTGCCAACAGCCTGAGGTGGCAGGCACGCCATCACGACGGTTTCCCACCAGGTGTCCAAGTGGGCGTGGGAGATCAAGGTCGGTACGTGGTGCTGTTGGATCGCCTCATCCGCCGCCAGGTACTCCAGGAACGTCCGGTGCACGAAGTCGATTCGGCCGGGAACCGGTTCGCGCAGGACGCCGCTGCGTTCCAGCAGGTGGTCGAAGATCGGTTTGGGTTCGATGGTGACGTTCGGCATCCCGGGCAGCTTGCGCCCGATGTGCTCCAACGCATCCGCCGCCGACAGTTCCACCTTGTCCGCCAGCGTCAATCGCCACGCCAGATCCCGCAGCAGCACCCGCTTCTCCACGTCACCCAGCAGGACCGGGATTCCGCGTTCCGCGTCGCGCAGGTGCAGCAGCATCGCCAGCGCCTTGGCGTACAAGTCCATTCGGTTTCGCGGCAACTCCGAGCGGTGTGACAGGTTCAGCGCGCACAACATTGCGCACAGCAACGGGCTCGCCGCCAACTGCCGCAGGTGCGGCCGTTCCAACTGGGCGCGCAACCGACGTTCGGCATCGCCGATTTCCGCGCCGGACAGCTCTGCGGCCTGGTGCCAGCGCTCGACGAAGTCGACGATGTTCAGCGGGTTCATCGGCTCCAAGGTGACCGCTTGGAATTCCTCGGCCGCGAGCCACCGGCTGTCCGCCGCCGCCGTACGAGCCGTCACCACCACGTGGGTGTCCGGGAACGTCGCCAACAAGTCCCGCAGCCACGACTTCACCTCGCGACGCCGACCCGCCGGCACCTCGTCCACACCGTCCACCAACAACATCGCCCGGCCGGCCACCAACTGCCGGTGCACCCAACCCTCCGGCATCACCTGGGCGATCATGGGCGTGCATCGTGAAACGAAGTTCTCGGGGTTGGGCAGGTCGCCGTCGGCGAACGTCCTCAGCCGGACCATGAACGGGACCCGGTCGTTCCAGCCGGCCAGTGCGTCGGAGAGTTCGGCTCGGGCGGCACGTACCGCGAGCCAGTTCACCAGGGTCGTTTTGCCGGAACCCGCATCGCCGCGCAGCAACACCCGTGGGTTGTCGCCGATGGCGGCTTCGACCGGAACGCCCTCGGCGTCCTGGGAATCGTTCCTGGCCAACGGGTCGAACCAGTTCTCCACCTGCACCCGGCCGCGTTTCGCCTTCGCCGAACCCGAGGAGCCGGACACGCTGAGGCTCAGGTAGGCGACCGTCAGAGCCAAGGTCGGCTGTTCGTCGCCGGGCAGGCCCAGCAGTTCCAACCGGTCGAGGGTGGCGGCCAGTGTGGCCAGGTACTCGACGCGGAACAGCTCGTCGCGGTTGGTGCCGGCCGGGGCGTAGAGGCTGGTGGTGGGGGTGCGGGCGAGGAGGTTCTCCAGCTGGTCGGCCTGGGACGTCAGGCGGCTCAGCACCTCGGCCAAGGCCACCGGTTGGAACGACGGCAGGTGCCGGACGACCTGCACCAGGTGCCGGCACGCCAGGTCCAGCGCGAGTTCGTGCAGCTCCTCGGCGCGCGGTGACAGCGACGCCGCCCGGCGCGGGAACTGCGCACGGATGCGTTTGGCCAGCACCTCGGCATCCGCGTCGACCGCCAGCAGGGCCTCGTCCGACAGGTCCACGTCCTCCAGCACGTCGACCACGGCCAGCACCGCCGCCTCGGCCTCGTCCGAGGGCACGTCGGCGAACCGGCCCGACAGCACCGGTGCCAACTGCTCGGCCACCTGCTGGCCGATGCGGCCGACCAGGTTGTCCAGCTTCCGCTGCTGCAACGGCCCCTTGAGCTCCGCCTGCGCCAGCTCCGCCAGGCTCGCCGAGCGCTCGAACGCCGCCCTGCGCCGCCGCAACCAGGACTTCGCGCCCGCCGACGCGATCGTGCCGCCCACCCTCAGCGCGGCGCTCTCCAACCCGACGATGTCCGCCTCCCCCGTCGGCTTGATGCATAACCGACCGGCCGGCGATCGCCGCCGCAAAAATGTCGTACGCGCCTGATCTACTCGACGGCATGGACCGACTCATCCTGGTACTGGGAGCCACCGGTTCGACCGGACGACGGGTGGCCGGCCGGCTCGCGCAGCAGGGCCACCCCGTCCGGCGGGCGTCGCGCAGCGGCGACGTGCGGTTCGACTGGACCGACCGCGACACGTGGCGGCCGACCCTGGCCGGCACCCACGCCGTCTACCTGATGGCCCCGCACGAACTCCCGATCGACCCCGCCTTCGTCCACGAGGCCGTCGACCAGGGCGTCCGCCGGATCGTCCTGCTCTCCAGCCGCGGCATCGAGGAGATGGGGGACGAGCGGCTGCTCGCCGCCGAACGCGACCTGAAAGCCTCGGGCGCCGACTGGACGATCGTGCGCGCGGACTGGTTCGACCAGAACTTCGACGAGGGCTTCTTCCGCCCCGCCGTCGAGGCCGGGGCGCTGGCCGTCCCCCTCGGCGACACCCCGCAGGCGTTCGTGGACGCCGACGACATCGCGGCCGTCGCCGCCGTCGCCTTGACCACGCCCGGCCACGAAGGCCGCACCTACGAGGTGACCGGGCCCCGCGCGCTGAGCTTCGCCGAGGCGTTCGCGCTGATCGGCGAGGCGGCCGGACGCCGGCTCGCGTTCGACGGCACACCGGACGGCTACCGGGCGCAGCAACGGGGTCTGGGGATGCCCGCCGAGCAGACCGAGGGCGAGATCGCCGCCTTCGCACGGCTGCGACCCGCGACCACCACCGAGGCCGTTCCCGAGGTGACGGGTCGGACGGCGATCGACTTCGCCGACTACGCCACGCGGGTCTGGGGCCCCGTGCGGTGAGTGGACCGTTCGGTGCGGTGAGCTGCGCCGGGCGGGCTAGTCGGTGATCAGTCGCGCTGTAGGGTCCGCGCGCAGCTTGCCGAGGGTCGCCACGGCCCGGTGGCCGCGCCGGTCCAGCTCCTTCGCGTCGATCCAGCCGTGCGCGAAGTACCGGTAGTCCTGGGCGAGCTTGACCAGTTCGGCGAGGTAGTCGGCGGAGCGGCGACGCCGGTCCTCGTCGAACGACGCGAGCAGCGGCAGCTGGGTGTCCACTACCTCGTCCAGCATCCGCGCCGCCTTCAGCGCGCGCTTCGTGCGCCTGCGCCGAGCACCCACCCACTGTCCGATCACGTGCACCTCACCGCAGTCACGCAGCCCCCGTCGCTGCGTGAGTCGGAATCGACGGCCCGAGCGTTACCGCTTCGTTCCCCCACTCGCGCGGGTTCACCGGTAGGGCGACCACCGGGCCCTGGTATCGCCGACCCGCAGCGCCGCCAGCCGCCCGCGCAGCTCGTCGCGCACGTCGGGGTGGCTGCGCAGGATCGGCAGCACGCTGGTGGTCAGCTTGAGCTCGCGCACGTCGCGCAGCACCGGGAAACCCGCCCACCGCGTGACGTCGAACCCGTACACCCGGACCAACTGCCGGTGCCACCGCGCCGGGTGGCCGAACCGGGCGACGCCGACCGGCAGCGTGCTCAGGTCCCACTCGCGCGGGCCGAGGCTGGTCGAGTCGAAGTCGCAGAGCACCGGCCCGGCGGGGCTCGGGATGAGGTTGCCCAGGTGGGCGTCGCCGTGCACCACGCCCTCCGGCAGCGCGGTCGCCAGGCCCGCCAGCCGCTCCGCCAGCACCGCGACCCGCTCCTCCAGGAAGACCCGGTCCGACGTCGACAGCTCCTCGGCGTCCGCGATGCGCCCGCGCACGTCGTCCAGCGGCGACCAGCGCGGCAGGTCGAACGGCGGTGCGGGCAGCGAGTGCAGGCGGCGCAACAGGTTCCCCAGGTCACGGCCGTCGACCGGCGGGCCCGAGGACGGCACCGAGTGCCAGATGGTGGCCTGGTGCTCGCCGATGGTCAGGGGCTGCGGGAACTCCTCGACCAGGCGCACCGCGGGCACGTCGTGGGCGGCCAGCCAGCGGGCCACCCGCACGACCTTCGCGGCCCGGTGCCGCAGACCCATCGACCCGACGATCCGGACCACGACCCGGTCGGCGGGGAGGTCGAACACGGCGTTCGAGGTGAACTTCACCAGCCGGGCGTCCCGGTGCGCCAACCCGAGGTCGCCGCAGATCCGCTCCAGCACGGCGGTCAGCGTGGCGGGGGTGAACCTGCCATCCAGCGCGACGCCCAGGGTCAGGCCGCGCTGTCCGTGCCGGTGAACTTGGCGACGCGGTCGGCCAGTTCACGTGCGTCCGGGTTGTTGCGGCGCTTCTCCGCCTCGGCCTGCAACGGCATCATGCGGTCCTTGGTGCGCACCGACTTGAGGCCCTCGGACAGGTCGATCGCCTGCTTGCCGACCCGGGCGCCGTGGTCGATGTCGCCCTCCAGCAGGTGGTTGATCGACAGCGAGGTCAGGTTGAACGAGCGGCTGCGGCTCATGTCCTCGCCGAAGCCGTTGATGGCCTTGGACAGCGCCGGGATCGCGATGCGGGTGTACTTCTTCGCGTCGACGGTGAGCGCCAGCTCCGTGTGCACGGTGCCGATCATCGCCGAGAAGTCGTTGGCGTCGAAGAACTTCGCCCACGCGGGCGCCTCGCTGATGTTGGCGCGGGCGAACTCGTCGCGCGCCCGGCCGAGCAGCTTGAGCGCCTGGTCGTCGGAGCCCATCTTGGCGTAGGCCCACGCCTCGTTGGCGCACAGGATGCCGACCGCCAGCTTCGAACCGGAGTTCTGCGCCGCCAGCTGGCCGAGCTGGAACACCTTGAGCGCGTCGTCCGGCGCGTTCTGGTGCAGGTAGACGCGGCCCATCCGGTACAGGATGTTCGCGACCAGCTCCTCCTTGCGGCCCTGCTTCGCGAGCCCGAGGGCCTGGCCGAAGTGGTTGCGCGCGGAGTCGTACAGGCCGGTGTCGAACGACGTCCAGCCGGCCAGGTTGTGCAGGTCGGCGAGGGCGACGTAGAGCCTCTCCTTGACCAGGTCGGTCGCGTTGGCGCCGAGCATCTGCTGGCCCCACGAGAGCTGGGCGACGACGGCGTCGCGGCACGAGCCGCCGCCGTACTGGTAGTCCAGGGTGCGCAGTGCCCTGGTCGCGGCTTCGACCTGTCGGACGTCGGTCATGCCGATCCGGCCGGGGGCCGGTGTCTGCGCGGGCGACGATGCCCAAGACCCGGAGTCCGTGCCGAACACGGCCGCACCCACGGTGATGGCGGCGGCGTGCGCGAGGAACTTCCTTCGCTTCACCGACTCGTCCTCCTCAGACTGGGGTGCCTCCGCGGTCGCGGCCACCCGCACTGCCGTGGCCTCGTCGTAGGCGAGGCCCATGTATCCCCTGGGGACACCCAAGCCCTGGGCGATCCGGGCGAGGACGTCGTAGGCCATGACCTGACGCCCCTTCAGGATCTCCGAGACTTCGGACTGCGACTGGCCCGTCAGCGCCGCGATCTGGCGCTGCGACACGCCGTGCCGTCGGAGCAGCCGGTACACCGAGCTGATCTCGCGCCTGGCCAGCGCATCCCGCATCTCCTGCTGGTCCCAGACATCCGGCGTAACAGGAGAGCTTTGCGAACCGATGGTGTTCAATTGCGCCCCCTCACAGTCCTTTGGGCGTCATCGGCAGAGTAGGGGCACTCCCCCAAGTGCAGGAAGTACCGATCGGCGAGGCTGATCGGCCCTGCCGAACTCCACTGACCGCTCACCGTGGAACGACCACCGGCTAGCGCTGTGACGTCCCGATCCGGGTTGAATCATCGCAATCTGGGATCCGGTAAGCGAGTGAGCACGGAGAGGAACTCGGCTGTGGACCTGATCGAGCGGGCGGTGACCACCTCAGGTGGGTCGGCAGCGCGCGCCGTCGCCACGGCCGGCTCCGCCCCGGCTCCCCTGAACGTCCAGGAGTCGACCGACCTCGACTCCGGATGGCGCGGCTCGACCGGGCAGCGTCGCTGGTGGCGGATTCGCTGCAGCGACGTGGTGGACCGGGAACGCTGCCTCACCGTGTTGGTCGACCAGGGCCGCGTGGTCCTGGTCGGCCCGCCGGGTGAGACCGCGGTGCTCTCGGCCGACCAGCTCGTGCAGCTCAGGGCCGCGCTACGTGAAGCCGCCGAGCAGGCGGAAAGGTGACGGTGACGTTTCGGTGGACGAGATCCTCGGACAAGTTCTTCGCAACGCGGTGTGGGAGCGGCTGGACCTGCTCAACGAGCTGGCCAACGAGGCCGACGCCCCGTCCCTGCTCTCGGTGGCGCGCTCCGAGCTGCCCCGGCTGACCGAGGGGTGGCGGGCGCTGCTGGCCTCGCACGAACCGGACGAGAAGGGCAACTGCCCGGAGTGCTCCGGCCGGTGGCGGCAGCAGAAGAGCCCGTGCTCGGTATGGCGGGCGGCGTACGAACACCTGGTCGCGGGCGGTCTGGCCCCGCGTCCCGCTCGGCACCTGCGCTCCGCGCCGGTGACCCCTCCGGTCACCCGGTCGCGACGTGCGGCGGTGGCCCGAGCCCACTGAACGGGCGGTCCCGACCTGTCGTTCCCCCGACGCGACACGGTCGAGCACCCGCCTACTGGCCGGCGGTCCGGGACGTGCGAACCCCCGACCGCGACGAACGGACCGCCGGCCGGCTACAACTTCACGACCGACAACTCCACAAAGCATCCGCGGGCCGGTGTTGTGCACCTCCCTCCCCGACCGGCACTGGTCCGCGGGCACCACGTCGGCCCCGAATGTCTGCCCCTCCCGCGCAGACATTCGGGGCCGGTTCCACGTCCGGGCCCGACCGGGTGGTCAGCGCCGGGTGGTCAGCGCCGGGTGGTCAGCGCCGGGTGGTCAGCGCCGGGTGGTCAGCGCCGGGTGCCGGTGAGCCAGGTCAGGTGGCCGGTGAGGCCGGGCAGCAGCCGGCCGGAGAGCTCGAAAGCCTTCAACTGCCACGGGAACACCCGTTCGGCGCGGTCGCGTTCGACCACCCGGAGGATCTCGGTCGCCACCCGTCGCGGTGTCACGGTCGGGATCAGCCGGGCGATGGCCGGGATCCGCTCCTCCGCGCCGGGGTTGTTGTCGAAGTACCGGCTGCTCACCTTGCCGGGCACCACCTCGCTCACCCCGACTCCGGTGCCGCGCAGGTCCAGCCGCAGGGCGGCGGTCAGCCCGCGCAGCGCGTAGCGGGACGCGGCGTAACCGGTCGCGCCGGGCCACGGCAGCCGGGAGACCGGCGAGTTCACGTTGACGATCCGCCCGGTCGCGCGCCGCCGCATCCCGGGCAGGAACTCCCGGGTCAGGTGCATCGCCGCGGTGAACGGCAGGGCGGTCATGGCGTCGAGCTCCGCGGGCGGCGTCTCGTCCAGGAACAGCCACCGCCCCGCGCCCGCGTTGTTGACCAGCACGTCCGGCACGCCGTGTGCGGCCACGACCTCTTCGGCCAGCGCGTGGATCCGGTCGACGTCCGACAGGTCCGCCGGGATCGCGGTGGCGCGGCCGCCGAACCCGGAGATCCGCTCGACGACCGCGTCGAGCGCTTCGGCGCCCCGGGCCACCAGCACGACGACCGCTCCCCGCCGGGCGAACGCCTCGGCGGCGGCCGCGCCGATGCCCTGCGACGCGCCGGTGACCACGACGGTCCGACCTTCCACCTGCACGGGAACCCTCTTCTCCTAGGCGACCGACCGGACCCGCACGACGAGTCCGGCCGCACACAGCGTGGCCAGCGCGGACACCAGGAACAGCCCCCGGTACCCGCCCAACCCGGCCAGCACGAACGATGTCAGCAGCGGCGCGACGACCTGCGGCAGCGAGTTGGCGATGTTCACCACGCCCAGGTCCTTGGCCCGGTCGGACGCGGCGGGCAGCACCTGGGTGAGCAGCGCGAGCGCCACCGCCCAGTACCCGCCGAACCCGACGCCCAGCAGCGGGGCGGCGATGAGCGCGGCCACCCACGTCGGCCACACCGCGAGCAGCAGTGCGGCCACCGCCATCACGCCGGCGGCGGCCAGGACGAACGGCCTGCGCCGCCCGTTGCGGTCCGACCAGGCCCCGAACCAGAACGCGCCGCCGGCCAGCGCCACGCCGTAGAGCAGCATCAGCACCAGCAGGCCGTCCTCGGGCGACGGGTGGTGCACCTCGTCGCCGAGGAAGTAGAGCAGGTAGAGGGTGCCGAACGCGTTGCCGAGGTTGATCATGAAGTGGCAGCCCCAGGCCCAGGCGAAGTCCGGGTGCCGGCGCGGCGACACCCACAGCTCGCGCCACCGCAGCACCGGCCGGGCGGTCAGCCGCGCGTCGGGCGTGCGCAGCACGAACACCAGCGCGCCGAGCACGACGACCGCCGCGCACGCCAGGTAGCCCGAGGTCAGGCCGCTGACCAGCACGGTCACCACGATCGCGCCGAGCACCGTGCCGAGCATCTGGCTGATGCCGACCAGGCCGCCGACCCTGGCCCGCTGCCGCACCGGCACCCGGTCGGGCACGGCGGAGGTCAGCGCGGCGAGCATCCCGTTCAGCCCGGCCTGCACCAGGCACCAGCCGACCACCAGGACGGGCACCGACGACGCGGTGGACAGCACGGCCAGGCCGAGCGCGCCGACCAGCGCGCCGCCCAGCGTCCACGGGTGCCGCCGGCCGAACCGCGCGGTGGTGCGGTCCGAGGACAGCCCGACCAGCGGGTTCACCACCAGCGCGACCAGCGCGCCGGCCCCCGTGACCAGCCCGAACACCGCCTCCTTGGAGGTGCCGGCGAGCAGTTCGGCCTGCTGGGGCAGCAGCACCTGGATGGGCGCGTAGATGCCCAGCCACAGCCCGAGGTTGGCCAGGAACAGCAGCGCCATCCACGACCGGCGGACCGGGACGACCGGTTCGCCGAGCGGGTCGGTGTCCGGGTCGGTGTCCGAGCCGGGTGTGGCGTCGCGGGCGGTCATCGACGGATCCGGTCGCGGTACCAGGCGAACGACGAGCGGGGCGTGCGCTTCTGCGTCCCGTAGTCGACGTGGACCAGGCCGAAGCGCTGCGAGTAGCCGGCGTCCCACTCGAAGTTGTCCATCAGGGACCAGGTGAAGAACCCGCGCGCGCCGGCCCCCTCGGCGGCGGCGATGTGGCCGTCCAGGTAGGAGATCCGGTCCTGGTCGTCCACCTCGGCGTAGCTGCACCCGCTCTCGGTCACGTAGACCGGCGGCAGGTTCGGGTACCGGTCGCGCAGCTCGGCGATCACCTCGCCCAGCCCGGCCGGCACGACCGGCCAGCCGAAGTCGGTCCGGGGGTACTCGTCGATGTCCACCAGCTCGAACGGCAGCGGGTTGCCCTCGCCCGGCGCGCGCAGCCGGGTCGGGTTGTAGTAGTTGACGCCGTAGAAGTCCAGCGGCTCGGCGGTGATCGCCGGATCGCCGTCCAGCAGCGGCAAGCGGTCGGCCAGCTCCGCCGGGTAGTTGCCGGTGAGCAACGGGTCGGCGAACAGCCAGTTGTGCAGTGCCGAATAGGCGGCGGCGGCTTCGACGTCGTCCGGTCCGGCGGGCCAGGCGGGCGTGTGGTTGTTGGCGGTGCCGACGGCCCGCGCGCCGGCGGCCCGCAGCGCGCGGACCGCCAGGCCGTGCGCGAAGTTGAGGTGGTGGGCGACCGGCAGCGCGTCGTAGAGCAGGGTCTTGCCCGGTGCGTGCTCGCCGACGGCGTAGCCCTGGAGGGTGACCATCGCGGGTTCGTTGATCGGGATCCACATCGCGACGCGGTCCGCCAGCAGGTCGCCGACGACCGCCGCGTACTCGGCGAACCGGTGGGCGGTGTCGCGGTTGAGCCAGCCGCCGGTTTCCTCGACCGCGAGCGGGGTATCCCAGTGGTACAGCGTCGCGACCGGTGCGATCCCGGCTGCCAGCAAGGAGTCCACGAGGCGGTCGTAGAACCCGAGGTCGGCCATCCGGGGCCAGGCCACCGAGAACCGGTAGGCGCCGACGCCGAGTTCGCGCAGCAGGGCGACGTCCTCGGGGTGGCGGTGGTAGTGGTCGCAGGCGACCGCCCCGGTGTCGCCGCCCGGAACGGGGAACGCGTCCCAGACCGACGGCACCCGGCCGTCCTCGCGCAGCGCGCCCTCGATCTGGAACGCGGATGTCGAGACACCCCAGAGGAAACCGTCGGGCAAGGTCACGGTGCCGCCTCCCAAACATGAAATTGATTCGGATCGTAGGCGTGTTGCGCCCCAACTGGAAGTGCGGATGCCGACGAACGGGCACTATGGAACCCCGCACACCACCGACCAGGAGTCGCCGTGACGAGTTCGACCCCACTGCGCCGGCAACCGGTGCAGCAGCGCAGCGCCAAGCGCGTCGAGCGGATGCTCGAAGCCTGTGCCTCGCTCATCGAGGAGGTCGGCTACGACGGCGTGACAACGACACTGATCGCGGAACGGGCCGGGGTCGCCGTCGGCTCGCTCTACCAGTTCTTCCCCGACAAGCGGGCCGTCGTGCAGGCGCTGACCCTGCGCAACCTGGAGAAGTTCGTCCAGGCCGTGGACGCCCGCTTCACCTCGACCACGCTGGAGCACTGGTGGGACGCCGTCGACTCGATCTTCGACGTCTACGTCTCGATGCACCGCGAGGTCCCCGCGTTCAGCAAGCTGCACTTCGGCGACGTGGTCGACCTGCGCCTGCTGGACGACCGGCGGGACAACAACACCGTCATCTCCGACCGGATCGCCGAGATGATCTCGACCAAGTTCGACATCCCGCTGGCCGAGCTGCAACTGCCGATCTCGATCGCGGTCGAGGCGGCGGACGGGGTGCTGAACCTGGCCTTCCGCCGCGACCAGGCCGGTGACCAGCGCATCCTGGACGAGGCCAAGGCCCTGGTCCGCGGCTACCTCTCGACCCGCCTGCCCGACTGACCCGACCGGCCCGACTGACTCGACCGGCCCGGCTGACCCGACCGGCCCGGCTGACCCGAGCGGCCGGCCCGGGTCAGCCGAAGCACTGCCCTTCGCCCCGGTACGTGGGCACGGTCCGCGCCACCACGTCCCCGTCCACGACGTGGTAGTGCGTGAACCGCTCGGCCAGCTCGCCGGCCTTCGCGTGCCGCAGCCACACCCGGTCGCCGAGGACCAGCGAGTCGGCGGCCCGGCCGACGACCGGCGTCTGCACCTCGCCCGCGCCTTCCAGCGGCAGCAACGTCAACCCCGGCGGCAGGTGCGGCGTCGGGAGGCGGTCGGGGGTGGCCGTGCCGGAGGCGGGGTACCCGCCGGAGAACAGGGTGGCCACGTGCTTCTTCGGCCTGCGCACGACGGGCAGCGCGAACAGCGCGGCGGGCTCCGGCCGGAAACCCCGGTACCCGTCGAACAGGGTCGGCCCGATCAGCCCGGACCCGGCGGCCAGTTCGGTCACCGACTCGTCGGCCCCGGTCACCTCCAGGCTCCCGGTGCCGCCGCCGTTGACGAACTCCAGCTCCGCCACCCGGCGCACCGCCGCCACGGCCGCGCCGCGCCGGTCGACCAGCTCGGCCGCCGACCGCTTCTGCATCCACCGCACGGCGAGCCCGCGCAGCGGCCGGCCGGGCGGGGTGTCGCCGAGCCCGGCGATCTGCCCCTCGTACGCCATCACGCCCACCAGCCGGAACCCCGGCCGCTCGGCGATCCGCCCGGCCAGCGACCCGGCGTCGCGCGCGCTGTGCACCGGCGAGCGGCGCGGCCCGACGTGCAGGCCGGGCACCGGCCGCCACGACACGTCGAGCTCCAGGCACACCCGGACCTCCGGGTGGGCGGAGCCGAGCGCGGCGGTGACCAGGTCGAGGTGGGCGGTCGAGTCGACCATGATGGTGATCCGCCGGCGGGCCTTCTCGTCCCGCGCGAGTTCGCGCAGCGCGCCGTGGTCCACGGTCGGGTACGCGACCAGGAGGTCTTCGGAGACGTCCAGCGACGACAGCCACAGCGCCTCCGGCAGTGAGTAGCACATCACCCCGGCGTAACCCGGCCGGTCGAGCACTCGTTCGAGCAACCAGCGGACCCGGACCGACTTGCTGGCCACCCGCACCGGCTTGCCGCCGGACCGGCGGACCAGCTCGGCCGCGTTGTGGTCGAACGCGCCCAGGTCGACGACCGCGAACGGAGGGTCGAGCGCCTTCGTCGCGCCGTCGAGGCGGCTACGGGGTTGCATGGGCCTACGGTACTTGAAAGGTGAATTCCTTTCACCTACGGTTCGTGGACCAGCTCACACCGGAGGTGTCATGGGTACGCCGTGGACCAACTGGGCCCGCACGGCGACCGCGTCCCCGCACCGGGTGGAGCACCCGGCGAGCGCGGACGAGATCGCCGACGCCGTCGCGGCGGCCTCGCACCTGCGCCCGCGCGGCAGCGGCCACTCGTTCACCGGCATCGCCGTCGCCCCCGGAACCGCGCTCGACCTGGACCGCTGGACCGGCGTCACCGAGGTCACCGGCACCCTGGTGACGGTCCGCGCCGGCACCACGCTCCGGCAGCTCAACGCCCTGCTGGACACCCTCGGCCTGGCCCTGCCCAACCTCGGTGACATCGACGCGCAGACCATCGCCGGTGCCACCGCCACCGGCACCCACGGCACCGGCGCGAAGCTCGGCGGCCTGGCCACCCAGATCACCGCGCTGCAACTGGTCCTGGCGAACGGCGAGCAGGTTCGCTGCTCGGCCACCGAGCGCCCCGACCTGTTCGCCGCCGCCCGCGTCGGCCTCGGCGCGCTCGGCGTGATCAGCACGATCACCCTGCGCTGCGTGCCCGCGTTCGTGCTGCACGCCCGCGAGACGCCCGGCCGGCTCGACGCGGTCCTGGCCGAGTTCGACCACCTGACCTCGGTGGAGGACCACGTCGAGTTCCACTGGTTCCCGCACAGCGACGACGTGATCGTCAAGCGCAACAACCGGGTGGACGAGCCCGCCGCCCCGCTGTCGAAGCTCCGCCGGTTCTACGAGTACGAGGTGCTGGAGAACGGCGCGTTCGGCCTGGTGTGCCGGGTCGCCAAGACCTTCCCGACCACCACCCGGGGCCTGAACCGGTTGTGCGGCAAGCTGATCTCCGAACGGGTCTACCGCGACGACTCGCACCGCGTGTTCGTCACCCCGCGCCGGGTGCGGTTCGTGGAGTCCGAGTACGCGATCCCGCGCGAGGAGCTGCACGGCGTGCTCACCGAGCTGCGCAAGGCGGTCGCCAAGCTGGACCACGGCGTGATCGTGCCGGTCGAGGTGCGGGTCGCGCAGGGCGACGACATCTGGCTCTCCACCGCGAACGGCCGCGACAGCGCGTACATCGCCGTGCACCAGTACCTCGGGATGCCCTACCGGCAGTACTTCGACGCGTTCGAGAAGATCGCCACCGCCGTCGGCGGCCGGCCGCACTGGGGCAAGCTGCACACCCGCACCGCCGCCGACCTGGCCCCGGCCTACCCGCGCTTCGCCGACTTCCGGGCCCTGCGCGCCGAGCTGGACCCGACCGGCAAGTTCGCCAACGACTACCTGGACCGGGTGCTCGGGAAGGCGTCGGCGACCGGCGTCGACCCGGAGACCAGCTCGTAGGTGCGCCCGGCGGTGTCCGGCCGGCGCAGCAGCTCCGCGACCACCGCCGCCACGTCCGCGCGCGGCACCGACCCGCGCAACGGCTCCTCGGACACCTCGACCAGCCCGGTGCCCGGGTCGTCGGTCAGCCGGCCGGGCCGCAGGATCGTCCACGCCAGGGCCAGTTCGCGCAGCCCGTCCTCGGCCGCGCCCTTGGCCCGCAGGTAGGCGTCGAACACCTCGTCGCCGGTCACCCGGCCGATGCCGGTCGTGCTGATCTGCACGAACCGGGGCACCTCGGCGGCCAGGGCGGACACCGCGAACTGCTGCGCCGCGCCCCGGTCGACGGTGTCCTTGCGGGCCACGCCGCTGCCGGGGCCCGCGCCGGCCGCGAACAGCGCGGCATCCGCGCCGCCCAGCACCGCGGCGAGTTCCTCCGCCGTGGTCGATTCGAGGTCGCACAGCACCGGCTCACCGCCGGCCGCGCGCACGTCGCCGAAGTGCGAGGGGTTGCGCACCAGCGAAACCACCTGATCACCTCGCCGGGCGAGCAGCCCGGTCGTCAGCAGTGCGATCTTGCCGTGCCCACCCGCGATCACCAGACGCATGGGCTCGACGGTAGATCAGGAAGCGGCGGTCAGCAGCTGCTCGTAGACCAGTTCGTTCACCCAACGGGTGGTCGCGGTGTCTTCGACCGGCACGGTCTCGTTGCGCCCGGAGACGTCCGTGGACAGCTCGCACTGCTCGTCGGCCAGCAGCACCGAGACGCCGTAGCGGCGGACCCGGGGCAGGCAGTTCGCCAGGTAGTCGTGGGTGAACGCGACCGAGGAGGGCAGCACCGCGGCGGCGTTGCCGAAGCGGGCGAAGGGCACCGCCGAGGCCAGCGCGGTCCGCCAGTGGCGGGCCACCGCCAGCACCCCGATGATCCGCACGGCGGCCGGTGGCACCCGGCCGTCCATCTCGGGCCACACCCAGGTGGACACCGTGGTGCGGTCGGACTCGGGGCCGGCGCTCAGGCAGACCCGCTCGGCGTGCGCGTCGGCGAGCAGCTCGGCGACGACGATGACCTTGCGGCCCATCAGCACCATCTCGGGGAGCACCACACCGTGCCAGCCGAGGCGCACCGCCGCGGCGGCGGCCAGTTCCTCCGCCGAGCCGGGCAGTTCCGGAACCGGGATCGCGATGGACGACAGCGCCCGTGCGTCGCCGGTGTCCGCGATCCGTGCTGGTGTGCTGCTCACGCCAGGGCCTCCTCGGCAACCACGGCGGTGGGCCCCGCCGCGTTTCGACTCGTGCTCTGCATAAGACCTACCACCCGTCAAGTGCGCCGCCCCCCAGCTCAGCGGCCCCCTGCGATCGGCGGCGGGGACGCATCGGTAACCGGTCGATACCGCCAAGAGGGAGTTCTGCCCGGCCATGCTGCCGTCCGGGTGACATGTGCAGCCCTCGACTCCGCAAAAAGGTGCTCAGCGTGCTCGGCCCACCCACGCGCCGGCCACGGAAGTGACGCGCGCCACCACAGACACCCCCGTCGCACCGACCGTTCATCGCCCGAAACCGACCGACCGGCCTCGCCAGGCCCGGCCACGCTGGGAAAACCGGTGCGCCCGGCGGAGCGGGCACCCCATCGGCCCCGTCGGGCAGCACCGACAACCACGCCACTGACTGGGCCCGCTGACCAAGCCGGCGTTCACGGGAGGCGGCCGGACGAAGGGTGACGCACATCACCGGAAGCGGGCAGGATCAGCTCCCACGGCTATTCGGCGAATCGGCCAGGCAGCATCCGCGAGTTCGTCGTCGCAGGAGATTCGCGGTTCCCGTCCGACCACCGACCGACACCTGGAAAGTACAAATTCCCACAGGTCTTGATTAGTGTGGTCGACCCGGTTCCCAGGCAATCGTCGAACGACTCGGTGTTCTGCGGTGAACGTGTGGTGGTCGGCGCTAGCCGTGCCGGCCGCGAGGCCGATGACGGTCCGCGGTCCGCGCCCAGGTCGCCCGCCAGCGGTACCCGTCCTGGTCCGCGCGCTCGGCCGTGAAGTCGACGGCCTCGTCCACGCGCAGCGCCCGGTACCCGCCGGTGGTGTTCCGGTCGGTCGGGTCGATGACGGAGAAGTGGACCCAGACCGCGCCGTCGAATTCCGGCGAACCGACGACGCCCCAACCGGACTCGGCGTGCCACTGGAGAACGTGCCCGCGGCGGATCGGCTCCTCGTCGGTCGCCACCGGACACCGTACTCGTGCTCAACAACCAGATCCCCTGCACAGCGCCGGTCCCCGCGAATTCGAAGAGTCCCGGAATATCAACGGGCGGCGAGCGCCGGCACTGCGACGAAGATCACCAGACCGAGGCGCACCTACCGCAATCGATCGTGAGCACTCCGTGACAATCAGGGCCGGACGGGGAAACGGCACGCCCTGCGCCTCCCCGAAGTGGCGCAACCCACATCACACGCACCGCGACGGCACGCCGACCCGCAAGGGCACTCGGCACCGGCCCGCGCCCCCGAACAGCCGCACCAGGCCGCCAAAGCACTAGCCCGAACGAGTGGTCTACGCCACAGCCGGCACCGGCCGGCGAACCGACCCGGAAAAACAAGTGAGGCCCCGCTGTTGCGGGGCCTCACCTGCTGCTTCTACTCTCGGAACCAGGACTCGATCCCGGCTGCACGTGGGCGAGGGGGGAGTTGAACCCCCACGTCCTTTCGGACACACGGACCTGAACCGTGCGCGTCTGCCATTCCGCCACTCGCCCGGAGCGACGTGGAGAACACTAGCACGGCCCTCGTCCGGGTTACCAATTGCCCCGTGTACCGCCACGTCACCCCGGATACGATCGGTGCCGAGAAGTCGACCGAGTCGGAGGGTTGCCGTGGGCCGCGTACAGCGCTTCGAGCGCCGTCTCGAAGGCATCGTCGGCAACACCTTCGCGCGCGTGTTCGGCGGCAGCGTCGTTCCGCAGGAAGTGGCCCAGGCCCTCGAACGGGAGGCGGAGGTCAACATCCGCGAACTCGCGGGTGGCAGGCTGCTCGCGCCGAACCACTTCATCGTCCTGCTGGGTCCCCAGGACCACGATCGGCTTGCCGGTGACGGCCAGGATGAACTACGCATCACCCAGCTTCTCGGGGACTCCGTCCGGGAGCACCTCGAAGAGAGCGGATGGGATACCTATGGTGACGTCGTAGTCTCCCTGGAGCGCTCCGACGCGCTGCACACCGGACAGTTCCGAACCAGCTCGTCCGTCGACCCCGATGTGAAAGTTTCCAGCCGACGGTCAGCACCACCTCGCACAGGAGACGGATCCATGAGCCAGCCTCCCGGCTACGGACAAGGACAGGGCCAACCCGGCTACGACCCCTACGCGCAGGGCGGCTACGGCCAGCAGCAGGGTTATGACCAGCAGCAGCAGCCGGGCTACGGCCAGCAGCAGCCGGGCTACGACCAGGGATACGGCCAGCAACAGGGCTACGACCAGGGTTACGGCCAGCAGCAGCAGCCGGGCTACGGCCAGCAGCCCCAGGGCTACGACCAGGGCTACGGCCAGCAGGGTTACGACCAGGGCTATGGCCAGCAGCCGCAGCAGCCGGGTTACGACCAGGGTTACGGCCAGCAGCCGCAGCAGCCGGGCTACGACCAGGGCTACGGTCAGCAGGGCTACGACCAGGGATACGGCCAGCAGCCGGGCTACGGCCAGCCGGGTTACGACCAGGGCTACGGCCAGGCCGGCTACCAGGACCCGGCGCAGGGCTACGCCCCGCCGGCGGTCCAGTCCGGGCCGCGTCAGCTCAACGCCACCCTGCACCTGGACGACGGCTCGAACCGGACGTACAACCTCAAGCAGGGCGGCAACGTGGTCGGCCGCGGCCAGGAGGCGGACTTCCGGCTGCCCGACACCGGGGTCTCCAGGAGGCACCTGGAGATCACCTGGGACGGGCACAGTGCCATGCTCGCTGATCTCGGTTCGACAAACGGGACCACGGTGAACGGCACTCCGGTGCAGACTTGGCAGCTCGCGGAAGGCGACGTCGTCCGCATCGGCCACTCCTCGCTGGTTTTCCGCACCCAGGGCTAGTGGTCGAGACGGGCGAAGGCGTGACGGCACTCAAGGCAGGAGCGGTTACAACCGGTGCCAGAGCTGGTGATGCAGCTGACCAGAGCGGGCTTCCTCGTCCTGCTCTGGTTGTTCGTGTTGGCTGCGCTGAGGGTGGTCCGGTCCGACCTGTACGCGGCGTCGGGACAACGCGTTCCGACGCCCGGAGTACTGCGTAGAGGAGCCAAGAAGGCCGCCAAGGGGAACAAAGCACCACGTCAACTCGTCGTCACGCACGGCGCGCTGGCGGGTACCCGCATCTCCCTGGACGGCAGGCCGATCATGATCGGCCGCGCGGACGACTCCACGCTCGTCCTGGACGACGACTTCGCGTCGACCAGGCACGCGCGGCTGTCCATGCGCGGTACCGACTGGTACGTGGAGGACCTGGGCTCCACGAACGGCACCTATCTCGACCGGGCGAAGGTCACGGCCCCACTCCGGGTCCCGCTCGGCTCCCCGATCCGGATCGGCAAAACGGTGATCGAGCTGCGCTCATGACCCTCGTCCTTCGATACGCGGCCCGCAGCGACCGGGGCCTGGTTCGTTCCAACAACCAGGACTCCGTGTACGCCGGCCCCCGACTGCTCGCGCTCGCCGACGGCATGGGCGGTCACGCCGCGGGCGAGGTGGCCAGCAAGGTGGTCATCGCCGCCCTGGCCCCGCTCGACGACGACGAGCCCGGCGACGACCTGCTCGGCCAGCTGCGCGAGGCGGTGATCGCCGGCAACGGCGCGATCTCCGAGCTGGTGCAGTCCGACCCCGACCTGGACGGCATGGGCACCACGCTCACCGCCGTGCTGTTCGCGGGCTCCCGGCTGGGCATGGTGCACATCGGCGACTCGCGCGCCTACATGGCCCGCAACGGCACGTTCACCCAGATCACGCACGACGACACGTTCGTCCAGTCGCTGATCGACGAGGGTCGGATCACCGAGGAGGAGGCGGCGACGCACCCGCAGCGGTCGCTGCTGCTGCGCGCGCTGACCGGCCACGAGGTGGAACCGCGGCTGATGGTGCGCGAGGCCCGCCCCGGCGACCGCTACCTGCTGTGCTCCGACGGCCTGTCCGGCGTGGTGAGCCAGGAGACGCTGGAGGAGGCCATCCGCATCCAGGACCCGCAGGCCTGCGCGGACCGGATGATCGAGCTGGCGCTCAAGGGCGGCGGACCGGACAACGTGACGGTCGTGATCGCCGACGTGGTCGACGTCGACTTCGGGGAGGACGTCCCGATAGTGGGCGGCGCGGCCGGCGACGGCAGCGAGGACCCACCTCCCCCCGACTCGCCCGCCTCGCGGGCGAGTTCGATAACGGGACCCCGGCCGGTCCCGCAGCGGGTCGAGCCGCCGCAGCCGCCGGTGGACCCGCGCCGGGCGCGCGGCAACCGGATCAAGGCGCTGGCCCTGGTGGTGTTCCTGCTCCTGCTGCTGGTCGCGGCCGGTCTGGGCACCCGCTGGTACGTGCTGCGCCAGTACTACGTGGGCGCGGGCTCCGACGGCCAGGTCTCGGTGTTCCGGGGTGTCCCGGGCAGCTTCCTGGGCTTCGACCTGCACACCCCGGTGGAGGGCTCGTGCCCGCCGGGCGCGCAGGCGTGCGAGCCGATCACGGTCGACGACCTGAAGGTCTCGACCCGGGACGTGGTGCGCAACGGCATCACCGACGTGGACGGCCTGGAGGGCGCGCGGGAGGCCATCCGCCGGCTGCGCACCGAGCAGACGCTGCCGTTCTGCCCGAAGGAGCAGACGTCCGGCACCTCGCCGACGACCACCCCGACCACGACCACCCCGGTGGACCCGTCGGCAACCTCGACGGCACCGACCACGTCCACCACTGCGGAGGGCACCCCGCTGCCCTCGCCCGTGCAGAAGCCGGGCACGGATTGCCGGAAGGGTCAGTAGACGCATGGGTTCGCCCGTCCCCGGCGCGGAAGGCACGCCGCCCGCGACGGCGGGAGGCAGCACTCCGCTCGCGGCAAGCACCTCGCCGGGGCTGAAGCCGCCCACGAAGCGGTCCACGGAACTGTTCCTGCTCGCGTTCGCCGCCGGCCTGGTGACGATCGCGCTGATCCTGGTGGAGGCGAACCAGGAGCAGGAGCTCACGATGAACATCGTGTGGCTCGGCCTGGCCTACATGGGCCTGCTCACCGTGGCGCACCTCGCGGTGCGCTGGTGGGCGCCCTACGCCGACCCGGTGATCCTGCCGTGCGTGGCGATGCTCAACGGGCTGGGCCTGGTGATGATCCACCGGATCGACCTGGCCATGGCCGACGTGAAGCTGCCCAACAACGCGGTGTGGTCGCCGGCCGCGCCCAAGCAGGTGCTCTGGACGGCCATCGCGCTGGTGCTGTTCTGCACCGCGCTCAAGGTGCTCTCCGACCACCGCACGCTGGCCCGCTACGGCTACACCTTCGGGTTCATCGGCCTGATCGCGCTGGTCCTGCCGGGGGTGCTGCCCAGCTTCATCGCGCCGGAGATCAACGGCGCGAAGATCTGGCTGAGCTTCGGCGCGTTCTCCATCCAGCCGGGCGAGTTCGCGAAGATCCTGCTGATGGTCTTCTTCGCCGCGTTCCTGGTGTCCAAGCGCGAGCTGTTCACCACGGCGGGCCGCCGGCTGCTGGGCCTGGACCTGCCGCGCGCGCGTGACCTGGGGCCGCTGCTGGGCGCGTGGCTGGTCGGCGTCGGGATCATGGTCTTCCAGAAGGACCTGGGCTCGTCGTTGCTGTTCTTCGGCATCGTGCTCGTGCTGCTCTACGTGGCGACCGAGCGCGCGGCGTGGGTGGTGATCGGCGTCCTGCTGTTCTGCGTCGGCGCGTTCGCGGCGTGGAAGATGTTCGGCCACGTCCAGATCCGGGTGGCCAACTGGCTCGACCCGTTCGCCGACGCGACGAACAAGGGCTACCAGATCGTCCAGTCGCTGTTCGGCCTGGGCACCGGCGGCCTGTTCGGCGCCGGGCTGGGCGGCGGCCGGCCGGACCAGATCCCGGAGGCCAACACCGACTTCATCACCGCGGTGATCGGCGAGGAGCTGGGTTTCGTCGGCCTGGCCGCGGTGCTGCTGATCTACACCGTGTTCGCGATGCGCGGGATGCGCGGCGCGCTGGCCGTGCGCGACACGTTCGGCAAGCTGCTCGGCGGCGGTCTGGCGTTCGCGGTGGCGTTCCAGATCTTCATCGTCATCGGCGGTGTCACCAAGCTGATCCCGATGACCGGCATCACCGCGCCGTTCCTGTCCTACGGCGGGTCGTCGCTGCTGGCGAACTACATCCTGGTGGCGCTGCTGCTGCGGATCTCCGACGCCGCGCGCTCCCCGAAGGCCACGCCCAAGCCGAGACCGCAGCAGCCCGCGATCGCCGACCAGTTCACAGTCATGGTGGAGCGTCCCAAATGAACACACCGCTCCGCCGCGTCGGCATGGCCATGATGGCGATGATGCTCCTGCTGCTGGCCAACGCCACGTACGTGCAGGTCATCAAGGCCGACGACTACCGCAAGGACCCGCTCAACCGGCGGGTGGTGCTCGACCAGTACTCGCGCGAGCGCGGCCAGATCATCGCCGCCGGCGGCGAGCCGCTGGCGACCGTGGAGAAGACCACCGACCGGCTGCGCTACCTGCGCAAGTACGCGGGCCCGGCGTTCGCGCCGGTGACCGGCTACTTCTCCACGGTGTACGGCGCGGGCGGCCTGGAGCGGGCCGAGGACGACCTGCTCAACGGCTCGGACGACCGGTTGTTCACCCGCCGGGTGTCGGACCTGATCACCGGCCGCGACCCGAAGGGCGGCAGCCTCCAGCTCACCGTGGACGCGGCCCTCCAGCAGGCCGCCTACGACAACCTGCAGGGCGTGACCGGCGCGGTGGTGGCGATCCGGCCGCAGACCGGCGAGATCCTGGCGATGGCGTCCACCCCGACGTTCGACCCGAACACGCTGGCCAGCCACGACGTGGACGAGCAGCAGACCGCGTGGAAGGGCCTCAACGCCCCGGACGCGGGCCTGCCGCTGCTCAACCGCTCGGTCGCGGGCCTCTACGCGCCCGGCTCGACGTTCAAGCTGGTCGTGGCGGCGGCGGCGCTGGCCGACGGCAAGACCAAGGACAGCGAGGTCGACGGCCGCCCGGTGATCACCCTGCCGGGGACCAACACCACGCTGCCGAACTTCAACGACACCAACTGCGGCAACGGCGTGACGGCGACCCTCCAGGAGGCGCTGGCCAAGTCGTGCAACACCGCGTTCGCGGTGCTGGCCGACCAGCTGGGCAAGGACAAGCTGAACAAGCAGGCGGCCAAGTTCGGGTTCGACGACCCGGACCTGAAGGTGCCGCTGTCGGTGGAGACCTCGACGCTGGGCCCGATGAAGGACCGGCCGTCGATCTACCAGACCGGCATCGGCCAGCGCGACGTGCTGGTCACGCCGCTGGAGAACGCGGTGGTCACGGCCACCATCGCCAACGGCGGGGTGCGGATGCGCCCGCACCTGATCCACAAGGTGCTCGCGCCCGACCTGTCGGTGATCAGCGAGGACAAGGGCGACGACGTCGACGACGCGATGGAGGTCGAGCACGCCCGCGCGCTGCGCGACATGATGATCGAGTCGGAGAAGAACACCTTCCAGGGCGGCCGGCTGTCCGGGGTGACCATCGCGTCCAAGACCGGCACCGCCGAGCGCGGCGAGGACGTGAAGGCGACCAAGCCCAACGCCTGGTACGTGGCGTTCGCGCCGGCCGAGAAGCCGGAGATCGCGATCGCGGTCATCATCGAGAACGGTGGTGACGTGGGCCTGGCCGCGACCGGCGGGCGGGTCGCCGCGCCGATCGGCCGGGCGGTCATCGGCGCGTACCTCGGGAGCCGATGATGCTGACCTCCGGCCAGTTGCTCGCCGAGCGGTACCGCTTGTCCAAGCGGATCGCGGTGGGCGGCATGGGCGAGGTCTGGGAGGCCGCGGACACCCGGCTGGACCGCCGGGTCGCGGTGAAGGTGCTCAAGGCGGAGCTCTCCGGCGACGCGGAGTTCCTCAACCGGTTCCGGATCGAGGCGCGCACGACGGCGTCGCTGAACCACCCGGGGATCGCCGCCGTGCACGACTACGGCGAGACCGCGGCGGTGCCGGACGGGCCGGAGGACACCGCCTACCTGGTGATGGAGCTGGTCGAGGGCGAGCCGCTGGCGGCGGTCATCGCGCGCGGCCGGCTGACCGCCGAGCGCACGCTGGACGTGCTGGAGCAGGCGGGCAACGCGTTGCAGGCGGCGCACGAGCGCGGCCTGGTGCACCGGGACGTGAAGCCGGGCAACATCCTGGTGACGCCGACCGGGAAGGTGAAGATCACCGACTTCGGCATCGCGAAGGCCGCCGACGCGGTGCCGGTCACGCACAACGGCATGGTGATGGGCACCGCCCACTACATCGCGCCGGAGCAGGCGCTCGGCCACGCCGCCGAGCCCGCGAGCGACGTGTACGCGCTGGCCGTGTGCGGGTACGAGTGCCTCACGGGGCACCGGCCGTTCCTGTCGGAGAACGCGGTCACCGTGGCGATGATGCACATCAGGGACATCGCGCCGCCGCTGCCGCCGGACGTGCCGCCGGGCCCGCGCGCGCTGATCGAGGCGACCCTGGTGAAGGACCCGCGCCAGCGCTACCGCAACGGCGGCGAGTTCGCGGCGGCGGTGGGCGCGATCCGGGCCGGCCAGCCGCTGCCCGCGCCGACCGGGCTCGCCATGGCGGTCGGCCCGGTGCCGATCCCGCAGCCGGCCCCGATCCCCCCACAGGTCCCGATCCCCCAGCAGCCGATGCCGGCCCCGCCGCCGCAGGCGGTGTCCCAGTCGATGGGACAGCCGACCCACCCGTCGATGCCGCTGAGCAACCCGGGATCCCGGCCCGGGATCCAGCCGGTGCCGCCGTCGCAGGTGAACACTCCGCGCACGGGCGCTTTCGGTCCGTTGCCACCGCCGCCGCGACCACCGGGGCGCAATCGCGCCCTGCTGTGGGTTATGGTCGCTGTGCTGGTGGCTGTGCTGCTGGTACTCGGCGTGGTCATCCTGCGCGGGTTGGGCAAGGACGACGAGGGGCCCGGTGGGACGAGCCAGCAGGGCACCACGAGTGCCCACACGTCCCCGCAGGACTCGACCGATCGTCTCCCCGGCAGACCGACGGTCACGATCGCGACGGCCGATTTCGTCGACCTCCCGGCCGACGAGGTCGCGAAGAAGCTCTCCGGGTACGGCCTGGAACCGGAGGTGCACGCCGACCAGGGTGGCGCCCCGCGGGACCAGCGGAGGTGCCTGGTGTCGGACGTGAGCCCGAGCGGTGAGGTTGCGATCGGCTCACGGGTGACGGTGACGTGTGTACCGACGTAACGGCCGAACGGTACTAAGGCGGACGGAAGCGATGGCAGGACCGTTGACGAGGAGCGGGACGAAGCACTGATGAGCACTCCGCGACTGCTCTCCAACCGCTACGAACTGGGTGAGACCCTCGGCTACGGCGGTATGTCGGAGGTCCACAAGGGCCGCGACGTGCGGCTCGGCCGGGACGTGGCGATCAAGGTGCTCCGTGCCGACCTCGCCCGCGACACCCAGTTCCAGGAGCGGTTCCGGCGGGAGGCCCAGAACTCCGCGGCGCTGAACCACCCCGCCATCGTCGCCGTCTACGACACCGGTGAGACCAACACCGAGTACGGCCCGCTGCCCTACATCGTGATGGAGTTCGTCGACGGCCGGACGCTGCGCGACATCGTCAAGACGCAGGGGCCGCTGACCGGCAAGCGCGCCATGGAGATCATGGCCGACGTCTCGGCGGCGCTGGACTTCAGCCACCGGCACGGGATCGTGCACCGGGACGTGAAGCCGGCCAACGTGATGATCACCCGGTCCGGCGCGGTGAAGGTGATGGACTTCGGCATCGCGCGCGCCGTGCACGACGGCCAGGCGGCGGTGACCCAGACGGCCGCGGTGATCGGCACCGCGCAGTACCTCTCGCCCGAGCAGGCCCGGGGCGAGGCGGTGGACGCCCGGTCCGACGTGTACGCGTCGGGCTGCGTGCTGTTCGAGCTGCTGACCGGCGAACCGCCGTTCACCGGCGACTCGCCGGTGGCGGTGGCCTACCAGCACGTGCGCGAGGACCCGAAGCCGCCGTCGTCGCTGAACGCGAAGGTGACGCCCGCGCTGGACGCGATCGTGCTCAAGGCGATGGCGAAGGGCCCGGCCAACCGCTACCAGTCGGCCGCCGAGATGCGCGCGGACCTGGTGCGCGTGCTGTCCGGCCAGCGCCCGTCGGCGCCCGCGGTGATGACGCCCGAGGACCGCACCGCGGTGCTGAACCAGTCGCCGCGCACCGAGGTGGCCTCCGGTGGCCGGCACCGCCCGTCGGCGCTGCGCGAGGAGCCCGACGACTACGACCCGATCGCCGAGGAGGAGGCGGAGCGCAAGGCCCGGCGCAAGAAGACGATCATGATCACGCTGGTCGTCCTGCTCTGCGTCGCGGTGCTCGCGCTGGCCGCCTGGATCACCACCTCGCTGCTGAACAAGGACAACACCGCCGGCACGGTCAAGGTGCCGATCCCGGACCTGAAGGGCCAGACCGCGGCGTCCGCGTCCGACGAGCTGCGCCGGCTGAGCCTGGAGCCGGTGCTGGTGAACCGGCCGTGCCAGCCCGCGCCGACCGGGACGCCGACCTGCGCGGCCGAGCAGATCGGCCAGGTGCTGGAGACCGACCCGGCGTCGGGCCGCGAGGTCGAGAAGTACTCCAAGATCACCGTGGTGGTCGGCGCGCCCGCCGAGGCGGTCGAGGTCCCGGACGTGCGGGGCCTCTCGCCCGCGGACGCGCAGAAGAAGCTCGAAGAGGGCAACTGGGTCTTCAAGCAGGCCGCCGAGCCGACCGAGGTCGAGGACGCGAAGCTGATCGGCAAGGTCGCCGACCAGAACCCGGCGCCGGGCACGAAGGCGGCCAAGGGCAGCACGATCACGATCACCCTGGGCAAGGGCCCGGACACCGTGCAGGTGCCCGACGTCACCGGCCAGACCCTCCAGCGGGCCAAGGAGACGCTGGAGGGCAACGGGTTCAGGGTGCAGGCCAAGGACGTGGACAGCCCGAAGGACCAGGGCGAGGTGGTGGCCCAGAACCCGGCCCCCGGCCGGGCCGAGAAGGGCTCGATCGTCACGCTGAGCGTGTCGAAGGGCAACCAGTTCCTGATGCCGGACCTGACCGGGATGACCGAGGGTCAGGCGCGCTCGAAGCTCAGCCAGCTCGGCTGGACCGGCGACCTGAACGTCTCGGAGCGGATCCCGACCACCGAGATCGGCCAGGACAAGAAGATCGCCGAGGCCGAGATCAGGCCCGACCAGCCGCTGGCCAAGAACGCCCGGATCAACGTCAAGGTGTTCGACTTCAAGATCGTCCCCACGAGCCGGTAGCCGCGGCGGACGTGGGAAGGCCCCTCGCTCCGCGGAGCGAGGGGCCTTCGTCGTCGGGTGGGCCGGGGTCAGACCTGGCGGGCCGCCGCGGCCAGTTCGCGCATCCCGTTCTCCAGCTGGCACACCGTCCCCTCGGGGACCTCGAACCCGCAGACGCGCAGCCAGTTGGCGAGCATCCGGTGGCCGCCCTCGGTGAGCACGGACTCGGGGTGGAACTGGACGCCCTCGACCGGGAGCTCGCGGTGCCGCATGGCCATCACCACGCCGGTGTCGGTGCGGCCGGTGACCTCGAACTCCGCCGGGATGGTGTCGGGCAGCACGGTCAGCGAGTGGTACCGGGTCGCGGTGAACGGGCTGGGCACACCGGCCAGCACGCCCACGCCGTCGTGGTGCACGACCGAGGTCTTGCCGTGCAGGAGTTCCGGCGCGAGGTCGACCGTGCCGCCCCACACCGCCCCGATGGCCTGGTGGCCGAGGCACACGCCGAACACCGGGACGCCGCGGTCGGCGCAGTGCCGGATGACCTCCATGCTCCGGCCGGCCTTGTCCGGGGTGCTGGGGCCGGGGCTGACCAGCACACCGCCGACCTCGCCGATCTCGTCGAGCTCCACGGCGTCGTTGCGCCGCACCACGCACTCGACCCCGAGCTGGGCCAGGTACTGGACGAGGTTGTAGACGAAGCTGTCGTAGTTGTCGACCACGAGCACGCGCATGGGCGTCAGCGTAGCCGTGACCAACCTCTCGTCAGAAGTGAGCTTAGGCTCACCTAACCTATACTCATGACACGTTCTCTGCGCGTCGCCGTCGTCGGCGCGGGCCCCGCGGGCATCTACGCCGCCGACATCCTGACCAAGTCGGACGCGGACGTCTCCGTCGACCTGTTCGAGCGGATGCCCGCGCCCTACGGCCTGATCAGGTACGGCGTCGCACCCGACCACCCGCGGATCAAGGGCATCGTGACCGCCCTCCAGCGGGTGCTCGACCGGCCGGAGATCCGGTTCTTCGGCAACGTCGAGTACGGCGTGGACCTCAAGCTCGACGACCTGCGCCAGCTCTACGACGCCGTCATCTTCTCCACCGGCGCGGAGAAGGACCGGGCGCTCGACCTGCCCGGCATCGACCTGGACGGCTCGTACGGCGCGGCCGACTTCGTCTCCTGGTACGACGGCCACCCGGACGTGCCGCGCGACTGGCCGCTGACCGCGTCCCAGGTCGCCGTGCTCGGCGTCGGCAACGTCGCCCTCGACGTGGCCCGCATCCTGGCCAAGACCGCCGACGAGCTGCTGGTCACCGAGATCCCGGACAACGTCTACCAGGGCCTCAAGGCCAGCCCCGTCACCGACGTGCACGTGTTCGGCAGGCGTGGGCCCGCCCAGGCCAAGTTCACCCCGCTGGAGCTGCGCGAACTCGACCACTCGCCCAACGTCGAGGTCATCGTGCACCCCGAGGGCATCGACTTCTGCGCCGCGAGCATGGCCTCCATCCGGTCCAACAAGCAGGTCGAGATGGTGGTCAAGACCCTCCAGGAGTGGGCGATCCGCGACGTCGGCGACCGGCCGCGCCGGCTGCACCTGCACTTCCTGGAGGCCCCGGTCGAGGTGCTCGGCCCGGACGGCTCGGTCACCGGCCTGCGCACCGAGCGGATGCGGCTGACCGGTGACGGCGGCGTCGAGGGCACCGGCGAGTTCACCGACTGGCCGGTCCAGTCGGTCTACCGCGCGGTCGGCTACCTGTCCACGCACCTCGCGGGCCTGCCGTTCGACCACACCTCGGGCACCGTGCCGCACCAGGCGGGCCGGGTGCTCGACCTGGACGACCAGGCCATCACCGGGGTCTACGTCACCGGCTGGATCAAGCGCGGCCCGATCGGCCTGATCGGCCACACCAAGGGCGACGCGCTGGAGACGGTGACCAGCCTGCTCGCCGACGCGCCGAACCTGCCCGAGGCCCCGGTGGCCGACCCGGACGCCGTGGTCCGGTTCCTGGAGCAGCGCGCCATCCCGTTCACCACGGTCGACGGCTGGCGCAAGCTCGACGCGCACGAGATCGCGCTGGGCGTGGAGCAGGGCCGCGACCGGGTCAAGGTCGTGGACCGGGCGACCATGACCGACGTCTCCCGCGCCTGACGCCTGCTGCCTGACCCGCACCGCCCGACCCGCACGCCACGGCCGGAGCCCGCACGAGGGCTCCGGCCGTCTTGTCGCGCCCTTACCGGGCGGGCGTCACTGGGCAGTCGTCACTGGGCGGTCGTCACGTTGTTGAACGGCAGCTTCGGCTCCGCCCACGGGAACACCACGAACATCAGCAGCGCCACCACCCCGGCCACCAGCACCAGGGCTTCGAGCACGCGCACCGGCAGCGGGCCGGGCAGGTGCCGCCAGATCCAGCCGTACATCACTGCTCCTTGAGCTCTTCGGGCACGAACCCGGGTGCCTTGGGGTAGGCCTGGGTCAGCACCGCGTGCACGATCAGCCGCTGCTTGTCGGAGAACCTCGGGTGGCAGGTGGTCAGCGTCATCAGCGCCGCCTGCTGCGCCTCGGGCGCGGTCCCGGTGAAGTGCGGCACCGCGTTGATCACCTCGCCCTGGGTGGGCAGCACGATCTCCTGGCCGACGGTCTTGTCGTAGGACCCGCCCAGCGGCGAGACCTTCTCGCAGGTCTTCGCCTTGGCCTTGTCGCTCTGCGCCCACCCGGCGATCTCCGCGGACTTCGGCAGCATCCGGTAGACGAACCAGTCGGTCTGCGTCTCGACCACGATCGCGTCGCACGACTCCAGCAGGTCGAGGTCGTTGAACGGCGCGCCCTTGCCGACCCGGTGGCCGGCGACGGCGAAGTTGCCGGGGTTGCCGGGCAGCGCGGTGTTGACGTAGTGGCCGGGCCCGATCTCCAGGTCCTTGTCGGTGGTGCCCTCGACCACGGAGAACTTGTAGTCCGGGCCGAACACCGGGATGTACATCTTGGCGAACGCCTGGCCCGCGATCAGGTCGTACTTGGCCTGCCGCTGCTCGTCGGTCGGCTCGACGGTGTTCGCGCCCCACTTGTCGTCCAGGGCGTGCGTGGCGTCGTCCTGCTTGCCGGCCGAGATGAGGTCGGTGACGTACACCTCGTAGACCACGAACAGCAGGATCACCAGGCCGGCCGTGATCAGCAGCTCGCCCACCGCGCGGACGGTCTTGCGGGCGGCGCTGTCCTTGGGTGGCGTGGCGGGCTCCTCGTGGTCGTCTTCCACGTCGTCGTAGTACTCGTCGTCGTAGCTGTCGTCGTAGTCGTCGTACTCGTCGTCGTACTCGTCCACGACCGGGGCGATGACCTCGGTCGGCGGGTCGACGGGCCGGGGCCGGCGCGGCGGTGCCGGCCGCGCACCGGGCGGCACCGCGCCGGCCGGCCCGAGCCCGGCCCGGGGAGGTCCGGCGTGGAGAGGTCCGGCCTGGGCAGGCCCGAGCGGTGCCGATCCGAGCGGTGCCGATCCCGGCTGGGCCGATCCCGGCTGGGGCGGCCCGGGGTGCGCCGGTCCGGGGTGCGCCGGCCCGGGGTGCGGCGGTCGGGCGCGGTGCGGGCCGGTCTGGTTCGGGCCCGGGGGCGGCGGGAGGCTGCCGGAAAACGCGTTGGTGTACCGGGTGGCGTCGGCCGGCGGCTCGGGCCGGGGCGCGCGACCGGGCGGCGGCACGGCCTCGCCGCGCGGGCCGCGGTCGTCGCCGGTGAGCCGGCCGCTCAGCGACGGGCCGTCCGGGCGGGGGCCGGGAGCGCGCGGGTCGACGGCGCGCGGTGGGCCGTCCGGGGGTACGAGCGGGCCGCGGACCGAAGGCTCGTCCCAGCTCCCCGACGAGATCCGGGTGACCTCCTCGGGCCCCGGCGGCGGCGGTGCGACGGGTCGGCGGTCCCCTGGCCTGGGACGGGGCGGCCGGCCCGGCGGCGGGCCCGACGGGCCGCCTTGCGGCGGGGGCGGGTCGTGGCTCACCGAAAATCCTCCCGGTCCGAACGTTCCAGAACTGCGCAGTGCTCTTCAGTGACCTGCTCGGCTACGTTAACGTGTTCATCCAGCAGTGGACGTAAACTCGCGCCACTGGGAGCTCATCCACCCCCGTCAGGCGAGGACAGAATGCCCAAGTCCAAGGTCCGCAAGAAGGCCGTGTACACGGCGCCGACCGATCGCCGCACCCCGGTGAAGGTGAAGGCGGCCGGTCCGTCCCACCCGGTCTACATCGCCGTGATGCTCGGTCTGATGCTGCTCGGCCTGGCGTGGCTGGTGGTCAACTACATCGCGGGCGAGCAGGTCCCGGTGATGATGGACCTCGGGAGCTGGAACTTCGGCATCGGGTTCGCCCTGATGATCGTGGGACTGCTGATGACCATGCGGTGGCGCTGACCACTCGCTACGCCACGTGGCGTACGGCCCGGACGTGCACCACGTCCGGGCCGTCGTGCGTCAACCGGTCGTTCACCCAGTTCACCCGAGGGTCACCGAAGCACAGCGGTGTAACTCATCCCCAATGGGGACAACTCCTGTGGACAACTTTGCGCCAGATTGCACAAGCGGAGGTAGAGCCCTCCAGTTGTCCACATGGGGAACACTCGAAGGCGTGACCGAACCCCGTTCCTGGTCCCCGAGACCTGCCGTCGTCGGCGTCGCCTGGGCGTTGGCCGCCGCCGCGCTCCTGACGGCCCTGCTGAGCGCCGAACCCACCACGAGGCTGCTCCTGGGCACCGCGACCGCGTTCCTGGCCGCTCTGGCGGCCTACGGGACGTTCCTGCGGCCCAAGCTGGCCGTCGACGACACCGGGCTGACCGTCCGCACCGTCACCGGACCGCGCCACCTGCCGTGGCACGAGGTGAAGGTCAAGCTCGCGCACACCCGCCGGCTCGGTCGCGAGATGACCACGCTGGAGCTGGACTGGGAGCGCGGCGAGGACGAGCAGCTCTACGTGCTGACCATCACCGACCTGGGCGCGGACCCGCGGGACGTGGCCGACGTGCTGCACGCCCTCAGGCCGTGAGGTCGACCACGACCCCGACCTGAGCCCACAGGGCCAAGCGTTTGCGTGGTGGTCCGTGCGGACCGGTCAGCCCAGCTGGCCGGTCCGCACGTACGCCATCACGACGAGCAGCACGACCGCGCCGACCACGGCGATGATCTGGTACCGGTCGCGGTTGGCGGCCGGCGCGTAGACCAGCCCGGCGGCCACCGCCGCGCCGACCAGCAGCCCGCCGAGGTGGCCGAGCAGCGAGATGCCCGGCAGCGTGAAGCTCAGCACCAGGTTCAGGCCGATCACGCCGAGCGCCGAACCGGGGTTGAGCTTGAGCTTGAGCACCGCCACCAGCATCGCGCCCATCAGGCCGTACACCGCGCCGGACGCACCGGCCACGGGCGTGTTGACGTGGCCGAACAGGTACACCGCGACCCCGCCGCCGAGCAGCGAGACCAGGTAGAGGGCCAGGAACCGGATCTTGCCGAACGTCGGTTCCAGCTCACGCCCCAGCACGTACAGGGCGATCATGTTCAGCCCGAGGTGCGCGGGCCCGTAGTGCAGGAACCCCGAGGTGAGCAGCCGCCACCACTCGCCGTAGAAGATGCCGACCGGCCACAGCACGAAGTCCGCGAACAGCGGCGAGGCCGCGTTGTTCGACACGCTGCCCGCCTGGACCGCCGTCACCGCGTAGGCCAGCACGTTGAGCACGATCAGCACCGGGGTGGCGATCAGCTTCGGGGAGAACTCCGCCCCGACGAACGTCCGGCCGCGGCGGACCGTGCTGCGGCCCTCGGCGACGCAGTCGACGCAGTGGAAGCCGACCGAGGCCTCCCGCAGGCACTCCGGGCACGCCGGGCGGTCGCACCGGGCGCACCGCAACCCGGTGGCCCGGTCCGGGTGCCGCACGCAGGCGGCGGCACCGACCGGGTCACCGGGGGCAGCAGGCGAGGTCATCGCTCAGGCGCGCTCGATCGAGACCTTCTCGATCACCACGTCGGTGACCGGGCGGTCACCGGAACCGGTCGGCGCGTTGCCGATCGCGTTCACCACGTTGACCGAGTCCTGGTCGGCCACCTCGCCGAAGATCGTGTGCTTGAAGTTCAGCCACGTGGTCGGCGCGACCGTGACGAAGAACTGGGAGCCGTTGGAGTTGGGCCCGGCGTTCGCCATCGCCAGCAGGTACGGCTTGCTGAACTGGAGCTCCGGGTGGAACTCGTCGGCGAACTTGTAGCCGGGACCGCCGCGGCCGGTACCGGTCGGGTCGCCGCCCTGGAGCATGAAGCCCGCGATGACGCGGTGGAAGACCGAGCCGTCGTAGAACGGGCCGGAGTTCTCGCCCCGTGCGTTGGGCTCGGTGTAGTCCTTGGTCCCCTCGGCCAGGCCGACGAAGTTGGCCACGGTCTTGGGCGCGTGGTCGGGGAAGAGGTTGATCTTGATGTCACCCTGCGAGGTGTGCAGGGTGGCCGTCAACTTGGTCCCGACGAGCGAGTCGTTGCTGTCTGCCACGCACACCATCGTGCCATCCGGGAGCGGGAAGGTTCGGGAAGGGGCAGGATGGGTATTGCCGGAGGGTGACTGACCGACAGCTTGTGGAGCGCGACATGGACGAGGTGGACGCAATGGCCCGAGCCGGGGAGTCGGTGGGCAAGGCGGTCGGCACAGGCCTGCGCGCCGTTCGCCGCGGTGCGGTCCGCGCTGGTCACGCCGGTGCCGATGCCGCCGTCACGTGGGCCGAACGGGCGGAGGGCAAGCTCGCCGAACGCGGCGTCACCGCCGAGCACGTGCGCGGCGTGGTCGCGGACCGCGCCGGCGCGCTGGTGGAGAAGGCCGAGGAGGTCGAGAAGTCGACCCGCAAGAGCCGCAAGCGGTTGGCGAAGAAGGCCAAGGGCGTCCGCAAGGACGTGGCCAAGGTCGCCGACCGGGCCCGCAAGGAGACCAGGATCCGGGCCAAGGACGTGCGCAAGGCCGCCAAGCAGGCCCGCAAGGACTTCGCGGCCGCCCAGCGGCCGAAGAAGAGCCGCAAGTGGCCGTGGCTGCTCGGGCTGGTGGCCGCGGTGGCCGTCGCCGGGTACGTGGCGCTGACCCGCCGCCCGGAGGAGGTCCACCTGGAGGAGGTCGACGAGCAGGTCGAGCCGCCCGTGACCGACCGCACGAGCACCGACCGCACGACCGCCGACCGCACGACCGCCGAGCACGCCGCCCGCAACGGCCGCCCGGCCGACCAGGGCGTCTCCGACCGGCACTGACGCGCCGGTCGCGGACGTCCGCCGAAAGCACCCGACCGGCGCGGACGCCGGTCCCCCGCACCGCGCCGACCACCTCACCCCGAGGCGGCCGGCGCGGTCGCTCGGGTCACAGGCCCAGGTTCCCGATCACGGTCTCGGCGATCCGCTTCGCCTTGATGCTCTGCTGCTGGTTGCTGGTCACGACCACCGCGGCGCCGTCCTTCGCGACCGCGTACACCGCGCCCTGCGCACCGCTCAGCGAGCCGCCCGCCCAGCCGGCGGGCGCGGACGCGGGGCTGGAGTCGGCGACCGGCGCGGCCCGGTCGACCACCGCCTTCGCGGTCTTCGCGTCGCCCTCGAACACCCAGACGGAGAGCTGGACGTCGGTCGCGTTCGCGTAGAAGAAGCACGCCGGTCGCGGCTGGTCGGCCGACAGCCGGACCTCGCGCACCAACTGGCCGTTGGCCTCGGCGACGAACGACTTCTCCAGGTAGGGGCACGTTCCGGCCGCGGCCGGTTCCGGAACCGGCGGCGGGCCGGCCGGCGCGGGCGCGGAGGAGTGCGCAACCGACGTGGCCGGCGGGGCGGGCGAGGTGGTCTTGGCCGGTTCCCCGGAGCCGCACGCGGTCAGCGCGCCGAGGACCAGCAGGGATGGCAGGGCAATGCGCAGCGCTTGGTTCATAGGGCTGCCAGTCAATCATCAATCCCAACAGCGAATCGACAGGGTGACGACCTAGGCACGCAACGTTAGGAGGGTTAGCTTGTCCTTACCCCTGCCAAGGCCGCCCTGCGATGTGAGGACTGACCCTGATGAACGTCATTGACCGCGGTCGTGACCACGCCCTTGCTGTGTTCCGGATCGTCGTCGGCGTGTTGTTCGTGTGTCACGGGGCACAGAAGTTGTTCGGTGTGCTGGGCTCGAAGGGAAGCGTGTCCATCACCTCCTGGCCGGCGGGTCCGGCCGGGCTGATCGAACTCGTCGGCGGCGCGCTGATCGTGCTCGGGCTGGGCACGCGGATCGCCGCGCTGATCTCGTCCGGCGCGATGGCGTACGCCTACTTCGTGGTGCACCAGCCCGAGGGGCTGCTGCCGATCCAGAACCACGGCGAACTCGCCGCCGTGTACGCCTGGGTCTTCCTGCTCCTGGTGTTCACCGGCCCCGGCTCCTGGGCGCTGGACAAGGTGATCGCCTCGCGCAAGCAGGACAACCGCTCGGCCACGCTGGCCAACGCCTGACCTGCTGAACGCGGAAGGGGCGGGCGTCACCGGACGCCCGCCCCTTCCGCGTCCGGCGGACCTCGGCCCGCCCACCTGCTCCCGGCCGGCGTCGCTGCCCCGGCGGCCTTAGCTCTCCCGGCCGGTTACTTCTGCCCGATCCGGTAGCGCACGTGCGTCACGAGGTCGGTGCCGCGCACCTCGACCGGTTCCAGCGCCAGGTCGCCGACGTCGGTGAACAGCCGCTCACCCGATCCGAGGACGACCGGCGCGATGTGCAGCCACAGCTCGTCGAGCAGACCGGCGGCCAGGTACTGGTTCACGGTGGCCGCGCCGCCCGCGATCGACACGTCCCGGTCGCCCGCCGCCGCGCGGGCCTGGCGCAGCGCCGACCCGATGCCGTCGGTGACGAAGTGGAACGTGGTCCCGCCGAGCATCTCCACCGGCTCGCGCGGGAAGTGGGTCAGCACGAACACCGGCCCGTGGTACGGCGGTTCGTCGCCCCACCAGCCGCGCCAGTCCAGGTCCCACTCGCCACGGCCGGACGTGAACATGTTGCGGCCCATGACGTACGCGCCGGCCGACGTCAACGCGCGCAGCTCGGCGGGGTGCCGGTCGCCCTGCTCGAACATCCAGCGGTGCAGCTGCTCGCCGCCCGCGCCGAGCGGGGTGTCGAACGACTGGCCCGGACCGGCGACGTAGCCGTCCACCGACACCGCGACACCGCACGTGACCAAGCCCATGGGCACTCCCGGGTGAATTCCACGGCAACCGGCAAAAACGACAAAAGGCCCGCGCGGTACGCGAGCCTTGAGTACGTGGAGACGAGGGGAATCGAACCCCTAACCCCCGCCTTGCAAAGGCGGTGCTCTGCCAATTGAGCTACGTCCCCTCGCGAGGAGCGGCAGCACTCCGCCCGGCGCGGGTTCAGTCGGTCGGAGCGGTGGCCTCGCGCCACAGGTCCGCGTCGGCCTTGGCCGAGCGGTTGCGCTTGACGAAGAACAGGACCGCACCGGCGACGGCGACAAGTGCGATGATCTTCTTCACAGCATTTCCCCTCTGCAATCCTGCGGAACTTCCGGTGGGCCTAGGAGGACTTGAACCTCCGACCTCTTCATTATCAGTGAAGCGCTCTAACCGCCTGAGCTATAGGCCCTCGGGGCAACGACCGCAACAGTACACGATCCACTGTCGTGGCCCCAAATCCGGGGTCACTCGCGTTCGGACAAGGTCACTTCCAGTCCGCCCGCGAGATCCGCCGACACGTTGTAGACGAACGCGCCGACCGTGGCCAGTGCGGTGAACAGCACGATGTTGACCGCGCCGACGATCGCCGCCACGCCGAACACCCGGCCCGCGCTGATCAACGGGTCACCGGTGGCCTCGTTGCCCTGCAACAGGTCGTTCGCGGTGTTGTTGATCTTGTCCCACACGCCCATGCCGTTCAGCACGCCGTAGAGCACGCCCACCGCGACCAGCCAGACGAAGAACAGCGCCACGCTCAGCACCAGCGCCAGCTTCAGCACCGACCACGGGTCGACCCGCTTGACCTGCAAACTCGCCCGGCGCGGACCCCGACCGGGGCGGCGGGTCGACGGCCCGGACTGCGCCGGCCGGCCGTTCGCCGCACCGAGGTTCACCGACGTGCGGGCCGAGCCGAGCAGCCCGCCCGGCGCGCCCGCCCCGCCCACCGCCGGGCGGGCCACCGCCACCGTGTCCGGGTCGGAGGCCGGGTACGCGGGCTGCGACCCGACCTCCACCGTGGCCTGCTCGGGCGCGACGTCACCCGGTCCGACCTGCTGCGCCTCGCCGTAGCGGGCGTCGCTGGTCACGCGCTGCCAGGGCGGCGGCGCGGCCGGTGCCTCCTGCTCGGCCGCCGCGGGCTCCGCCGCCGGGGTCCCGCCCGCCGGCGTGGCGGGCGGGGTGGCGGGCGGCGCGGCGGACCCACCCGATGAGGCCTGCACCGTCGGTTGCTCCGGTGTCGACTCGGCACTGGGCCGGGTGATCACCGCGGTCTTGTCCTCTGGCTTCTCGGGTGAACTCACGAGCAGTCCTCAACCTCTCGTTCGCGCGCTAGTTGGCGGGGTCGCCGTCGACCGGTTCCCCGCCGTCACCACTGGGGACGTCTCCGGCCTCTTCCGCGTTGCGTGCCACCGCGATGAGAGTGGTGCCTTCACCGAGGTTCATCAACCGGACGCCCTTCGTCTGCCTGCCCGCTTTGCGCACCTCCACGGCGCTGGTCCGGATGACCCCGCCGGAGGAGGTGATGGCGTACAGCTCGTCGTCGACGTCGACGATGAGCGCGCCGACAAGCCTCCCACGCCGGCGGTCGTGCTGGATGGTCAGCACGCCCTTGCCGCCGCGACCCTGGACCGGGTAGTCCTCGATCGGCGTGCGCTTGGCGTACCCACCATCGGTGGCCACCAAAACAAACAGGCCCTCCTGCACCACGCCCATCGACAGCAGCTCGTCACCGGAGTTGAACCGCATCCCCAGGACGCCCGAGGTCGCGCGGCCCATCGGCCGCAGCGCCTCGTCGCCGGCGTGGAACCGGATGGACTGGCCGTCCGCCGACACCAGCAGCAGGTCGTCCTCCGCCGAGCAGAGCACCGCACCCACCAGCTCGTCGTCGTCGCGCAGGTTGATGCCGATAAGACCACCCGATCGGTTGGAGTCGAAGTCGGACAGCTTCGACTTCTTCACCAACCCCTTCTTGGTGGCCAGCACCAGGTACGGCGCGACGCCGTAGTTCTTGATCTGGATGACCTGCGCGATCTCCTCGTCCGGCTGGAACGCCAGCAGGTTCGCCACGTGCTGGCCGCGGGCGTTGCGGTTCGCCTCGGGCAGCTCGTAGGCCTTGGCCCGGTACACCCGGCCCTTGTTGGTGAAGAACAGGATCCAGTCGTGCGTGGAGCACACGAAGAAGTGCTGCACGATGTCGTCCTGCTTGAGCTGCGCGCCCTGCACGCCCTTGCCGCCGCGCTTCTGCGAGCGGTACAGGTCGGTCTTGGTGCGCTTGGCGTAGCCCGTGCGGGTGATCGTGACGACGACGTCCTCGACCGCGATCAGGTCTTCCATCGACACGTCGCCGTCGAACGGCACGATCTTCGTGCGCCGGTCGTCGCCGTGCTTCTCCACGATCGCCAGCAGCTCCTCGCGCACGATCGCGCGCTGCCGCTCCGGCTTGTCCAGGATGTCCTTGAGGTCCGCGATCTCGACCTCGATCTCGGCCAACTGGTCGATGATCTTCTGCCGCTCCAGCGCGGCCAGCCGGCGCAGCTGCATCTCCAGGATCGCGTTGGCCTGGATCTCGTCCACGTCGAGCAGCTCGATCAGGCCGGTGCGCGCGATGTCCGGCGTCTGCGACCGGCGGATCAGCGCGATGACCTCGTCCAGGTGGTCGAGCGCCTTGACCAGGCCGCGCAGGATGTGAGCGCGCTCCTCGGCCTTGCGCAGCCGGTAGCGCGTGCGCCGGACGATGACCTCGATCTGGTGCTTCACGTAGTGCCGGATCATCTGGTCCAGGCGCAGCGTGCGCGGCACCCCGTCGACCAGCGACAGCATGTTCACACCGAACGAGTACTGGAGCTGGGTGTGCTTGTAGAGGTTGTTCAGCACGACCTTGGCGACCGCGTCCCGCTTGAGCGTGACCACGATCCGCATGCCGATGCGCTTGTTCGACTCGTCGGCGATGTTCGCGATGCCGGTCAGCTTCTGGTCGCGGACCAGGTTCGCGATGTTCTCCACCAGGTTGTCCGGGTTCACCTGGTAGGGCAGCTCGGTGACGACCAGGATGGTCCGCCCCTTGCCGTCCTCGTCGATCTCCACCACCGCGCGCATCTTCACCGAGCCGCGCCCGGTGCGGTAGGCGTCCTCGATGCCCGAGGTGCCCAGGATCTGCCCGTGGGTCGGGAAGTCCGGCCCCTTGATCCGGGCGATCATCGCCTCCAGGGTCTCCTCGTCGGGAGCCTCCGGGTTGTCCAGCGCCCACACCACGCCGTCCGCGACCTCGCGCAGGTTGTGCGGCGGGATGTTGGTGGCCATCCCGACCGCGATCCCGGACGACCCGTTGATCAGCAGGTTCGGCACCCGCGACGGCAGGACGGTCGGCTCCTGGATCCGCCCGTCGTAGTTGTCCCGGAAGTCGACCGTGTCCTCTTCGATGTCGGCCAGCATCTGCATGGCCAACGGCGTGAGGCGGCATTCTGTGTAGCGCATGGCGGCTGCCGGGTCGTTGCCCTGGGAGCCGAAGTTGCCCTGGCCGTCGATCAGCGGGTAGCGCAGCGCCCACGGCTGGGCGAGGCGGACCAGCGCGTCGTAGATCGCCGAGTCGCCGTGCGGGTGGTAGTTGCCCATCACGTCGCCGACGACGCGGGCGCACTTGTTGTAGCTGCGGTCCGGGCGGAAGCCCGAGTCGTACATCGAGTACAGGACGCGGACGTGCACCGGCTTGAGGCCGTCGCGCACGTCGGGCAGCGCTCGTCCGACGATCACGCTCATGGCGTAGTCGATGTACGAGTTCTGCATCTCCTGCTGGAGATCGCGCGGCTCGGTGCGGTCACCACCGCCAGGAGGCAGCGTCGTCTCAGTCACGGTTCTTCTTTCCTGTTCGCCGGCCGGGGTGGGCTGACCCGGAGTGGGCTGACCCGAAGTGGGCTAACGCGGACGCTCAGACGTCCAGGAACCGCACGCCCTTGGCGTTGCGGGTGATGAACGAGCGGCGTGCCTCGACGTCCTCGCCCATCAGCACGCTGAACAGCTCGTCGGCCGTCGCCGCGTCGTCCATGGTCACCTGGAGCAGCACCCGGTTGGCCGGGTCCATCGTGGTCTCCCACAGCTCCTCGGCGTTCATCTCGCCGAGACCCTTGTAGCGCTGGATGTTGTCGTCCTTGCCGATCCTCTTGCCCGCGGCCAGGCCCTGCTGCATCAGGCCGTCGCGCTCGCGGTCGGAGTAGGCGTACTCCGGCTCCTGCCGCTGCCACTTGATCTTGTACAGCGGCGGCTGCGCGAGGTAGACGTGACCGGTTTCCAGCAGCGGGCGCATGAAGCGGAACAGCAGGGTGAGCAGCAGGGTGCGGATGTGCTGGCCGTCGACGTCGGCGTCGGCCATCAGCACGATCTTGTGGTAGCGCAGCTTGCTCAGGTCGAACTCGTCGTGGATGCCGGTGCCCAGCGCGGTGATCAGCGACTGGACCTCGTTGTTCTTCAGCACGCGGTCGATGCGCGCCTTCTCCACGTTGATGATCTTGCCGCGGATCGGCAGGATCGCCTGGAACATGGAGTCCCGGCCCTCCTTGGCCGAGCCGCCCGCGGAGTCGCCCTCCACGACGTAGAGCTCGCACTCCTCCGGGTTGGTGGAGCGGCAGTCCTTGAGCTTGCCGGGCAGGCCGCCGATGTCCAGCGCGCCCTTGCGGCGGACCAGTTCGCGGGCCTTGCGCGCGGCGATCCGGGCCTGCGCGGACGAGACCGCCTTGGTGACGATGGTCTTGGTCTCGTTCGGGTGGCGCTCGAACCAGTCGGCCAGGTGCTCGTTGGCCGACTTCTGCACGAACGACTTGGCCTCGCTGTTGCCCAGCTTGGTCTTCGTCTGCCCCTCGAACTGGGGCTCCTTGAGCTTGACCGAGATGATCGCGGCCAGGCCCTCGCGGATGTCGTCGCCGGTGAGGTTGGTGTCCTTCTCCTTGAGCAGCTTCTTCTCGCGCGCGTACTCGTTGACCACGCGGGTCAGCGCGGCGCGGAAGCCCTCTTCGTGGGTGCCGCCCTCGTGCGTGTTGATCGTGTTGGCGAAGGTGTACACCGACGGCGTGTAGCCGGTGTTCCACTGCATCGCGACCTCGACCTCGAGGTCCTCGCCCTTGGCCTCGAACGAGATGACCTTCTCGTGCACGGCCTCGCGGGTGTGGTTGATGTGGCGGACGAAGTCCTCCAGCCCACCGGGGTAGTGGAACCTGCGCTCCTTCACCGCCGCCACGTGGCCCTCGGCGTCGGCCTCGACGTCGGCGTCCTGCACGCGCTCGTCGCGCAGGATGATGGTGAGGCCCTTGTTCAGGAACGCCATCTCCTGCAACCGGCGCGAGATGGTCTCGATGTTGTACTCGGTGGTCTCGAAGATGTCCGGGTCCGCCCAGTACGTGATGGTCGTCCCGGTCTCCTCGGTCGCCTCGCCCTGGCGCAGCTCGTGCGCGGGCTTGGTCGCCTCGTAGCGCTGGTTCCACGTGAAACCGTCGGTCTTGATCTCCACGTCGATCGCGGTCGACAGCGCGTTCACCACGGAGATGCCGACGCCGTGCAGGCCGCCGGACACCGCGTAGGAGTCGCTGTCGAACTTGCCGCCCGCGTGCAGCTTGGTCAGCACCACCTCCAGGGTGGGCTTCTGCTCCACGGGGTGCATGCCGACCGGGATGCCGCGGCCGTCGTCGATCACCCGGACGCCGCCGTTGGCCAGCAGGGTGACGTCGACCTTGGTCGCGTACCCGGCCATGGCCTCGTCGACCGAGTTGTCCACGACCTCCCAGATGAGGTGGTGCAGACCGCGCTCGCCGGTGGACCCGATGTACATGCCGGGCCGCTTGCGGACCGCCTCCAGACCCTCTAGGACGGTGATCGAAGACGCGCTGTACTCATTCTTCTTGGCTGCCACGGGCCTGGTGTCTCCTCGGACGTCAAGCGACTCGCCACCGAAGGGTGCGACGCTGCGGTCACGCTATACCCCTCGATTCTACTGGGCGAGACGTCCAGAAACCCACCAAGGACACCTCTGGTTTGCTCACAGACGGCCCAAAGTGAAGACGGAAGGGTCCGCGCGGCGGTTGCCGGGGTGCGAATCGGCTGCTGAGCGCTCACCGCGCCGTAGAATCGCCGCTGACGCCCTCGCGAAGCTCACCCGTAGGTGTCACGTGGTCCGCGACCCGGGACGTGCCTGGGGCCGTAACGCCAGCTGGGGGCCGCCGGCCCCTGCACCTTGAGCTTGTGCACCACGCCGTTGCCGACACCGGCGGCGATGCGCTTCAACAGCTCCCGCTGGAGCAGCCGGAGCTGGGTGGCCCACGCCGTGGAGTCGGCCTGCACGGTCAACTCACCGTCACTGAACGCAACGGGCTGCGCGTGCTCGGCCACGTCCTCGCCGACCAGCTTCGGCCACCGGGCGAACACCTGGCCGCCGGCGAGCCGCTCGGTCCACCCCCGGTCCGCGGCGATCCGCGAGGCCAGCCGGCCCAGCGGCTGGGGGTCCCGGTCGTCCGGGCCCGCGCCCGACCAGCGCCGCCGCCGGCGACGGGCCGCACCCCCGGCGCCGCCCTTGCGGACGGTCCGCGTGCCGCGCTCCTTGGCCGAGGCCCGAGCGGCCTCCAAGGCAGCCCGAGCGAGGTCGGACCCCTTCAATCCACCCTCTTGTGCGACTTCAGGTGTGGACAGGTGCCCTTCTGTGGCCGAGTTATCCACACCATCCACAGGGTTGTCCCCAGATGTGCGTCCAATCACACCCGATTGGCGGATCTCGTCAGGCACGGTGCACCTCCCCGTGGCGAACCTCGAAACGCGCGCCGACGAGCTCCTCGGGCACGTCCTCGGCGACCGCCGCGGTGATGAAGACCTGCTCCGCCGCCGCCGCCACCTTCGCCAGTTGCCGCCGCCGACCCCGGTCGAGCTCGGCGAACACATCGTCCAGCACGAGCACCGGCTCGGCGCCCTCGACACGCAGCATCTCGTAGCCGCCGAGCCGGAGCGCCAAGGCGAAGGACCATGACTCCCCGTGACTGGCGTAGCCCTTCGCGGGCAGCTCGCCGAGCGCCAGCTCCAGGTCGTCGCGGTGCGGACCGACCAGGCACACGCCCCGGTCGATCTCCTGCCCGCGCACCCGGCCCAGCTCGGCCAGCAACGCCTCCTCCAGCTCCGCCCGGTCGTGCGTGCCCGGGAACGCCTCGCCCAGGCTCGACCGGTAGCCGATCACCGCCGGCCGCGACTCCGGGGCCACCTCCGCGTAGGACCGCGCCACGTGCGGCGCGATGTCGGCCACCAGGTCCAGCCGGCCCGCCAGCAGCTCCGCGCCGTGCCGGGCCAGGTGCCCGTCCCACACGTCGAGCGTGCCCACGTCCGCCGACCGCACCGACCGGATGCTCTTGAGCAGCGCGCCGCGCTGCTTGAGCACCCGCTCGTAGTCGCTGCGCACGCCGGCGTACCGAGGCGACCGGCTGGTGAGCAGCTCGTCGAGGAACCGCCGCCGCTCACCGGGGTCGCCGCGCACCAGCGCCAGGTCCTCCGGCGCGAACAGCACGGTGCGCAGGATGCCGAGCACGTCGCGCGGCCGCGGCACCGGACCGCGGTTGATCCGCGCCCGGTTCGCCTTGCCCGCCGTGATCTCCAGCTCGACCAGCAGCTCGCGGCCCTCGTTGACCACCGCCACGCGCACCACCGCGCGCGGCGCGCCGTGCCGGATCAGCGGGGCGTCCGTCGCGACCCGGTGCGACCCGAGGGTGGCCACGTAGCCGAGCGCCTCGACCAGGTTCGTCTTGCCCTGGCCGTTGCGCCCGACGAGCACGCTCACCCCCGGCTCGAACGCCAGGTCCGCCTGCTCCCACGATCTGAAGTCCGCGACTTGCAGGTGTCGGACGTACAAGGCTCAGCTCTGTGTGCTGCCGGAACCGGAAGAGGGACCGGCAGCCTGCACGGCGTGGCCGCCGAACTGGTTGCGCAACGCGGCGACCGCGCGCATGGCGGGCGAGTCGTCCTGGCGGGACGCGAACCGGGCGAACAGCGCGGCGGAGATCACCGGCGCGGGCACCGCGTGGTTGATCGCCTCCTCGACGGTCCACCGGCCCTCGCCCGAGTCCTCCACGTGGCCGCGCAGGTCGTCCAGCTCCGGGTCCGAGTCCAGCGCGCGGACCAGCAGGTCGAGCAGCCAGGACCGGACCACGGTGCCGCGCTGCCACGCCTTGATCGTCGCCGGCACGTCCTCGACCAGCTTCGAGGCCTCCAGCAGTTCGAAGCCCTCGGCGTAGGCCTGCATCAGGCCGTACTCGATGCCGTTGTGCACCATCTTCGCGAAGTGGCCCGCGCCGACCTTGCCGGCGTGCGCGAAGCCCTCCTCGCGCGGACCCTCCGGGCGCAGCGCGTCGAAGATCGGCATCGCCCGCTCGACGTGCTCGGCCTCGCCGCCGACCATCAGGCCGTAGCCGTTCTCCAGCCCCCACACGCCGCCGGACACGCCGGCGTCGACGTAGGCGACCCCCTTGGCGTCCAGCGCCTCGGCGTTCTTCGAGTCGTCGGTGAACCGCGAGTTGCCGCCGTCGATCACCAGGTCGCCGGGCGCCAGCAGGTCGCCGAGCTCGGCGATGGTCTGCCGGGTGATGTCACCGGCCGGCACCATCACCCACACCACGCGCGGCGCGGCGAGCCGGTCCACCATGTCGGCCAGCGAGTCGGCGTCGGTCACGTCCGGGTTGCGGTCGTAGCCCACCACCTCGTGCCCCGCGCGGCGGATCCGCTCGCGCATGTTGAAGCCCATCTTGCCGAGGCCGACGAGTCCGAGCTGCACGGTCGTGTTCTCCCCTGGGGTCTTGGGTGATCAGCGGATCTGGGTGATCAGCCGGGCAGGCGCACGGGCATGAGCAGGTACAGGTAGCCGGGCGCCACGTTGCCATCCTCGTCCACCGGCTTGAGCAGCGCCGGGCGGCTGGGGGTGGTGAACGACAGGTGCGCCTTGGGGGTGCGCACGGCCTGGAGGCCCTCGTGCAGGTAGGTCGGGTTGAACGCGATGGTGACCGCGTCGCCGGTGTAGTCGACCGGGAGCTCCTCCTCGGCGCTGCCCTCGTCGTCACCGCCGGCGGAGAGCTTGAGCGCCGAGTCGGCGAACTCCAGCCGGACCTGCGTGCCGCGCTCGGCGACCAGCGAGACCCGCTTGATCGCCTGCACCAGCGAGTCGACCTCGATCACCGCGGCCGCCGAGTGCTCGGTCGGCAGCAGCTGGCGGTACTTCGGGAAGTCGGCGTCGAGCAGCCGGGTGGTGGTCCGCCGGCCGGTGCCGGACAGGCCGAGCAGGCCGTCGTTGGCGGCGAGCGAGAGCTCGATCTTCGCGCCGGACGCGCCGAGCGTCTTCGCGGCGTCGTTGAGCGTCTTGGCCGGGACGAGGACGGCGACCTCGCCGAGCGACTCGTCGGGCTGCCAGTCGAACTCGCGCATCGCGAGCCGGAACCGGTCGGTGGCGACCAGGGTCACCTTGCCCTCGCCGATCTCCAGCCGGACACCGGTCAGCATCGGCAGCGTGTCGTCCTTGCCCGCCGCGACGGCGACCTGCGACACGGCCTCGCCGAACACCTCGCCGGGGAGCTGGCCCGCGACCTGCGGCATGGACGGCAGCTGGGGGTAGTCCTCGACCGGCATGGTCGGCAGCGAGAAGCGCGCCGAGCCGCAGCTGATCGTCATCCGGGAGCCGTCCACCGCGATCTCGACCGGGTGGTTGGGCAGCGCCTTGGTGATGTCCGCGAGCAGCCGGCCGGAGACCAGCGCCTTGCCGCCGTCCGCGATCGTGGCCGGCACGCCGCACTGCGCCGAGACCTCGTAGTCGAACCCGGAGACGGTGAGCGCCTCGCCGGAGCCGTCCTCCGCCCCGGCGTCGAGCAGAACACCACCGAGCACCGGGACCGGCGGCCGGGACGGCAGGCTGCGCGCGACCCAGGCGACGGCGTCGGCCAGGCCGTCGCGCTCGACGCGGATCTTCATGAGGCGTCCTCTCTCAAAGTCCTCAAGTCGGCATGGTCCACGACAACAGCGAGCGTTGCGGTGGGGGTTGGGGAGCCGCGTCCCTCGCCGGATCGTTCCGACCATCGGCGCGGAGGCTCAACCGTAGAGCGTCGGGGCGCGGTTCGTCACCTCGGGGCCACACCCGGGTTCCCCCGGGGACGGGGCGCTGTCCCCGGGCCCGACCCCCGCTGTTTTTTCTTTGTTCTTCTCTTCAAGGGAAGACAACAGCAACAGCAGTAGGGGCTGTGGATTGTGTGGACAACAGGCGTTCTCGCAGCTTGTCACCCCCATGGAGGTGTGGACGAACACGGGTTGTCACCCGGGGACAGATCGCCGCACCCGGGGAGAACTACGGCGGTGCTCCGTTCGGTCCACAGTTGAGCCGAGTTGTCCCCGGGTGTATCCCCGGGTGTGGGCCGAGTTGTACCCGGGTGCTGCACAGGGTGATCGTGGCCTGGATCTCGCCCGATCAGTGCTTTTCCAGGCCTGTGGACAACGTCGAAGCCGCCGGTTCACCCGCGCAACACCCGCCGCCACCCGGGTTCCGCCCCGGGTTCGAGCCGCCGCCCAGCCCGTTCCCGGGCCCTCCGGACGGCCGTCGCGGGCCCGGATCCGGCCCTCCGCGAGCGCCTTCCGGACCCCCGCGGCGGGCCCGGCCCGGTCCGTCCGGCACCCGGGTGCGAGCCGTGCGCGGGCCGGCCGCACCCGGGTGCGGGACCGATCCGCGCCGGCCGCACCCGGGTGCGCCGCGATCGACCGCCGGCCGCACCCGGGTGCCGGACGGGTCCGCGCGGGCCGCAGCCGGGTGCCGGACGCCGCACCCGGGTGCGGCGCGGGCGGACGGCGAACAGCCCCGCCTCCGGGTCGGAGGCGGGGCTGTCGGTGGTGTCCGGTGCGGACTCGCCGGGCGGTGCGGCGGGCCGCGGTGGCCGTCGGTGAGGCGGTGGGGACGACTCAGGGGGTGTGGCGGGCGCGCTGCTTGATGCGCGACGTCAGCTCCTGCACCTGTTCGTACACCCGGCGGCGCTCGGCCATCTCCTTGCGGATCTTCTTGTCCGCGTGCATGACCGTCGTGTGGTCACGGCCGCCGAACGTCTGGCCGATCTTCGGCAGCGACAGGTCGGTCAGCTCGCGGCACAGGTACATGGAGATCTGCCGGGCCTGGGCGAGCACCTTCGTCTTGCCGGGCCCGCACAGGTCGTCCATGGACACGCTGAAGAACTCGGCGGTGACGGCCATGATCGTCGGCGCGGTGATCTCCGGCGCGTGCGAGTCCGGGATGAGGTCGCGCAGCACGATCTCGGCCAGCTGGATGTCCACCGGCTGCCGGTTCAGCGACGCGAACGCGGTGACCCGGATGAGCGCGCCCTCCAGCTCGCGGATGTTGCGCTCGATCCGCGAGGCGATGAACTCCAGCACGTCGGCGGGCGCGGCCAGCCGGTCCTGGGCGGCCTTCTTGCGCAGGATCGCGATCCGGGTCTCCAGCTCGGGCGGCTGGATGTCGGTGATCAGGCCCCACTCGAACCGGGTGCGCAGCCGGTCCTCCAGCGTCTCCAGCCGCTTGGGCGGCCGGTCGGAGGAGACCACGATCTGCTTGTTCGAGTTGTGCAGCGTGTTGAAGGTGTGGAAGAACTCCTCCTGGGTGCCTTCCTTGCCCTCCAGGAACTGGATGTCGTCCACCAGCAGCACGTCGATGTCCCGGTACCGCCGCTGGAACGCGACCTTCCGGTCGTCGCGCAGCGAGTTGATGAAGTCGTTCGTGAACTCCTCGGTCGACACGTACCGCACCCGCATGCCGGGGAACAGCCGCTGGGCGTAGTGCCCGACCGCGTGCAGCAGGTGGGTCTTGCCCAGCCCGGACTCGCCCCAGATGAACAGCGGGTTGTAGGCGCGGGCGGGTGCCTCGGCGACCGCGACCGCCGCCGCGTGGGCGAACCGGTTGGACGCGCCGATCACGAAGGTGTCGAAGTTGTACTTCTCGTTGAGCCGGGTCTGCGACGAGGCCGGGTTCGCGGGCCGGGTGAACGGCGTGCCGCTCGGCGCACCGCCGCTGAACGTGGGCCAGATCTCGGTGACGGCGGCGAGCGCGTCGCCCTCCTCGTCCACCTCTTCGTCGGTCTCGGAGTCCTCGGACCCGAGCGGGAGCTCGGCGGGGCCGAGGCCGTTGGTCGGCGGACCCGGCACGGGCATCGGCATCGGCTTGATGCCGGGCACCGGGATCGGCGTGGTCGGCGGGCCGTTCACCGGTTCGGGTGAGTCGACCTTCACCGCCAGGGACACCGCGCGGCCCAGCCGGCGCGACAGCGCGGCCGTGATCGGCTCGCGCAACGCCCGCTCGATCGCCTCTTTCGCGAAATCGGACGGCGCGGCCAGCAACGCGGTCCCGTCGAGCAGACCGATGGGGCGGGTCACGCGCATCCAGGCGCGCTGCTGCGGGGACAACGTGCTGGCGGCCAGCTCCTGCACGACCTGCTCCCACACGCGACCCAGGTCGGCCTGGTGGTCGGACAA